>JAYWBP010000001.1:0-127633 GCA_043781375.1 Novosphingobium sp.
GGGCCGGCCGTGTCTTTGTAGGGGTCGCCCACGGTGTCGCCGGTCACAGCGGCCTTGTGCGCGTCAGAACCTTTGCCGCCGTGATTGCCGTCTTCAATGAATTTCTTGGCGTTGTCCCAGGCGCCGCCGCCGGTACACATCGAAATCGCGACGAAGAGGCCGGTCACGATGGTGCCCATCAGCATGCCGCCCAGTGCTTTGGGGCCGAGCAGCAAACCGACCAGAATCGGCACAACGACCGGCAGCAGCGACGGGATGATCATTTCCTTGATCGCTGATGTGGTCAGCATGTCAACGGCAGCGCTGTAGTCGGGTTTGCGTTTGCCGGCCATGATCAATCCATCAGCAAACTGGCGCCGCACTTCGACGACCACCGAACCTGCCGCGCGGCCGACTGCTTCCATCGCCATGGCACCGAACAGATACGGAATCAGGCCACCGATAAAGAGACCGACGATCACCATCGGGTCGCTCAAGTCAAAGCTGATGGCGCGGCCGTAGCTTTCCAGCTTGTGGGTGTAGTCGGCAAACAGCACCAGCGCAGCCAGGCCTGCCGAGCCAATCGCGTAACCCTTGGTCACGGCCTTGGTGGTGTTGCCCACGGCATCGAGCGCATCGGTCTTCTCGCGCACGCTGTCGTCCATCCCGGCCATCTCGGCAATGCCACCGGCATTGTCGGTAACCGGCCCATAGGCGTCGAGCGCCACGACCATGCCCGCCAGCGCCAGCATCGCGGTCGCCGCATAGGCAATCCCGAGCAGTCCGGCGAGCTTGTAGGCGATGATGATCCCGGTGACGATAACCAGCGTCGGCAGCGCGGTCGATTCCATGCTGATCGCCAGACCCTGGATGACGTTGGTGCCATGGCCAGTCTCGGACGCCTTGGCGATCGAGCGGACCGGGCGGTAGTTGGTGCCGGTATAGTATTCGGTGATCCAGATGATCAGCCCGGTGATGACCAGGCCGAGCAGGGCGCACCAGAACAGGGTCATGCCGGTCAGGCCGGTGTCACCGATCGGGTTGTTGATGCCGCCCAGCGCATGGTTCATCGCCCACCAGATCGCCGGAACCGACAATACGGCGGTGACTAGAAAGCCCTTGTACATGGCGCCCATGATGTTCTTGGAGCCTCCCAGGCGGACGAAGTAGGTGCCGATGATCGAGGTCACGATGCACACGCCGCCGATCAGCAGCGGCATCGCCATCAGATCGGCCAGGTTGGCCGCACCCTTGAGCAGCAGCGCGGTCAGCACCATGGTTGCGCCCACGGTCACCACGTAAGTCTCGAACAGATCGGCGGCCATGCCGGCGCAATCGCCGACATTGTCACCGACATTGTCGGCGATGACTGCGGGGTTGCGTGGATCGTCCTCGGGAATTCCGGCCTCGACCTTGCCGACCAGATCGGCGCCGACGTCGGCGGCTTTGGTAAAGATACCGCCGCCCAGACGGGCGAAGATCGAAACGAGACTGGCGCCCAGCGCGAGCGAGGTCAGCGCGGTGATCACCACCCGGTCGTCAGGGGCATAGCCGCCCGGTCCGGTGAGGTAGCCAAAGAACCCGGCGATCGCGAGCAAGGCGAGCCCCGCCACGAGCATTCCGGTGATCGCGCCGGCGCGGAATGCCAGGGTCAGGCCCTGTTGCAGCCCGGTCTGGGCCGCCGCAGCGGTGCGCACGTTGGAGCGCACCGAGATGTTCATGCCGATGAACCCGGCTGCGCCAGAAAGCACCGCACCGAGCACGAAACCGGCGGCCGAGATCGGGCTGATCGCTACGGCCACGATAATCGCGGCGATCACGCCAACGATGGCGATCGTGCGGTACTGACGGCCCAGGTAGGCTTGGGCGCCTTCCTGGATCGCTGCAGCAATCTCTTGCATCTTGGCATTGCCGGCCGAGGCGCTGAGCACCTGGCGGCTGGTGACGAAGCCATAGACGATGGCCAGCAATCCCAGCAAAATTGAAATAGTGATCAGGCTCACGCGCTGCTCCCCCTAATGATTGCGCAATGGTGCCCTTACCCGATCATTGCCGGGTTTGGGCCGATTTGATGGTTCGCTATAGGCAAGCACTTGGTCGGCGCAAGCCCCCCGGCGCAATTCTGCCCTGATTGGTCGCGCGATTAGCTGGGCGATGGGACACCGTGCTGATAGCCTAGTTGGTGATCCTCGGTCAGCGGAACACCGTCGAGCAGGATGGGTGAGGCGGAAGCGGGCAGCGCCTCGCCGATCCAATGCGTTGCAACCGGCAGGGCGACATCGGCCGAAGCGGTGAACAGCAGTTGGTAGTCGTCGCCCCACCGCAAGGCTTCGGAGCGCCGGGACTCTGGCGTTGCGATGGGTACGGCGGCGCTATCGATTGCGAGCGTCACCCCGCTCGCCCGCGCCATTCGCGCGGCATCGAGCAAGAGCCCGTCCGATACATCCATCATCGCCGAGACATGCGGGGCGAGCGCCTGACCTTTGCTGAGAAGTGCGCGCGGGCGGCGGTAGGCGGTGCTGTCGCCCTGGCCGGAGCGCAAGGCTTCGAGGCCCAGCATCGCCGCTCCGATCGGGCCAGTCAGGTAAACGTGGTCACCCACCTTGGCGCCGCTGCGGGCCGGCACCGGACGATGCGTCGCCCGTCCGATTGCGGTCAGGCCGAGCACTTGCGGGCCATTGGCGCTCACCGTGTCCCCGCCCAGCAGCGGGGTGCGATAATGCTCCAGCGCATCTTTCAGTCCGGCCACAAACCGCGCATCGTCGCTGCCGAACATATAGCCGAGCAACACCCCCACCGGCTCCGCGCCCTTGGCCGCCAGATCGGACAGGTTCACCGCCACCAGTTTCCAGGCGAGGTCGGCGGGGTCCTGCCCGGGGAGAAAATGTACGCCCTCGATCATGACGTCATGCGTCAGAACCAGCGTCTCGTCGCCGAACTCGAGCACCGCCGCGTCGTCATTCAACCCCCGCGCCGCCGGATGCGTCGCCAGCGCGCGCAGGGCCTCGATGAAGGCGAGTTCGCTGGTCAGAGCTGGAACATCAGCGCACCGCCTTGGCGACGCCGTCGAGCACGCCATTGGCGAATTTAGCTTCGCGCGAATCGAAGAAGGCGTGAGCGACATCGACGTATTCGGTGATCGCAGTATTGGTCGGCACGTCGGCGCGGGCGAGCAATTCGTAGGTTCCCACGCGCAGGATCTGGAGCATGGTCCGGTCGAGCCGGGCCAGCGACCAGCCCGAGGCGAGGCGTTCGGTCAGTAGCGCGTCGATCTCGTCGCGACGCGCCAGCGTGCCGATCACCAGATCGTCGAAGAAGGCGGTTTCGGCTTCGTTGAAAGTGAGCTCATCGATTTCCGCGCCAAGGCGATGCTGGTGGAATTCGTTGAGCAGCGGCGCTTGCTTGGTGCCTTCCATCTCGTGCTGGTACAGCGCCTGAACCGCGCCCATCCGGGCGGCGGCGCGGGCTTTGGGGCCGGCTTTCATATTCCCAGCCTTACTTCGATTGAGCGTGCGTGCGCAGGCAGACCTTCGGCTTCGGCCAGGGCGATGGCGGCGGGGCCGATAGCTTCCAGCGCTTTGTGGCCGAGCTGGATGAAACTGGTCCGCTTCATGAAATCGAGCACTGAGAGTCCTGACGAAAAGCGGGCACGGCGCCCGGTCGGCAGCACATGATTAGGCCCGGCGACGTAATCGCCGACTGCCTCGGGAGTCATCCGCCCGAGGAAGATACTGCCGGCGTGGCGAATCGCCTTGAACAGCAATTCGGGATCGTCGACGGCCAGCTCGACATGCTCGGCGGCCAGGGCATTGGCCAGGGCCGGGGCTTCATCCAGGCTGGCGACCTCAATGATCACGCCATGATCGGCCCAGCTTGCACTGGCGACGCGGGCGGTCCGCAGCAGGGCCAGTTCGACGCCCACGCGATCGGCCACGGTATCGGCGAACAGCGGATCGTCGGTGATCAGGATCGATTGCGCGGCGGGATCGTGCTCCGCCTGGCTGAGCAGGTCGGCGGCGATCCAGGCCGGGTCGTTGTCCTTGTCCGCAATCACGAGAATCTCGCTCGGCCCGGCAACCATGTCGATGCCAACGACGCCGAACAATTGCCGCTTGGCCTCGGCCACCCATGCGTTGCCCGGACCGGTGATGACGTCAACCGGGGCGATCCGTTTAGTCCCATAAGCCAGCGCGGCCACCGCCTGTGCCCCGCCGATGCGCCAGACCTCGTCCACACCAGCGAGATGCGCGGCGGCGAGGACCAGCGAATTGATCACACCGCCCGGCGTGGGCGTTACCACTACCAGCCGCGCGACCCCGGCAACCTTGGCGGGGATCGCATTCATCAGCAGCGAGGATGGATAGGCCGCGCGGCCACCCGGAACATAGAGCCCGGCGGCGTCAACCGGCAGCCAGCGCGCGCCCAGGCGGACCCCGGCGGCATCGGTATCGTCGCGGTCGACGGGCCTTTGCGCCTCATGGAAGATACGGATGCGCTGCGCCGCCAGTTCGAGTGCGGCACGCAGATCAGGTGCGAGGTTCTCGAATGCCTCGCGGCACGCCTCGGCCCCGATCCGCCAATCTTCGCCCAACACATGGCCGTCGAAACGCTCGGTTAGTTCCGCAACCGCGTCATCGCCCCTCGCGCGCACATCATCGAGGATCAGCGAGACGTCGCGCGAGACATCGTCGTCGCTCTCGCGCCGGTCGCGGACCAGGCGGCGGAAGGCCTGTTCGAAGCCTTTATCGCGGGTATTGAGCCGCAGCATCAGGCGGCTTTCGCTTCGGCCACCAGCGCGCGGAAACGTTCGACCAGATCGGCGACCCGGGCGTCGGTCTTGAACGCAGCGCGGTTGACGATCAGCCGGGCCGAGATCTTGAGAATCACGCTGGTCTCGACCAGCCCGTTGTCCTTGAGCGTGCGCCCGGTCGAGACCAGATCGACGATCCGCCCGGCCAGTCCCAGCCCGGGGGCCAGTTCCATCGCGCCGTTGAGCTTGATCACTTCGGCCTGAATGCCCAGCCGTTCGTAATGACGGCGGGTCAGGCTGGGGTATTTGCTCGCGACGCGCAGATGGCTGGGCGCGGCATCGGCATCCTCGCCCTCGGGCTCGGCGACCGACAGGCGGCAGTGGCCGATGTCGAGATCGACCGGCGCGTAAAGTTCGGGATAGTCAAACTCCTCGACCACGTCCGAGCCGACGATCCCGGCTTGCGCGGCGCCGTGGGCCACAAACGTCGCCACATCGAACGCGCGGACGCGGATAATCCGTATGCCGACGTTTTCACAGGCGAATGAGAGCGCGCGGTTGGCCTTGTCGTGAAAGCCCGCTTCGGGCACCACCCCGGCTCGCGCCATCAGCGGCAGCGCCTCGTCGAGGATGCGACCCTTGGGTACGGCGAAGATAAGCGGCGCGGTCATCGGGTCCGCGCCTTAGGCGGGGTCGGGGTAAAGGGCAACCGGATGGGAACGACGAAATACGCAACCACGACTATGTCGGTGACCCAGGCCTATGCCAATCAGGTCGCCTATTGCCAGGCCAATGGCGCGCCGGTGACGGCGCGGGTGGTGGCAGCGATCGGGGCTTTGCTTGACCGGGCTGAGGGCAATGCGTTCTTGACGCGCATCCGCAACTGGAGCGGCCCGGCGATGGCTGATGGGCTGCCCTTGCGCAGTGCCGGGGGTATTCATGCGCTGCATCTGAAGGGTGGCGAGCAAGCACTGGCGGCAATCTATCGCGATGAGCCGACGGACGACCTGGCGGTGGTCGGCGAGGTGATCGCACGGCGCACGTCGGAACTGCTACCTTGGCTCGACGGGCCGCCACAAACCAACGAGGCGGGCCGCTCGTGCGGGTTTATCGCCGGATTGCTATGGCTGTCGGGGCAGGGGCTTCCTGCGCGCTTCCAGTGTCTGGAGATCGGTTCGAGCGCCGGGATCAACCTCATGCTTGACCGCTATCGCTACGATCTGGGCGGAGTTTCGGTAGGACCTTCCGACGCTGCGATGCACTTCGCGCCCGATTGGAGCGGCCTGCCACCGCCCAACCGCGCGCTTGCCTTCGCCTCGCTCAAAGGCTGCGACGTCGCTCCGGTTGATCTGAGCCAGCCCGACCAGGCGCTGCGCCTGACCGCTTATATCTGGCCAGAACATGCCGTACGCTTCGAGCGGATGGCTGCGGCTGTCGCGGCAGCGCGGGATAAAGCGCCCGACCTGGTGCGGATGAATGCCGCAGACTTCATCGAGGCTGAGCTGGCCAGACCACAGGAGGCGGGCACGACCCGCGTGCTGATGCACTCGATCGTCTGGCAATATGTGCCCACCGATCAGCGTGCCCGCGTGACAGCGGCGATGGCCCAGGCAGCGGCTGCAGCCACGCCCGAACGCCCGCTGGCGTGGATCGCGCTGGAGGCTAACCGCACGCTCCTCCACCACGAATTGTCAGTACAATATTGGCCCGGTGGCGAGCGGCGGCTCCAGCTCGCCTCGGCCCATGCCCACGGAGCTGCCCTCGATTGGCTCGACCCGCCGGTAATGAGTGCCTGGCCGGAGACGTGAAGCCTAACTTTTAGGAATTAGCCGAACGGATTTGGGATTAGGCGGTCTGGGCTAAAAACGCATCCAGCGCCGCGTTAACCGCATCAGGCGCTTCCCAGGGTACGAAATGCCCGCAATCGGGGACTTTCGCCACGGTCAGGTTCAAGATGATCGCATTCAGCCCGTCAAGATTGCACAAAGGCAGGGCGTGGTCTTCCACTCCCCAGATCACCAGCGTCGGAATGGTCAGCGGCGGCAGGTGCGAACCTTTCCAATCGGCCGGCAATTCGTAAGGCGCATCGAGCGGCGGGACGACCACCGGGCTCGCGCGGTACCAGTTGAGCATGCCGAAAGCAGCCTCGCGGTCTTGCCAGTCGGCGAGCAGGGCAGCGCGCTCCACCGGCTCCATCGGCGCGGGCGGGCGCTCCCATTTGATCGCCTGCATGATCAGTGCGCCCAGACCATGTTCACGCACCAGCGCATCGTTGGCGGGATCACGGAATTCCCGCATATACTGGCTCGCCGCGCGCTGGACCGGGTCGGTGTAGAGCAGTTGCTGGAAGATCGCGGGATGCGGGGCATTGGCGATCACTGCGCGGGTAACCCGGCCATTGGCCTGGCCGAATAGCGCAATTCCCCAGGCAATCGCGCCGCCCCAGTCGTGGCCGACGATAGTAAACTGAGCGATGCCGAGCGTGTCGGCCAGCTGGAAGATGTCGCCGATCAATTTATCCGGGGTGTAACTGGCAACGTCCTGCGGCTTGGACGATCCGCGATAGCCGCGCTGGTCGGGCGCGACGCAGCGGAAGCGACCCGAGAGGTGCGCGATCTGGTGGCGCCAGGTGCGGTGCGATTCGGGAAAACCGTGGAGGAAGATCAGCGCGGGCGCATCGCGCGGCCCTTCATCCATCACATCCAGTTCAATGCCGCTCGCCAGGGTTACGCGCTTCATGGATAGCTCACTCTCTTGGCGATCTCGGGGATCGGGATGAATTCCTGGTCGTCGCCGGGGACCAGCGGGAAACGGCCCGCCTTCCAGTCCGACTTGGCCTGCTGGATCCGCTCACGCGAGGCGCTGACAAAGTTCCACCAGACGTAGCGCGGGGTGGTGAAAGCCTCGCCGCCCATCAGCATGACCAGCGCGCCGTTCGCGCTTGCCAGGCTCATTGCTGTGCCAGGAGCGAGCACCACCAGATCGTAAAGGCCCAAGTCCATGCCATCCAGGCTTGCCGCGCCGCCGACCAGCATCACCGCGCGCTCGTCCGCCTCGGCATCGATCGGCACTGCGCCACCGGCATCCAACGCAATCTCGGCATAGATCGTTGCAGCGTGTTGCGTGGTCGGGGCGGTGGCGCCCCACAGCGAACCCATGATAACCCGGGCCTTGGCGCCGCCTGTCTCGACCAGCGGCAGTTCGGTCTGCGCTTCGAATGCCGGATCGATCTCCTCGCGCCCATCGGGCAGGGCCAGCCAGGTCTGCATTCCGTAAAGCCTTGGCCCGCCCGGGCGCTCGGCCTGCGGGCTGCGTTCCGAATGGACGATCCCGCGTCCGGCAGTCATCAGGTTGACCTGGCCAGGACGGATCGTGGCGAAGCTGCCCAGACTGTCGCGATGTTCGATTGCGCCTTCAAACAGCCAGGTAACTGTCGCCAAGTTGATGTGCGGATGCGGCCGCACGTCCATTGCCGCACCCGGCGGTAGATGCGCGGGGCCGAACTGATCGACGAAAATAAATGGTCCGACCATCGTTCGAGTCTTCGCAGGCAGTGCCCGCCGCACCTCGAACGCGCCGAGGTCATGGCTGATGGGGGTGATGGTTTCGATCACATTCATCCTATTCGCCCGGCGCGCGGGCCTTTATCGCGAGGGCATGAACGCGCTGGCCGGGCAGGTCGCCCAGCGCGCGGTTGACGCGGCGCTGGCGCTCGACCCGGGATAGTCCGGCAAACGCCGCGCTCTCGATCTCGACGGTGAAATGCGATTCGCCGCTGGCGTCGTCGCCGACGTGGCCGCGGTGGCTGGCGCTGTCATTGATCACGTTGAGTCGGCTCGGGGCGAAGGCAGCTTCGAGCAGGCGCGTAATTTCAAGGGTAATCGGTCCGGTCATGTCTTCCCTTCTAGCCGATCGGTCGCCATGTGGAAGGGCGTGAGACACGACAAATTTCATGGCCGCATCGAAGGCTCGTCCCGTAACTGTGATTGGCGGGGCTGCGAGGAGGCCGGTGAGTTCCGCGCGCCGGGTGAACAGTCCCCTGGTTTCGATGGGCCCGGCAGCTATCGCTGGTTCTGTCTCGACCATGTCCGCGAGTTCAACGCCGGGTATGACTGGTTCGAGGGGATGAACGCCGAGGAGATTTACGCGGCACAGTCGCCATTATCAGGATGGGCGAGCGAAGTGCGGGCGTTTCGCCCCGACGCCGGGATCGATTCCGCGCCGCGCTGGGCTGATTTTGCCGACCCGTTGGAGGCAATCTACGCCCGCGCCCAGATGCGCCGCCCGGCAGAGCGCACTGATGGCCGGATGGTTACGCCGGACGAGCGGCGGGCCTTGGAAGTGCTGAGCCTGCCGCTGGACTCCGATCGACGAGGCCTGCGGAGCCGCTATTCGGAGCTGGTGCGGCGCTATCATCCCGACCGCAACGGTGGCGATCGTAGTCATGAGGCGCGGTTGCAGGCGGTGGTCGAGGCTTATCAGTTATTGCGGAAGGTGATGGTGTGAGCGCCAGCTAACCTGTTTCGCATAAGGTCTTCCGCTGATCCGCCACCGCACTCCAGCCTTGTTCGAAACCCATCGTGCGATGCTGCTCCATGGCCTTTGCGGTCCAGTGCCGAGCGGTGGCGGTTTAGCGCGTTCCCAAACCCTCCGGCGTCAGTTCCATGATCCCAATCATAAATGGTCCGGACGGCATCAGCTCAGCCGTAACCGCATCGGTGAAAGCAAACCGGCGGCCTTCGTCCCAGGCGAGGAAGATCCCTTCATGCGCGCCTTCCTCGCCATTGGAACCGCGCATGATCGTCGCACTACGCCCGCCAGCACGGGGCTCCATCGCCACGATCTCGGTGGTCCAAGGTTTGGGGCACCACCACTCGGCCATATGCTGGGTCATCACCTGCCACACTTTTGCGGGCGGTGCGTCGATCAGGCGCGAGATGGACAGTTCGTTGGCATTACTCAGGTTTGCCCTTGCTTCTGCGCTTGCGCGATCAGCTTGCCGTCGATCGCCTTGGCTGCTTGATAGGCCGGGCGGGCCTGGAACCGCTCGGCATAGGCGGCGAACGAGGGGTTGGGCGGGAGCGAACCAAAGTTCAAGCCCCAGTCGACCGCGCTGCCGACATAGACATCCGCCATGGTAAAGCGCTTGCCGCAAACGTAATCGTTGGCGGCGAAATGGCTGTCGAGGGTCGAAACAGTTCGCTGATAACTGCCCCAGCCGGCCATGCCTTCCTGCTCGGGGCCGGGTTCGAACTTGAACGCGCGCGCGATGATCGCCTGTTCGACCGGACCGGCGGCGAAAAACATCCAGCGATAATAATCGGCACGCTCGTCGGCGGTAGGGAGGAGATCGGCCTCGGGCTGTGCCTCGGCGAGGTAGGCGCAGATTGCGGCGGCCTCGGTGACGACATGATCGTGCCCGCCGACGTGGTGAACGATGGTCGGCACTTTGCCCATCGGGTTGGCTTCAAGGAACGCGGCCGGCTTGGCTTTCCAGTCGACCAGCACTTGCTCGTAGTCGGCACCCGCCTCATGCAAGGCCCAGCGCGCGATTTGCCCGCGCGACATCGGATTAGTGAAGAAGGTGTAATCCGCCATGCTATTCTCCCTTGGCGCCGACGAGGCCGAATGTTGCACCCTGCGGATCACTGGCAACGACGATCCAGTCTCCTCCGGGCACTTCGTGCGGCTCGCTTACCACTGCACCGCCATTTGCCTCGACTGCAAGCTTGGCTTTGGCGATCGAGGGGACGCGAATATAGATGACCCAGGCGGCCGCTTGCCGCTCGTCATGGCGCTGCATCAGCGCGCCGGGACGCTGGCCGTGATGATCGATAAAACAGTATTCGCCCATCGAACCCATATCCATGACCTCGTTGAATTCGAAGCCGAAGTGTTTGGCGTAGAACGCCTTCGCCCCTGCCAGATCGGGACTGGCCAACTCATTCCAGGACACCCGCTGGGGCTGGTCGGGCGAGAAGACATCACTGTCGATGTCAGGCCGATCGGCCGGGGGATTGGGCCGCATGATGTAAAACGAGACCCCTTGCGGATCGGCCGTCATCGCAATGCGCCCGGCCTCCATGTCGATTGGCTGCATCTGGACCTTGCCGCCATCTTCGAGGATTCCGGCGATGGTGGCATCGACATCGGTGACCGCGAAGTACGGCAACCAGATCGGTCGCCCGCCGTTGGCCCGCATGTCACCGGTCAGGCGGAGGACTCCGCCCGCCTGACCGCCATCGTTCCGCTGGATCATACGATAATCCATGCCCCCCGGAAACGGCAGCGGCGCGCCGAAATTCCATCCGACTGCGGCGTGATAGAACCGGGCCGCGGCCTCAGGATCGGGGGTCATCAACTCGTACCAGATGAAGCTGCCCGCTGGGTTGGTCATCGCTCTCTTCCCGATCACGGCAGAGGAATTCGCCTGCCATACCATATAAGTATTCCGGGCCGACTAGGTTTCACCGCATCTGCGTTTCGTGCAAAGAAGCTATCAGGTCATTGCCTTAGAATGCGCATCTTCCAGCGTGGCGACAGACTGCCAGGCGGGGCGCTGACACATCCGGGCGTACCACGCAGCAGCGCGGGGGCTGTGCTGCGGATCGACCTGCCACTCGGCATAGGCGAGCGAGCGCAGCACCGAGGCTATTGCAATATCGGCTATGCTGAATTCCCCGACCAGCCATCCCTCGTCCGGAACCTGGCTTTCCAGATGGGCAATCAGCGGCTGGATCTCAATGTCGCCCTGCGCGGCCACGGCCTCGTCTCCCGGGATGCCAACGATTTTGGGCGCGACGAAGCGGTTGAACAGGATCTTGGCGCCGGTCGGAGTCAGGATGGTGTCCGCGTATTCTTCCCACCAGATCGCCTTGCCCCGCGCCCTGGCGTCGGCAGGGAACAGCGGCGGCTCAGGCTGGAGTGCATCGAGATAGGTCACGATCGCGGTCGAATCGGCCAGGGTGTAATCGCCGTCCTGCAATGCCGGGATCTTGCGGAACGGGCTGGCCGCAGCGAATTCGGGCGAAGGGTTGCGCATGTTGGCCGGGGCCATCTCGACCGCTATACCCTTTTCGGCGGCGACGAGGTGAACCTTGCGCACGAATGGCGAAAGCATGAAACCGAAAACCTTCATTGATGATCTTTCCCTTAGTTCTGGCCCACGGACCCAAACAGGCCGAATGCTTATTGCAGCCCCGCGCGCCCGCGTATAGGCGGGGCGGACATGACCGATCTCCCCAATATCCAGCCCGATAGCCGCAACTCCACGATCCTGGAGGCGCCCGACAAGACCATCGACGTCCGCGAGATGTTCGGGATCGATATCGATATGCAGGTGCCCGCCTTTTCCGAAGCGGATGAGCGGGTGCCCGATTTCGATGACAACTATGTTTTCGACGGCGACACTACCCTGGCGATTCTGGCAGGCTTTGCCTTCAATCGCCGGGTCATGGTCCAGGGCTATCACGGCACCGGCAAGTCGACCCACATCGAACAGGTCGCCGCCCGCCTCAACTGGCCGTGCATCCGGATCAACCTGGATGCGCATATCAGCCGGATCGACCTGATCGGGCGCGATGCGATCGTGTTGCGCGATGGCCTGCAGGTGACCGAGTTCCGCGAGGGCCTGCTGCCCTGGGCGCTGCAGACACCCACCGCGCTGGTGTTCGACGAATACGACGCGGGTCGCCCCGACGTGATGTTCGTGATCCAGCGCGTACTTGAAACTGAGGGCAAGCTGACCCTGCTGGACCAGAACCGGGTGATCCGCCCGAACCCCTGGTTCCGCTTGTTCTCAACCGCCAACACGGTCGGGCTGGGTGATACCAGCGGGCTTTATCATGGCACTCAGGCGATCAATCAGGGCCAGATGGATCGCTGGAACATTGTCGTCGCACTGAATTATCTTCCGGCGGCGGTCGAAGCCCAGATCGTCCTCGCCAAGTCCGAGGGCTGCGACGCAAAGTTGGTGGCCGACATGGTCAAAGTCGCCGACCTGACCCGCCAGGGCTTCATGAACGGCGACATCTCAACCGTGATGAGCCCGCGCACGGTGATTACCTGGGCCCAGAACACCGCAATCTTCAAGAACCCCGGCTTCGCCTTCCGCCTTTCGTTCCTCAACAAGTGCGACGAGACCGAACGGATGCTGGTGGCGGAGTACTACCAACGCGTGTTCGGCACTGAATTGCCGGAGAGCGTGGTGGGGAAGGGGTGAGATCCTCCCTGTTGGTGCGTTAGTACAAACAGGGAGGGGGACCGCTCGCGCAGCAGCGGTGGAGGGGTTATCCGCAACGTTGGCAAAGGACCCCTCCGTCAGCCCTACGGGCTGCCACCTCCCCGTTTAAACTGCCCTAAACCAGAGGGGGTCTGGGCAGTTCAATTCGGCACGACCAGATACTTCTCCCCGGTCCGCCGCGCGTTGTAATCGCTGACTGCATCCTTGGTCAGCATTTTTTCGAGTGAAACCCGCGCCTTGTAGCTGCTGGCGAAAGTCGTCGTCAGGTTGGCAAGCACGCGCTGGCGCATCGCTCCGACCGTTTCGGCGCCCGCTTTGCCGAGGAACGGGGTGAGCAGCCAGCCGCTCAGGTCCCAGGTCAGCCCGAAGGCGCGGTTGAGCACCGTTGGCCCCATGTCGAGCGCGCCGTAGATATTGACCTTTTTGGGCGATGACGAGCCATACCGGCTATAGGCCGCGCCTGCGCTGGCAGCAGCTTCCATCGCGGTGAGAATTTGCCCGGCCAGTCCGCCGCCACCGATCGCGTCGAAGCCGATCATCGCCTTGGTCTCGGTGATCGCGGCGATAAGCTGCTTCATGAAATCGGGAGCGGTGGAATCGACCACATGGCTGGCGCCCAGTCCCTTGAGCAGCGTAACCTGCGCTTCACTGCGGACGATATTGACCAAGGGCACCCCGTCTTCAAGGCAGATCTTGACCAGCATCTGCCCCAGATTCGAGGCGGCAGCGGTGTGGACGATGCCGGTGAAGCTCTCCATCTTCATCGTCTCGACAAAGCCCAGCGCAGTCATCGGATTGACGAACGCGGCGGCGCCCTGTTCGGCTGTAATGCCCTGACCCAGCACCATGCACCCGCGCGCGTCGGTCAGGACATTCTGCGCATAGCTGCCGCCCGGCACCGCCGCGACCAGCTTGCCCAGCAAGGCCTGCGCCGCCGGGTCCTCGCCCGCTGCGATCACCGTTCCGGCGCATTCATTGCCTACCGCCATCGCCTGACCGTGGCGCGCCGCCATCGCCCGCGTCGCCGCCTCCGGCATCTGCGCCACGACTTTGCCAGGGGTATATTCGGCATTGGCGGTATCGGCTGGACCGAACAACAGGCCCAAGTCTGAAGGATTGATCGGCGTCGCCTCAATCCGGATCACTACTTGCGAACCGGTGGGATCGGGCAGAGTCTGGTCGATCAGTTCGACGGTCAGCTTGCCTTCGGGCGACAGGGTCGAGAGCAATTGTTTGCCAGTGGTGGTCATGGGTGAATCTCCAGATGTTCGGGGTATCGAGCCCCAGTGAAATACAAGCCCTGCGGCGGGGCATTGAGGCCCAGCTGCGTGCGATCCCGCGCCGCCAGCGCCGCGCCCATGCGCGCCTCGGGCCAGCGCCCCAGGCCGACCAGGACCAGGCATCCAACCATTGATCGGACCTGATGCTGGAGGAAACTGCGCGCTGCCGTCTCCACCGTCACCAGCGCGCCCACGCGCCGCACGTCAAGCCGCTCGAGCGTCTTGAGCGGCGACGGGGCCTGACAATGGGCTGAGCGGAAGGTAGTGAAGTCATGATGCCCGACCAGCATCTGCGCCGCGCGCTGCATCGCCGCGATGTCGAGCGGTTGGCGCACATGCCAGGCGCGATTTATTTCGGTTGTCAGCGGCGGACGGCGGTTGACGATCCGGTAGAGGTAGCTGCGCCCGACGCACGAAAACCGCGCGTGCCAGTCGTCGGGCACGATCTCGCAAGCAAGTACCGCAATAGGTTGCGGGCGGAGCAGGGCGTTGAGCGCTTCCATCAGGCGGAACGGCGTGATCTGGCAGGCAAGCTCCACATGCGCGCGCATCGCCGTGGCATGGACCCCGGCATCGGTGCGCCCGGCGGCGTGAAGCGTGACCCGTTCGCCGGTAACTTGCAGCACTACCGTCTCGATTGCCTGCTGCACAGTCGGGCCATTAGGCTGGCGCTGCAGGCCCATGAACGGAGTGCCGTCGAACTCCAGGGTGAGGGCGAAGCGGGTCATGGGGAGTAAGGTCTGCATCCACGCCTCGCTTGCCCGACTCGCAACTCTCATCCGACCCGCGTCCCCGCCGCCACTGGCCGCCCACGCAAAAGCTCCGCCGCGCTCATCACCGGCCGCCCGGCGCGCTGCACTTTCGTCGGACGGATCGCACCGTACCCGCAAGCAATCGTCAGCGCATCGTCCAGCACCGTGCCCGCCACCCCCTCGCGCGCTACGACATCCGCCGCCAGCACCCGATACCGCTCACCATCCAGCACGAACCACGCCCCGGGGACCGGAGCAAAAGCCCGCACCTGGCGCTCGACCTTTTCGGCAGCGTGAGAAAATTCGAGCCGGGTCTCGCTCTTGTCGATTTTGGCCGCGTAAGTCACGCCCAGGTCCGGTTGCGGTTCGGCCCGGCGCTGGGGCAAGTCGGCCAACACCTCGATCATCAACCCCGCGCCCAATTCCGCCAGTTCCGCCGCCAGTTCGCCGCCGGTCTTGTCATCGATCGGAGTTCGCGCGATGGCCAGCATCGACCCGGTGTCGAGCCCGCGCTCCATCTGCATCACCGTCACGCCCGTAACGCTGTCGCCCGCCAGGATCGCGCGATGGATCGGCGCTGCTCCACGCCAGCGCGGCAGCAGCGAGGCATGGACATTGAGGCAGCCATGCTTCGGCGCAGAGAGAATCGCTTGCGGCAAAATAAGCCCATAGGCCGCAACTACCGCCACATCGGAATCCAGCGCGGCAAATTCGGCCTGCTCGGCCAGGTCTTTGAGGCTCGGTGGGTGGCGCACCGCGATGCCCAGCGCTTCCGCTGCACGCTGGACCGGCGAAGGCTGGAGCTGCTTGCCACGACCGGCGGGCCGTGGCGGCTGGGTATAGGTGGTTACCACCTCGTGCCCGGCCTCGACCAGCGCGGTCAGCGTCGGCACCGCGAATTCGGGGGTTCCCATGAAGGTGATGCGCATTGAGCGAAAGGCTTTCCGTTTCCGACCTCGCGCCCTATCTGCGCGGGGATGGCATCGCAAGAGATCGAGACACTGAGCGCAGCGCTCGCCCGGCTCCCCGGCCTTGGTCCGCGTTCGGCCCGGCGCGCGGTCTTATGGCTGATCAAGCGCCGTGAAACTGCGCTGGTGCAACTGGTCGAGGCGCTGACCGCCGTGCGTGGCAGCCTAGTCGAGTGTGGCACTTGCGGCAATGTCGACACCTCCGACCCCTGCGGCATCTGTACCGACCCGCGCCGCGACGCCCGCGCGCTGTGCGTCGTCGAGGAAGTTGCCGACCTGTGGGCGCTCGACCGGGCGCGGCTGTTCGCCGGGCGTTATCATGTGCTGGGCGGGCGCTTGTCGGCGCTCGATGGTGTCCGGCCCGAGGATCTGGCGATCGGCAGTCTGCTCGAACGCGTCGGCCAAGGCGGGATCGACGAGGTGGTCCTGGCGATGAACGCCACGCTCGAAGGCCAGACCACCGCGCACTATATCGCCGAGCGGATGGAAGGTATGCCGGTGCGGATCACCCAACTGGCGCATGGCCTCCCGGTGGGGGGTGAGCTGGATTATCTGGATGAAGGGACATTGGCGCAGGCCTTGCGCGCTCGGCGGCCTGTGGGGTGAGGGCGATCGGATGACAGCTTGCGCTGACCGACCGCGCTAACTATCTGATCACCATGGCTCTGCGCGCAATCATCGAAGCCCCCGACCCGCTCCTCCGCCAGGTCTCTCGCCCCGTTGTTACGTTCGACGCGGACCTGTGCACGCTGGTCGAGGACATGCTCGAGACGATGTATGATGCCCCAGGCATCGGCCTCGCCGCGATCCAGGTGGGCGAGCCGCTGCGGCTTCTGGTGATCGACCTGCAGGAGCCGGAGAGCGATGAGGAAGACGCGCCCGGGGTGAAAAACCCGCGGATTTTCGTTAATCCCGCGCTGTCCGATCCGTCAGACGACCTGTCAATCTACAACGAAGGCTGCCTCTCGGTCCCCGAGATCTACGTCGAGGTCGAACGCCCGGCGATCATCTGCGTCCGCTGGCAGGACCTTGCCGGCGAGCGCCATGAGGCGATGATGACGGGTATGATGGCAACGGTCATCCAGCACGAGATGGACCATCTCGAAGGCATCCTCTCGATCGATTACCTGTCACGGCTGAAGCGGCAAATGGCTCTGAAAAAGCTGGATAAGCTGCGCAAGGCGGCGTGAGTCGGCTGGATGTTGTGAATAACCAAACTTTGTTGGTTGCGTTCCGCCTTCGTTCTTGTAGATTGCTCTCCCCACAACAGGCGAACGGGTTCCGAAGGTTGTCTTTGGAGGATGACTAAGTTAAGCCAATTTCTATGCTGCAAATAGTACTTTCAAGTCTAACGTTGCCCTCATCAACTGAGAACGCGCGCGAGATAGACGATGGCAGTAAGATATCGCTGAGGTTAGTCGAGCCTACAACACAGGAGAAAAGCCGTGATAGATCGGCTCTATTCGTTGTGTTGGCTTATCGATGGCGTTCATTGGCTCATGATTTCAGGGGAAGGTCAGATACTTAGTTGCTCACCTTCAAGTTTTGAAACAGCGTCGGACGCATTGATTGACCTTCGGCATCGTTTCTGAAGGCGCCAATCGCAGCAGCCGGTGGGGGCAACCCTGCCGGCATCTGTGGAGTTAACATGAATCCGGAAGTAATGGTCGCTATTGTTTTACTTCTGGGGATTGGCTTTGGCTGGTTCCTCGGCAACCGGCCGGTCGCCGAATGGCGCGCGCGCCACGCCGAGCGGGACGGTGTGGCCAAGGACCTTGACGAAAAATTCAAGGCCGCGATCAGCGATTTGGCTGGCGCAAGCGAACGGGCCAAGGTTGCGGATGGTCTGGCGATAGCTTTGGAACAGGCGCGATTGGACCATGCCGCCGCGTTAAGTTCGGGTGCCTTGCGCCACAGCGAAATCGCTGCCGAACTGGCAGGTCTTCGCGAAAAAACGGCCAATTTCGAAGAACAGAAGCGCCTGCTGGTCGAAGCCAAAGAAGGGCTTAGCAAGGAGTTCGAAAACGCCGGAGCCAAGGTTCTGGCAGGCGCGCAGGAAGCTTTTCTCAAGCGCGCGCAGGATCGCTTTGCCGAGAGCGAGACGACGAACGCCGAACGGATTCGCTCACTCCTCGCTCCCGTCGGTGAGCGTCTGCAGAAATACGAGGAGACCGTCGGTAAGCTCGAAAAAGACCGTGTCGACGCGTTCGGCCAGCTCACCGGCCAGATCGAGGCGATGCGCGCGGGGCAGGAGCAGGTCCGGGCCGAGGCCGCACGGCTCGGCAATTCGCTGCGCAATGCGCCCAAGGCGCGCGGGCGCTGGGGTGAGCAACAGTTGCGCAACGTGCTCGAACAATGCGGCCTGGCCGAGCACACCGATTTCGTCACCGAGCAATCGATCGACACCGACGAAGGCCGCCTGCGCCCCGATGCGATTGTGCGAGTCCCGGGCAACAAGCTGCTGGTTATCGACGCCAAGGTTTCGCTCAACGCCTATCAGGACGCCTATGAGGCGCAGGACGATGCCACGCGGGCCCTGCACCTGACCCAGCATACCGTATCGATGCGGAACCATATCCAGACGCTGGCGGCGAAAAGCTATCAGAGCCAGTTTGACGACGCGCCCGATTATATCTTGATGTTCGTGCCCGGAGAACATTTCATTGCCGCCGCACTCGAGCACGATCCGCGGCTGTGGGACTATGCTTTCGAACGCCGGGTGCTGCTCGCCAGCCCGACCAATCTGGTCGCCATTGCGCGCACCATCGCGCAGGTGTGGCGGCAAGACGGCCTGGCCAAGGAAGCGCGCGAGATAGGGAAGATGGGGGGCGAATTGTACGATCGCCTGGCCGTCGCTGCGGAGCATATGAAGCGGGTCGGCTCGGGCCTGAGCAGCGCGGTCGACAACTACAACAAGTTCGTCGGTAGCTTCGAACGCAACGTCCTGTCGGCTGGGCGCCGCCTTAAGGAAAAACACATCGAGATCGGCAAACGCGAGATCGAGGAAGTTCCACTGGTGGAAAGCGCGCCGCGCTATGGGAAAGATGTGTTGCCCGCGCTGCCGTTGGCCGATGCGGTGAACGATGCGGATGGGGGCTAAGATGATGGGTTAAATCGGACAGACCTAAGCCCGACGCGAACGGGAGTTGTTAGTGCTGGTTAAGAGGTGCGTATCCCCGCCAGCACTTCATAAGCCAGCACCGCCGCCGCAACCGCGGCGTTCAGGCTGTCTGCCCGCCCGAGCATCGGGATCGTCACGCGCAAATCGCAGGCATCCTCATAGTCCGACGGCAAGCCGCGCGACTCGTTGCCCACCAGAATAAAGCACGGCGCTGCATAAGCTGCTCCCCGATAGTCCGCCGCCTCCCGCAGCGACGCGCCCACCAACTGCCCGACCCCGCCCCGCAGCCATGGCAGAAACTCCTCCCACCGCGCCTGAGCAACGGTCTGGGTAAAGATCGCGCCCATGCTCGCCCGCACCGCTTCGACCGAGAAGGGATCGGCGCAGTCGTCGATCAGGATGAGACCGCCCGCACCGACCGCGTCGCCGGTGCGCAGCATCGTGCCCAGATTGCCCGGATCGCGCAGCGCCTGGGCGATGAGCCAGATTTGCGCGCTGCTCCGGTCGAGCGCGGCCAAGCCGGTGTCCCACTCGGCGAAGACCCCGGCGACCGCCTGCGGATTGTCCTTGCCGGTGACCTTGGACAGGATTGCGGCGTCCATTTCGATCACCTCGCCGCCCGCCGCCGCCACGTCGGCTTCGAGCGCCTCGAGCAGGGGGTGGCTTTCCCGTCCGGTCGCCATCACCAACACTTCAGGTAGCCGCCCGGCACTTCTGGCATCGGTCAACAGCCTCAGCCCTTCGGCGAGGAATTTGCGCTCGGCCTTGCGATGCTTCTTCTCGCGCAGCGCGCGCAGGGCTTTTACCGTGGGATTGGAAAAGCCGGTGATGGTGCGGCGCAAGGGTTCAGTCCCCCAAAAAAGTTAATCTTCGCCGAAGCCGCCCCTGACCAGCCCGACCAGCTGCTGCAGCGCATTGTCTGCACCGTGGCCGCTGACGCAGATCTCGATCGAGTCGCCCTTGGCTGCGCCGAGCATCATCAGACCCAGGATCGAGCCGCCCGCGGCATCCGAACCGTCCTTGGTCACCCGCACTTCGACCCCGTCAGGCAGCAACGCCACAGTGTTGACGAATTTGGCGCTGGCCCGGGCATGGAGCCCGCGCTTGTTGATGATCGCGACCTCTTCGCACAATTCCGTCATGAGGGTTGGTCGCTCATGCGTCCTGCCCCAGGAATTCGGAGGCGACGGTGATGTAGTTGCGCCCGGCATCGCGCGCGGCGGTGGTCGCTTCGCGCAAACCCATGCACTTACGAGCTTTGGCCAGGCGGATCAGCATCGGCAGGTTGATCCCGGCGATGACCTCGACTTTGCCCGGCTTCAACAGCGATATGGCGAGATTCGATGGGGTTCCGCCGAACAGGTCGGTCAGCACGATTGCGCCGTCGCCGCTGTCGACTGCCTTGATTGCCTGGGCAATCTCACGCCGCCGACGCTCCATGTCGTCCTCGGGCCCGATACAGACCGTGGCCACTGCATCCTGCTGGCCGACAACGTGGATCATTGCGTTGACGAACTCCTCGGCGAGCTTGCCATGTGTTACCAGGATCATGCCGATCATGAGGAAATTGCGCTCCGAAAATCCTGCAATGGCGACCGGGATCGATCTTCAAACATCAAGGGTGTCTTCACTGAGTATATCATCGGGGCTGCGCTCCTTCGAGGAGTTCGGCTGTGCGCGAGCCCAGGTTGCGATGCAGCAATGTGGGGGAAAATCCGGCGTTGCGCAAGGCTTGCGCGATCTGTTCGGCGACGAATACCGACCGATGGCGGCCACCGGTGCAGCCGAAGGCGATATTCACATAGGCCTTGCCTTGCGCCGCATAACGCGGGAGCAGCAGCAGGAGCAGGTCGCGGATACGCTGATATGCCTCGGCAAAAGCCGGGTCCTTGCGGATATGTGCTGCAACCGCAGCATCTTGCCCGGTCTGCGGCCGCAGTGCGGGATCCCAGTGCGGATTGTCGAGAAAGCGCATGTCGAACACCAGATCGGCGATCGGCGGCATTCCCCTGGCAAAGCCGAAGCTGGTTACCGTCACGGTCATTGCCCGGGCGGTCTGCCGGAACTGCTCGCGGATTTGCTGCTGCAGTTCGTTCGAGGATAGCCGGGTGGTTGAGATTACCACGTCGGCCCAGCGGCGCAGTGGCTCGAGCAGTTCACGCTCGGCGGCGATACCCGCTTCGGCTGGCATGTCCTGCGCCAGAGGGTGGCGACGGCGCGTTTCATTGTAGCGGCGGACCAGTTCCTCGCCCGAGCAATCGAGAAACAGCGTGGTCAGGATGAGGTCTTCGCGCTGCGACAGCTTTTTAACCCGGTCGATGATTTCGTGTGGGTTAAAGCCGCGGGTGCGCGAATCAAAGCCGATGGCAAGCGGATTGCGAAGGTCGATCCCACCGCTGCCCGAACCGTCGATCAGCCGCCCGAGCATGCGGATCGGGAAATTGTCGATGGTTTCCCAGCCCATGTCCTCCAGTTCTCGCAGGGCAGTAGTCTTGCCCGCGCCCAGCAACCCGGTGACCAGCAGCACGCGCTGGCGCTGGTCTTGTGTGCCGACCTCGCTGGCCGGATTGTCCGCGCTATCCTTGACCATTTGCGCCAGCTTTGCTCCCGCTCGCCAGGAATGTCTAGCGTCGGGCGGGCGCTGCTTCAGACCGTCCCGTAGCGAGCCAGCGCCAGTTCAGCGCGCAGCGGGAGGGCATCGGCATGGGCCTCGAGTGCAATCAAAGGCAGGGAGACACCCGCCCGTTCTTCGCGTGCAGCCGCCTCGATAAAACGAGGCGCAACGCTGGTCAGCTGGACGATAAGCGCGACCGGCACCTCATCGCAAACCGGAAACGGCAGCAGGCCGAGATTGCGCACTTCGAGGAGGCCGCGCGTTCTTGGATGGGGCTGGACGTACAGTGCGCCTTCCCGCAGCTCCAGCAGAACCGAGTCGTCGCCGATCAGCACCGCGCCGCGGTCGATCAGGGCCAGGGCCAGGCTCGACTTCCCGATGCCCGGCGCTCCTTCGATCATCAGCGCGCGCCCGCCGATGGCAACGCAGGTGGCCTGGTGGGCGAGGCTCATGACCGCTGCGATGCGGGAAGATTTGCGACAAGCCGCGCACCCGGGGTGTCGTCGGCTGGCTCTGCAGCTACCAAAGTGCCGTCGTGTGCCTCGACAATTGTGCGGGCAATGGCCAGGCCCAGACCGCTGTGGCGGCCAAAGTCTTCTTCGGCCGGGCGCAAGGAGTGGAACCGCTCGAACACCTTCTCGCGTGAAGCGAGTGCAATCCCCGGGCCTTCGTCGGAGACTTCGAGAACCACCCGGTCATCTTGGCGAGCGATGGCCAAGGTGATCCGGGCCCGGGGCGGCGAGAACGACACCGCGTTATCGAGCAGGTTTTCGAGAACCCGCTCAAGCCGCATCGGATCACCCTTGACCCAGATGCTGCCGCGATCTGCCTTTACTTTGACCGCGCACGAGCCATTGACCCCGCGCCGCTCACGCTCACCGACCAGGGCCTTGGCCAGCGCGGCCAGGTCAACCGGCACGAAAGTGGTGCGACTTAGTTCGGCGTCGATCCGGCTCGCGTCGGCAATCTCGGTCACCAGCCGGTCGATCCGCTGGACATCGTGCGCGGCCAGGGCGGAGAGCTGGCGGCGCAGGGCCGGGTCCTCGACCCGTTCGAGCGATTCGAGCGCGCTGCGCAACGAGGCCAGCGGGTTCTTGATCTCGTGGGCGACGTCGGCAGCAAAAGTTTCAACTGCGTCGATCCGCTGGCGCAGCGCGGTGGTCATGTCGGAGATCGCGCGGGCCAGCAGTCCGATTTCGTCGCCGCGCTCGGGCAGGCGCGGGACTATCACCGCCCGGTCACGCCCCAATCGCACCCGCACAGCGGCGCGGACCAGCGAGCGGAGAGGCTGGACGATGGTCCGGGCGAGGAACAGCGAGAGTTGGACCGAAACCAGCAAGGCTACGCCAACGACGATCGCCAGTGTCTGGCGCGCATCGCGGACATATTGGGTGATCTCGGTGGCGTTGCGCGTGGTCAGCAACGCATCTCCGCCGCGATCGACAATTGTTGCGGTGCTGAGCACCGGCGTGCGGTCGGGAGCGAGCCGGTGGCGCACCACGGTCGCCTTGGCCTGGCGCGCTTCGGCAAGTTCGGGCCATGCTTCGGCGCGTTGAATGGCAGGCTCCTGATACTCGGCGATCGGCGCGGTGCCGAGGACGAAATCGGTCGCTCGATCAAGCGCACGGGCGGCGCGGCGGTAGCCGGTTTCCTTGCTGGGGTCGACGAATGTGAAGGCCGGTCCCGAAAGGGCAAAACTGTCGGCGATCAACGCGCCTTTGGTATTGAACAGGCGTAAGCGCAGGCTTTGTTCCTTGCCGACTTGCGCGATCAGTGAGCGGCGTTCCCCGGGCCGGGTCCGGGCCAGCGCAGCGGCGGTGATCCGGGCCTCGGTCAGCGCCAGGCGGAGGCGTTCGGCGAGTAGTTCCTTGCGATAGCTGTCGAGGTAAAACAGGCTTCCTGCCATCAGCGCCAGAGCGAAGATGTTTACCGCAAGGATGCGGGTGGTGAGCGAGGCGCGGCGGCTCCAGAACAGTCGGTCGGGGACGCGTTGGGACGCAGTGTCTGGCTCGGGCTCAACTTTCGGCAAAGGAGTAACCTGCGCCATAGAGCGTATCGATCGCCGAAAAGTCTGGATCGACCGCCCGGAACTTGCGCCGCAGCCGCTTGATATGGCTGTCGATCGTGCGATCGTCGACGAACACGTCGTCGCTATAGGCCGCGTCCATCAACTGGTTGCGGCTTTTGACCACGCCGGGCCGCGCCGCCAGCGCCTCGAGGATGAGGAATTCGGTCACCGTCAGCGACACCGCCGCGCCGTCCCAGTCAACCTGGTGCCGCGCCGGATCGAGCGTCAGTCGGCCGCGGCGCACGGGCTCGGGCAGGTCATCGCTCGAAGCCATGCCGGGCCCGGCCCGAACCAGTTCGCTCCGCCGCAGGATCGCGCGAATTCTTGCTACCAGCAGACGTTGGCTGAACGGCTTGGCGATATAATCGTCGGCCCCCAAGGCCAGGCCCAACGCCTCGTCCGGCTCCTCGTCGCGCGAGGTCAGAAAGATCACCGGCAGGGGCGAGCGCGCGCGCAGTTTCTGGAGCAGTTCAAGCCCGTCCATCCGCGGCATCTTGATGTCGAAGATCGCCAAGTCTGGGGGGTTTTCCAGCAGGGCCTTGAGCGCTGTTTCGCCATCGGCATAGACCCGGGTGACGAAGCCTTCGGCTTGCAGTCCGATCGAAACCGCAGTCAGGATATTGCGGTCATCATCGACCAGTGCGATGGTTTGCGGAAGGGGCTGAGGGGAAGGAGTGGGAACATCGGCCATGCGCGCGTCGATACTCGCTGCTGCAAGAGATGGAAGTTGGGGTTAGCCTTTCGCAGGGCCGCTGACAATCGCCACGATTATAGAGCAGAATTTATCGGAAAAGTCCGGTTTTTTGCTCTATGGGAGGTTTTTGACGCATCGGGGCGTGTCGACTATGCGCGACTCGAAATGTGCAATTTCGGTTGCGTTTCCGGCGCTTAGTCCGCGCTGCGAGCATTCCAGGAGACGATCTTGACCACAGCTTCGCTGAACTATCCGCTCGACCGCCAGGGAATCACCTCGCAAGCGGTGATCCACGCCAACCTTGGCACAGCACCGCTGGTTGAGCATGCGCTCAAGAACGGCGAAGGCATTTTGGCCGCCGAAGGTCCGCTCGTGGTCGAAACCGGCAAGCACACCGGCCGCTCGGCCAACGACAAGTTTTTCGTCCGCGATGCCGAGACGGAGGACAGCATCTGGTGGGGTCAGACCAATGTCGCCATGACGCCCGCGCAGTTTGCGAACCTCAAGGCTGATTTCCTCGCCGCGCTGGCGCAGAAGGACAAGCTCTACGTCGCCGATCTGTTCGGCGGCTCGCAGCCCGAATATCGCGTCAATGTGCGCATCATCAACGAACTCGCCTGGCACAGCCTGTTTATTCGCACCCTGCTGGTGCGCCCGACCGAGGATCAGCTGAGCAGCTTCGAGCCCGAGTACACGATCATCGACCTGCCCAGCTTCCGCGCCGATCCCAAGCGCCACGGCTGCCGCAGCGAGACCGTTATCGCCGTCAACTTTACCGAGAAGCTGATCCTGATCGGCGGCACGTCGTATGCCGGCGAGATGAAGAAGAGCGTGTTCGGCATCCTCAACTACCTGCTTCCGCCCAAGGGCGTGATGCCGATGCACTGCTCGGCCAATATTGGCGCCGACGGCACGACAGCGGTGTTTTTCGGGCTTTCCGGCACCGGCAAGACGACCCTTTCGGCCGATGCCAGCCGAACCCTTATCGGTGACGACGAGCATGGCTGGTCAGACACCGCCGTGTTCAACTTCGAGGGCGGCTGCTACGCCAAGATGATCCGCCTTTCGGCCGAGGCCGAGCCGGAAATCTTCGCGACCACCAAGCGCTTCGGCACGGTGCTGGAGAACGTCGTGATCGACCGTACCACTCGCGAACTTGACTTCGACGATAATTCGCTCGCCGAAAACAGCCGCGGTTCCTATCCGATCAACTTCATTCCCAATGCCTCGGCGGAAAATATGGGGCCGGTGCCGGCCAACATCATCTTCCTCACCGCTGATGCCTATGGCGTGCTCCCGCCGATCGCGCGTCTGACGCCGGATCAGGCGATGTACCATTTCCTCTCGGGCTATACCGCGCGCGTCGCGGGCACCGAGATCGGGGTGAGCGAGCCCGAGGCGACCTTCAGCACCTGCTTCGGTGCGCCGTTCATGCCGCGCCATCCCTCGATCTACGGTAATCTGCTCAAGGAGCGGATCGCCAAGGGCGGGGTCAAGTGTTGGCTGGTCAATACGGGCTGGACCGGCGGCAAGGCGACCATGCCGGGAATCAACCGAATGCCGATCAAAGCCACTCGAGCGCTGCTCAACGCTGCGCTCGACGGCAGCCTCAACTCGGTAGAGTTCCGTGAAGACCCCAACTTCGGCTTCGAAGTGCCGGTTTCGGTGCCGGGCGTCGACCGCAAGCTGCTCGATCCGCGCGCGGCGTGGAGCGACGCTGACGACTACGATCGCACCGCCCAGACCCTGGTTCGCCAATTCATCGACAATTTCGAACAGTTCGAAGCCCATGTCGACGAAGGTGTGCGCAAGGCAGCGCCGATCGCGGTCTAGTCGGACCAGCCAAGCTGAAGTAATTTCGATAGCGCTTGGTTTCGAGTGAGTGCAAAAGCGCGACGATGGGTCCGATGGGGCTCGTTAGCGGAGGTATTCCCATGAGCCTGTTTGATACAATCCTTGGCCAGGTCGGCCAAAATACCGACATTGCCAACATGGCTGCCAAAATTGGGATCGACCCGGCCATGGCTGAAAAGGCGATTGCTGCGCTCGCGAGCGCACACACCCAGCCGGGCGATACGGTTGAAGCCGCCGCCGAGCAGACCGGCCTCGATACCGGCACGATGAACCAGGTTCTCGAACATTTGGGCGGCGAAGGTGCACTGGGTCAGGTCAGCCAGATGATGAACGATCATCCCCAGATCATGGCCGGGCTCACCTCGATGCTTGATCGCGATGGCGACGGCAGCGTCCTGAACGACCTGGCCGGGATGGCCAAGGGATTTTTCGGCAGCAAGACCTGAGCAAAACGCGAAGATCGCGCAATCAATTTTGAATAAAAACCGCCCGCGTTCGCTGGTCGGAGCGCGGGCGGTTTTGCGCGAACGCCAAGCTCAGCATGGTCAGTTCTGGAGGATCAGGTTAATCCAACATGCGCGCGGGGACATTGCCGCCATTGGCGGCCAGTTCGCGCATCGTCGCTTTGTGCAGCCAGATGTTCATCTCGGCCGAACCATTGAGTTCGCCTGTATAACCAAGTTCCTTCGCGAGGGACTCGCGGTTGCTCAGGCTCGAATCAATCCCGACCAGTTTCATGAGGTCTATGATCGAGCTCTGCCAATTGAGGTTATGGCCCTGGTTCATTGCAGTCAGGCTGGCCTCGACATCGACGGAAGCGGCGGCTGCCGGAGCGGGTCCAGTTGCATCGGCAGCAGGTGCTGCTGCAGCGGGCGCAGGAGCTGGGGCTGGTTCGGCCTTGTGACCGAAGATAGCGTCCTTGATCGAACTGAAAATGCTCATCTTGAATCCTTTTTTTGTTGAGAGAACCCTGGCTGTAGTTGAAAGCCGCGATGGCGAGGTTAGTTCCGTATTTCCAGGACGGGGCCTGTCAAAACATGGTTTAAGCCATGCCATGGTATGTTCGCAAGGACTGCCGGGTGCAGGCAGAAGGAATGAGCGGATGGTTATCATGGATATGATCCAGAAGGCCGCAGGCCTTTCTGCCATCTCCCAGCAACTGGGCATCACTCCGCAGGAAGCGCAGAGCGGCGCGGATGCGCTGCTGCCTCGATCCTGCGCGGCTTTGGCCAGAAGACTACGGCGGATCGGGCCGCAGGCACTGACAGTGGCGGTGGTGGCGAGCGCGGCAGCTATCTGGGCGGGCGGGCCTGACCGGGCATGACTTCGGGGTTTATCCTGTCTCTGCTGATGCTCGGGGCGCTCGCCCTGGGCCTCGGCGCGGTGCTCGCCTGGCGTCGTAACGAGCGCCGCCAGGCCACGCTGATGGGCCTGGCGGCGCTGGTTATGCTGGGCAACGTGCTGATCTGGACGATCCCGCTCGGCGATAGTTCGGCGCCGGTCAGCCAGCAGCCCCGCTGATTACTTGATCGGGCAATCCGGCGACAACCGCATATCGAGGTAGTTATCGACCGAGCGCATCATCTCGCTCAGTTCGGTCTCGAAGAAATGGTTGGCGCGCGGGATTTCATCATGGTGGATGGTGATGTGGCG
Organism: Novosphingobium sp.; assembly: GCA_043781375.1. GTDB lineage: Bacteria > Pseudomonadota > Alphaproteobacteria > Sphingomonadales > Sphingomonadaceae > Novosphingobium. The sequence continues at coordinate 27,976 of JAYWBP010000001.1, forward strand.
CTGGGTCCGCAGCTTGTCGACCAGCTTCTGCACCGCTCCGGGCGTGACCACCGTATCGGCATTGCCCTGGACGATGATGCCCGAGGCCGGGCAGGGCGCAAGGAAGCTGAAATCGTACATGTTGGCCGGCGGGGCGACCGAGATGAACCCGCGAATTTCCGGGCGCCGCATCATCAATTGCATTCCGATCAGCGCGCCAAAGCTGTAGCCCGCGATCCAGGTGGTCTGCGCCTCGGGATGAATCGACTGGACCCAATCGAGCGCGGCGGCGGCGTCGGACAGTTCGCCGATGCCGTTGTCAAAGCTGCCCTGGCTGCGGCCGACGCCACGAAAGTTGAAGCGCAGCGTCGCGAAACCGCGGTTAACGAAGGTCTTGTAGAGCGCCTGGGTAATGCGATCGTTCATCGTCCCCCCGGCCTGCGGGTGCGGATGGAGGATCATCGCTACTGGCGCGCGCGGGCGCGGCCCGGGCTGGAAGCGGCCTTCGAGACGGCCTTCGGGGCCGGGGAAAATAACTGCGGGCATCGGTTTGGGTACCTGAAAGCTGGACTGTCCCGATCCGCGGTGCCCGGCTAAACGTTGCCGGCGCCCGATGGGGACTTTGAATGAGAGCGCAGCGCTATATAGAAATTGCAGCCCCGAAAGCAATGTTCCCGCGATGATCGCCGATTCGCTCTATCTTGACCATGCCGCCACCACGCCGTTGCTGCCCGAGGCACAGGCGGAGATGGCGCGCGGGTTTGCGCTGTGGGCCAATCCGTCAAGCCCGCATCGGGCGGGGCGGGCGGCGAAGGCGGCATTGGAAGATGCGCGGGCGCGGATCGCCCGGGCTCTCGATTGGCCGGGGGAAGTGATCTTTACTTCGGGGGCGAGCGAGGCGCTGGCGATTGCCTGTTCGTGCTGCCGCCTGCCTCTGGTGGCTGCGTCGGCGGTCGAGCATGAAGCGGTGTTGCGCCATGCCGAAGCGGCGACGCGGCTGGGAGTCGATACGATCGGGCGGATCGATCCCGCAGATTCTAGGCTGACTGGCCTGATCGCAGTGCAGCAGGTCAACAGCGAAACGGGCGTTATCCAGCCGCTCGAAGCGATTACGGCGGCGGCACACGGGGCAGGGGGACTGCTGCTGGCTGACTGCGCGCAGAGCGCCGGCAAAATTGCGCTGGCCGATGCGGACCTGATCGCCATATCGGCGCACAAGTTTGGTGGTCCGATCGGGATCGGGGCGTTGCTGGTCCGCGACTTCACGATGATTGTGCCGAGTGGCGGGCAAGAGCGCGGCTATCGGGGGGGGACCGAGAACTTGCCGGGCGCGCTTGGCATGGCTGCTGCGCTGGAAGTCGGCAGTGGATGGGTGGATCGCGCCACAACGCTGCGCCAGGGTCTGGATGCTGAAATCCTCGCCAGTGGGGGTGCGATCATCGCTGCCGAGGCCGCGCGCCTGCCCACCATCGCTGCCTACCGGATGCCGGGCGTGACCGCTGCGGTGCAACTGATCCGCCTTGATGCGCTGGGCATTGCGGTGTCGGCGGGGAGCGCCTGCTCCTCGGGATCGCTGCGCCCCAGCCATGTCCTGGCGGCAATGGGGCTAGGCGCGACAGACGCCAGTCAGGTCATCCGGGTCAGCATCGGGCGCGAAACTACTTCTGCGCAGATCGATCGCTTTCTGGCCGCATGGCGCGAGATCGCTGCGGCCCGGCAGGTGGCAGCGTGATCTACCTTGATTACCAGGCGACGACGCCACTCGCGCCCGAGGCACTGGCTGCGATGATGCCGTGGCTGGCCGGACCAGATGCGACAGGCTTCGCCAACCCGCATAGTGCGCATCCGATCGGACGTTCGGCCTGGGCCGCGGTCGAACTGGCGCGCGAGCAGGTTGCGGCATTGCTTCCCGCGGGCGGGCGCGTGATCTTCACCAGCGGGGCGACCGAAGCGATCAACCTGGCGATCCTGGGGCGACATCCCCGGCGGATCGCCTATTCGGCAATCGAGCATTCGGCAGTAAAGGCTGCAGCAGCGGCCAGCGGCGCGCAAGTCGATGTGATCCCCGTCAATGCCGACGGGCTTGTGGACGCCGGGACCAAAGTGAAACCGGGCACTGACCTGGTCGCGGTGATGCAGGTCAACAACGAGATCGGCACGATCCAGCCTATCGCGGCTTTGGCTGAGGCGGCCCATGCGGCAGGTGCGCTTCTGCTGTGCGACGCCGTACAGGGGGCGGGAAAAATCGGGGCGGCAAAGGGCGCTGACCTGATCGCGGTGACCGCGCACAAGCTTTATGGCCCCAAGGGCATCGGGGCACTGTGGATTCGCGACGGGGTTGAACTGGAGCCATTGATCCATGGCGGTGGGCAGGAAGATGGCTTGCGTTCGGGCACGCTCAGCCCGGCGCTGTGTGCCGGTTTCGGCGCGGCGGCTGCAGTTTCGCTCGAACGTCAGGAAGCCGACGCAGCGCATGTTGCTGTGTTGTGGCACAAGGCGCGCGAGGCGCTCGCGCTGTGGCACCTGAATGGCAGCGCAAGCGCGCGCTGGCACGGCAATCTTAACGTGCGCCGCGACGGGCTCGACGTCGCCCGATTGATGTCCGACCTGCGCGACATCGCCTTTTCAGCTGGCTCATCCTGCGCTAGCGAATCGGGCAAGCCGAGCCAGGTACTGACCGCACTCGGCCTCGACCGCGCCCAGATCAAAAGCTCGATCCGCATCGGCTTCGGACGCTATTCAACTGAAGCGGAAATTGCAGCGGCCAGTGTTGCCCTTAATGACGCAGCAACTGCTCAGGGAACGTAAACGTGATTGAGGTTCATTTCACGCGGACGAACGGACAACGCGTTTCGATCAAGGCCGAGGAAGGGACTCGACTGCTGGAGGTTGCGCAAGCCGCCGATATGCCGCTCGAAGGCACCTGCGAAGGTCAAATGGCTTGTTCAACCTGTCACGTCATCGTCGCGCCCGAGTGGTTCGATAAGCTCCCGCAGGCATCCGACGACGAAGACGACATGCTCGATCTCGCCGCGGATGTCACACGAACCAGCCGCCTGTCTTGCCAGATAACCCTGACGGCGGAACTCGACGGGATCGAATTCCGCATTCCCGGCGCGAGCAACAACATGCAGAAGCGTTAGAATCAGGCCAGCGCGTCGATCAGAGCTTTCGAAAACGCGGGGATGTCATCGGGCTTGCGGCTGGTGATCAGGTTGCCGTCGATCGCCACTTCCTGATCGACCACGTCAGCGCCCGCGTTTTCAAGATCGGTGCGGATCGAGGGCCAGCCAGTGACGGTGCGGCCGTCAATGATGTCGGCCTCGACCAGCAACCACGGTCCATGGCAGATCGCTGCGATCGGCTTGCCGGCGTCGTCGAACGCCTCAACCAGCCCGATCGCATCCGGGTCCATCCGCAGGATGTCCGGGTTCATCTGGCCGCCGGGCAGCAGCAGCGCGTCGAAGTCCCGTGAATCGACGTCGCCGATCGCGGCATCGACCGTGACCGACAGGCCCCAGTCGCCATGGTTCCATCCCTTGATCGAGCCTGTTTTGGGGCTGGCGACGACGGTTTCGATCCCGGCGGCTTCCAGCGCCTTCTTGGGTTCGATCAATTCGGACTGCTCGAAACCGTCGGTGGCAAGGATAAGGACGCGCTTGGTCATGGGATGCTCCGGGGAATAAGGCCTTGGTCTGAACAATGAGTGGCGGAAAAAGCCGTTCCCCCGGTTCCGCACAGCCTGCCGCATTGCTAGGGCGTCCGACCATGGCGAACGACACGACTACCCATCCGGATCCGTTCGACACGATCGTCGATGCGCCGTTCGACAGTGCGCTGTCAGAGCGTTACCTGGTCTATGCCTTGTCGACGATCACCGCGCGTTCGCTGCCCGACCTGCGCGACGGGCTTAAGCCGGTTCATCGCCGCCTGTTGTGGGCGATGCGCCAGCTCAAGCTGGACCCGGGGCAAGCGTTCAAGAAGTCGGCGCGAGTGGTCGGCGACGTCATCGGCAAGTACCACCCTCATGGCGATTCCTCGGTCTACGATGCGATGGTCCGGCTCGCCCAGAATTTCGCGCTGCGCTATCCGCTGGTCGAGGGTCAGGGTAACTTCGGCAATATCGACGGCGATAATGCCGCCGCCTACCGCTATACCGAAGCCCGCCTGACCAAGACCGCGATGCAGCTTATGTCCGGGCTGGAAGACGGCACGGTCACTTTCCACCCGACCTACAACAACGAGGACGAGGAGCCCGAAATCTTCCCGGGCATTTTCCCTAACCTGCTCGCCAACGGCTCCAGCGGAATCGCCGTGGGCATGGCGACCTCAATCCCCAGCCACAACGTTGCCGAAGTGATCGACGCGACCCTGCTGCTGATCGACAACCCGTATGTCGAACACGCCGAGCTGATGGAAGTGTTCAAGGGCCCTGACTTTGCCACCGGTGGCGTGGTGGTCGATAGCCCGGCGTCGATCGCGGCAGCCTATGAAAGCGGACGCGGCGCGTTCCGGGTTCGGGCGCGCTACCATGCGGCGGAGTCCAAAGTGGCCGAGGACCGCGACGCAGGGATCGAGCGGCTCGGCAATGGCACCTGGCAACTGGTGATCAGCGAGATCCCCTACATGGTCCAGAAGGGCAAGCTGATCGAACAGATCGCCCAGGCCATAAACGATCGCAAACTGCCGATCCTGGAAGATATCCGCGACGAAAGCGACGAGGCGATCCGGCTGGTGCTGATCCCCAAGAGTCGCAATGTCGATCCTGACCTGATCAAAGACAGCCTTTATCGGCTGACCGATCTGGAGACGCGGTTCAGCCTTAACCTCAACGTCCTCGATGCCAGCCGGACGCCGGGCGTTATGGGGCTCAGGCTGCTGCTCCAGCAATGGGTGATCGCCCAGATCGACATCCTGCTGCGCCGCAGCCGCCACCGCCTGGAGAAGATCGCGGCGCGGCTGGAGCTGGTCGAAGGTTATATTATTGCCTACCTCAATCTCGATCGGATCATCGAGATTATCCGCACCCAGGACGAGCCCAAGCCGATCATGATGGCCGAGTTCAGCCTGACCGACCGCCAGGCCGAAGCCATCCTCAACATGCGGCTGCGCAGCTTGCGCAAGCTGGAGGAGATGGAACTGCGCGGCGAGCGTGATGAACTGATGGCCGAGCAGGGCGAGTTGGAAAAGTTGCTTGAAAGTCCCGCTCGCCAGCGCACCCGGCTCAAGCGCGACCTGGCCACGCTGCGCAAGGACTATGCCGAGGATACGCTGCTGGGGCGGCGGCGCACGACCCTGGCCGAGGCCGGTGCCACCCGCGAGTTCAACATGGACGCAATGATCGAGAAGGAGCCGGTGACGGTGATCCTCTCGCAGCGCGGCTGGATCCGCGGGGCGCGGGGACACCTGGCTTTAGATGGCGACTTCAAGTTCAAAGAAGGCGACGGCCCAGCCTTTGCACTCCACGCCCAGACCACTGACAAGCTGCTGATCGCTTGCGACAATGGGCGGTTCTATACCCTGGGCGCCGACAAGCTGCCCGGTGCGCGCGGATTTGGCGAGCCGATTCGGACGATGCTGGATATCGAGGCTGAGGCCCAGGTGGTGGCGCTGGTGGTCCATCGCCCGGGCGCGCAGTTATTGCTGGTGTCGAACGCCGGGCGTGGCTTTGCCGCCGAGGCGAGTGAGCTGCTGGCGGAAACCCGCAAAGGCCGGGGGGTGATGAGCGTCAAGCCGGGGATCAAGCTCATGCTGGTCCGCGAGATCGCGCCGGAACACGATCACGTGGCTGTCGTGGGTGACAATCGCAAGCTGGTGATCTTCAGCCTGTCCGAGCTGCCGATCCTGGCGCGCGGGCAGGGGGTTACTCTCCAGCGTTACCGCGATGGCGGGCTGGCCGATGCGATTACGCTGACCCTGGACGACGGCCTGTCGTGGCAGATGGGCGGGGACAGCGGACGGATGCGGACGGAGAAGGATATGCGTCTGTGGAAAGTAGCTCGCGGTGCTGCAGGCCGGATGCCGCCGAGCGGGTTTCCGCGCGATAACAAGTTTTAGGGGAAGCGAAGGGCCCCTTCCGTCAGCCGCTGCGCGCCGCAGGAACTGACGGAGGGGCATCTACCCCCTTAGAACACCGCCAGCGCAGCCTCAGCCACAAGCATCATCAGGGCCAGCGACGACAGCGCGAACAGCAAAAACCGCACCATTACCCGGTTGACCGTGGCCTGGACCAGCGAATGGGCGATCCGCAGCATGACGTAAATCCACGCCACAGTAGTGCTGAACCCGTCACCATGCCCGACGATTGCCAACACGATAGCCACTGCATAAAACACCGTCGGCGCTTCGTGTAGGTGGTTGTAATTGTGTGACTTCCACTGAACCTGTTCAGGCAGGACCCCGTCGAGGCTGCCGCCGGTACCGCCCGTTCGCGTGGCAACGTCGATCTTGGCTGCGCGCATCGCCGGGATGCGGGTGGCGTAGAGCCACACCCACATAATCATGGTCCAGATCGCCAGCGCGACAACCGGCTGGAGGATTGCCATGCCGATCATCTCAGCCTCCCATGCCGAACAATGTCGCGATCACCGCGCGAACGGCGAGAACCGCCAGACACACTGTGGAGAGTGCGAAAAATACCAGTCGCACCGGCACCCTGTTGATCGTCGCCTGATAGATCGAATGGACGATCCGAAGTGCGACATAACCCCAGGCCATGGCAACATCGATCGCGCCCGCGCCGGTCAGGGCGAGGATCACTACCGTGGGATAGAAAATTGTCGGCTGCTCCATCAGGTGAGTGAAATTGTGGCTCTTCCACATGACGTTGTCGGGCAACACGCCATTGAGGCTGTCCCCACGTCCACCCGGCGCGGCTTTCGAAAGATCGAAGTTCGCCACCTTGAATGCACCGAACCGCGTGGCGGTCATCCACATCAGCATGATCAGCGACCAGAGCACCAGCACGGCGGCCGGCGCGAGCATTTGTGCTTGCATTTGTAATCCCCCTCTTATTGGCGGAAGCCTGCTCCCGACGGTTTAGATTGTCAAACGCCACCTAATCTCCGGTAAGCACCGCCGCGAATGACTGTGGATCGGTGTTACCCCCGGTCAGCATGATTGCCGTCCGCCCATCGAGCGAAACCTTACCCGCCAGCGCCGCCGCCAGCGCCGCTGCGCCGCCCGGCTCGAGCACCAGCTGGAGCTTGGCGAAAGCCAGGCGCTGCGCGGCACGAACCTCGGCGGGGCTGACGGTCAGGCCATAGGCGCAGCGCTCTTTCAGAACGGCGAAGTTGATCGGCGCGGTCGCCATAGTCTGGAGCGCGTCGCAGGCTGTCGCGGGCGCGTCCGATGGCACGGAGAGAATCTCTCCCGCCGCCAGACTGCGTGCCACATCGTCCCAGCCCTCAGGCTCGACCGGCACGATCTCCGCATCGGGGCAGGCCAGCGCCAGCCCGGCGCTCAGACCACCGCCGCCGCAGCACGCCACGATCCGGGTCGGCGAACCACCGGCGCGCTCCTTCATCTGCGCGACGATCTCCAGACCCGCCGTACCCTGGCCCTCGATTACCCAGGGGTCGGCAAAGGCATGGACCAGCGTGGCCCCGCTCGCCTCACACAGCGCCACTGCAATTGCCTCTCGGGATTCGCTGTAGCGGTCATAGAGTACTACTTCGGCGCCTAACGTGCGGGTCGCGTCGAGCTTAACCTGCGGCGCGTCGCGCGGCATGACGATGGTTGCGGCAATGCCGAGGCGCCGGGCGGCCCAGGCGACTCCCTGAGCATGATTGCCGCTCGAGACGCCGACAACGCCGCGCGCGCGTTCGGCTTCGGACAGCGCGGTCAGGCGATGCCAGGCGCCGCGGATTTTGAACGCGCCAATCGGCTGTAAACACTCAGCCTTGCACCACACCGTCACCCCGTCGATCTCCAGCGGCAGCAGCGGCGTGGGCGGCAGCAGTGCCATGATCTTGGCGTGGGCCCGCGCCACTCCGGCGGCGGTGGGCGAGCGGATGAGTTGAGATGTCATGGAACCGCCCTATATGCGCAAGCCTGCCGATGGCGATAGGAGAAGTAGTTGAGCAAGGTTCTGGTGATTGGTGCGGGCGGGGTCGGGTCGGTCGCGGTCCACAAGATGGCAATGAATAAGTCTATCTTCAGCCATATCAGCCTCGCCAGCCGGACTAAGAGCAAGTGCGATGCGATCGCTGCGGCGGTCAAAGAGCGTACCGGTGCCGCCATTGACACCTACCAGATCGATGCCGAGGATGTCGTCGCGCTGACCGCCCTGATCGCGCAGATCGAGCCCAAGCTGGTCGTCAATCTGGCGCTGCCTTATCAGGACTTGGCGATCATGGACGCCTGCCTGGCCGCAGGCGTGAACTATCTCGACACTGCCAACTACGAGCCACGCGACCAGGCCAAGTTCGAATATCACTGGCAATGGGCCTATCAGGATCGCTTCGCCGAAAAGGGCCTGATGGCGCTGCTCGGTTCGGGCTTCGATCCCGGCGTGACCAGCGTGTTCGCGATGTGGCTCAAGAAGCACAAGTTGAAGACCATTCGTACACTCGACATTCTCGACTGCAACGGCGGCGACCACGGCCAGCCCTTTGCGACCAATTTCAACCCCGAGATCAACATCCGCGAGATCACCGCGTCGGCGCGCCATTGGGCCGATGGCAAGTGGGTGGAGACGCCAGCGCTGACCATTCGCCAGTCGTTCGACTTCGCGAGCGTCGGGCCGAAGACCATGTATCTGATGTACCACGAGGAGCTGGAGAGCCTTAAAACGCACCTGCCCGAAATCGCGCGCATCCGCTTTTGGATGACCTTCGGCGATGCCTATATCCAGTATCTGACCGTGCTCCAGAACGTCGGCATGACCGGGATCGAGCCGGTCATGTACCAGGGCCGCGAGATCGTGCCGCTGCAGTTCCTTGCCGCCGTGCTGCCCAAGCCCGAAAGCCTGGGCCCGACCACCAAGGGCAAGACCAACATCGGCGACATCGCCACTGGCGAAGCGCTCGATGGAAGTGGCGAGAAGACCTTCTACCTCTACAACATCTGCGACCACGAGGAGGCCTTTGCCGAAACCGGCAATCAGGCGATCAGCTATACCACCGGCGTACCGGCGATGATCGGGGCTGCGCTGATGCTGACGGGCGCGTGGTCTGGGGCAGGGGTGTTCAACATGGAACAACTGGATCCCGATCCGTTCATGGCGATGCTCAATGAGCAGGGCCTGCCGTGGCAGGTTGAGGAATTGGTCGGGCCGCTGGGGTTTTGAAGCCGCATTCGCACCCATCATTCGTCATCGCCGCACCGGCGGGGATCCATCTGCTCTGCTCGCGGCAAGGGAGAGCTCACGAGATGGGTTCCCGCCAACGCAGGAATGACGAAAATACGGTGGAGGAGTAGCGGACGCGATGGAAACCAGAGCCGGCGATCCGGGCGCTTTCGCTCAGTTCGATCTCACCCGCGTCGACAGCCCGGCTTTCGTGGTCGATGCCGCTGCATTGCGCCGCAACCTTGCGATCCTGGCCGATGTTCGCGACCGCGCCGGGATCAAGGTGCTGGCTGCGCTCAAGGCGTTTTCGATGTGGCAGGTTGCGCCGCTGATCGGCGAATATCTTGACGGCGTGTGCACCTCGGGCCTGTGGGAAGCGATGCTGGCGGGTGAGCGCTATTCGGGTGAGATCGCGACCTATTGCGCGGCTTTCAAGGCCGAGGACCTGCCCGAAATCTGCCGCCTGTCCGATCACGTGATTTTCAATTCGCCCGACCAGCATGGCCGATTTCGCCCGGTGCTCGACCAGGCGCGGGCACAGGGTGCGAAGTTCGACGTCGGTCTGCGGATCAACCCGCTCCACGCCGAGGGCGAAGTGCCGCGTTATGACCCTTGCGCCGCTCATTCGCGGCTGGGTTTCCCGGTCGACCAGCTCACCGCGGCCCATCTCGAAGGCGTCACCGGACTCCACTTCCATACCCTGTGCGAACAGGACTGTGCCCCGCTCCAGCGCACCTGGGAGGCTTTGAAACCGCACATTGCGGCCTATCTGCCCCAGCTCAAGTGGCTCAACTTCGGTGGTGGCCACCACATCACCCGCGCCGATTACCAGCGCGAAGAACTGGTCAGGTTCCTCAAGGCGGTGAAAACCGAGACCGGCTGCGCGCTCTATCTCGAACCGGGCGAAGCCGTGGCGCTCGATGCCGGGATCCTCGTCGGCACGATACTCGATACGTCGTGGAACGGGATGCGGCTGGGCATCACCGACCTGTCCGCCACCTGCCATATGCCCGATGTAATCGAGGCGCCCTATCGCCCGGCCCTGCTCAGCGAGGGCGAGGAAGGCGAGACGATCCGCCTGGGCGGGCCATCATGCCTGGCGGGCGATGTCATCGGCGATTACCGGCTGGACGGACCGATCGAGCCCGGCCGGCGCATCGCTTTCCTCGATCAGGCGCACTATTCGATGGTCAAAACGACGACCTTCAACGGCGTGCCGCTGCCGTCGATCTGGCTGTGGGACAGCGCAGACGATTCGCTGGTCTGTGTGAAGCGCTTTTCGTACGCTGATTTTCGGGATCGGCTGAGCTGATCGCTCCTGCGCTCACCTGCAGATTCTTAAGCAACTGCAAAGACTTGAGGGTGTTTCATCAACGTCCTGCCGCGACCCGTCCCGATCGGGGGCGCAACGTCCCGTTTTTCACTTGCAGTTCACAATCACCCCCTTATAGCGACCTCCCGCTGCCCCATGGGGACTTCCAAACCGCAAGGCAGTTTTGTTTAACTTACCCGTTGGAGGTCCCTTGAGTTGCACCATCATCCTGACGCATCGGCTGTAGTCCGCACGCTTTCGCCGGACGAACCCGTAATTCTGAATCGTCCGCACGCTGCCGCGCGCGCTGCCCGCTTCTTTGCCGAGAAGTTTCCGGGCAAATCGCTTTATGCTGTGAAGGCGAATCCGTCGCCCGACCTGCTGCGGGTGCTATGGGCTTCGGGCATCACGCATTACGATGTCGCCTCGATTGCCGAGGTTCGCCTGGTACGCTCGGTGCTGCCCGAGGCGGTGCTGTGCTTCATGCACCCGGTAAAGACTTTCAGCGCCATTGCCGAGGCCTACACCGCCCACGGCGTGCGCACTTTCAGCCTCGACGCGCATGAGGAACTGGAAAAGATGGTCGCTGCCACCAATGGTGCCGAAGACCTGGCCCTGTGCGTGCGCTTGCGGGTCTCATCCGAACATTCGGAGCTGAGTCTGGCTGCCAAGTTCGGGATCGACCTGGCGGACGCCGCGCCATTGCTCCAGGCAACCCGCCAGGTGGCGGACAGCCTGGGGATCTGCTTCCACGTCGGCAGCCAGGCAATGACCCCGTTTGCTTATGTCCAGGCAATGGAGCGGGTCCGTGCGGCCATCGTCGATGCGGCAGTCACGGTCGACATCATCGATGTCGGCGGCGGCTTTCCCTCAATCTATCCCGGCATGGAGCCGCCGCCGCTGGAGGATTACTTCGGCGTTATCCACCGCGCCTCTGAATCGCTGCCGATCTCCTATTCATCGGAGCTGTGGTGTGAACCGGGCCGGGCGCTGTGTGCCGAATACAACTCGCTCATCGTGCGCGTCGAAAAGCGTCGCGGAGATGAACTGTATATCAACGACGGCGCCTATGGCGCGCTGTTCGATGCGGCACACATCGGGTGGCGTTTCCCGGTCCGCAGCCTCAACGAGGGGCGCAGCGAAGCTGAGAGCGATTTTGCCTTCTATGGGCCGACCTGCGATGATGCCGACTACATGCAGGGGCCGTTCCAGCTGCCGGGCGACACCAAGGCCGGCGACTATATCGAGATCGGCATGCTCGGCGCTTACGGCGCAGCCATGCGCACAGCGTTCAACGGCTTTGGCCAGAGCGAGGTGGTCGAGGTTTCGGACGAACCGATGGCAAGCCAGTATACCGGCGACCGTCGCGATCCGCGGGTTAGCGACAATGTGGTGAGCCTGCGCTAATCGCAACTTTGACCGGCCGGGGAGTCACCCCGGCCGGTCGCAAGTCTCTTTACTTGACGGTCACTCTCACCCGGCGCGCTGCGGCGTTGCTGATGTCGGTCGCATCGGCGGGGGCGGTTATTGCATTGGATGTGGCGAGGAACCCCGCGTCCTGATGCTACGAGCAGCGCGACAGCAGCACCAGCAGCAAGATCAGGCCCACCGCGATCAACAACCACGGTAGCCAGCGTGTGCCGGTGCCGTCGTCAGTTGCCAGGGCTGCTGGATCGAGAAGCGGCTGCGGGGCGGCTGGTTCAGAAGGCGGCGACATACTGGCGGGCGGCGGTGGAGGAGGAACGACCGCGACAGGCGCAGGTGGAGCAATCGGCGTAGCGGAAATCAGCTCAGGCGTATCCGGGCTTGCGCCTGACCCGGCAGCACCGCGCGCGGCGGCGCCAAGTCCACTCGCGGGATCATTGGCCGGTGTTGCCTGGTCTGCCGAGACGGTAGCGGATCCGGCCTTGGCGAATAGGCCAAGCTTTCCGAAGCTGTCGGCCAGAAGGTAGTAAACGGTGACTCGGTTCTTAAAGTTCTCAGCCTTCATTCGCGTGCCCACGGCCATGATCGCGGTATCGAGCTCGGCGTCGGGTTGCGTCAGCGCCAGTTTCTTTTTCAAGAAGTTTTCGCGAACTCGCCCGGTCTCCTTGAAATCACTCATCGACACCAGCGAGGAATCGGGTTTCTGCAAAGCTATTCCGCAGTACCGCACGATCCCCGAAATGATTCCGTCATCGGCATCGGGCACGTATTTCTTGACGTTGGCAGCCCAGTCTTCAGCCATCCCAATCTCCTGTGCGTTTGCGCATCATATCTTGATTTGCCGCAGTAGTCGCGGACGGCGAAAGCCGGTGAACGTTGATACCCGCATGAGCAAGGGCAAGTCACGCGGATTTGAAGAAGCACGTCACGGCACCTCAACAAAGCATCAGGCCGCCCGGCGCAGCTCCAGCCGCGACCAGATTTCGACCAGCGCAGCGGTAAGTTCCTGCATCATTGCCACGCTATGCGCAGGCCCCGGCGTGAAGCGCAGGCGTTCGGTGCCGCGAGGCACGGTAGGGTAGTTGATTGGCTGAACGTAGACGCCATACTCGGCGAGCAGGATATCACTGATCTGCTTGGCGCGGACCGGATCGCCGACCATCAGCGGAACGATGTGGGTGACCGAATCCATCACTGGTAGGCCAGCTTCGCGGAGCAGTGTCTTGAGCGTGGCGGCGGCTTTTTGCTGGGCCTCACGCTCTTCGTTCGAGCCCTTGAGGTGGCGCACGGCGGCAAGTACGCCAGCGACCAGCACCGGAGCCAGCGAGGTGGTGAAGATGAAGCCGGGGGCATAGCTGCGGATGACGTCGATGATTCTGCGATCCGCGGCAACATAGCCGCCCATGACGCCGAAGGCTTTGCCCAGTGTGCCCTCGATAAGAGTGATGCGATGGGCGGCCTCGTCACGCTCGGAAATTCCGCCACCGCGTGGGCCGTACATGCCCACGGCGTGGACCTCATCGATATAGGTAAGTGCGTTGTACTGGTCAGCCAGGTCGCAGATTTGATGGAGCGGGGCGATGTCGCCGTCCATCGAATAGACGCTCTCGAACGCGATCAGCTTGGGCGCTGCCGGGTCGCAAGCGGCCAGCAGCTCTTCCAGATGAGCCATGTCGTTGTGGCGGAAAACCTGCTTTTCCGCGCCCGAATTGCGGATCCCGGCAATCATGCTGGCGTGGTTTAATTCGTCGGAAAAGATCACGCAGCCGGGCAGGATCTTGGCCAGGGTCGATAGCGTCGCGTCGTTCGAGACATAGCCCGAAGTGAACAGCAGCGCCGCGTCCTTGCCGTGCAGGTCGGCCAGTTCGGCCTCCAGCTCGATATGATAGTGCGTATTCCCGCCAATGTTGCGCGTGCCGCCCGAACCGGCGCCGACATCGTGCAACGCCTCTTCCATTGCGGCGATGACTTTGGGGTGCTGGCCCATCGCCAGGTAATCGTTCGAGCACCATACGGTGATCGGCTTTGGCCCGTTGTGCCCTGCAAAACAGCGCGCGTTAGGATAGGAACCCTTGTTGCGCAGAATCTCGATAAACACCCGATAGCGGCCTTCGGAGTGCAGGCGATCAATCGCCTCGTCGAAGATCTGGTCGTAGTTCACCGAGCGATCATCCCGCATGGGTCCGCTCGCCCATGAGGGCGGTACCGGACAAAATCGAGCGTTGCTTAGCGAATGTGGGCAAGCTTGGAAAGCGCGATGTGAAGCACTGAAGCAAAGCGATTTTAGTGGACCAGCCGCTCCTGGACGAAGCCGAGCCGGATGCGGTTGAAGCTCTTGGGATCGGTGACCCACTCAAAATCGTGTCCCGGGATAATCAGCAGGTCCCGGTCCTGCTCTTTAAGCCTGGCAATGGTACGTTGCCAGGCTGCCACGGCGGGTCGGTCTTCGGGTGACAGGTAGTCGGCCAGCAGCCGTGAACGGCCGCGGACCTGCTTCCAGCTGATGTCCATCGTCGCAGTGTCCCCGGCGAACAGATATTCCATTCGGTTGGCCAGGCGGACGTAAATCATCTGCGAACCGCGCGTGTGCCCGGGGCTGGGAAATACCACAATGCCGGGCGCAACGCAGACCGGACGATCGGGCAGGGGAACCGGCGCATTTGCCCCGGGGCGAGGGACATTGAGGGCGACTTGCTGCGCGATGTTGAGACGTATGTGGGTCAGAACCGCTGGCTGCCGGGCGCTCAGATCCATCAGTCCGCCGGCATGATCGGCATGCTCATGGGTCAGCAGGATCAGCCCGGCTTGGCGCAAGGCCGCATCGACCCGCGCCTGTGCGCCAGCGGAATACTCGTTCATTGACAGGCTTCGAGCTTTTCCTGGTGTCATGCCGCTGTCGATCATGATCGGCCGAGCGCCTGGCACCTCAAGCCGGAAAGCCATCACGCCGATCATACGCGACCTCATGCCGCTGCCCGCCGCGAGGATGTTACCCTGGACCGACCGGTTAGCGACGATCTCGACCGCAATCGATGTCGGGGCTTGGCCGGGAATTGCGTCGGCCATCTGGCGAAGCAAGGCGATGTCGATCGGGTGAGCCGGGCGATTGCCGACGTGATTGTCGATCAGCAGCCAGTAAAACGGTGGCCCGATCAGCAGCAACAGGATCAAAAGGGCTAGGTTTAGCCTCTTCGTCATATATCCTTCCCCCTAGAACACTTCGTATCGCGAAACTCCGCGCAAGGCCAGTGCGGGCAACAGTGCGGCAAGGTTATCGTCGGGGTCCGTGAACAGGGCGAAGTCAGGTGCGGAGCGGGTGAAAGACTGATCGGCGGTCAGGGCTGCAATCCGCCGCGCAATTCCTTCAGCGCCATCCACAAAGCGGACGTCGGGCCCGAAGGCCTGGCGCAGTTCGTCGGCAAGCAACGGAAAATGGGTGCAAGCCAGCACCACCGTATCGATCGCCGCGCCACCGGGCTTGGTCAGCAGGCCTTGCGCCGCCCGGTCGAAGATCGCCGGATCGGGCACCTCGCCGCGCAGCTTGACCTCGGCGGCCGCGACCAGTTCGGGTGCTGCGTGGCGGATCAGGTGCTTGCCTTGGGCGAACTCATGTTCGAGCAGGTCGACATAACCCTGGCGGATCGTGGCCGCTGTGCCAAGCAGGCCGAACGTGCCGCTGCGGGTTAGCAGGGCTGCAGGCTTGATCGCGGGCACGCTACCGACGATCGGAACTTCGAGCACTTCGCGGACCGAGGCCAGAGCGATGGTCGAGGCGGTGTTGCAGGCGATGCACACCACGCGCGGACGGAACCGCTCGGTCATCCGTCCGAGCAGTCCGGCAACCCGCGCCGCGATCTGCGCCTCGGTCTTGGCGCCA
Source organism: Novosphingobium sp. (assembly GCA_043781375.1). Taxonomy (GTDB): domain Bacteria; phylum Pseudomonadota; class Alphaproteobacteria; order Sphingomonadales; family Sphingomonadaceae; genus Novosphingobium. The sequence continues at coordinate 43,858 of JAYWBP010000001.1, forward strand.
TAAGGCAAACCGGCGTTGTCGGCGGCGTAGATCACCGGCGCATCCGGCAGGACCCGGCGCAGGGCGTCCAGCACCGAGAGCCCGCCAACCCCCGAATCGAACAGCAGAATCGGGGCTTCGGAACTGACTTCGCGCAAAATCTGTGTCCCCCGGCTCGTCATGGCGGGCGCCCTTCTACCGGGCAGCCGGGGAAAGGGAAGCCGCAGCCTTCGACAAGCGCGAGCTGGCCGGTTAAGACCGCTGTCATGTCATGGTCGCTCGCCCTCCTTTTCGGTTATCTGCTCGGTTCGATCCCCTTCGGATTGATCCTGACGCACATCTCAGGCGTGGGCGATCTGCGCACGATCGGCTCGGGTAATATCGGCGCGACCAACGTGCTGCGCACCGGGCGCAAGGGTTTGGCCGCGGCGACCTTGCTTCTGGATATGGGCAAAGGGCTGGCGGCGATCTTGCTTGCCCAGCGCCTGTTCGGAGCTGCCCTGCCGCTGATCGGAGCCGCAGCCGGAGCGGGTGCCATGCTTGGGCATTGCTTCCCCGTCTGGCTGCGCTTCAAGGGCGGCAAAGGTGTAGCGACCTTGATGGGCGTATCGCTCGGCTTGGGTTGGCCGATCGGTCTGGCCTATGCGCTGGTCTGGCTCGGAGTGCTGGCGGCGACACGCATTTCCTCGCTCGCCGGGATGAGCGGCGCAGTCGCTGCGCCGATTGCTGCTCTGCTGTCGGGGAGGGGTGAACTGGCGCCTGTCTTTGCCGCACTCGCCGCGCTGGTGCTTTGGCTCCACCGCGCCAACATTGCCCGCCTGCGCGCCGGGGCTGAGCCGCGTGTCGGCGGGACCAAAACTTCCGCATGATTGCGCAGGACGAAGCCTTCGCGCGCATTCGCCTGTTGCGCTCGCCCAACGTGGGCCCAGTCAGTTACGCCCAGTTGATCGGGCGCTTCGGCAACGGGGTGGCCGCGCTGCAGGCCTTGCCCGATCTCGCCCGGCGCGGCGGAGCGGCCTACCGCCCGGCCTCTGTGGACCGCGTCAGCACCGAGATCGCCGCGGTCAAGCGCGCCGGGGCTCGCTATCTATTTCATGACTCAACCGACTATCCTGCACTGCTCGGCGAGATCGCCGGGTCGCCCCCGATCCTGATCGTGCGAGGCAATGCGGCGCTGGCGCAGAACCAGGTGGTGGCAATCGTCGGCGCGCGCAACGCCTCGGCTGCAGCGGTTAAGCTCGCCCGCGACTTCGCCATGGCACTGGCCGAAGCTGGTCTGACCGTGGTCTCCGGCCTCGCCCGCGGCATCGACGGCGCGGCGCATCGCGGGGCAGGGGCGGCCTCGACCATCGGCGTCATCGCCAGCGGAATCGACATCGCCTACCCCCACGAACACCGCGAACTGCAAGAGGAGATCGCCTGCCAGGGCTTGCTGATCGCGGAGCAGCCACCCGGAACCGAGCCGCTCGCCCGCCATTTCCCCTCGCGCAACCGGATCATCGCCGGGCTGGCGGCGGGGACCGTAGTGGTCGAGGCTGCGCCAAAATCGGGATCCCTGATCACGGCGCGGCTCGCAGGCGAGGCCGGGCGCGAGGTCATGGCCGTGCCCGGCTCGCCGCTCGACGCTCGCTCGCACGGCTGCAACCAGTTGATCCGAGACGGTGCGGTGCTGGTCCAGTCGCCCGAGGATATCATTGAGCTCCTGTCCAGCTTCACCGGCACCCCGCGCTCCAGCTTCCGCGAAGATGCGGTGGCCTACTTCGGCGGCGCTGAAGAGCTGGACGAGGAACCCGCCGACCTCGCCAGCCTGATGACCACCGCGCCGATCGCAATCGATGAGCTGATCCGCCAGACCGGCGCGCCTGCCGCTGCGGTCCAGCTGACCCTGCTCGAACTGGAACTGGCAGGGCGGCTGATGCGCCACGCCGCAGGACGCGTGTCGCTGGCTACATGAGCTAGGCCGTTTGATTACGGCACCTGTAATTTGACAGCAGCGCTCCGCTGCTTATTCCCCGCAGCAGGGCAATCGATTGTCCGCGTTCGAACTGGGGGAAGATATATGAAGTCGATGAAACTGGGGTCGCTCACTGCAATCGCTGCACTGGCTTTGACGGCGTCGCCGCCGACCTTCGCGGGCACGCCAGTGCCGCTCAAGGTCTCCGGCCAGGATGCTGCCAAGGGTGTGACCCAGGTGGCGATCGGCGCGTTCAATGTCGGTTTCATCTTCCAGTCGGTCGATTCGACCAAGGCAATGGATGGGCTGGTCGGGCTGGCCCAAGGCACCACGCGCGCTGAAAGCACGCTGGTGGGGATCACGCCGGCGTTGATGCAAACCATCACCGACGCCGCCTATGCCGACTTCACCGCCAAGTTGCGGGCCAGCGGTTATACCGTGCAGGACCCGGCCGCGCTGTTCGGAGCGCCGTTGCCGCGCGCCCATCCTGAAGTCTCGCCGCTGGACGTGAACATTGCGCTCGAGAAGAAAAGCACGGGAAAAGTCACTCTCGTCAAGCCTTCTGCGCTGGGTGCGCTGTACCTGATCCCCGGCGATTTCACCGGCAGCGGGATGAGCAGCATGGGCCTGAACATGTCATCAGGCCAGACTGCTTATGCGCTTAGCAATTATGCCAAGCAGTCAGGCGTCGGCGTGATCGATGTCGTATATATCATCGACTTTTCTCAGCAGCAGCAAAACGGCGGGTTCTCGGTCAAGGTCAACTCGGGCGTGTCGATCGCCAGCAACTATTCGCGCGCCACGCTCATTGCGCCGTCGGGCAAGACCACCACGATCAAGATTACTGATTCGATCCCGGTCGCGGGCGACTTCGCGACGATGCGCGACACCACCAGCAGCTTCACCAAGACGACCCAGACCGCGACCAGGGTGCTGGGCGGGCTGAGCCGGCTGGGCGGGCTAGCCGGGATGGGCGGGATGGGCGGGATGTTCAAAACCGGCGGAGCTACCAAGAAGATCGAGTTCGACGCCAAGCCGGAGAACTACCGCGTCGGTGCAACCCAGGCCGCCACGCTGGCGAACGAACGCGTTGTAGCCCAACTGACAGCCCTGCGCTGAACCGGGCGAGGGACACAGCAATGGGCTTGACCTTTTGCTGTGCCCCCCGCCACCCTCGCGCGTACACATACGCGTAAGGGATGTTCAGGTCGCAATGCAGCTAGTCATCGTAGAATCGCCGGCGAAGGCGAAAACCATCGAGAAGTATCTGGGCAAGGACTACAAGGTCCTCGCTTCCTACGGCCATATCCGCGATCTGCCACCCAAGGACGGCTCGGTCCGTCCCGACGAAGACTTCGCGATGGACTGGGAGCTTTACGGCGACAAGGCGAGCCGGGTGAAGGCGATCGTCGATGCTGCCAAGACCGCTGACCGATTGATCCTCGCCACCGACCCTGATCGTGAGGGCGAGGCGATCAGCTGGCACGTCCGCGAGCTGCTGGGCAAGCGCAAGGCGCTGCCCAAGGAAGTCGAACGCGTCACCTTCAACGCCATCACCAAGGCCACGGTTACCGAGGCAATGAAGCACCCGCGCGAGCTGGATCAGGATTTGATCGACGCGTACTTGGCGCGCCGCGCGCTCGATTACCTGTTCGGCTTTACGCTTTCGCCGGTGCTGTGGCGCAAGCTGCCTGGTGCCAAGAGCGCCGGTCGCGTACAATCGGTCGCATTGCGTCTGATCGTCGAGCGCGATCGCGAGATCGAGTTGTTCCGCCCGCAGGAGTACTGGTCAGTCGTCGCCCGGCTCGAACAGGGCGGCAGTGACTTCACCGCGCGACTGGTGCGCTTCGAAGGGGAGAAGCTCGACCGGCTGAGCCTGGGCGCGGAAGGGATTGCCCTGCGCGCCAAGGCCACTGTGGCGAGCGCCACATTCCGGGTTGAGGACGTCGAGACCAAGCCGACCAAACGCCACCCCTATGCGCCGTTCACCACCTCCACCCTCCAGCAGGAAGCCGCGCGCAAGCTTGGCTTTTCCGCCAGCCACACCATGCGCGTCGCCCAGAACCTTTATGAAGCCGGCGCGATCACCTATATGCGGACCGACGGCGTGCAGATGGACAGCTCGGCAATCAGCGCCGCGCGACTGGCCATCTCGAACCGCTACAACGGACATTACTTGCCCGAAAAGCCGCGCGTCTACGAGACGAAGGCCAAGAACGCGCAAGAGGCCCACGAGGCGATCCGCCCAACCGAATTCACTACCGACCGCTATGGCAGCGGCGACGAAGCCCGGCTCTATGATCTGATCTGGAAACGCGCGCTGGCCAGCCAGATGGCCTCGGCCCAGATTGAACGGACCTCGGTCACCTTGCGCGACGGCACCGGCAAGCACGAGCTGCGCGCCACCGGCCAGGTGATCAAGTTCCCCGGCTTCCTGGCGGTCTACGAGGAAGGCCGCGACCAAACTGCCAATGCCGAGGACGAGGACAGCGCACTGCTCCCGGCCATGGCCAGCGGCGACACGCCAGCCAAGAAAGGCGTCGATGCTACCCAGCATTTCACCCAGCCCCCGCCGCGCTTCTCCGAAGCCAGCCTGGTCAAGCGCCTGGAGGAGCTAGGCATCGGTCGCCCTTCGACTTACGCCGCCACGCTACAGGTGCTCAAGGACCGCAACTACGTCCGCACCGAGAAGAACCGCTTCTTCGCCGAAGAATCCGGTCGCCTGTTGACCGCCTTCCTCGAACGCTTTTTCGATCGCTACGTCGCCTATGACTTCACCGCCGGGATGGAGGACGAACTCGACGAAGTCTCCGGCGGGCGCGCCGAATGGAAATCGGTGCTTGAAGCCTTCTGGAAGGATTTCAAGCCCAAGTCCGACGAAGTCATGGAGCGCAAGCCGAGCGAAGTCACCGAGGCGCTCGACCTCTTCCTGTCGGACTACCTGTTCCCCCCGCGCGACGATGGCAGCGATCCGCGCCTGTGCCCTAAATGCGGTGAAGGCCGCTTGTCCCTGCGCGGCGGGCGGTTCGGGGCGTTTATTGCCTGCTCGAACTATCCCGAGTGCAAGTTCACCCGCAAGTTCGCCCAACCCGGCGGCGTTGCGGATGGCGAAGGCGAGGATGGCGAGATCGGCAAACACCCCGATACCGGCGAGGCCATCGTCCGCCGGGCCGGTCGCTTCGGCCCGTATATCCAGATGGGCGAGGGCAAGGACGCCAAGCGCGGCTCAATCCCCAACGATATTCCCGAGCTGGACTTGGATTGGGCGGTAAAGCTGCTGAGCCTCCCGCGCGAAGTTGGCGCACACCCCGAAACCGGCGAGCTGATCACCGCCAGCATCGGGCGCTATGGGCCGTATCTTGCCCATGATGGCAAATACGCCAAGCTGCGCAGCACGGTCGAGGTGTTCGAGACCGGCATGAACCTGGCCGTGACCAAGCTGGCCGAAGCCGCCGCTGGCGGGGGACGCGCAAGGGCTGCTGCCGAACCGCTCAACACCTTTGGCCCGCATCCCACGTCGGGCGGCGAAATGAAGCTGATGGCCGGGAGATATGGCCCCTATGTGACCGACGGCACCACCAACGCCACCCTCCCGCGCGACAAAGCGCCGGAAGACCTGACGCTCGAACAAGCCATCGCCCTGATCGATGAACGCGCCGCCAAGGGTCCGGCCAAGGGGAAGGGCCGCGCCAAGAAGGCCCCGGCGAAGAAAAAGCCCGCGCCGAAGAAAAAGGCGGCGGTGAAGAAAGTGGCAGCGAAGGAATAGGCCTTAGATCCTCCCCATTTTTGCGTTAGCTCAAATGGGGAGGTGGCAGGCGCGCAGCGGCTGACGGAGGGGTTCTTATCTGCTAGCCCCCACCCATGCCCGAAAAATTCACCCGCCACCGCCAGCCCTGGACCTCCGACGAACTCCAGAAACTGAAAATCCTTGCCAGCAAGGGCAAGGGCCTCAAGGAAATCGCCAAGGCCCTCAACCGCAGCGAAGAGTCGACCAAGGACCGGGCAAGGGCGGATGGTGTTGGGATCGCGAAGTTGCGGTAAAATTGGAGCAGTATCCCTACTTCACCCACTCCAACCCGATCTGCTCATACAGTTCCTTGCTCTCCGCCCAGCCTTCCTCGACTTTGACGTGCAGGAACAGATGCACCTTCACCCCCAGCAATTCCGCCAATTCCTTGCGCGCAGCCTCACCGATCGCCTTGAGCTTACTCCCGCCCTTGCCCAGGACGATGCCCTTCTGGCTATCGCGGGCGATGACGATTTGCTGGTGGATTTCGACTGAGCCGTCCTTGCGCGGGGTGTAACTTTCGGGGCGGACCGCGCTGTCGTAGGGCAGTTCGTCGTGGAGTTGGCGGTAGAGCTGTTCGCGGGTGATTTCGCAGGCCAATAGCCGCTCGCTGGCGTCGGAGACCTGGTCTTCGGGGTAGTGCCACTCGCCTTCGGGCATCAGTTCGGCGAGGCGTGTCTTCAGTTCGGCCACGCCGTCGCCGGTCAGCGCGGAGACAAAGAACACTTCGTCGAACCCGGCAGCTGCGCTCAACTCCTCAGCGGCCACCAGCAGGGGTTCCTTGGGCGTCTCGTCGACCTTGTTGAGGACCAAAATCTTGCGCTCGGGGCGGTCCTTGAGGCTGTCCAGGATGGACTCTAGGTAATCGCGCTTCTTCTTGCGCGCATCGACCACCAGTAGGATCGCGTCAGCCTCCTGCGCGCCGCCCCAGGCCGCGCTGACCATGGCCCGATCAAGGCGGCGCTTGGGGGCGAAGATGCCGGGGGTGTCGGCGAGGATCAGCTGGGCCTCGCCCGCCAAAGCAATCCCCATCAGCCGGGCGCGCGTGGTCTGGGCCTTGGCCGAGACGATTGCCACTTTCTGGCCGACGAGCGCATTGACCAGGGTCGACTTGCCCGCATTGGGCGCGCCGAGCACTGCAACCAGACCGCATGAGCGGGTCATCCGAACTTCTCCATGAATTCCGCCGCCGCACCGGTTTCAGCCTCTTGCTTGCTCAATCCGGTTGCCTCGGCCTCGCCGACGCCGGCAATGCTGACGACGACGGTGAAACTGGCGGCGTGATCGGGACCGGAGCGATCGGCCAGGCGGTATTCGGGCATCTTGCGGTGGTTGCCTGCGGCCCATTCCTGCAACGCCGACTTGGGATGCTTGGCCAGGCCAAGCTTGCCGGTGACCGCCTCTTCCCACAGCTTGCGGACCAGGGCGCGGGTGGGATCAAAGCCGCGGGTGACAAAGCTGGCGCCAATCAGCGCCTCCATTACGTCGCCCAGGATATTGTCGCTGTCATGCCCGCCATCGTCGCGGGCCTGTTTTCCGAGCTGAATATGCGGACCAAGGTTCACGCCGCGCGCGACCGTGGCACAGGTCACCCGGCTGACTAGTGCGTTTAGCCGCTGCGAGAGCTTGCCTTCATCGCCAGTGCCCAGCTGGTGCAGCCAGTCGGCCACGACCAGCCCAAGCACCCGATCGCCGAGGAATTCCAGCCGCTCATAATTACGCGCGTTGCCGGTCGAGCCATGAGTCAACGCTTCCAGCCACAGCGGCTCGTCAGAGAGTGCTTCGCCGATCAGATCGGTGAGGAAGGCCCGCAGTTCGCCAGTTAGTGCGGGCGTGCTCAGAAAGTGCTGCCGATGCGGTTCCAGCGCGCCGCGGTGAACCAGGTCCACGGCTTGACCCAGCTGGCCGAGCCGTCGGTGGAGAACATCATCACCGTCGCGCGGCCGACCAGGTTGCCCTGCGGAACCAGACCGATGCCCTGGCCTGGCAGCGCCGGGAAGCGGCTGTCGAGCGAGTTGTCGCGGTTGTCGCCCATCAGGAACAAATGATTGGCGGGGACCACGACGACTGGGGTGTCGTCCTGCGGCGTACGACCCAGGTCGAGCACGCGATAGCTGCGTCCGCCGGGCAGGGTCTCTTCGTATTGCGGATAGTGGCACACTTCAGTGCCGCCGGGGGTGATCGCTTCGAACTGCGGGAGATAGCAATGGGTGTTGGGCGTCACCGCAATCTCCTTGTCAGCGATGCGCTTCTTGGGGATCTGCGCTCCGTTGATATGAAGCACGCCGCCGATTATCTGGATCTGATCACCCGGAAGCCCGATCACTCGCTTGATGTAATCGACGTCATCGGTTGGCGGGGCTTTGAAGATCACCACGTCACCACGCTCGGGCTGGCCGGCGAAGATGCGTCCGGGGATCAAGGGCAGGCTGAACGGCAGCGAGTAATGCGAGTAGCCATAGGGCCACTTGGCAGCGAGCAGGTAATCGCCGTTCTCCAGCCCGGGCAGCATCGATTCGCTGGGGATGTTGAAGGGTGAGAAGAAAAAGCTGCGGAAGATGGCAACGATAAGCACCAGCTTGATCAGGAAGACAGGGAAGCTATCCTCCTTCTTGGCTGGCTTGGCGGGTTCGTCCATCGGCATCAGGACCGGGCGATCAGCAGGTGTTGAGGTATCCATTGCAGCGTCCATGTTGCCCTCTTGAGTAACCGTCAAGCCCTTAGGTGTGTTAGCCAAGTATAACACCGCATAAGCAGGCGGGAAAGACTTTGTTGCAGTGCAACTCGCGGCTTGGCCTGGCCGGATGAAAACGGCATAGGCAGCGGGGGTAGCAGCAAGGGTTTGGCAGATGAACGGCGCGATTGAAACGATTTGGGGTAAGCTGGATCAGCTGCCTCAGCCAACGCTGCTCCAGCTGTTTGCCGATGATCCGCAGCGGGTGACGGCGATGTCTGCGCTGCTCGAGCTACCTGGTGGCGGGATCCGGTTCGACTGGTCCAAGACCCACCTCGATTCTGCTCATCTGGTCAGCTTTGTTGAGCTTGCTCAGGCATGCGATTTCGCGGGCATGCGCGCGGCCCTGGCGACTGGCGCACTCGTCAATACCAGTGAGGGCCGCGCCGCCGAACACATGGCGCAGCGCGGGATCGGCGACGAGGACAGCGTTGCGCTTGCCACCATGCTCCACGCCCGGATGCGCGCGCTGGTCGATGTGATCCACGCCGGGACGCTGGGCGAAGTGCGCCACCTGATCCACATCGGCATTGGCGGGTCGGCGCTCGGCCCGGCGCTGGCGATCGACGCTCTGGCCGATGAAGCCGCGCTGGTCGACGTCCATGTCGTCTCCAACATCGATGGCTGCGCGCTGGAACGGGCTTTTGCGGCCTGCGATCCGCAGACCACGCTGATTGCCGTGGCCTCCAAGACCTTCACCACGGTTGAGACCATGACTAATGCCATGTCGGCGCTTGCCTGGCTGAGCGAGAACGGGGTAAGCGACCCTTATGGTCGGCTCATCGCTTTGACCGCAGCTCCCGACAAGGCAGTCGAGTGGGGCATTGATGAGACCCGGGTGCTCCCATTCCCGGAAAGCGTGGGAGGGCGCTATTCGCTATGGTGCTCGATCGGGCTGCCGATAGCACTGGTGCTGGGCTGGGACGGCTTTGCCGAGTTCCTCGATGGGGCGGCGGCAATGGACCGCCATTTCATCGATAGCGAAGGTGCCGACAACCTGCCCCTGCGCGCGGCTTTCGGGGACCAATTGTATGCACGCCTGCGCGGCTGCCAGACCCGCGCGGTGTTTGCCTACGATCAGCGGCTGGCCTTGATGCCGTTCTATCTCCAGCAGCTTGAGATGGAATCAAACGGCAAGTCGGTCACGGTGGATGGCGCGCCGGTGACAGGCCCGACTGCGGCGATCACCTGGGGCGGAGTGGGGACAGATGCGCAGCATGCGGTATTCCAGCTGCTTCACCAGGGCACGCATCTTGTGCCGGTCGATTTTATCGCTGCGGTGCAGGCGGGCGACACGCTCGACCCCGATCATCACCGAATCCTGCTGACCAGCTGTTTTGCGCAGGGTGCGGCGCTGATGGCGGGCAAGGCCAATCCTGATGGCGCCCGCGCCTATCCCGGTGACCGGCCCTCAGCCACAATTCTGCTCGACGAGCTTAACCCGGCGACCCTGGGCGCACTGATCGCGTTCCATGAGCACCGCACATTCTGCAATGCGGTGCTGCTGGGAATCAATCCGTTCGATCAGTTCGGAGTCGAGCTGGGCAAGGATATTGCGCGCCAGATCGAGGCAGGCGGGGCGCAGTTCGATGCGAGTACCCAAGCTCTACTCAAAGCCGCCGGACTGAATTAGGGCGCCGGTTACTCTCTGCGCCAAAAGCGATTGGCAATCGTGGCCAGCCCGCGCCATATCGCGCGCCACAGGAGTGCCCCCATGGCCAAGACGGAAACGACCTACGACTACGACCTCTTCGTTATTGGCGCCGGCTCGGGCGGCGTGCGTGCCAGTCGGGTCGCTGCGGCACATGGCGCAAAAGTCGCCGTGGCGGAGGAATATCGCATCGGCGGAACCTGCGTTATCCGCGGCTGCGTGCCCAAGAAGCTGTTGGTGTACGGCTCACACTTCGCCGAGGAATTGCAGGACGCGGCGCACTATGGCTGGACCGTCAAGGAAATGAGCTTTGACTGGGCACGGCTGCGCGACACTGTGCTCGAGGATGTCGACCGAATTAATTTGGCTTATACCAGCACGCTGGAAAACCACGGGGTCGAACGCTTTCTCGAACGCGCAACAGTCACCGGCCCGCATAAGGTCAAGCTGGCCTCGGGCAAGACCTTCACCGCCGAATATATCCTGATCGCGGTCGGCGCTTGGCCGGTCATGCCGTCGATCGACGGGGCCGAGCACTGCATCACTTCGAACGAGGTCTTTCACCTCGACGCCTTGCCCAAACGGCTGGTGATCCAGGGCGCGGGCTACATCGCGCTCGAGTTTGCCGGCATCTTCAACGCGCTGGGTTGCCATGTCACAGTGATCAACCGCAGCGACTCGATCCTGCGCGGCTATGATCAAAGCCTGCGCGACCGGCTGCTCCAGATCAGCATGGCGCGCGGGATTGAGTATCGCTTCAACTGTCCAATCGAGCAGGTCAGCAAGGTGAAGGGCGGCAAGCTCGAGGTTCTGACCAAAAGCCACGATCCGATCCTAGCCGATGCGGTGCTGGTCGCCACCGGACGTCGCCCCAAGACGGCCGGGCTCGGTCTTGACAGCGCCGGAATCGATCTGGCTGAAAGCGGGGCGATCCCAGTCGATGAGCACAACCGGACCTCTTGCCAGAGCATCTATGCGGTTGGCGACGTTACCGACCGGGTCCAACTCACCCCCGTCGCGATCCGTGAGGGCCAGGCCTTTGCCGACACCCTGTTCGGTGACAAGCCGACGACCGTCGACTATGATTTGATCCCCAGCGCAGTTTTCTCTCAGCCGCCGCTCGCTGCCGTCGGCCTGACCGAAGGCCAGGCCCGAGAGAGATATGGCTCGATCAAGGTCTACACCTCGGACTTCCGACCGATGAAGAACGTCTTTGCCGAGCGTCACGAGCGCGGGCTCTACAAGATGATCGTCGATGCTGCGACCGACCGCATCCTGGGCCTGCACATGATTGGCCCCGAGGCGCCCGAAATCCTTCAGGCAGCGGCGATTGCGGTGAAGGCAAAACTGACCAAGGCCGACTTCGACGCGACCATCGCGCTGCATCCCTCGATGGCGGAGGAACTGGTGCTGATGCGCTAGGCGTAGGTGGGCGAAGGTGAAGTCAGGCGCGGCTTTACCAGGCGTTGCAAGACACCTCGCAGGGCCTTCTGCCGGTATTCGGTCACCCGCGCAATGCCCGCGCAGACCACTATGATCCCGCCCAGCACGGCGAGAAAGCCAGGTACGCTCGTGCCAAGGTTCAGCCCCAGGCTCCGCAGCAGGCACAGCATCGGCCAGTGCAACAGATAGAGCGTGAATGACATGCCCGATCCAGCGCGCGCAAGTGGCTCGCTGCGTTCCAGCCAAGGTGCGACCCGATCGGCCAGAGGGCGCAAGGCAACGAAGGACAGCGCGACGCATAGGCCCAGGGCCAGGTCGGTAATGAAGAACTGGGAGAATTCGAAATCGTGCTGGTCGAGGCCGCTGGCCGGGATCAGCCAGTTCGAAACCGGGATGGCCAGGTCACTGATCCGCAGGAACGCGAGGACGCTCGCCACCACGGCAATCAGGGCGCTCGTGATCGAGAAAGTCTTCGCGATCTGTACTTTGACGAGGGCCACTCCGATCAGCCAAACCGGAAACAGCAATAGGATCTTGGGACCCGCAATCAGCGCCAGCAGCCCTAGCCAAGCCACACGCGGCACCCCGCGCAGGAATATTGCCGCCGCGAACATCGCATAATACCAGACTTCGTAGCACAACGACCAATAGGGCGGGTTCCACACCGGGCCCGATCCCCACCAGCTCTCGCTCAGGAACAGCGCCGGGGCGAGCGTTCCGGACAAGGTCAGCGAAGCCGTATCGCCCGGATGCCACATCGGCGCTCCGGGCAGGACGAAGCTCGCCGCATAGATCAGGCTGCCCAATGCCAACGATAGCAGCGATACCGGCAAGATTCGCGCCACCCGCGCAATCGCATAGTCGGCCAGAGTCGCCGTTGGTCGGATCGAGTTGGCGATCACCAGTCCCGAAAGCACGAAAAACACCACGACTGCGTTGTGCTTGGCCTGCTCCGACAGCGGATAGGGGCCAGTATAACCGATCACCTCGGGCGCGTGACCGGCCAGCACCACCAGCGCGGCTCCCAGGCGCACGAAATCGAGCGCGATCGACATCGGCTTGGTAATAAAGCGGGCGTTTCTATCCATGGGAGGATTTGCCTAAACCGTAATCCTGAGCTTTCCGTTATCACCTAGCATATGTTTCGCCCGTCGCGCCACGGAAGCAAGCACGCCGATAAGGCCAAAACTTGACGCTTGGATTACGCCGTGTCTTAGGCAAGGCATATCGTTTACGTGCCGGGGACCCTCTCGATGTCAGCCAATATCGCCGAACTGGAACGGCGCCGCTCCGCTGCCCGACTGGGCGGCGGACAAAAGCGGATCGATGCGCAGCACGCCAAGGGCAAGCTCACCGCGCGCGAGCGGCTCGATGTGCTGCTTGACGAGGACAGTTTCGAAGAACTCGACATGTACGTCGAACACAATTGCGTCGACTTCGGGATGGAAAATCAGAAATTCCCTGGCGACGGCGTGGTCACCGGTAGCGGCACGATCAACGGGCGCCTGGTTTATGTCTCCAGCCAGGATTTCACCGTGTTCGGCGGCAGCCTGTCCGAACGTCACGCTCAGAAGATCTGCAAGGTCATGGACACAGCGCTCAAGGTTGGCGCACCGGTGATCGGCCTCAACGACAGCGGCGGCGCGCGCATCCAGGAAGGCGTCGCCAGCCTGGGCGGCTATGCCGAAGTGTTCCAGCGCAACGTCCTGGCCAGCGGCGTCGTCCCGCAGCTCAGCCTGATCATGGGGCCCTGCGCAGGCGGGGCGGTCTATTCGCCAGCGATGACCGACTTCATCTTCATGGTGAAGGATTCCAGCTACATGTTTGTCACCGGCCCCGACGTGGTCAAGACCGTGACCAACGAGGTCGTGACGCAAGAGGAACTGGGCGGCGCGATTACCCATACCACCAAAAGCTCAGTCGCGGATCTGGCGCTGGAGAACGATATCGAAGCGCTGCTCAGCGCGCGCGATTTCTTCGACTACCTGCCGCTATCGAACCGGCAGGATGTGCCCGAGCGGCCCTGCGCCGATCCGTTCGACCGCCGCGAAGACAGCCTCGACCTGCTGATCCCGGCCTCCGCCGCGCAGCCCTATGATATGCACGAAGTCATCCGCAAGGTGCTCGACGAGGCTGAGTTCTTTGAGATCCAACCGGCTCACGCGGGCAATATCCTGTGCGGCTTCGGGCGCATCGAAGGTCGCACCGTTGGCGTCGTGGCTAACCAGCCGATGGTCCTGGCGGGCGTGCTCGACATCAATTCATCAAAGAAAGCCGCACGTTTCGTCCGGTTCTGCGATGCCTTCAACATCCCGATCCTGACTTTCGTCGACGTCCCCGGCTTCCTTCCCGGCACCGCGCAGGAGCACAACGGGATCATCAAGCACGGCGCCAAGCTGTTGTTCGCTTATGCCGAGGCAACCGTGCCAAAGATCACCGTGATCACCCGCAAGGCCTATGGCGGCGCTTATGACGTGATGGCGAGCAAGCACTTGCGCGGCGATTTGAATTACGCCTGGCCCACCGCCGAAATCGCGGTGATGGGGGCCAAAGGCGCGGTCGAGATCATCTTTCGGGGCAAAACCGCCGACGAAATCGCCGAACGGACGAGAGAGTACGAAGCAAGGTTCGCCAACCCGTTCGTGGCGGCGAGCATGGGCTTCATCGACGAGGTGATCTATCCGCACTCGACGAGGCGGCGGATCGCGCTGGGGTTAAGGAAGCTGCGGGGGAAGGTGCTGGAGAACCCGTGGAAGAAGCATGACAACATTCCGTTGTGAACGGCGTGATGATTGCCTTGATCGGATTGATATCCGCGCTCGTGGGAGGAGCGATCCAAGCGCTTGCGACCGGGAAATTTGAGCGCTCGAAGTTTGAACGCGAAGCCAAATGGCAACTTTACTCTTCCTACTTTGTGACGCTCGGGGAGTTGTCTTTTACAAAAACCAATGATCGCCGACATTTGGATGCTCTTGCGATGATGGCGCAAATCCGCAGTCGCATCGGCATTTATGGGTCTGACGAAGTGATTGACGCTGTTGGAAATGTCTTTCGCTTCGCAAATCTTAAATCGCCGGAAGCTCAGCAAGCGATGTGCGCTGCGCTAAAAGCTATGCGGCGGGATGCAGGCCAGACAGGTGCAGTCACTGATGAGGCGTTGAAGCAAATAATGTTTGGAAGCAGGGAACCGCTGCAATGAAACTCGGCCGTCTCAACCACGCTGGCGACGTCACGCAACAAATCCTCCCCGGCACGGGGAGGTGCCCCGCAGAGGCGGAGGGGTCCCACTCCTCGGCAGGCATTGCGCAGGCGGCGAGGCGGGACCCCTCCGTCACGCCTGCGGCGCGCCACCTCCCCGTTCCGGAGAGGATTTGCGTTGCGCCTGCTCTGACCCAACATTATAATGACCTTGTAATGTGCAGGAGCTGATCCGATGCAGACCGAACGCGTGACCTTCCTCACCAGCCCTGAACACAAGGCTGCGCTTGATTCGTATGCTGCTAGCAGCGGCCAATCCGTTGGCAATGTCGTGCGCGAGGCGACTTCGCTCTTCATTGGCAAGGAAAGTGAACGGGCTGAGGAAGCTGAACTCGCGGCGCTAATCGTCCAATTAGCGAAAGCTGTGCCGGAGATGCGCGCAAGTCTGAAGCGGACGACCAGGATGCTCGACGATACCTCGCGAGAGGTCGACCAGATGCTGCGCGAAGCCGGAGTTCGCAAGTGAGCGCGCTTAACAATGCCATCAAAGGCATTAAGCAACTGCTGACATTGCAGTTGCAAGTCGAGGGGCTTGAGCGTGCGGCAAAGAATCAGGGAGCCGATCTCAAGGCGATCGCAACCGACGTCATCGGTCTGGATAAGCGGCTAATCCGCATCGAGACAATGATCGAAATGACCGCGTCACGCGCGGTGCCGCCCCGGATCGAAGGCAACTAGAATGCGCCTCGAAAACATCTACATCGTCAGCGGCTGCCGCACTGCCATCGGTGATTTTGGCGGGGCGCTTAAAAGCTTGATGCCGTCTGATCTTGGCACCAAAGTCACTGCCGAAGCCATCGCCCGCGCCGGGATTTCGCCCGACGATGTCGAGCACGTAGTCATGGGCCAGGTCATGCCCAGCAGCGCCAAAGATGCGATGTTCGCCCGGGTCTGTGCGCTGCAGGCGGGGATTCCGGTGGGGACGCCAGCGCTGACGCTCAACCGTCTGTGTGGGTCCGGCGTGCAGGCGATCGTATCGGCGGCGCAGATGATGCAATTGGGCGAGGCTTCGATCACCGTCGCGGGCGGGGCGGAGTCGATGTCCAACGTGCCCTACCACGATCACGGCGCGCGCTGGGGCAAGAAGATGGGTGACAACGTCCTGATCGACGCGCTTACGCAAGGCCTGCAGGATGCGGTTGGCGGCTATCCCATGGGCATCACTGCGGAAAACGTCGCCGCCCGCCACCAGGTGACCCGCATCGAACAGGACGCACTGACGCTGCAAGGCCATCAGCGTGCCTCTCGCGCCATCGCCGAGGGTCGGTTCAAGGACCAGATCGTTCCGATCGAGATCAAGACCCGCAAGGGCACGACAGTTTTCGACACGGACGAACACCCCCGCGCCGATACCACCGCCGAAGCTCTCGCTGCGATGCGCACCGTATTTCAGAAGGATGGCACGGTCACCGCCGCCAATGCCAGCGGGATCAACGACGGCGCCGCCGCTGTGGTCCTCGCCACGCAGACCCAAGTTGATGCCCGCAGGCTTAAGCCGATGGCGCGGATCGTGGCCTGGGGCCATGCCGGGGTCGAGCCTGAATATATGGGCATCGGCCCGGTCAAAGCCGTGCCGATCGCGCTCAAGCGCGCTGGGCTCACACTTGATCAGATGGACGTGATCGAGGCCAACGAGGCTTTCGCCGCGCAGGCACTGGCCGTGGCTAAGGAACTGGGCTTCGATCCCGACAAGCTCAACCCCAACGGCTCGGGCGTTGCCCTGGGGCACCCTGTGGGCGCGACGGGCTGTATCCTGACGGTCAAGGCAGTTTATGAGTTAAAGCGCATCGGCGGCAGATATGCCCTGATTACCATGTGCATCGGCGGCGGGCAGGGGATCGCCATGATCATCGAGAACGTCACATGAAGCTCGGTCGGCTTAACCACATCGGCGTCGCCGTACCCGATCTCGATGCAGCAATCTTGTTTTACCGCGATGTCTTGGGGGCAAGCCACATCACCGAGCCGTTCGTGCTGGAATCCCAGAAAGTCCGCGTCTGCTTTGTTGATACCCCGGGCGAAGGGGGCACTGCGGGCACCCAGATCGAGCTGCTTGAGCCAACCGGCGAAGACAGCCCTGTGGCCGGCTGGCTGACCCGCAACCCGCTCGGCGGGCAGCACCATATCTGCTACGAAGTGCCCGATATCCACGCAGCCAAGGCCTGGTTCGAGCGCCTGGGCAAACGTGTCCTGGGTGAACCGCGGATCGGCGCGCACGGTACGCTTATCTTCTTCGTCCATCCCAAGGATATGGGTGGGCAATTGACGGAGATCATGGAATCACCCCACAGCGCGCATTGACGGCCCAGGTTGACGGGCGGCGGGAGCGACGATGACCTACGAGAATATCCTGTTCGACGTCACGGATGGCGTGGCCACGATCACCCTTAACCGGGATGACACGCGCAACGCCTTGTCCTGGCCACTGGCGCGCGAAATGGTGGATGCGCTTGATAATTTGGGCGATGCGCGGGTGCTGGTGATCACCGGCAGGGGGAAAGGCTTCTGCTCGGGCGGCAATCTCGCAGCCAGTCTGCAGCCGGGCTCGGATCGCGGCGATATGCTTTATTTTGGGCTCACCGAAGTGTTGAACCCGATGATCCTCAAGATCGATTCGCTCGATATTCCGGTGATAAGCGCGGTCAATGGCGCCGCCGCCGGAGCTGGCGTTGCCCTGGCTTTGAGTGCCGATTTAGTGATCGCGGCGGCGAGCAGCTTTTTTTATGTTGCCTTCGCCCAGGTCGGACTGGTGCCCGATGCCGGGACCAGCTGGTTCCTGCCGCGCCTGATCGGCAAGTCCCGGGCAACCGAACTGATGATGCTGGCTGAGCGGCTGCCCGCGCAGCAGGCACAGGACTGGGGGCTAATTTACCAGTGCGTCGCCGACGAGGCACTGGCCGAGGCGACCATGACGCTCGCCCGGCGTTTGGCGAATGGGCCAACCGTGTCTTACGCCTTGATGCGCCGCAACCTGCGCGCTGCTTTGGTCAGCGACCTGCCGACCTCGCTGCAACTTGAGGCCGAAGGACAACGTGCCGCCGGTAAGACCCTTGATTGCGAGGCCGCAGTCGCGGCCTTCCGCGAAAAGCGGGCCCCGGTGTTCCAGGGTGAGTGAAAGCGAGTAAGATGGCTGATATCGCAGACTGGCAGGCCGCAGCCACCAAAGAGGTCAAGGGTCGGGACCTGACCTGGCACACCCCTGAAGGCTTTCCGATCAAGCCGCTTTACACCGCTGCCGACGCTGGCGATCCCAGTTCTTGGCCGGGCCTCCCCGGTTTCGCCCCGTTCACCCGCGGCGTGCGCGCCTCGATGTACGCCGGGCGGCCCTGGACGATCAGGCAATATGCTGGCTTCTCCACCGCCGAGGAAAGCAACGCCTTCTATCGCCGCAACCTGGCCGCCGGTCAAAAGGGCCTGTCGGTGGCGTTCGATCTCGCCACCCACCGCGGCTATGACAGCGACCATCCGCGCGTCGTCGGTGATGTCGGCAAAGCGGGGGTGGCGATCGATTCGGTCGAGGACATGAAGATCCTGTTCGATGGGATCCCGCTCGATCAGATGTCGGTCTCAATGACTATGAACGGCGCGGTGATCCCGATCCTGGCCTTCTTCATCGTCGCGGGTGAGGAGCAGGGGGTTGCGGTCGAGTTGCTGGACGGGACCATCCAGAACGACATCCTCAAGGAGTTCATGGTTCGCAACACCTACATCTATCCGCCCGAGCCTTCGATGCGGATTGTTTCGGATATCATCGCATATACCTCGGCCAAGATGCCGAAATTCAACTCTATTTCGATTTCAGGCTATCATATGCACGAGGCCGGGGCGACGGCGGTGCAGGAGCTGGCTTTCACCATCGCCGACGGCAAGGAATATGCCCAGCGCGCCATGGCTGCCGGTTTGAATATTGACGCTTTTGCAGGACGTTTGAGCTTTTTCTTCGGTATCGGCATGAATTTTTTCATGGAAGTATCCAAGCTGCGCGCCGCGCGCACGCTGTGGCACCGGGTGATGGATGGGCTGGGGGCGAAGGATGAACGCTCCAAGATGTTGCGAACCCACTGTCAGACCAGTGGCGTGTCGCTGCAGGAGCAGGACCCCTACACCAACGTCATCCGCACTACGGTCGAGGCGATGGCGGCGACGCTGGGCGGAACCCAATCGCTCCACACCAATGCCCTGGACGAGGCGATCGCGCTGCCGACCGAGTTTTCCGCGCGGATCGCGCGCAACACCCAGATCGTGCTGGCTGAGGAAAGCGGGATCACGCGCGTGGTCGATCCTTTGGGCGGGTCGTATTATGTCGAGGCGCTGACCCAGACCCTGGTCGATGAGGCCTGGGCGCTGATGGCGGAAGTCGAGCAGCTGGGCGGCATGACCCGGGCGGTAGCCTCGGGTATGCCCAAGCAGCGCATCGAAGAAGCCGCTGCCGCGCGGCAGGCCCGAGTTGACAAAGGTGAAGACGTCATCGTCGGCGTCAACAAGTATCGCCTGGCCGAGGAAGCCCATCTCGACACGTTGGACATCGACAACCACGCCGTGCGCGAGGGTCAGATCGCGCGGCTCAGGACGATGCGCGCAAGCCGCGACGAGGCGAAGTGCCAGGCGGCATTAGCGGCGCTGACCATTGGCGCAAAAGGGAGCGATAACCTGCTCGCCCTCGCCGTGGCCTGCGCCCGCGCCCGCGCCACCTTGGGCGAAATCTCCGATGCGATGGAGGCGGTGTTCGGGCGCTATGCCACCCAGCCGGTCCCGGTCACCGGGGTCTATGGCCCGGCCTACGCAGGCGATGCGCGCTATGCCCAGGTGATTGAAGGCGTCGAAGCCGTCGCCCGCCGCCTCGGCCGCGCGCCGCGCTTGTTGGTGGCCAAGATGGGCCAGGACGGCCACGATCGCGGCGCCAACGTAATCGCCAGCGCCTTTGCCGATATGGCCTTCGATGTGACCAGCAGCCCGCTGTTTCAGACCCCCGAAGAAACGCTGGCCTTGGCATTGGAAAAGCAGGTCGACGCTATCGGCGCAAGCTCACTGGCGGCAGGCCACAAGACACTGATCCCCGAACTGATCCACCTGCTGCGCGAAGCTGGCCGGTCCGACATCAAGGTCGTCGCAGGCGGCGTAATCCCGCCGCAGGACTATGAATTTCTGCGTGAGGCTGGGGTGCAGGGGATATATGGCCCGGGATCGAACGTGGTCGAGTGCGCGGCAGATATGCTGCGGCTGCTGGGCCACAACATGCCGCCGGTGGAGGGGTGAGTTATGGGCGTTTTGTTTCTCGTCATGCTGGCGGCCGGAGTGTCCACCGATTGCGGTAAGCTGAGCGGAGCCGGTTTGCGTGACCAGTGCTACCTTAATCAATCGATAGCGGCACCAGACGAGTTTGATTGCGTAAAGCTTGTGACCCAAGCGGACATGAACGTCTGCTCGTTCCGGGATTATCTGCGCAGCGATATCGAACTCAACCGCGTGTGGAGCCAACTAACATCTCGTTACCGCGGAAAGGGGAAAGGCGCGAAGCCTGAACCGCAAAGCGAATTTGGCCTTCTGCTGGATGCTCAGCGCGCATGGCTCTCCTACCGCGAAAAGCAGTGCGACGGTGAAGGCATGCGATACGAAGGCGGCTCAATGAGGCCACTTGTCGAGAATTCGTGCCGCGAAAAAGTAACCCTCCAGCGCATCGACGAACTCAAGCGCCTTCTGGAAGTTAACTAATGTTCAAAAAAATCCTCATCGCCAATCGCGGCGAAATTGCTTGTCGGATCATCAAGACGGCGCGGCGGATGGGTATTGCCACCGTCGCGGTTTATTCCGACGCCGATGCGCGCGCGCCGTTTGTGCGGATGGCCGATGAGGCGGTGCATATCGGGCCTTCGCCGGCCTCCGAAAGCTATCTGATCGCGGACAAGATCATCGCTGCAGCCAAGCAGACCGGGGCGGAGGCGGTGCATCCGGGCTATGGCTTCCTGTCCGAGCGGACTTCGTTTGCCGAGGCGCTGGCCAAGGAGGGGATCGAATTTATCGGGCCGCCGGTGGGTGCCATCGCCGCGATGGGGGACAAGATCGAGAGCAAAAAGCTGGCGCTGAAGGCTGGCGTCAATGTCGTCCCCGGCTTTGTCGGCGAGATTGACGATACCGAACACGCGGTGCGGATTTCGGCCGAGATCGGCTATCCGGTGATGATGAAGGCCAGCGCGGGCGGTGGCGGCAAGGGGATGCGGCTGGCCTATACCGAACAGGACGTGCGCGAGGGGTTCGAGGCGACCAAGCGCGAGGGCCTCAACTCATTCGGCGATGACCGGGTGTTTATCGAGAAGTTCATCCTCAACCCGCGCCACATCGAAATCCAGATCCTCGGCGATAAGCATGGCACGATCCTCTACCTCAACGAGCGCGAATGCTCGATCCAGCGGCGGCACCAGAAGGTGGTCGAGGAAGCGCCGTCGCCGTTCGTGACCCCCGCAATGCGCAAGGCGATGGGCGAGCAGTGCGTCGCGCTGTCTCGTGCGGTCGGGTACTACAGCGCGGGAACGGTCGAACTGATTGTGTCGGGCGCCGACCCCACGGGGGAGAGCTTTTACTTTCTCGAAATGAACACCCGGCTGCAGGTCGAACATCCGGTGACCGAGGCGATCACGGGGATCGATCTGGTCGAGCAGATGATCCGCGTGGCTTATGGTGAAAAGCTGGCGATGACGCAGGCCGACATCGGGATCGATGGCTGGGCGATCGAAAACCGCATCTATGCTGAGGACCCCTATCGCGGGTTCCTGCCGAGCACCGGACGGTTAACCCGGTATCGCCCGCCGCTTGCGACCTTCCACCAAGCTCCGTTCGCCTCGAGCGAAGACGAAAGGCAGGCGCTTGGTTTCTCGATTTCGCTCGACACGAACGGGCGTGCGAGCGAACCTATTAACGGCGTTGGGAGTGATCGACCTGCCTATATCCGCGTCGATGACGGGGTTATGGAAGGCGGCGAGGTCTCGATGTTCTACGATCCGATGATCGCCAAGCTGGTGACCTGGGGCGAAACTCGCGACGAGGCGGCCGACCTGCAGGTCGCCGCGCTCGACGCGTTCGAGATCGAGGGGCTGGGCCACAATATCGATTTTGTCTCGGCAATCATGCAGCACCCGCGTTTCCGCTCGGGCAAGCTGACTACAGGTTTCATTGCCGAGGAATTCCCCGACGGATTTCACGGCGCGGCGACTTCGCCTGAATTGCTGCGCGATCTGGCGGCCATTGCCGGGTTCGTGGCGACCGCGCGGGCTGATCGCGCACGGCAGGTCGACGGGCAACTCGCCCACACCTTGCCGCCGCCCAGCCAATGGAGCGTGACAATTGCCGGGACCGATCACCTGGTGACGCTCGACGGGGACGATCTGACGGTGAATGGCGAGGCGCGGGGCCTGGAAATGGAATATACCCCCGGCGATCGGCTGATCCATGCCGAGATCGATGGCGCTGAACTGGCGGTCAAGATCGAGCCCACTCGCACTGGGCTCAAGATGACAGCGCGCGGGGCAAGCCATCAGGTCCGCATTCTCCCGGCGCGGATCGCTCCGCTGACCCGGCACATGATCACAAAGATACCGCCCGACCTGTCAAAATATCTGATCTGTCCCATGCCTGGACTGCTTGTCTCACTTAATGTCGGCGCAGGCGATACGGTTGAGTCCGGACAGGCTCTTGCGGTGATCGAGGCGATGAAGATGGAGAACATTCTGCGCGCCGAAAAAACTGGTCGAGTGAAGTCCGTCAACGCCAAAGCGGGCGAGAGCCTGGCGGTCGACGCGATTATCCTGGAGATGGAGTAAGGGCTGACCAAGGCCGATAGTCGTGGCAGCCACAAGCTGCTTAGTCGGCAGATAATGGGGGAAATAAGCCATGCAATTACCGATCACGTCCTTGGTCGCTGCCGTTACCGGCCTACTTTTGCTTTTGACCGCGATTGACACCGTGCGCCACCGCCTGCGCACCAGACAGGCCTTTGGCGACGGCGGCGATGCGAAGCTCGTCAGTGCCAGCAGATCGCACGGCAATCTGGCCGAACACGGGCCGATCGTCATCATCCTGATTGGCCTGCTGGAAATGGCGAAGGCCAACCCGGCATGGCTGTTCGGGATCGCTGTGGTTTTTCTGTTCGGCCGCGTCGCCCATATCATCGGATTGTATACGCACTCCGTGCCGGGCAAAGCACCGGTTCCCCGCCAGATCGGCGTGATTACAACCTGGTCTGCTCTGGCGATCCTGTCCGTGTGGGTTCTGGCGGCGTAACGCAATGCGCGCGCCGCCCATGAGACTGGTTCCGGGCGCAGTTCCTTCAGATGCCCCGAGAGCCGAACACCGAGCGATGCGATCTGGTTGACGTTTGCGTAAACGGAAGCGATGAAATTCCATGAGTCTTCCTGCAATGCTTGCCGCCGCGCGACCCACTGCCGACGGCTTCATTACCGAAATCCCGGCGGTCTGGATGCAGGGGCGGACCAGCTATGGCGGGCTGTCGTCGGCGCTGGCGCTCGAGGCGGCACGCCGGGTGGGTGGCGGGCTGCCGCCGCTGCGTTCGGCAACAATCAACTTCATCGCCCCGCTGGCAGGCGAGGTGATGGTGCGCGCTCGGTTGCTTCGCCAGGGGCGCAATGCCAGCTGGGTCGCGGCCGAGGTATCGGGCGAGGCGGGCGTGGGTCTCACCGCGACGTTTGTGTTCATGGGGCCGGTAGCGAGCGAACTGCATCTCAACCACGCACAGCCACCCGCTGGGTGGATCGCGCCGGAGGAGGCCCACCCGTTGCCCGCGAGGTGCGGTCCCGACTTCATCGGCCAGTTCGAGGCGCGTTTCGCGCTGCCGCACCCCGACGAACTGCGGCCCGAAATCGTCTGGTGGGTGCGGCTGAATGACCGTGCCGGGCTCGATCCGATGGTCGAGCTGGTGCTGATCGCCGACGCGCTACTGCCCGGGGTGATGCCGCTGCTGCGCAAGGGCCCGGTCAGCTCGATGACCTGGCTGGTCAACCTCCTCACCCCCGCGCCCGTAACCCGCGATGGCTGGTTCCTGCTGCGCGCGGCGGGCACCTACGCCGAAGACGGGTGCTCGAGCCAGGAGATGGGCGTGTGGAACGCCCACGGCGCGCCGATCGCCGCGGGGATGCAGTCGATCGCGGTGTTCGGTTAGGCGGCCAGTTCCTCGTCGAGAAACGCCGCCACCTCACCCAAATCCACTGAACGGTCGAGAAACGCCTCGCCGATCCCGCGCAGCAGGACGAACGGCAACTTCCCCGCGTCTATCTTCTTGTCGTGGAGCATGTGCCCGGCGAGCGTGCGGCCGTCGCCGACGAGACCCAGCGCAGCAAGTCTGGCGGGCAAGCCAACCGCGGCGATGTGCGCGGCAATCCGTTCGGCGTCGGCCTGCGGCATAAGCCCGCGCCGCGCCGAAAAGCGTGCCGCCAAGACCATCCCCAGCGCCACGCCCTCGCCATGAAGCAACCGCTCGCTAAACCCGGTTTCGGCCTCCAGCGCGTGGCCGAAGGTATGCCCCAGGTTGAGCAGCGCGCGCGCGCCGCTGGTCTCGCGCTCGTCCTCGCCGACGATCCGCGCCTTGGCCGCGACGCCGGTCGCTACCGCGAGCTCGCGCGCCGCGGGTTCGCCGGCGAGCAGGGCCGCGGCGTTGCCCGCGCACCAGGCGAAGAATGCAGCATCGCCAAGGATCCCGTACTTGACCACTTCAGCGTAGCCCGCGCGCAATTCGCGGGCCGGGAGGGTGTTGAGCGCGTTCAGGTCGGCCAGCACCAGCGCGGGCTGGTGGAACGCGCCGACCAGATTCTTGCCGCCCGGCGTGTTGATCGCGGTCTTGCCGCCGACGCTCGAATCGACCTGAGCCAGCAAGGTCGTCGGCAGCTGGATGAAGTGGCAGCCGCGCTTGAGGATCGCCGCTGCAAAGCCGGTCAAATCGCCGATCACTCCGCCGCCTAAAGCCAGGATGTGATCGCCGCGCTCCACCCCCTCGCCGATCAGCCAGTCAATCAAAGCAGCGAGTTCGCTCCAGCTCTTGGTACCTTCGCCCGGTTCCAGAACGCGCCAGACCGGTTCGTGTCCGGCAGCCTTAAGTGATGCCCCGACTGGCGAGCCCCAGGCCGCGAGAACATTGCGATCGGTGATGATCGGTACGCGCCGCTTGCGCAGGCGACCCTCACACTGCGCTGCAACGTCAGCGAGCAGCCCGCAGGCGACGCGCACCTCGTAAGGGCGGCCGGCAATATCGACGGGGATCACAGCCATGCGTCGAGTGCCTCCAACACCTGTTTCACCGTGTGCCCGTGTGGCCCGCTATCGCTAACGATGTGGATCTGGGCCTGGGCGTAGAGCGGCCCGCGTTGTTCACGCAACCGCGTCAGGATTTCACGCGGATCGCCGCCACGCAGCAAGGGCCGGTTGGCCTTGCGCCCGACCCGTTCAACCAGGGTGTCGATACTGCTGTCGAGCCAGATCGATACGGCGCGCTCCAGGAGCAGCGCCCGAGTGCGATCATTGCAAAAGGCACCGCCGCCGGTGGCGATAACTCTGGGTCCGCTTTCAATCAGACGGGCCAGCACGCGACGCTCGCCATCGCGGAAATAGTCCTCGCCACCGTGTTCGAAGATCTCGGGGATTGTCATCTGCGCGGCCAGTTCGATCTCGTCGTCGCTATCGACAAACGGTAGGTGGAGCATCGCCGCCAACTTGCGACCGACCGTGGATTTTCCCGCGCCCATCATGCCGACCAGCACCACTGGACGATCAATCCGCCGCGCGAGCGCTGCGACCTCGACGCCGGAGGAGCTGGATTGATCGACTTCCATTGCAGGCCTGCCTATAGTTGCGCTACCCGGCGGCGCAAGCGCGGGGGATGAACGCGCGGGTACGCTGTGGAAGGTTCGCATGTGACGGCGCAAGGGACGGCAAGGACAAGCCAATGGGTGCCTCGATGAGACGCCGGGTGCAGATCGCAGCAGGTACCACGCTCGCGCTGTGGTCGGTCTGGGCGGTGGCCCAGAACGCTCCCGAATCGCTCCTGCCCAAAAGCTTCGACCGGCCGACGCAGAAGGCTTCGGCGCGACCTGCTCCGGACAAGTCGGCGCCGGACAAGCCTGCTCCTGAAAGAACTGTCCCCGACAAGAACGGACAGGTCTCGATTCCCGTCGTCCAGGCCGTACCCGGCGGCACGGGCAGCGTCGCGGCAGCCCCGATGGCGCTGCCGGCCAACCTGCCTTCGCTCAAGGCGCTGGAGGCAATGTCGCCGGATGAACTTGACGCTTTGCTCGGGCTCAAGCCCAAGTCGGATATTCCCGCTGCTGCCCGGCGCGAACTCAAGCGGGTCGGGATCATCGACCAAAACGAAGGCGGGATGGGTGAGGGGGCGTTTACTGCACAGAATCCCACGCTGATCCGCGCAGCTCTGGCCGGAAACAACGGCCTGATGGTTTCGCGCTGGGGCCATGTCCTGCTGCGCCGGGTGCTGGCCTCACGGCTCGATGCGCCTGCGGGGATGAACCCGGCCGACTTCACCGCGCTGCGCGCGCAGTTACTGGTGCGGATGGGCGAGGGTGAGGCGGCGCGCGCGCTGGTCCAGGATGTGGATGGCGCAAGCTATTCGCCACTGCTGACCCAGGCTGCGTTCGATGCCTACATTTCCACCAGCGACTTCACCGGAATGTGTCCGATTGTCTCGCTCCAGTCGGGCAGCCGCAAGGACCCGCCGTGGAAGGTCATGCAGGCGATCTGCGCCGGGTTCACCGGGCAGGGCAGCAGCTCGATGGCTCAGCTCGATCGCCTGACTTATTATGGCGCGATGCCGCGGATCGACATGCTCCTGGCGCAGAAATACGCCGGTGCGGCGGGCAAGGCCAAGCGGGCGGTCAAGATCGAGTGGGACGGGGTCTCGACCATGACCCCATGGCGCTATGGCCTGACGCTGGCCACCGGGCTCATGCCGCCAGCAAGCCTGATGAAAGACGCCGACCCGCGCTATACCTACACTGCGGCGACCGCCCCGATGCTGGGGCTGGAAGCGCGCGCCGCTGCCGCTGATAGGGCAGCCGGGGCAGGCATTCTGTCGAGCGCGGCGATGGTCGATCTCTACGGTCAGATCTATGACAACGGAGATATTTCGGGCGATTGGGCGGACCGTGCCGACGCCTTGCGCGATGCCTATGCCGCCGCGGAACCCGCTGACCGCCTGGCTGCAATCAAGCGCCTATGGGGCGATCCGAGTGACGCCGATCAACGCTATTCGCGCCAGGTGCTGACTGCCTATGCCGCGGCGCGGCTGCCGGTGCTAAGTGACTTTTCCGTCGATGCGCCTGATCTGATTTCCTCGATGCTGGCCGCCGGGCTCGATCGCAATGCGCTGCGCTGGGTCAATCTGGCTGACGCGGGGAGCCCCGCCTGGGCGCTTCTGGCACTCGCTTCGCCCAGGGTGCAGGCCGCCGACAGCGCAATCAAGAAGTTTCACGACAAGGATGCCAGCACCGGTCAGCGCAAAAGCCATTTCCTTCTCGCTGGGCTTGCGGGAATGGGGCGGATCAGCCCGGACAGTGCCTCGTCGTTGGCCGGAAGTTTTGGCATCGATCTTGCCCGCCAGACCCGCTGGACGCGGGCGATCGACGCTTCGGCACAGGTCGACAACGCCGCGCTGGTGGGCTTGCTCGCCGGGCTGGGAATGCAGGGCGACAGCTGGGCCAAAATGACCCCGATGTATCTTTATCATATCGTCGGTGCGCTGCACCGGGTGGGCATGGACGGTGAAGCGCAGATGATCGCCGCTGAGGCCGTGGCGCGGGGGTGACGCCGGGCGGTTCCCGATCGGAGCTTATAACCGCATTCCTGGCCATGCTTGCCGCTGAGCGCGGCGCCGCCGCCAACACCCTGTCCGCCTACCGCCGCGATCTCGAACAGGCCGAGGCTGCGCTGGGCGATCTGCTGTCGGTAAAGCGCGCGGGATTGGCGCAGCTGGGCTCCGCCTGGTCAGAACTCGCTCCGGCCAGCTTGGCGCGAAAAGCCTCGGCGCTACGGCAATTCTTTGGCTTTCTGGTCGACGAGGGTCTGCGCGCCGACGATCCCTCGCCGGCCTTGCCCCGTCCCGGCGTCCGCCGTCCGCTGCCCCGCCTGCTGAGCCACGCTAATATCGCGACGCTGTTCGATCGGGCCGAACTGGAGGCTGCTGCCGAAACCCCCGCCGCCGTCCGCCTGCTGACCTTTCTCGAACTGCTCTACGGCTCGGGCTTGCGCGCGAGCGAACTGGTCTCGCTCCCGCTCGCCGCCGTGCCGCGGGATGCGCCATTCCTGACCGTGACGGGCAAAGGGGGGCAGCAGCGGATGGTCCCAGTCAGCACGCGTGCGCGTCAGGCGCTGTCGCGTTGGCTGGCGGTGCGACCCATGTCGCTCGGCCTGACAGCGCGTTTTCTGTTCCCCTCGCGCGGCGCCAGTTGCCATATCACCCGCGTCCGCCTGTTTCAGATGCTCCGCGAACTGGCCTTGCGCGCTGGCTTGACACCGGAAAAACTTAGCCCACACGTCCTGCGCCACGCTTTCGCCACCCATCTACTTGAAGGCGGAGCAGACTTGCGCGTTTTGCAAACCTTGCTCGGCCACGCCGATATTGCCACGACCCAGATCTACACCCACGTCGACAGCGCACGACTGGTAGCGCTGGTAAACGCGCGTCATCCCCTTGCTGTCCAGGCACAGGCCGATTAGGCGACGGGGATGATTTCCTATCTCGAATTCGAAAAGCCGGTCGCCGCGCTTGAAGCACGCATTGCTGAGCTGCGCGCGACCCATGCCGAGGGCACGGTCGACCTCGCCCCAGAGATCGCGCGGCTCGAGAAGAAAAGCGAAAGCTTGCTCGCCAGCACCTATGGCGCGCTGACACCGTGGCAAAAAACCCAGGTCGCCCGCCACCCGATGCGGCCCCATTTGCGCGATTATATCGCTCTGGCATTCAAGGACTTTATGCCCTTGGGCGGCGACCGGCGCTATGGCGATGACCATGCAATCATCGGCGGCTTTGCACGACTCGGCGAGCGGCGGATTGTGCTGATCGGCCATGAGAAAGGCCACGACACCGCCAGCCGCATCCATCACAATTTCGGCATGGGCAAACCCGAGGGGTACCGCAAGGCGATCCGCCTGATGGAGCTGGCTGGGCGTTTTGGCCTGCCGGTGGTGACACTGGTCGACACCTCGGGCGCGTTTCCGGGTGTCGAGGCGGAGGAGCGCGGTCAGGCCGAGGCCATCGCCCGTTCCACCGAGGCTTGCCTGGGCCTGCCGGTGCCGATGATCGCCGCGATCGTTGGCGAGGGCGGTTCGGGCGGCGCGGTTGCCCTAGCCAGCGCCGAACGAGTGCTGATGCTTGAGCACGCAGTCTATTCGGTGATTTCCCCTGAAGGCTGCGCCTCGATCCTGTGGCGCACCGCCGAGAAGGCGCCCGAGGCGGCCGAGGCGATGAAAGTCACGGCACAGGATCTGCTCGCGCTTAAGGTGATTGACCGGATCGTGCCCGAACCGATGGGCGGCGCGCACCGCGATCCGGTGGCCACAGTGACTGCCCTGACCAAGGCTATCGGCGAGGAACTGACCAAGCTGGATGGCAAAACTGCCAAGGCGCTGCGAAAAGCGCGCGAGGAACGCTTCCTGCGGATCGGCGAGTTTTAAAAAGTCTGCCCCGGTCTTCCCGGCCCCTCCAAACCGATCTTGGGAACATCACTGGCTGTCGTCGGTTTGAACTCGGCATTGGCGCGACAACAGCGTCGGGCCCCCGGATGAGGAATTGCCATGATCCGCACGTCTCCCCGCTTTAGCCGCTGGCTTGTTGCTGGCCCTGTTGTCGCCCTGGGCCTTATTCTGCCTGCCGCGATCGGCGCCCAGAGCACGGTCCAGTCGATCAGCCAGTCGGATCGTCAGCAGGGTGCCCAGGCCAACCCCGAGCTGATCGCCCAGTTCGGCGGCGCGATGAGCGGGCCACAGGCCGACTACGTCGCCGGGATCGGCAAGAATATCGCGGTCCAGTCGGGGCTCGGGAACGCGCGCAGCGACTTTACCGTCAACCTGCTCAACTCTTCGGTCAACAATGCCTTCGCCATCCCCGGGGGCTACGTCTACGTTACCCGGCAGCTGGTCACGCTGATGAACAACGAGGCGGAGCTGGCCGGGGTTCTCGGGCATGAGGTCGGCCACGTTGCCGCGCGCCATTCGGCTAAGCGGCAGAGCGCGGCGACCCGCAATTCCATAATTGGCGTGCTTGGCTCGGTGCTGGGCGGAGCGATCCTGGGCAACAGCCAAATTGGCCAGTACGTCCAGCAGGGTTTCCTGCAGGGCTCGCAGCTGCTCACGCTGAAATATTCGCGCACGCAGGAGAGCGAGGCCGATGCGCTCGGCGTCCAGTATCTTGGCCGCGCGGGCTACGATCCGCGGGCAATGTCGACCGTGCTGCTCAGTCTCGCCAACCAGGACGCGCTTGATACGCGGCTGACCGGATCGTCCAAGGATACGCCTGCCTGGGCCTCGACTCACCCCGATCCTGCGTCGCGGGTTCGCGCGGCGCAGATCGCGGCCGGGAGCAATCCGCGCGGGATCACCAACCGCGATACGTTCCTGACCCGGATCAACGGCATGACGTACGGCGACGATCCGCATCAGGGGATCGTCAACGGGCGCAGCTTTGTTCATCCCGATTTCAGGCTAGCGTTCGATGCGCCAAGCGGTTTTGCGCTGACCAATGGCTCCCGGGCGGTTTCGATCACCGGCCAGTCGGGCAAGGGCGAGTTCACCAGCGCGGCCTATAACGGCGATCTCGACAGCTATATCCGCACGGTTTTCGCCGGATTGACTGAGCAGGGTGCGGCTGCCGTCGCGCCCCAGTCGATCGAGCATACCACCCGCAACGGGATGCCTGCGGCGGTTGGCACGGCGCGAGTCAACACCGGCAGCGGCGAGGTAGATGTGGTCGTCTTTGCCTATGAGTTCGGCCACGACAAGGCGTTCCACTTCCTCACGATTTCACAGGCCGGGAGCGCCAGCCAGTTCAACCCGATGTTCCAGTCACTGCGGCGGATCTCGGCGAGCGAGGCTGGCACGGTCAGGCCGCGACGGTTGCAGGTGGTTACGGCGGGGGCAAGGGACAGTGTTCAGTCGCTGTCTCGGCGCATGGCCTATAGCGATGCTCCGCTGGAGCGCTTCCTGGTCCTGAATGCCTTGCCCTCGGGCAGTCGCATCGTCGCGGGCCAGCGGATCAAGATCGTCACCTATTGAAGGCTGCCGGGCGCCGCGAATTTTGCGGCGCCCGCCAACGGCTTTATGCAGGTGCGTATCAAGCCGCGTTGCCTGCCGACAGCGTCGTGCTGACAGTGCTGAAGGTTGTGCCAAGTTGCGGTCCGAGGCCTTGCAGGGCTGTGATGATGCCTATGGCGATCATTGCCACGATTAATCCATACTCGATGGCCGTTGCTCCGGCCTGATCGCGGTAAAGTCTTCCGAACAAAATCATGTTGTGTCCCCTAGCGCGTTTGGCGACTGCCTCCTCGCGAAACCGCAAGAAGGCAACTCTCCACTCTTGCGCTTTAGGAGGCCTTAACTTTTGCGATTATGGGCGAATTAACCAAATGATTGTGAGGCACAAACGAAAACGGCGGCAGGTTGCCCTGCCACCGCTTCGTGTCAGTTACCTGAGCTTGCTGTTAGGCCGCGTTGGCGGCTGCCAGCTTGGTATCGACGGTGCTGAAGGTCGTGCTGAGCTGACCGCCCAGTCCCTGCATCGCGGTGATCGCTGCAACCGCAATCAGAGCGGCAATCAGGCCGTATTCGATGGCAGTAGCGCCAGTCTCGTCGCGGAAAAGTTTGTTCATCACGAGCATTGCGGTCTCCTGTTATATTGGTAGCTTTGTTGCGCCCCGGCTCATTTGCTATACTGCAAATTAAGCACGTACTTTGAGTTACGCAATAATACTTAGGAAACGCTTAACAAGGTTGCTACTTTAGTCACAAAGAAAAAGGGCGGCAGGTTTCCCTGCCGCCCTTCAGCGTTCAGATTGAACGTCCGCTATTAAGCGGCGTTACCCTGAGCGAGCTTGGTGTTGATGGTGTTGAACGTGGTGCTCAGCTGGTTGCCGAGGCCCTGCATGGCAGTGATCGCGGCGACGGCGATCAGAGCGGCGATCAGGCCATATTCAATGGCGGTCGCGCCGGCTTCGTCACGATAGAGCTTGCTGATGAACT
Source organism: Novosphingobium sp. (assembly GCA_043781375.1). Classification (GTDB taxonomy): domain Bacteria; phylum Pseudomonadota; class Alphaproteobacteria; order Sphingomonadales; family Sphingomonadaceae; genus Novosphingobium. The sequence continues at coordinate 75,908 of JAYWBP010000001.1, forward strand.
TCATGGGTGGTCTCCTGGTTGGCAGTCTTGGTGTTCGCCGATCCCCCCTAACTTCGTGGGCCGACGGATGTTGGTAGTAGTGCGTATTTACTTACAAAGTATTAAGCGGCGGCTTGAACAGCGGCATTTGATTTACTTGAAATCATATTCCACTGGGCCGAAGTCGAGTTTGCCACGCCTTGCAACGCGACGATCATGGCAATTACGATCATCGCGCAGATCAGGCCATATTCGACGGCGGTTGCCCCCCGTTGATCGGAGATTAAACGCTGCAGGAAGAATAGTCTTGACATAAGATTCCTGTGAATACTGACCTGACGATACGTTTATCGCCCAATAGTCTTAATAAATGGTTGAGAGGAGGTGCCAAAGTGCAAAAAATTCCGACATTCATTCCGGTTGTCGCGGTCGCCCTGATCGATCCGCAGGGTAGGGTGCTGCTGCAAAAGCGCGCCGCTGTGGGATCTTACGCCGGGCTGTGGGAGTTTCCAGGCGGCAAGATCGAGCTAGGGGAATCCCCGGAGTCGGCGCTAATCCGTGAAATTGAGGAGGAGCTTGGGGTGCTCATTACATCATCAGCGCTGTTGCCACTGACTTTCTCGAGCGATTCGTTGCAGCCGCCCGATGCCCGATCGCCTTATGTAATCCTTCTTTACACCTGCCGCGAATGGCGTGGCGAAGCACGCTGCCTGGAAGGCGAGGCGATCGACTGGTTCGCGCCTTCGGCGCTCCTCGATCAGGCCATGCCGCCACTCGACTATCCGCTGGCGCGCGCGCTCCAGAAGGCGATTTAGCGGCTTGCCTTCAAGCCTGGTCGCTCCTATGTCGCCCACTCTCTGGCGCCCGTAGCTCAGCTGGATAGAGCATCAGACTACGAATCTGAGGGCCGGGCGTTCGAATCGCTCCGGGCGCACCACAAACCCCGCAAGATCATCTGGCCTTGCGGGGTTTCTGATTCCTGGCCAACCAGATCAGCCTGATACCGCCCGAGCGACGCTGGCACGCTTGATCCGGCCACCGGATATGGGAGAAGCGCAAACAGGAATCAGGCACCGCATGTCGGCCCACGCACTTGTCGCTTTCCAGGAGGATACGTTGCAGCTCGCTCTGTCCGATGAAAGTCAGATGGTGAAGGAGACTTTCGAGCGGTTCTTCACCGCCGAGTCCACTTCTGCCCGGATCCGAGCGGCCGAACCGGTCGGGTTCGATGTGGGGTTGTGGCAGGAACTGCTCGCGCTCGAGGTGCCGTTCATGCGAATGAGCGCCGAAGCCGGGGGCGGGGGCATGGGGCTGTTCGATGCGTGCCTGATGATGGAACAGGCCGGGCGGCATCTCGCGCCCGCACCGCTGACGGAAGCAATCGTCGCGATGCGGGTCCTTGGCGAGGTCGGCGGCGAGGTCGCCCAGCGCTGGATCGCTCAGGTCCGCGAAGGCAAGGTCCTGACGATGGCGTTGCATCAAGCGCGCGACGGCGAGAGCCAGATCGTCCCCGGCGGCGCGGTCGCCGCTGGCGTGCTGACTTTCGATGGCACGGAACTGGCGATCGAAATCCCCGCGGCCCCGCTCGCGGCTCCTGCCACCCTGGGCGGAGCGGCACTCGGGCTGTTCGAGCCCGGCAAGGCGCGCCGGGAAGTCCTTGCCAGCAATGCCGACGTCGCTCGCATCTGGGCTGCAGCGATCGAGGAGTGGAAGCTGCTCACGGCATCGGCCCTGACCGGGCTTGCCCAGCAATCGCTGACCATGGCCGCGGCCTATGCCTGCGAGCGCACAGCGTTCGGCCAGCCGATCGGCGCCAATCAAGGCCTGGCTCATCCGCTCGCCGACGATGTAATCGATGCCGACGGATCTCGCATGATGCTGTGGTCGACGCTCAAGGCCGTTGCCGAAGGCAAACCCGGCGCCGGGGCCGCAATCGCGATGACCTATTGGTGGGCCGCGCGCACCGCCAGCACCAGCGTCGCTCACGCGCTGCACACCTTCGGCGGTTATGGCCTGACCAACGAGTATGACATCCAGCTTTACCATCGCCGGGCAAAGGCCTGGGCGCTGGCACTGGGTGATCCGCACGAGCAACTCGTGCTCGCCGGTCGCCGCCAGGTGCTGGGCGAAGTTTGTGCGCTGCCTGATGTCGGCGAAATCGAGATCGACTTCGATCCTCCCTCTGGCGGTGAGGCGATGGCCGAAGAGACCCGCGCGGTTTTCGCCGGGGTTCTCGATCCCGAAAAGCACTGGCTCCACGATCATTCGTTTGAATCGCATGCCTGGGATGTCCACCAGGCGCTTGGCCAGGCCGGGCTGCTGTTTCCCGATTGGCCAATTGAATGGGGCGGTCGCGGGGCCGACGAAGACTCGGCGCGGGCGAGCAAGGCCGTCTGGCGTGAGCTGGGCTATGCGCCACCATCCGCCTCGACCACTGGCATGATCGGCGCGGCGGTGCTGGCGTTCGGCTCGCCGGAGCTGAAAGCCGAAGTCATGCACAGGTTTTCGCGCGGGGAGGCCATCGCCGCGCTCGGCTATACCGAACCTTCGGGTGGATCAGACGTATTCGCGGCCAAGACCCGCGCGGTTCGCGATGGCAGCGACTGGGTCATCAACGGCCAGAAGATGTTCACCTCGGGCGCCGATCAGGCCGCTTACGTGTTCCTGATCGCGCGAACCGATCCCGACGCACCCAAGCACAGGGGCATCACCATGTTCCTGGTGCCGCTCGACAGCCCGGGGGTGGAGATCCATCCGGTGTACACGTTCATGGACGAACGGACCAACGCCACCTTCTATACCGACGTGCGCATCCCTGACCGTTATTGCATCGGCGAGGTCAATCAAGGTGCCCGGGTACTGTCTTCGGCGCTGAGCAAGGAACAGAGTGGCGGTGGTTATCACGAGAATTTGCGCAAGATGGCCGACGCGGTGGTTGATTGGGCAAAGACCAAGACCCGCGCCGGCAAGCCAATGATCGAGGATCCGCAAGTTCTCGCCCGCATCGCACGGGTCCATGCCCACGCCAACATCTCCGAAGCGCTGTCAGGCCGAGTGCTTGGTATGCGCCTCGCCGGTCTGCCCGATCTGGCATTCGGTCCGGCAGCCAAGGTCTTCGCGACCGAGAGCTTCATCAAGGATTCGGCCGATCTGCTCGACCTGGCCGCGCCGGACTCGCTGGTCCGGGGAAAGGATGGTCTGGGCGTGGTCGAGATGGGCTATCGCCACGCGACCGCGACATCCATCTACGGTGGAACCAGCGAAGTGCTGCGCTCGATGGTTGCCGAGAAGCGCCTGGGCCTGCCTCGCAGCCGGGCGTGAGCTAATGGCCATTCCACGACGCAAGCTGCTGCTGACCGGAGCCGCCGGAGGCATGGGCCGGGCCTGCGCGCGGCTGTTCGGCGGGACGCACGACCTGGTCCTGACCGATGCTGCGGGGCCAGCGCTGGAAAGCTTCGCTGCAGAACTGCGCGGCGAAAGTTTCATCGTGATCGGCGCCCATGCCGGAGACCTCGGCGACGATGCGCTGCTCGGCCTGCTGATGGCAGACATGGGCGGCGATCTGCCCTTTGCGCTCGTCCATACCGCCGGCCTATCGCCCGCCCTCGCAGACGCGCGGGCGCTCATGGCGGTAAACCTGGTCGCGACGGTCAAGCTGCTCGATGCGCTGGAGCCGGTGCTGCGGCCAGGTTCGGCGGGCGTGCTGATCGCTTCGTCGGCGGGGCACATGATGCCGAAGATGCCGGAAGTCCAGGCGATCATGGCCGATCCACTGGCGACCGACTTCCTCGACAGGATCGGCGCTGTTGTGGACAGGATGGCGGTCGGAAGCCCCGGCGGGCCGGGCGGGATCAGCTATTCGCTGAGCAAGCAGGAAGTACTCGCCTTGGTCGAACGGCGAGCAATGGTCTGGGGACCTCGTGGTGCGCGGCTGAGCTCGATCTCACCGGGCATGATCCTGACTCCGATGGGGCAGCGCGAAATGGAAAAGTCGGTTGGTGGAACGCAAGTGGCCGAAGCCGCTCCGATGGGCAGGATCGGCGTCCCGATGGACATCGCGCTGGCCGCTCAATTCCTGTGTAGCGATGCAGCGTCGTTCATCACCGGCTGCGATCTCAAGGTTGATGGTGGCTCAACGGCGGTGATGTTGCAGATGCTGGCGGGGCGGGGCGGCTAGCGCAGCACGGCGCACGCTTTGCCGGAGACTGCCACCTACATCGCCCGCATGACGGCCCACCGCTCGTCCGTCGTCCAGACGTATTCGAGATAGTGGCCGAACGTCGCACGCGCATCAAGGTAGAGGAACTTGAGCTGATCGCCTTCATGGGCGCGCTCCATCACCACCGGCAGGTCCTGTTGGCGCACACGATCGCGAAACGAATTCCAGTCGGGCACCCGCATGCAGATATGATGGAACCTCAGCGCTCCGCCGTTCGACAGGCAGTTGGCGTAAATGCCGGTCTCGTCGTTCACGACCTCGATCAGTTCATACTGCAGGTCGTCGATCCATAGGAAGGCGATCCGCATGGCGACAGTCCTGAGGCCCTCGGAGGTCGAAACCGGCTGGGCAACATCGATGATACGGACCTCGCCAATCTGGGCCCCGGTCCGGAAAATTTTTATCGCCGCTTCGATATCGTCGCAGACATAGGCGTTCTGGTAATGGTGGCCTTCGAGCATATTGGCCTCCCTAGCCTTCTCGCGCCACATCGTAGCGGGCAAGGTAGCGTTCGAATAAAGGCGTCAGCTGCGCCAGGCTCAGCCCGTATTGGGCGAGCTTGTATTCGTGGCGACCGAATTTATTCTGCGGATTGGCGTCGAGCCAGCTTTGGATCCCGGCCTCGGCTTCGCCCGAAAAGAAATCGCCTAGCGCGCCATAGACCTTGCGGATGGCTGCCATCGGATCGTCGATCAGGTCGGCGTAGTGGACGTCGATAATCTTGTCCTCGCCAAACTTGTCGCGGAAATCCATAATCCGGTTGGCGTGCTCGGCGGCCTGCCATGGATAGTCTTCGGCCAGCCATTTTGTGTCTGGCGCGCCGATGTAGCGCTGGTGGCTGAGGCCAATGATACTGCACAGCGATCCGGTCGCGGTGTGAGGATCGCGGTGGGTCCAGATCACCCGCGCGTCGGGATAGACCTTGAACAAGGTCTCCAGATTGAGCGCATGGCTCGGCATCTTGAGGTTCCAGACACCGGGCGCGTCAGCCTGCAGCAGCTGCAGAACTTTCTTGTGATATTCGTAGGCCGAAGTGACGTCGGCGGAGAAGATGTAATCCCTGTAGGCCGGTAGCTTGCCCTTCGATTCCAGCATCAGCGTCTTGAAGTCCTGCGCCATGATAAACACGTCTTCATTGGGGTAGATCGCCGAGGACCGGTAGTATTTGAAGTGCTCGGGATGTGCCGCCTCCATCGCCCGCTCGGCATCGAGCCGGGCCAGCGCGCGCGGATCGGTTCTGAGCGTAGCGCTGGTCGCGGGCGGGACCGGATCGTCGATCTCCCAGGTCAGCGGTGAGCGGCGGGCCGGATCGGCGGCGAGCAGATTGCTCATCAAGGTGGTGCCGGTGCGCGGGATGCCCATCACGAACACCGGCCGCTCGACCGATCGTTCGAGCAATTCGGGCCGGTGCTTAAGGTATTCGGTGATCTTCAATCGGGTGATCAGCCAACGCAGGTTGTCGGCGTTGAAGGTCTCGATCCCACGCTCGGTCCGCTCGCCCCGGACGGCTGCTCCGTTAAAGTCGGCGACTAGTACGTCGAGGCCTTCGCGGTAGGAATCGCTGCCGAAATCGCTTAGCCCGGTTTGTGTCAGGGCCTGGTCCAGCAGCGCATCGACGGTTAATTGCTGCGCCATGGAAACAGCTTCTCCCTCTTGTGCTGCGGCTCGGCCTAGCAGCGCCAGGCGCGCAGTGTCCCCCGCTGCGGCGATGCGGCCGGACTCATCGCTGAAGCGATTGTGCGGTGCTGGTCACAGCCCCGGCGCTGCGGCATGGACCATGACACACGAGGGAGAATGCGCGTGGCCAAAGGCCTGTTTGACTGCAGCGGCAAAGTCACTCTGGTCACCGGCGGGAACGGCGGGATCGGGCTTGGTTTCGCAATGGGCGTCGCCAAGATGGGTGGCGACATGGCGATCTGGGCCCGCAATGCCGACAAGAACGCCGCCGCCAAGACCGCGCTCGAAGCAGCCGGAGCAGGGCGGGTGATCGCCTACCAGGTCGATGTCGGCTCTGAGGATGCTATCGTGGCGGGCTATGCCCAGTTGATCGCCGACTTCGGCCGGATCGACTGCGTCTTTGCCAATTCGGGCGCCTCCCCGCGCTACAAGTCCGTCTTCGATATGCCGACTTCGCACTGGCACGAGTTCCAGAACGTAGCGCTCCACGGCGCTTTCATCACCCTGCGTGAAGGTGCGCGGCTCATGGTCGCGCGGGCCGAGGCGGGGGAGAAGGGCGGTTCGCTAGTCGCCTGCGGAAGTCTCTCGCTGTACCAAGGCTTGGCCGGCAAGATGGAATATGCCGCGGCGAAGGCCGGGATCGCCGCGACGATCCGCTGTATGGCTGCCGAGTTCGGCAAGTACGGCATCCGCGCCAATGTTGTCGCGCCGGGGTTGGTCATGACCCCGATGATGGGCGGCGAGGCGAACGAGCGGGCACTGGCCGGACACTTCGGGCCGCAAACTCCGATCGGCCGGGTCGGCTATCCCGAGGATTTCGAGGGCATCGGAGCCTACCTGTGCAGCGACGCGTCCTCGTTCATGACCGGCGAAACGATAGTGATCGACGGCGGCTACATGATCAGGCCCTGAGGAGATAATCGCGATGCGCCTGCTCAATATCCACGGCGTCGGCGATGTCCGGCTCGACGTATACCAGCGGCCCGAGGCTGGCCCCCGGGACGTGGTTGTCAAGATGAAGGCGACTGGCATCTGTGGCAGCGACCTGTCCTACATCAAGTTCGGCGGCATGCCCGCAGAGCCCGGCGGCACCACGGCGCTCGGCCATGAAGGCGCGGGCGACGTGCTCGAGGTCGGCAGCGAGGTTGAAGGTATTGCCGTCGGCCAGCGCGTGATCATCAACCCGATGATGACTCCCAGCAACATCGGCAGCGGCGGGCCTGAAGGGGCTTTCACTGAAGAGCTGCTAGTTCGCGAAGCGCTACTCGGCGAAAATATCCTGCCTATCCCACAAGGGATTTCTTACGAGATAGCTGCGTTGTGCGAGCCGCTGGCGGTGGCGATGCACGGGGTCAACCGGGCCGAGGTCAAGGCGGGCGACAAGGTCGTCGTGTTCGGCTGTGGGCCGATCGGGCTAGGGATGATCCTGTGGCTGATCGACCGCGGCGTGACCGACGTGATCGCCTTCGATCTAGCGCCCGAGCGCCTGGAACGGGCGCTGGCGCTGGGCGCGCGTGCTGCGCTCGACCCCACGACGATCGACTTGCGCGCAAAACTCATGGCGCTTCATGGCGAGGCGCGCTCCTTCAATCGCCACGGGCCTGATACCGACGCCTATATCGACGCCGCCGGGGCGCCGAACATCCTCTCCGACGTGGTCACAATGGCCAAGTTCCACTCACGCATGGTGATCACCGCAGCCTATATGAAACCGATCGAATTTCCTGCTGGGCGGATGCTGACCAGCGAAATGACGATCACCACTGCGGTGGGCTATCCCACCGAAATGCCCGATGTGATCGCAGCCATGCCGCGATTGAAGGACAAGCTGGCCTCACTGATCAGCCACCGCCTGCCGTTTGAGCAAGTGCTCCGCGGGCTGGAGCTTGCAGCCACGCCGCAATCCGCCAAGGTAATGATCGACTTCGACCTGGTGTCGGCGTGAGTAGCGCTTTGACTGGGAAAGATGGGCCCACCCCTTTGGGCGCCTTGGTCAACGCCGGTGATGGCCAGACCGAGGCGGTGGCGATCACGTCAACCATCTTTATGGTCAAAGACATCTCCAACGCCTACCTCGTCACGACCAGCGACGGCGACGTGATGATCAACGTCGGTTTCATCGGCAACGACGCGCGCAACAAGGAGTTGTTTGCCCCGCACCGCACCGGGCCGTTACGGCGAGTGATCTTTACCCAGGCCCATGCCGACCATTACGGCGCTTTGCCCGGCCAGATGGAGGGCGGCACCCAGATCATCGGCGGTAAGGGCTTCACCCAAACCTGCGCTTATTTCGACGAACTGGCCCCGTTCCTCGGCCGCCGCTCAGGCAAATTGTGGGCCTCGATGACCCGTCGCAACGGCCCGCCACCGGTGCCGCCCAAGGTGGTGCCCGATCTTGAAGTCACTGACTGCTATGCTTTCCAGCAGGGTGATACCCGCTTTGAAGTGCTCCACACTCCCGGTGGCGAGACGTTGTGCGCGGTGGTGGTCTGGCTGCCCGACGAGCGAACGGTGTTCACCGGCAATCTGTTTGGCCCGGTCTGGCGCGCCATGCCCAACCTGACCACCACCCGCGGCGACAAGCCCCGGCTGCTGCGGCGATACTTGCACTCGCTCGAGCGGGTCCGCGCGCTCGAGCCCGAATTGCTGATCACCGGTCACGGCGACCCGGTACGCGGCGCCGTCACAATCCGCGCCGACCTCGACACGCTGCACGCTGCGGTCAGCTATATCGAGCGCGAGACGATCGCCGGGATGAACGCGGGCAAGGACGTCCATACCCTGATGCGCGAAATCGCTCTGCCCGAGCATCTGAAGATTGGCGAGTTCCACGGCAGTACCCGCTGGACAGTCCGCGCGGTGTGGGAAGAAAATGCCGGTTGGTTCCATTACGCCGATGGCACTACCGCGCTTTATGGCGTGCCGCGCTCTAGCGTGCATGCCGACCTGGCCGAACTGGCCGGCGGGGCGGCCAATGTCGCGGCGCGAGCACAGGCGCGGCTTGCTGCCGGAGAGCCGTTGCACGCGCTGCATTTGATCGACGTCGCGTTGAGCGCAGAGCCCGCCGAACCTTTGGCGCTGGCCCTCAAGAAGGCCGCCTGCCAGCTCCTCCTGGAACGCTCGGACGCGCAGAACCTGAGCGAAACCATGTGGCTGCGCGCCGAAATTGCCGAAGTCGAGGGCAAGCTGACGCGATAGGTACAGCATGGCGGATCGAAGAATGTTTTGTTTGCGCCACTCACCTGACCCTGACAAAAACTCGCGAAATCTATACGGAAAACCATGACCAAGACCCTCACTCATCTTGAACGGCTCGAAGCCGAAGCGATCCACATCATGCGGGAAGTGGTGACTGAGGCCGATAAGCCAGTCATGCTTTATTCGGTGGGCAAGGACAGCGCGGTGATGCTGCACCTCGCACGCAAGGCATTCTATCCTTCGCCCCCGCCGTTCCCGCTGCTCCATATCGACACCACCTGGAAGTTCCAGGAGATGTACAAGCTGCGCAACCAGATGGCCGAGATGTCGGGCATGGAACTGCTGGTTTACCAGAACCCCGAAGCTGCCGCGCGTGGGATAAATCCGTTTGACCACGGCGCGCTTCATACCGACATGTGGAAGACCGAAGGGCTCAAACAGGCGCTGGACAAGTATGGCTTCGACGCAGCTTTCGGCGGGGCGCGGCGCGATGAGGAAAAGAGCCGGGCGAAAGAGCGCATCTTCTCGTTCCGCACCGCCAGCCACGGCTGGGACCCCAAGAACCAGCGCCCAGAATTGTGGAACCTCTACAACGCGCGCAAATCAAAGGGGGAGTCCATCCGGGTATTCCCGATCTCCAACTGGACCGAACTCGACGTGTGGCAGTACATCCACCTCAACAACATTACGATCGTGCCGCTGTACTTTGCGGCAAAGCGCCCGACAGTGGAGCGCGACGGTATGCTGCTGATGGTCGACGATGACCGCTTCCCGCTGGCGCCGGGGGAAGTCCCGGTCGAACGCTCGATCCGCTTCCGCACGCTGGGTTGCTACCCGCTGACTGGCGCGGTCGAGAGCACCGCGGCGACCTTGCCCCAGGTCATCCAGGAAACCCTTCTGACCACCACTTCCGAACGCCAGGGCCGCGCCATCGACAAGGACGCGGGCGGGGCCGGAATGGAAAAAAAGAAGCAGGAGGGATATTTCTGATGGCCGATAATTCGACCACCGATCCCGTCTACGTGACCGAGGCGCTTATTGCCCAGGACATTGACGCCTATCTTGATCAGCACCAGCACAAGTCCATGCTACGGTTCATTACCTGCGGTTCGGTCGACGATGGCAAGTCGACCCTGATCGGGCGGCTGCTTTACGATTCCAAGATGATCTTCGAGGATCAGCTTGCCGCGCTGGAGGCGGACTCGAAAAAGGTCGGAACCCAGGGCCAGGAAATTGACTTCGCGCTTCTGGTCGACGGGCTGGCCGCCGAGCGCGAGCAGGGCATCACTATCGATGTGGCCTATCGCTTTTTCTCGACCGAAAAACGCAAGTTCATCGTCGCTGATACCCCGGGGCATGAGCAGTACACCCGCAACATGGTCACTGGCGCCTCGACCGCCGACCTGGCTGTCATCCTGATCGACGCGCGCAAGGGCGTGCTGACCCAAACCCGGCGCCACAGCTACCTTGCCCACCTGATCGGCATCCGCAACCTGGTGTTGGCGGTCAACAAGATGGACCTGGTCGACTACAGCCAGGAAACTTACGACGCGGTCGTCGCCGACTATACCGTGTTCGCCAAGAGCATCGGCATCGAGCATTTCGTGCCCATGCCGATCTCCGGCTTCAAGGGCGACAACATCACCGGGTCGTCGGAAAATACCCCGTGGTATTCCGGACCCAGCCTGATCCAACATCTGGAGACGGTCGAGGTCAACGACCAGGTCGATCTGGCCAAGCCGTTTCGCCTCCCGGTGCAATGGGTCAACCGGCCCAATCTCGATTTTCGCGGCTTCTCCGGGCTCATTGCCAGCGGCAGCGTCAAGCCTGGCGACGGGGTGCGGGTGCTGCCGTCGGGCAAGACCAGCACGGTTACCCGGGTGGTCACTATGGACGGGGATCTTGACCAGGCAGTGGCCGGGCAATCGGTGACACTGTGCTTTGCCGACGAGGTCGATTGCTCGCGCGGCGATGTCATCGCTCTGGCTGACCAGCCACCACAGGTTGCCGACCAGTTCGAAACGACCATCGTGTGGATGGCCGACGAACCATTGCGCGTGGGCCGGGCCTACTGGTTCAAGCTGGGCACGCAAACGGTTTCGGCCACGGTCCAGGCACCCAAGTACACCATTAACGTCAACACTATGGAGCATGTCGCGGCCAAAACGCTCGAACTCAACGCAATCGGCGTGGCCGAAGTGATCACTGACAAGCCGATCGTATTCGAGGCCTATGCGGACAACCACACGCTGGGCGGCTTCATCCTGATCGACAAGCTGAGTAATGCCACCGTTGCTGCAGGAATGCTGCACTTCTCGTTGCGCCGTGCCCAAAACGTCCATTGGCAGGCAACCGACATCACCCGCGAGGAGCGCGCCGGGCTCAAGAACCAGAAGGCGCGCGTGCTGTGGTTCACCGGGCTGTCGGGCTCGGGCAAGTCGACCATCGCCAACGAGGTCGAAAAGAGCCTCAACCTGATGAACCGCCACACCTTCCTGCTGGATGGCGATAACGTCCGCCATGGTCTGAACAAGGACCTGGGCTTTACCGAAGCCGACCGGATCGAGAATATCCGCAGGGTCGGCGAAGTGGCCAAGCTGATGGCCGACGCCGGGCTGGTGGTGCTGACCGCGTTCATCTCACCGTTCCGGGCCGAGCGTGAAATGGTTCGCTCGATGCTCCCTGCAGGCGAGTTCGTCGAAATCTTCGTCGACACCCCGCTCAGCGTAGCCGAAGAACGCGACGTCAAAGGGCTCTACAAGAAGGCGCGCGCAGGCGATCTTAAGAACTTCACCGGCATCGACAGCCCGTATGAGCCCCCGCTCAACCCGGAAATCCGGGTCAACACGGTGGAGATGACTGCACAGGAAGCTGCCGGTCACATCATCCGCCAGCTTATGCCGCTGAAATAGAAATGCACTCGATGGACGATGCCGAACTTGCCGCTCATCTGGCACAGGTCGCGGGCAAAATCCTCCTGACCGTGCGCGAAGCCGGGGTGCTGGCGGGCGAGGCGCTGGGCATGGCGGGCGACGCCACGGCTAACCAGTTCCTGTGCCATGCCTTGCGCGAGCAGCGCCCCGACGATGGTCTTCTCTCCGAAGAGAGCAAGGACACCGCCGAGCGCCTGGGCAAAAGCCGGGTGTGGATCATCGACCCGGTCGACGGCACGTGCGAGTATGGCGAAGCGCGGAGCGACTGGGCGGTGCACATCGCTCTGGCCATCGACGGTGTTGCCGAGATTGGCGCGGTCGCGTTGCCCGGACTCGGCCTGGTGCTACGCTCGGATCGCCCCGGCGTTGTGCCGCCCGCGCCCGACCGCCTGCGCATGGTCGTCAGCCGAACCCGTCCAGCGCGCGAAGCCACTGCTCTTGCCGGGCAGCTTGGCGCCGAGTTGGTCCCGATGGGCTCAGCCGGAGCCAAGGCCATGGCAATCGTGCGCGGCGAGGCCGACATCTACCTTCATTCTGGCGGCCAGTACGAGTGGGACAGCTGTGCACCAGTGGCCGTCGCCCGCGCCTTTGGCCTGCACTGTTCGCGCATCGATGGCAGCGATCTGGTCTACAATCAGGTCGATGTATATCTGCCCGATCTGCTGATCTGTCGGCGTGAGCACGCGACGCAAGTCCTGGCGAGAGTGGCTGCATTGCCTGCCTAGGACATTCGCCTGATTGGATGAGTTGTGGCCCATCAGCCACAGGCGCAATGAACCGTTTCAAAAGACGCTCCGGCGATATGAAAGTCGCCTCTCAGTCTAGTAAATCCGGGAAAAGAGACGTAATCAGTTTTGGCAAACCGCATCGAAAGATCGAATGCGGATGGAGCTTAACCCGACCACAAACTGGTCGGTGTGGGAGGACAGTTTATGCGTTCAATGCGTAAAATCGCCTATCTCGGCGTTAGCCTTTTTGCCCTGTCGTCGCAGGCATATGCGCAAGCACCTGCAGCTGAAGGCGTATCAGGCGAGAGGGACATTGTCGTATCGGCCCGGCGTCGCGATGAAGACGCCCAGGACGTTCCTGTGGTTGTTCAGGCTGTGACCACCGAGCAGATTGGCAAGCTGAACCTGCGCAAGTTCGAGGATATCTCGTCAGTCGTTCCGGGCCTCACCCTGGCTTCCAATGCCAACGGCATCGGCGTCACCGCAACGGTCCGCGGCGTCAACTATGACGTGAACGTCAGCGGCAACAACGGCACGATCCAGTTTTATCAGAATGACGTACCGGTGCCTGCTGGCCTGCTGTTCAATGCCTTGTTCGACGTTGGCCAGATCGAAGTCCTGCGCGGTCCACAAGGCACGCTGAAGGGGCGTTCGGCACCTTCGGGCCAGATTACCCTGTATACTCATAAGCCGAACCTGGCCGAGGTTGGTGCCAATTTCGACCTGACCGTCAACGATCAGCGTGGCTTTAACGTAAAGGCCGCGATGAACATTCCAGTCATCGCCGACAAGCTGGCAGTCCGCATTTCCGGGGTTGTTGCGGGCAGTCGCGGCAGCAACGTGCGCGACCTGACCGATTTCACGATCCCTTCGGACAATTCCCGCGGCATCCGCGCCAGCGCCAAGGCCGATCCGTTCGATGGCGTACTCAATCTCGACTTCACCTACCAGAACCTGAGCCGCAAGGCGGTCCAGTTCCTTCAGTCGGAATCGGGCAACCAGGTCCTGACCGGCTCGGCTGCGAGCCCCGTGAGGGTGCTGGCGACCGATCGCAAGGGCGTTATCGGCTTGCCACAAAGCAATGACCAGGGCTTCATTACTCTCGACTGGTCAGCCAAGCTGCATTTTGCCGGACAGGCGCTGACCTATGTCGGCGGTCGAGCAATCCAGCACCTCGGATCATTCGCGCCGACGGATATTGGCGGTGTGTTTACGAACGATTCTGCCAATGGCGTGTCTTTTGGTCAGCCGACCAACACGCGTTCGCTGAATACCTCACACGAAATCCGGCTGCAGAACGAGGAACGTATTGGTGGGATCTTCGACTATGTCGCGGGCGCGTTGTTCGCCAAGGGTTCGTCGGACACGACATTCCTTAGCGTTACCGGCATCGCCATCGGCGCTCCGTTCTCCAATCCGCCCCGTCTGGTCAACATCGCTCTGACGCCGATAGGCCGGTTTGGTACCAATGACGAAAAGTCGGTGTTTGGCAGCCTGACGGCCCACTTGGGCACCGGCACTGAAGTGTCGGGTGGCCTGCGCCACATCTCCTATCATGACGTCTCGGGTTTGAGCGTTAACGGCACACCCAACCCTCTGTTTGCTCGCGACGCCAAGGAAAGTTATACGATCTATCAGGCTTCGATTAAGCAGAACTTTGGCCGCGACCTGATGATTTATGCGAGCACTGGCACGTCGTGGCGACCAAGTACGATTGCAATCGGTGGCCCGACTGGTGGCATTTCAGCGCTCCAGTTGTCGTATCTTGGCACACCACCGGAAACCTCGCGGTCTTATGAGTTAGGCTTCAAGTCGACACTCCTCGACAATACCCTGAAATTCAACATGACGGCGTTTTACCAGAAATTCAAAAACTACCCTTATCGTTCGCCGTCAGGGATTTATGCGATCGACCGCACCAATTCTGCCGCTGGCACTTCAACTCCGTTTAATTACGTCGCGGCGGTTCCCGTAACCGTAAAGGGCGTCGAAACCGAATTGAGCTGGACGCCTTCGAAGCACTTCAAACTCGGCGCGATTGTCAGCTATTCCAAGGGCACTATTGCCAACGGTACCGTCCCCTGTCTCGATCTTAATGGTGACGGCGTTCCCGACACCGTTACCACCCCGCCGACGCTGGCCCAGTTGCAAGCCGTGGTCGGTGCCAATAACATCAGCAGTTGTAAGGCGAACTTCGCATCCACCCTGGCACCACGGTGGAGTGGATCGATCCAGTCCGAATTCAGCCAACCGCTCCAGGACCGGATCGACGGATACATTCGCGGCCTGTTTACCTACAAGGGCAACTCGCTCAATGACCCGGTTAATGCCTTCGATGACGTCAAATCCTACGGTCTGCTTAACCTCTATGCGGGTATGCGGGAGACCAGTGGGGCTTGGGAAATCTCGTTTTATGGCAAGAACATCACCAATACCTTCCGGGTCCTGACAACCACCAACGGGCCGCAGGCAACCCAGCTACGCGGCGGCATTCCGTTGGGTGGACCAGTGGTTTCATCGGGTCCAATCAGCACACCCAACTATTACGGCATCACCGTCACCGAACCGCGCGAGTTCGGGGTGAACTTCCGCATAGCGATCGGTTCGCGCTAAACGCGCCATTGCCTAACGGAACGGAACGGTCGGCGGGCAACTGCCGGCCGTTTCATATGCGCTGACCACAAGGCTGTATCGCGGCCGCGATAGTGCCAAGCGCCACCTTGTCTCACCCTCGCGCATTCCGCTTGGAAGGATCATCAAGGGCGTGGACGGGCCTCGATTTCCAGGAGTGGCGCAGATGTTTTCAGCAATCGTGATCGACAAAGGCGAGGCCGGGCAGACTGTGTCAGTCCAGCAGCTCGACGAGAGCCAGCTGCCCGCAGGCGACGTGACTATCCAGGTCGCCTACTCGACGCTCAACTACAAGGACGGCCTGGCGATCACAGGGGCCTCGCCTGTGGTGCGAAAGTTCCCGATGGTCCCCGGGATCGATCTGGTCGGGACCGTCAGCGAAAGCAGCCATCCGGACTGGAACGCAGGCGACACCGTCGTGCTCAACGGCTGGGGCGTGGGCGAGGGGCACTGGGGCGGGCTGGCCCAGCGCGCCAGGCTTAGCGGCGATTGGCTGGTGCCGCTGGCTTCTGTCTTCACGCCGAAGCAGGCGATGGCGATCGGCACGGCTGGCTACACTGCAGCTCTCTGCGTCGATGCGCTTGTCAATTTCGGGGTGACCCCCGAGAAAGGCGAAGTACTGGTCACCGGCGCCACTGGTGGTATTGGCAGCGTGGCAGTAGCGCTTCTCGCAAAAGCTGGCTTCACCGTCACTGCGGCGACCGGTAAAGTCGGCGAGAGCGACTATCTCAAGCAACTGGGCGCAACAGCGATCATCGATCGCGCCGAACTCGAAAGCCCCGGCCGTCCGATGCAGAAAGAGCGTTGGGCGGGCGTAGTGGACTGCGTCGGCAGCATCACGTTGGTCAATGCCTTGGCTCAGACCAAATACCGCGGCGCGGTTGCTGCCTGCGGCCTGGCCCAGGGCGCGGACCTGCCCGGATCGGTGATGCCGTTCATCCTGCGCGGGGTCAGCCTGCTCGGGATCGACAGTGTCATGGCACCCAAGGCCCCGCGTCTGGCCGCGTGGAGCCGTCTGGCCCGCGATCTTGACCCCGCGAAGCTTGGGGTGATTGGCCATGAAGTCAGCCTGAGCGAGGCGATTGGCGCTGCATCGGACCTGTTGGCGGGCAAAGTCCGCGGTCGAGTGATCGTCGACGTGAACCGCTGATATGGCTAATCCTGACATCGCAACGGGCATCTGGTGACCCAAGCCCTCTCGATCGCTTACGGTGAGCCACTGGCCGACGAACCGGGCATTGGCGCCCTGACGCTGGGCGACTATCTGCGCGAGGTTACCGCGCGTCATGGGCCGAGCGAGGCCCTGGTGATCCGCGGCGAAGACGGCATGGTCCGCTGGACCTATGACGATCTGTGGGCGCGTTCGAACGAGGTTGCCCGCGCGCTGGTCGCCTGCGGAGTAGGCAAGGGCACCCGGGTAGGGGTGATGACTACTAACCGCATGGAATTCCTGTCGACCGTGTTCGGCACCGCGCTGGCCGGAGGTGTGGCGACGACGCTCAGCACCTTCTCGACGGCGCCCGAATTGAAAGTGTTGCTCCAGTCCTCGGCCTGCTCGGTCCTCATTCTCGAGCGCAAAGTGCTCAAGAGGGACTTCGTCGCCATGCTCGTCGAGCTGGAACCGGGGATCGGCAGTATCGCCCCAGGCGAGATTGTTTCGACCAATTTTCCGTTCCTCAAGTATCTCGCCATGGTCGACGAGGAAAACGCCGCAGGCGCCGTGGAAGGCTGGTCCCGCTTTATCGCCCGCGGTCAGAGCGTGCCGCAAGCCATCATCAATGCCCGCGCCGCCAGCGTCTTCCCGAGCGATCCCGGCGTACTGTTTTTCTCCTCCGGATCGACCGGGCGGCCTAAAGGCGTGCTCAGCGCGCATCGGGCTGTCTGCATCCAGATGTGGCGATTCAAGCGGGTCATGGCGCTCGGCGACGATGTCCGCACCTGGACTGCCAACGGCTTTTCGTGGTCGGGCAATTTTGCCATGGCTATCGGCGGAACTCTGTCGAGCGGGGGGGCGCTCGTGCTGCAGCGGACCTTCGAGCCCGCAGAAGCGCTTGAGCTAATGGCGCAGGAGCAGGTGACCTTGCCGCTGGCCTGGCCCCATCAGTGGGCCCAACTCGAAGCCGCGCCAAACTTTCTTTCGTCAGACTTGTCTGCGATCAAATACGTCGATGCGAAAGTGCCGCTGGGCAAGCATCCCTCGGTCCACACCACCTGGATCGAGCCCAACCGGATCTATGGCAACACCGAAACTTTCACCCTCAGCGCTGCCTTCCCGGCCAACACGCCTAAGGAAATCACTGGCTCCCGCTCCGGTCCGCCGCTGCCAGGCAACACCTTCAAGATCGTCGATCCGCTGACCGGCGAGACCATGCCGCTGGGCGAGATGGGCGAAATCATGGTCAAGGGGCCGACTCTGATGATGGGCTATGTCGGCATTCCGCTGGACGAGACGCTCGATCCCGATGGCTTCTTCCCCACCGGCGATGGCGGCTTCATCGACCAACAGGGCTGGCTGGTCTGGGAAGGGCGACTCAATGACATCATCAAAACTGGTGGGGTCAACGTCTCGCCGTTCGAGATCGACGCGGTGATCAAGACCATGCCCGGGGTCAAGGCAACCCAAACTGTGGGTGTGCCCGACGACTTGCTCGGCGAAATTGTCGTAGCCTGCATCGTCTCACATGACGGCACTTCGCTCGATCAGGAGGGAGTACGCGACTTCGTCAAGCAGCAATTGGCCAGCTACAAGGTTCCGCGCAAGGTGCTGTTTTTCAGCGAGGATGCGCTCGATCTTACTGGAAGTTCCAAAATCAAACGCAGCGAAATGCGAAAGCTGGCCACTGATCGCATCGCCGCCGAGATGCATGGCTTTGGCTGATGCTTGGGGCTGGCATATAGTCAGCACTGCTATTATCACCCGGTGATGGATGAAAATATCGGCACCATGCTGGCCCAAGTCGCCCGGCTCATGCGTCGCGCCTTCGATGAGCGCGCGCGGACTATCGGCGTGACCCGGCCGCAGTGGCAGGTCCTCACCCTGCTCAAGCATCACGAAGGGATAAACCAGGGCGGCCTCGCCGAAATTCTCGAGGTCGAGCCGATCACCCTGGGACGGATGATCGATCGCTTGCAGGACGCAGAACTGGTCGAGCGTCGCGCGGATCCAGCCGATCGCCGGGCCTGGCGGCTGTTTCTGACGCTCAAGGCAGAGGAGCTGTTCATCAAGCTCCAACCGCTCGCCAAGGAAACCTTCGAGGCTGCACTGGAAGGAATCGATCCGGCCGATGCTGACAAGATGATGGTCTGGCTCGACCGGATGCGCACCAACCTGTCGCGGCGCCCGGGGGCTGACAGCGTTAGCAATGGCTGAGAGCGATCCCGGCATCGCCGTATCCACAACCGATGTGTCGCCGGCCAGAAGCCGGAACTGGGTCCGGATCGCGACGATGGTATCGCTACCGCTGGTGCTGTGCCTGGCGGCATTCGCCTATTATCGCGCCAATGACCATTTCGTGGTGACCGACGACGCCTATGTCCGCCAGGACAAGGTTTCGGTCAGCGCCCAGGTCACCGGTCCTATCGTCGAAGCTGCGGTGCATGAAAACCAGCGGGTCAGAGTCGGCGACCTGCTGTTCAGGATCGATCCCGCACCCTATCGGATCGCCATGGCTCAGGCCGAGGCGAGCATCGCGGCAGCACAGGTCAAAGTCGTCGGACTCGAAACCGAGATGGGCAATTCGGCGGTGGACATCCACGGCGCGGGCGAGGACGTGGGCTTTTTCGAGCAGGAGTACCGGCGCCAGTCCGAACTGATGCAGCGCGGCTTCACCACGCGCGCCCGGCTCCAGGAAGCCGAACATGCGGTATCCGACGCGCGCAGCAAGCTGGCCGAAGCCCACGCTTCGGCACGCAAGGCCCAGGCGGCCCTGGCGACCGGCTCGGCAGCCAATGGCATCAATCCTGGAGTGTTGTCGGGTCAGGTGCAACTGCGCAAGGCCCAGCTCGACCTGTCACACACCGAAGCGCGTGCCCCAATCGGCGGAATGGTCAGCCAGGCGGACCGCTTGCAGCTGGGCCAGATGATGACCATCGGTCTGCCCGCGCTGAGCATCGTGGTCAGCGACCAGAGCTGGATCGAGGCCAATTTCAAGGAAACTGACCTGGCCCGGATGCACGTCGGACAAAGTGCCGAGCTGACCTTTGATGCCTATCCGGGGATGGCGCTCAAAGGGCACGTTGCCAGCATCGGGGTTGGCACCGGCTCGGAATTTTCGATCCTTCCGGCGCAGAATGCCAACGGCAACTGGGTAAAGGTGACCCAGCGCGTGCCGGTGCGGATTGCAATCGATACCAAGCCCTCGCGCGTGCTGATCGCCGGCCTGACCACCCATGTCAGCATCGACACTGCCCGCTAGCGCCGCGGTCGGCGGCGCGCGCGCTAGCTCGGGGCCGACGCCGGTTGTTGCCGACAAGGCTGTGCTCGAGGTCAAGCATCGGTTGATTCTGATGTGGGCGGTATTCTGCGTTTCGATCTGTCAGTTTATCGATGCGACTATCGGTAACGTCGCGCTGCCGTTCATGCGCAACAGCCTGGGCGCTTCGGCCGAGACGATCAGCTGGACCCTGACCAGCTTCATCACCGCTGGCGCGATCGCCATGCCGATTACCGGCTGGCTCAGCGACCGGATCGGATCACGTAACCTGTTCATGCTCTCGACCGCACTGTTCCTGGGCGCCTCGGCGCTGTGTGGTGCCGCCACTTCGCTGCCGCAGATGGTCGCGTTCCGGGCTTTGCAGGGCGTGGGTGCGGCCTTCATCGGGCCGCTATCGCAGACCATCATGTTCGACATAAACCCGCCGAGCAAGCAGACCTCGGCGATGTCGCTGTGGGGCATGGTGGTGATGATCGCACCGATCAGTGGGCCGTTTCTGGGCGGCTTCCTGACCGAGTACCTGAACTGGCGCTGGGTCTACTACGTCAACCTGCCGATTGGAATTCCGGCCCTGGCGGTGATCTGGTGGTTACTACCCTCCAGACCACTGGCGTTGCGCCGGCTCGACGGATTTGGCTTCGCTACTATCGCTCTAGGCTTGGGCGCGTTGCAGTTGTTGCTCGACCGCGGCCAGGGGCAGGACTGGCTGGAAAGCCCCGAAATCGTGATCGAGCTGATCGTCGCCATATCGGCCACCTGGATTTTCGTGATCCACTCGGCCACGACCCCGCATCCGCTGTTCAACCGCGAACTCTACAAGAACCGCAATTTTGTCGCCGGGCTTGGCTTCATGACCGTCCTGGGGATCACCAATGTTGCGCTCGCCGCGGTTCTGCCGACGATGTACCAGACGATCTATCACTACCCGGTGATGCAATCGGGCATGCTGATGGCGCCCCGCGGAATCGGTGTGATGACGACCATGGTCCTGGCCAATCGCCTTTTGACCCGGCTCGATTTCCGGGTGATGATTTCGTTCGGCTACGCCACTGCGGCTCTGGGGATGTTCACGATGACGAGCTGGTCGCTCGACATGGGCTATGACCGGCTGATCCTGTCGAGCTTCATCCAGGGGCTGGGGCTGGGCTGTGTCTTCACGCCGATGAACATGGTCGCCTTCGCCACGCTAAAGCCAGAACTCCGACCCGACGGATCGAGCCTGCTCTCGCTATTCCGCAACCTGGGCGGTTCGTTCGGGATCTCATTCATTGTAACCATGCTGGCGCGCAATCAGCAGACCAGCCATGCCGACCTGGCCGCGCATGTCACCAATCGCGTGATCTCGGGAGTCGATCTGGGCAGCGTGGTCGAGCGGCTGCCCGGGGTTGGCAGCAGCGCCCTGGCGATGATCGACGCCGAGGTCAACCGGCAGGCCTCGATGATCGCCTATCTCGACAATTTCTACTTCCTCTCGTGGGTCTTGCTGGCCATTGCTCCTTTGCCCTTTCTGCTCAAGAAGCCGCAGCCCGGCCCAATTTTTGCCGAGGCTCTGACCGAATAGACCAGCGCCCGAAAGTTTCTGACATGGCTCTCTACACCACGATCCATCTGCACAATGCCGTTGCCGGGCGCATGGCAGACTATGCGGCCTGGTTCGATGGGCCGCACCGCATTGCACTGTCTGGCCTGCGCGGATTCAAGGGCGCCGACCGCTTTGAACTTACCCCCGAGCAGATCATGCCCGATATCCCGCAACCCTGGCGGTTCCTGAGCCTGTACGATTTTGACTACCCCGACCCGGCGATCGACTTACCCGCGCTCGCCCCGCTGATCGCCCAGGCGCGCGATGCCGGGTTAATTGACGACGCGGCGCAGACCGAGCGGATGCACAGCTTTGCGATGTATTCGGAATGGATTTCCAGCCCCAACCACGTCCAGGATCAGCCGCTCTCGGGGGTCAGCATCATCCTCGCCAACTTCGTCGCCGGGCGCGAGGCCGAGTATCATAAGTGGTACAACGAAGTGCACGGCCCCGAAGTCACTCGCGTCCCCGGCAAGGTGGCAATGAAGCGGGGCCGACTCAGCGACATCCAGCTTGAACCGCGTCGTTATTGTCCGGGCAGCGACCTGGTTCTGTGTGCCCAGCAGACCGACGACCTGCAATTCACCATACGGGATTTCAGCGCGCGCGCGGGAGCCCGCAGCTTTAGCGGGATCGCCTTCCAGCCGCGCTCCGCTTCGGGTTCAGTCGCGCGAACTGTGCACTACTTTCGCAAGATCAGCGGGACCGAGTTCTGGCCTGGCGGGATCGCCTATGCCGGTGATCTATCGGTATATCCTCGCAGTTGAGCGGCAGGATCGCTGCCGCGATAGGGCTGGTCCGGATATAGCTTAAGCACCGCAGGAGCCCTATGCTTCGGGCAGCGAAGTTAGGGAGACCATGGCCAGAACAATCGTCATTACCGGTGCCGGAGCCGGGCTCGGGCGCGCGCTGGCAAGGCGCTTTGCCGCCGATGGCGAGACGGTTGTCCTGCTTGGGCGCACGCTGGCCAAAGTCCAGCAGGTCGCTGAAGAACTCGGCGCCCCGGCCCTGGCGGTGGAGTGCGATGTCGCCTCTCCGGATTCAGTCTGCGCCGCTTTCGCTGAGATTGCCCAAAGCTTTCCGACGATCGACGTGCTGATCAACAACGCCGCGATCTACGAACCCTTCCTGATCGCCGATGCAAGCGACGCGCAGATTCTCGATCCGATCCTGACCAATTTTGCCGGCCCGATCTTTTGCGTGCGCTCCGCCATTCCGATGATGGCGAACGATGGCCACATCATCAATGTCACCAGCGAGTCGGTGACGCTCAACTTCCCGATGCTGTCGCTCTATCAGAGCACCAAGGCCGCGCTGGAGCGGTTCGGCCAGTCGCTCGTCGGCGAACTGACTGAAGCCGGGATCCGCGTCACCACAGTTCGCGCGGGCCAGATGGCGGACGATGACAAGCAGGCCAACACCTGGCCCCCTGAAGCGGCAATGGCATTCTTCCAGTCGTGCCTGAAGGCGGGGATCGACTTGCGGTCACGGCCGATCTCGCACGTCAATTCGGTCACCGATGCCTTCCGCGCAGTGATCGACCTCCCCGCCGACGTCCATCTCCCGGTCGTCGTCATCGAAGCAAGGCACCGCTGAGTCATGACCGTCAAAACCTCTGCCGGACCCACCCTCCAGAAGCGCTCCATGACCATGCTCCCCGACGCCCGGCTGTTCATCGACGGCAAGCTGCGCGATGCGAATGGTGGTCGCACCTTCGACATCATCAGCCCGTGGACTGGCGAGGTCGTCGGCAAGGCCGCCGATGCCGACGCCAGCGACGTAGATGCCGCAATCGCCGCAGCGCGTCGCGCGTTCGATCACACCGACTGGGCCACCAATCACGCGCTGCGGTTCGAGCTGGTCAAGAAACTCCGCGTGCTGTTTGAAGCCAACCGGGAACGCCTGTCCGACCTTGCCCGCAACGAGGCCGGCGCCGCGGTCGGCGCGATCGGCAAGGCCCATGTCGGCATGGCACTCGATGGCTGGGACGATTACCTGGCGCTGTTCCCGCAGCTCAAGTGGGACAAGGACTATGGCTCGCGCAAAGCGTTCGGCGGCGAACATCATCGCTTCGCGGTGTATGAGGCGGTCGGCGTCGTGGCCGCGATTACCCCATGGAACGTGCCGCTCTACGTCAATATCGGCAAGGTCGTCGCGGCGCTCTTGGCCGGTTGCACGGTGATCCTCAAGCCCGCGCCCAATACCCCCGGAATGGGCTCGATCTTTGGCGAACTCGCTGCCGAAGCAGGCTTCCCTGCAGGAGTGCTCAACGTGGTGTTCGGCAGCGATCCGGCCGAGGCAGGGGAGATGTTGGTGAAGGACCCGCGCGTCGATCTGATATCCTTCACCGGCTCGACCGCAGTCGGGCGGCAGATCATGGAGCAGGGTGCTGCGACCCTGAAGCGGGTGTTCCTTGAACTGGGCGGCAAGTCGGCCAAGATCGTGCTCGAGGATGCCGACAATTTCGCCATGGAAATCGCCTCGACCATGCTGATCTTCCACGCCGGGCAGGGCTGCGCGGTACAGTCGCGGCTGCTCGTCCACAAAAGCCGCTACGAGGAAGCCGTCGCGATCCTCAAACACGCCTATGCCAGCGTTGGCGATAACTGGGGCGACTTCGAGAACCCCGCCCACATGATGGGTCCGGTCGTGTCCAAGCGGCAGATGGACCGGGTGATGAGCTATATCGAACTGGGCAAGGCCGAAGGTGCCACACTGATCGCCGGGGGCAACGCCCGGCCCGACAAGGGCGGCGGCTTTTTCATTGAGCCGACCTGCTTCGTCGATGTCAGCAATGATATGCGCATTGCCCAGGAAGAAATCTTCGGCCCGGTGCTATCAGTGATCCCGTTCGAGGATGATGAGGACGCCGTGCGCATCGCCAACGAGAGCGCTTACGGGCTGTCGGGCGGGGTAAGCTCGACCAATCTCGACCGCGCCATGAAGATCGCCCGGCGCATCCGCACCGGCTCGATCAGCGTCAACGGTGGCATGTGCATCGCTGGGGATATTCCCTTTGGAGGCTACAAAGCCAGCGGCATGGGCCGCGAATGGGGGCTTGAAGGAATAGAGGAATTCCTCGAAACGAAAATGATCGCGGTCCGTGAATCATAGCCACGACGGATCAGGAGCGCAGAGGGGGTAAGGCAGTGCCAGCAAGGCAAGTAAGTGCAACGCGGGCTAAATCCGAGCCGCCGGTCGAGGTGTTGAGCCACAACCTCGCCGGGCAGAAACTGGGTCGCAAGGGCCTGCTGACCCGTGAGCGTATCCTCACCGCCACAGCTGACATCCTGGCAGAGCCGGGCGAGAGTCCGATCTCGCTCAGCGCCGTAGCCCGGCGGGCCTCACTGGGGATGACCGCGCTCTACAATTACTTCAACGACCTCACCGAGCTGCTGAGCGCTGTACTCGAGCCGGTCATGGCGACGGCAGAAGAATCTTATATTTCACGCCTGCGCCACCGCTGGAGCGACGAAGAACTGGGCGCGCAGTGCGACGCTTTCGTACACGACTATCATGCCTTCTGGGTCCGCAATTCACGCCTGCTCCACTTGCGCAACAGCATGGCCGATAATGGCGACCACCGTCTGATGCTCCTGCGTGTCAGCGCCGCCCAGCCGGTCATGGGCCTGCTGGTCGAACAGATGGACGGCGATCCCCAAGCCACGGCTTCGCCGGTTTACGCCATGGCTACGGTGATGATGACCGGGCTTGAGCGTACTATCACGGTGTCGACCGACGCTGTCCTGCCCAACCTCATGGCGCGCACGCCGCGTTCGTCGGACCATTACCTCAAGCCGAGTGTGCGCCTGCTGGAACTGGGAATCACAGACATGCGTCGCTCGAACGCGAGCGAATAGATCAGCCTTTGTCCTTGCTGCCAATTCCGGAAACATAGGCCTCCATCCGCGCAATGTAGTCCGGGTTGAGCATCAGCGCGCTGTTGGCCATGCGCTCGACGTGGCGGGCCATGTCGAGCCCGACTTCGCTGGCCAGCTCGATCGCGATCTTGGCCGCACCCATCTGATCAGGGTTCTGCTTGGCCAGGTGGCGGCAGAAATCCATCACTTCGGCCTCAAAGCTGTCGTCGGGATAGATCTGATGGACCAGCCCCATGGTATAGGCCATTGCTGCGTCGGCCGGCTTGTTGGCCATGATCAGCCACCGCGCCCAATGCGTCCCGCAGATCCGCGTCAGGCGGCTGACCCCGTTGGAGGCGGGCAACACCCCGAACAATCCTTCGGGAAAGGCATAGCCAGCGCTGGTCGAAGCGAGGCGGAAATCGCATGACAGTGACAATTCCAGCCCACCGCCCACGCACATCCCGTGGTGCGCGACCACAATCGGTTTCTCGATATGCTCCATCTCGTCATAGATGCGGTGCATACCGTTGAGGTTGAGGCGATGGTTCTCGCGGATCCCGGTCGCCGTCCGTGGCATCGGTTTATCGTTCGCGCCACCGCCGCGCAGGTCTGCCCCGGCAGAGAAGTAGCGCCCGGTTGCGCGGATCAGCATGACCTTGAGTGCGGAGGTATCGCGGAAGTGGATCACCGCCTGATCGAACAGCACCATCATCTCGGCATTGATCGCGTTGAGCTTGTCGGGCCGGTTGAGCGTGGCGATAAGAACGCCGTCTTTCTCCTCGGTCAGCAGCGGCGGGTTATCGGTCATCGCTTGCTCCTCAGGCGGTAGCCCGACTCATCATCGCCCGCAGGTCGACCTGGCCGGTGATCACTCCGCCCATGAAGCCGCCATCAACTGGCAACACAACCCCGTTGACGACGCTGGCTGCGTTGCTGTTGATCAGCACCAGCGGTCCGGCCTGCTCCATCGCCGTGGTCCGCCGTCCCATCGGCTGAGTCGCAGCCTCGATCACGGTGGTGCCAGAGGTCGCTTCGAACTGCGCCATCATCGGAGTCTGGGTGGGCGAGGGCAGGGTGCAATTGATGCGGATCCCGCGCTTGATCAGGCTGGCGCCCATGAATTGGGTCCAGACGATCACGGCCTCCTTGGAGAACGCATAACCCTCTGCCACCTGATCCATATGCGCCTCGCTCCACGCCAGCGCGGCGACAAAGCCCCGGGTCGCTATCAGTTCCATATGGACCGGGATGCGGCGACTCCAGCCCAGGCCGCCGGTCGAGGCGATCGAGACAATTGCCCCGCCTTCGCCCATCAGCTTGACCACGCAGTCGGTCATGTGACGCGTGCCGATGTAGTTGACTTTCATGATGTCGAGCGGATCGAACGCACCGTTGGGCAGGCCGGCGCAATTGAACAAGGCATCGACCTTGCCGCCAACTGCTGCGACGCCCGTCTCGATTGAATCCGGATCGCGCAGATCGACAGTGTTGAAGCTGGCGAGCGGTAAAGCGCACGGTTTGTAGTCAAAGCCATGAACCTCGGCGCCCTGGTCGAGCAGAAGCTGCGCGGTCGCCTCACCCATCCCGGAGAAGCAGCCGCTGACGATGACGCGCTTGCCAGCGTAACCCAGGATATCGGACATTGCGGAGTTCCTCTCGGGCACGCGTCTTATCAGGACCAAGATGTCGCCCGAAGAGCGGGTTCAAGCCAGTTAAATTCACCCCGATGCGTCATTGCGAGAACCGCAGTTCCGTCGCTTATCCGAGCCCGTCGAAACGGCTCGCAATGACGAAGTTTCAAGGCAAAAGCCGCATCTGAATTATTTTGTTCAGGCCGCATTGGGAAGCTGGTCGATGCCTCTCGGTGCAATGTTTTCGACCAGGCAATGCGTGATCGCTTCGGCCAGGCAGACGAGCAGGCTCTCGGAATCGACGCGACTATCAGCGCCATAGAGCAACCCGATTGCAAGCGGATGTTCGGTCGGTTGACCAGGCAGCAACATGCCGACCATGTGTGCCGATAGGCCATAACCCGTACCGCCCTGAACCAGTCCGGTGGCGCGGCAGCGATCGACCCGAGCGCTCAACTCGGTGAAGAGCGGACGGCGCGCTTCGGGCGATTCTGCAATGAGGCGGCGCATGATGCCGTCTCGGCGCGGTTGGATTTCTGTGCCCAGGATAAGCCAACCGACTGCCGAATCGCACAGCGGCTGCTGCATCCCGCCATAGAGGCCTTTGACGGCAATGCTGTTGTCACGCGTTGCCGAGCGCCAGTTGACGATCTGACTGTTGAGCCCGACCCGACCAAATAGCGCTACCGCAAGGCCGGTCTGAGCAACCAGACGGTCGATTAGTCGGATCAATCGGCCATCGCGGAGCGGATCGGCTTGGCCGGCCACGCCAAGCAGCGCCGAGCGCGGGGTTAGCGTATAAGAACGCGAGTAAGGATCCTTGTATAGCAGGCCCAATTCGACGAGGCTGGAAAGCAGTTCAGAGGTGCTGGATTGTGGTCGATCATAGCGCCGGACGATGTCCATCACCGTGGCTTCGCGATGATCATCATCGAAAAATTCAAGAACTTCAACGACGCGTCGGGCGATTTTTGCCTTATTGGACGCTCCTGGAACAGATGCCATGATGCCTCTCCACTTGTTGTTATTTTTTTTGAGAATGAACCAACGCGGGATATTGTCAACGGGAAATGAGGATATCTCGTTTTTGGCGCTTTCACGCCACTTGCGTAGGATCGATGGAAGGTCGCAAGGGTTGCCGTCATGACATTCGAATGGCTCGACCCGCCGCGACTCGACTCGCGCGAAGACTTGTTCGCCGGGTCGTGTGCGCTGGTCGATCTTGCGACCTGGTGGGGCCTGGCACCTTTCGAGATCGCGCATCCACCGTGTCCGTTGATCGGTCTCGGCGACGCATCGCATCCCTTGGCCGGGTTTTGCGACGTGATTGTTGCGCGGCAAACCGAGGCTGAGGCACTCGCCGCAGCAGTGGTTTCGAACCCCTTGGCGGCGGCTGCTGCGGTTCAACTCCTGCGCCTGTTACCCGCCCTCAATCTGGCGCAGGGTCTGATCGCGGAATCGATTGCCTATGCCATGCTGCAGGGCGGCGCCGAACATGGCGGATGGTTAGCGACAAATCGGGCGAGAGCGGGCGCTCCTGGTCGCTTGGTGGTCGAGCGGCGCGGTGAGATCCTGCACCTTGAGCTGGACCGGACCGAGGTCGGCAATGCTATCGACCGAGACCTGCGCGACAGTTTGTACGAGGCATTCAGCTTGGCTGCGCTTGATCCTTCGATCGCTCGGATTGTGTTGACTGGTCGCGGCCGCAACTTCTGCCTGGGTGCGGACCTCAGCGAGTTCGGCGTGACCACTGATCCGGCCCAAGCCCATCGTATCCGCCAGCTAACCCTGCCGGCGACCGCTATCGTGCGCTGTGCGGATCGTCTTGTGGTCCATATCCAGGGGGCCTGTATCGGTGCGGGGCTGGAAATGGCGGCCTTTGCCCGGCGGATTACCGCGACGCCCGACGCCTGGTTTCAGCTGCCTGAGCTGGCGATGGGGATCATCCCCGGGGCGGGCGGCTGCGTTTCGCTGAGCCGACGGATCGGTCGCCAACGGACGGGCTGGATGGTACTTTCGGGGCGGCGGATCTCGGCGCGAAAGGCTTTAGACTGGGGGCTGATCGACGCGATCGTGGACCACGCGCCCGGCACTGATGGTGGTCCGGACATCGGCTGAATTCAGGCGCGAACGAGCCTGGGCCCAGGGTCGGTCCAGCAAACACAGGTCGGCCGGATCACCGATTTTGATTGTGCGTACTTCGGCCAGTCGTTCGGGGTGACACAGGAACAGCATCAAGGCTTGCTCTGGCGACAGCGCTTCCCCTGCGCCGAACGGTTGTCCGCCACCGGTTTGCCGCGACACAGCGCTAGCCATTGCCTGCCATGGGTCGGCCGAACCGAACGGCGCATCGCTGCCTCCGGCCAGTGGAATTCCCGCTTCGATGATGCTGCGCAGGCGATAAAGATCGCCCTGATGGCGCGGCTCCACATCGAGCCGATAGCGGTCGCCGCGTTCATGGACGAAGTGGGGCTGGGTGCAGATGGCCAGGCCCATGGCGGCGAACTGCCGCAGTTGAGTGGGCGAGGCGATCGACGCGTGTTCGATGCGATCGCCGACTTGTGGCCCTGCAGCTTTCAACGCGGCGAGGGCGAAGACCAGTTCGACCTCGGTCGTGCAGTGGATCGCGACCCCGCGCGACTGGGCATGTGCGGCGGCAATAAACTCGACCGTTGCGTCAAAATCGGGCATTGCGGCTTCGTGGAAATGAAGCTTGGCCGGGCCGAGATGGCAGGTGCCGAGACGTCCTTGGGCGAGGTCCAGAGTTCCGGCGAGCCAGCATTGCTGAACAAGTGCGCCGGACGCTTGCTGTGCGGTGAAGTATGCAGCGATGACCGGATCATTACGCGGTGTCATGTCGGTCAAACCGGTCACACCATAGCTGGCGAGTTGGGCCGAGGCCGCCGCGAAATCGGGGGGTGTGCTGGCGAGTGCTTGCTGCAACCAGTGGTCCTCATCAAACAGCCGTCCGGTGTACTGGCCGCCGCTGCGTTCGAGACCGTGGGGCGCATGACCATTCGCCAGTATCGCTTCCAGCCCGCGCGAATTGAACAGCCACATCCGGCCCGAGCGGTGCTGGATCCGCAGCGGCCGATGGCTGACTAAGCGATCCAGTGCGTCGGCGCCGGGCAGGTCCATGACGCTCTCATGATACCCAATCCCGCGCAGCCATCCGTTGCCGGGTTGGTCGAGTGCTGCGGCAAGCTCCGCTTCGTCGCTAACTTCGGGCGGACCACATGCGACCGAACTTGCTCGTGCGGCGAGTCCCGCCAAGTGGATGTGATGGTCGTGCAGGCCGGGCAGCAAGGCGCCGCGACCGGCATCAATAAGTGGCTCACCGGGATGGCAGGCGAGCGCGCCAATCTCGGCAATGCGAGCGCCGACAATGCGCAAGTCAGCCACCCCTTGGCCCCAGATTTCAGCGTTACGAATCAGCATATCGGCGCCAGCCAATACGCAGTATCGGCGCCGAAAGGCCGAAGCGCTTTTGCCGGGTCGCGCGGATCATGAGCGGGATAGGGCAGGCCTTCCGCGGCAGTCCAGCCACGCAGTTCCGTTTCGAACCGCACCGCATCTGCGGCACGTTCTTCAGCAATCGCCTTCGCTACGACCGCGCTCATGGCCACGCCTATCCGGCCTCCGCAACCGGAGCGGTAACGCTGCCAGGCTTCTCCTGCAGCGACGATGCCGGTCAGCGGATCGGCCACCGCGTCGCCACCAAAGCCAATCCGGCCGGTCGCCATCTCCAAAGCTGCGCCCAGGCCGCCGGCGATGGCGCTGTCGTCGCCAAAGCCGATCCAGTTCGCGCTTTCTCCTCGCGCTCCATGAGCGGTAATCGTCAGCCAGACGAGCCCTGGATTGACCCCGACGAGCGCCTGGGCATCGATCCCGAGCTGGAGCAGGGCACGTGGCCGTGCCGCTTCAATCACGACATCGGCGCGCGCCAGAAGGGCCAAGATTTGGTTGCGATCGCGGACAAAGTCAGCCTCCACGCTGGCCTTGCCTTGGTTGAGCAGGGCGAACAGCGCCGGGGCACCGCCGCGCATGGAGTCGGGACGGCCAAGGCTTTCCAACTTGACCACATCGCCGCCGGCAAGCGCGAGCAGATGCCCCGTCAGCGGGCCAGCCCACAAAGCCGACAAATCTACTATCAGCGGACGGCGGCTCGGCGGCTTACGTGTCGGTCCTTCGCACAGGACCGTTACCGCCTGCGCTGCCGGTTCCTCGCGATCATGCGCAATCGCAAGGCCCAGCTCGCGACCCAGTGCGACCAGTTCGACGGGATCGGCCAAGGCGATCCGTTGAGCGATGGCTTGAGGGCAGTGCGGGTCAAAGCTGTCGTCGCCGAACAGGGCGGGCAAGTAGTCCCGGTCATCGGGCCGTACCAGATTTAGCGCCACCCAGCCTCTTTTTGCACGATACAACTCGCATCCGCTGTCTGCCGAGGTCGAATCCGGCGCGCGAAACCTTTTGAGTGTAGCGCGTTCGCCGAGCAAACCCGCTCCGCTCAGCGAGGCTATCTGCGATGACCCAGTCAGCTGGGCCAGGGTTGCAAGCCTGCCATTAGCCCAGCGGGCCAACGGGATTTCGGGGCCGGGTGCCGATCCGCTTGGAGGCTCAAGCGACAAGAGTCGCCTTGACCTCGCGCCGCAGCAATTTGCCCAACTCGTTGTAGGGCAACTCGGTCACGAACACGATCTTTTCGGGCACGCGCGAGGAGCGCAGATTCTGGCGAACAAGTTCGCACAGCGCGGCAGGTTCAGGCGCGGTGTGGCCCGCGCGCACGACCAGCGCGACGCCCACCGCCTCGCCCCATTCCGCCGAGGGGATCGCCACCGCAGCTGCGTCTGAAATAGCGGGATGGCCGAGCAGTACGTCCTCGATTTCGCCAGGCGACATGTTCTCGCCCCCGCGAACAATCACGTCGTCGGCCCGCCCGGCGAGGAACAGGTAACCGTCTTGGTCAAGGTAACCGGCGTCGCGAGTGGGGAACCACCCCGCTGCGTCGAGCGCGCTTCTGTCTTTGTATTCGCCCGCGACCTGAGCACCGCGCAGATATATCTCGCCGGTCTCGCCAGCGGGTAAAATGGTCCCGTCCTCATTGCGAATTTCCAGGTCGATGGAGGGCAGCGGTTTGCCGACCGAGGCAAGCCGGGCGCGAACCTTGAGGTCAGTCGCGGCAAGGGCTGCGCGGTGTTCTTCGGGACCGAGCAGGGCCACGGTCGAGCTGGTTTCGGTCAGGCCATAAGCATTGGTGAAGCCTGTGTGGGGGAAATAGTCGAGCGCCTTTTCGATAAGTTCGAGCGGCATCTTGCCCCCGCCATAGGCGATCGCCCGCAGCGTTGATGGCGCGGCGGCGCCCGTCTTGTCGCAATGCTCAATGATCCGCGAGAGCATGGTCGGCACGACGAAGGCATTGGTCACGGCCTCTGCCTGGGCCAGCGCGACCCATCTGGCGGGGTCGAACGCAGACAGCATGACAATCCGCCGCTGGGCATAGATCGAGCTGAGCAAGGCCGAGATGCCAGCGATGTGATACGGCGGGACGGACACCAGCGCCGCGTCGGCCTCTTTGGCACCGGCAAATTCGACCGTGCCCAGGATGTAGGACATCAGGTTCGAATGACGCAGGATCGCGGCCTTAGGCGCAGCGGTCGTGCCGCTGGTGAACAGCTGGATCGCGACGCCTTCGCCCGAATCGAAGCTGCGCTCCTCACCCGCGGGAAAGGCCTCCTGCGCGGCCAAGGTGAACTCTTCGCGCGCCAGGATGCGGTGCCCGGACTCTCCGCCCAGTCGGGTCGCCCGCTCCTCGTCGCCGATGATCAGGGCTGGGGCGATCCGGGCGAGCAACGCGGCCAGATCGGTGTCGGCAAGGCGGTAGTTGAGCGGCACGTAAGGCACGCCCGCAAGCGCCGCGCCGAACAACGCAATCACCGCCGCTTCGCTGCTTTCGTCGAGCAGGGCGACGTGCTCGCAGCCGCTGGCTTCGATCAGTTCGAACGCGCCACGCGCCGCATCGAGCAGGTCTGCGTAGGACCAGCGCCGGCCGTCGCAGACGAGCCCGATGCGATCGGGCGCTACTTCGGCCGCCATCTCAAGCAGGAGAGCAATATTCATGGCGACGCGGAGGCCCTGTTTAGTCTGAAGCGGGCAGGGGCTTGGCGTTCTTGGTCACCAGCGCCACACCGTCGACCGACAGCGAGCCCTTGCCCGGCTTGACGCACAGCAGCTCAATGGTGCCCGCAGCATCGACGTAGCGCTTGCCGATTAAGGTTCCGCCAGCGTGATCGGCGCTTGGGGCAAACAGTTCGGCTGGCTTGGTCTCGCCCATCGCCAAACCACCGCATTCGATCGTGCCATCACCGCTGCGGATAACCATGACTTCGCTGTCACAGGTGGCGCTTTTGAGGCGGGTTCCGGGTTTCATCGCGACGTCCTCAGATGGGGGGCAAGCGGCTCAGGCAATCGCGCCGACCGCCTTATAGCTTTCGATGCGGTCCCACTCCATGCCCATTTCCAACAGCACGATCTCGGTGTGCTCGGAAGCCTGCGGAGATCGGGTAGTTTCGAGCGGCTTGCCGTCAAACTGGACCGGACCCCGGACAAGCCGCAAAGGTTTGCCGCTGTCAGAGCCCTCGACCTCGATGATCATGTCGTTGGCCAAGGTCTGCGGGTCGGTCAGCAGGCCTTCGAAGCTCTGGATCGGTGCCCATTGGCCTTTCAGCGTTTTCAGGTGTTCGCGCCAGTAATCGAAGGGCCTGGTGCCAAAGGCCTTGACCAGGATGTCGCTCGCTGCACCGGCATTCTCGATCAGCGTGAGCACGTCGGCAAAGCGCGGGTCCTGCGCTGCTTCGGGCACGCCTATGTGAGCAAAGGTATCGGCGATCAGCCCGGTCGGGCTGACCATGCACAGGTTGATGGTGCCGCCGTCCGAAGTTCGGAAATTGCCCATGAACGGATTACGCACCGATCCGCCCGAGGTGGGCATACTATTGCGGGTCATCACGCCAGTTTCCATCACTTGCGAGATCAGCGCGCCCGAAGCCCACCACGCCGCGCTGAGCAGCGAGACGTCGAGTTCGACCGCTTCGCCGGTCTTCTCACGGTGATAGAGTGCTCCGGAGATGCCCCCGGCGATGAACATGCCGCCGATCGAATCACCGAATGCAGGGATGCCCTGGGTCAGCGGGCCTTCGAGTTCTTCGGGGGTCATCGCATAGGCGATCCCGCTGCGCGACCAGAAGCAGGTGCCGTCAAAGCCGCCGATCTCGCGCTCGGGTCCTTTGTTGCCCATGGCACTGCCGCGGGCATAGATGATCTTCGGATTGACCGCGCGAATGTGTTCGACATCGAACTTATTTTTCTGGCGGACTTGCGGGAGATAGTTGGTCAGGAACACGTCAGCCGTCTTGGCCAGCTCGTAGAGTACTTCCTGGCCCTCGGGCGTAGATAGGTCGATCCCGACGCTGCGCTTGCCGCGATTGGGGTGCTCGACCAGGGTGTGACGCAGCGGATCGAGCGTCACGCCGCCCATGTTGAGGAAACCGCGCTGGGTGTCGCCACGGACCGGATGTTCGATCTTGATGACGTCGGCGCCCCAGTCGGCAAGGATCGCACCGGCGGCGGGAACGAAGGTGTATTGCGCCACTTCCAGGACGCGCACGCCTTCCATCACCTTGGTCATTGTTGTGCTCCTGCCCTCACTTCTCGAAATCCCGGTATCCTGGTATCCTGGTATCGCGGTATTATCCCGGTATCGGATTGTCCTGCTCGGAAAACTTGCCGGGTTCAAGGCAGTCCCCATCGTGGCGACGATGAAGGCAGTCTATTCCGCGCATCGCGTGGCGCAGGCGGAGCTCATCGCCCTCACGGATTATTCCTTCGCAACTGCGAAATAGCTACTTGACATTTTGATCGTCTATTACTAACCTAGGTTACTAGATCGCATAGATTTGCTTTCGTTGCTAGATTTGGAGATTCCCATGAAGATTTTCGCCTCCTTCGCGCTCGCCAGTTCACTCGCTATCCTGTCTGTCGCCGCTCAAGCCGAAACCGCGTCGATCACTGCCGGCAAGACGCTCTATGGCGCCAATGGCCTGCGTATTGCCTCGATCTACCGCGTCACTGCCGATGGGTCGGCGCAGGTCATCATCGATGGCAAGATATACACAATCCCCGCCGCCAATGTCTCGCAGAATGCCGGCAAGTTGACCGCGAGCGTCACCAGGCATGACGTGCTCCACGC
Source organism: Novosphingobium sp. (assembly GCA_043781375.1). Taxonomy (GTDB): domain Bacteria; phylum Pseudomonadota; class Alphaproteobacteria; order Sphingomonadales; family Sphingomonadaceae; genus Novosphingobium. The sequence goes on from JAYWBP010000001.1 coordinate 111,027, forward strand.
GCGTTGAGGTTTGCATCCACGGATAAACGGATGGGGCGGCGGGCGTGCGTCGCCCTTTTCGTTAGCGGCTACTCGCCGTCAACATTGTTGTGGATCCGCTCAAGATAGCCCAGCAGCATTTCAAGCTCGTCGTTGGCAAAACCCCGGAAGAGCCGCGTCTCGCTGCGTTTGGCAATATCGCCGATCCGGTCGAGCAAGGGCTGGGCAGCCTCGGTAAGATAGACCGCCCGTGTGCGCCGGTCCCCCGGCAATTCGCGGCGTTCAAGCAAGCCATCCGCGCAGAGCCGGTCGATCAGGCGTCCCGCCGAGGCTTCGGACATTTCGAGCAGTTCCGCGATCGAGCGCTGACTGGTGCCCGGCATCCGCGAAACTACTGCGATCACCGACCACTGTGAGCGGGTTACGTCGATCTCGCTGGCATAGCGATCGAAGTCGTTGCGCAAGCGCCGGTTGAGCACAGTCAGGCGGCGCGTTACGCTGCGTTTCAGATCGCTTGAACCGTCGATGCCGCCCCCCTCTGCCCGGAAGCCTGCGACACTAGCCGCGCGGCAAGTCAGTCGGCAAGCCGCTCGATGATGATCGCCGGGGCCATGCCGCCTGCTGCACACATGGTGATTAGGCCATAGCGCCCGCCAGTGCGCTCCAGTTCGTCGAGCGCGGTGCCGATCAGGATCGCCCCGGTCGCTCCAATCGGATGACCCAGCGCAATCGAACCGCCGTTGGGATTGAGCTTGGTCCGGTCGATCTGCATATCGCGGGCGAATTTCTCAGCGACGACGGCGAAGGCTTCATTGACCTCCCACACATCGATATCGTCCTTGGACAAACCTGCCTTCGCCAGAACCTTTTTTGCCGCCGGGACCGGGGCGTTGAGCATCAAAGTCGGGCAATCACCGACATTGGCAGTGGCGACGATCCGCGCGCGCGGCTTGAGCCCGTGCTTGTCGGCATATTCCTTCGAGGCCAGCAGGATCGCCGCTGCGCCATCGACTATGCCCGAAGAGATGCCGACATGGTGGATCGGCTCGATCACCAGATCGGGATATTTCTGGTTGATCAGTTCGCCAAAGGTCTTGCTGTCCGGCTCCGAGGGCATGTCTCGGAACATGGCAAAGGCCGGCTTCATCTCGGCCAAGGTCGCTACCGTGGTGCCTGGCCGCGGATATTCCTCATGGTCAAGCACGACGACTCCGTCATCGTCCAGCACCGGTATGATCGACCCGGCAAAGCGCCCCTCGGCAATCGCCACTGCCGCGCGGCGCTGGCTTTCCGCGCCGAGTTTTTCCAGATCGGCGCGGGAGATTCCTTCCATCGCCGCGATAGCGTCGGCGGCTACGCCCTGGTTAGTCTGGGGGTGCTTTTCCTGCAGGCGAGGATTGCCGGATCCAATACCGCCTGCAGTCTTGACCCCGGCCTCGCGCAGCTGGCCGCCGTATTGCATCACATAGGACATCATCTCGGTTCCGCCGGCGATGACCAGGTCTTCCATGCCTGACATGATTTGCCCGGCGGCCAGGTTAGTCGCGGTGATCCCGCTGCCACAGAACCGGTCTAGCGTGACCCCGCTGGCCTTGGTGTCATAGCCCGCGTCGAGCGCGGCCATCCGTCCCATGTCGCCGCCCTGCAGCCCCATCTGCGCGCTGCAACCCCAGATAATGTCATCGACATCGGCGGTGTCGAGATGGTTGCGGTCTTTCAGGGCCTTGAGCACGGTGGCTGCCAGATGTTGCGGATGCATGTGAGACAGCGCGCCTTTGCCGACCTTGCCGATGCTGCGCGGGGTGCGGACGGCGTCGATGATATAGGCTTCGGCCATAGCAGGTTCCTGGGATAAGGCGTGGGGGACAGGCTTAAAGTAATGGTCAGCGGGTCATGCTTTGGCAAGGCTCGGCCAATCGCTCGGGCGATTGCCGCATCAGCTTCCGATGAACTGCTCGGGCGTGAGGTGGAGACAGGTGGTGTCGAGCGCAGCGACGAGTTCAAGCTGGGTCAGCGCATGGGGTAGCTGATAACGGAAGAAATAGCGGCACGCGGCCAGTTTGCCCTCGTAGAATGCGCGGTCGGCAGGGCTGTCGTCCAGTGCCTTGCCGGCGACCCACGCTTGCCATAGCCACATCCGCGCGATCACGATGGTCCCTGCGGCATCGAGGTAATGGGTGGCATTGGCCAGGGCGACCGTCCGGTCGGGGCAGGCGAGGGCGGCCTGCGTCGAGTGGCGTAGCGCGGAGACGGCCTGACCCAGCGCTGCTGCCTCGTCGGGCAAGGCCGCGCGGGCATCGACAATCGTCTGCTCGATCTCGGCCACCAGCGCGTCCAGCGCTGCGCCGGACTGCATCGCCACCTTGCGCCCGAGCAGGTCGATCCCATGGATCGCGTAAGTGCCCTCGTGAATGTGGTTGAGGCGGTTGTCGCGATAGAATCGCTCGACCGGATAGTCGCGGGTATAGCCGTATCCGCCGAGCACCTGGATCGCCCACTTGTTGGCTTCGAGGCAATGCTCGGACGGCCAAGACTTGGCGATCGGGGTCAGGATATCGAGCAGCAGCGCGAGCCGCTGGCGCTCGGCCGGGTCCGCGCTTACCCGCTGCCGGTCGATTAGAAGCGCGCACCAGGTGACCAGCGCCAGCGCGCCCTCAACCGCCACCTTTTGCGCCATCAGCATCCGTCGCACGTCGGCATGCTCAATGATCGGCACTTGCGGGCTGGCCGGATCCTTGTTCTGCGGCGCGCGGCCCTGCAGGCGGGTACGGGCATAATCCAGTGAATAAAGATAGCCCGCCAACGCCGACATCACCGCGCCATGTCCGACGCCCACGCGCGCCTCGTTCATCATATGGAACATTGCCGCCAGACCCGTGTTCTCCGCCCCCACCAGCCAGCCGATGGTCTCGCCGCTCTCGCCGAAATTGAGGAGGCAGTTGGTCGTGCCGCGATGGCCCATTTTGTGGTTGAGCCCAGCCAACGCGATGTTGTTAGAGACGCCGACATTGCCGGCTTCATCGGGCAAACGCTTGGGCACAACGAACAGCGAGATGCCTTTCACCCCTGCCGGACCGCCCGGGATCTTGGCCAAGACCATGTGGACAATATTCTCGCTGATTTCGTGATCACCTCCCGATATCCACATCTTGGTTCCGACAATCCGATGGGACCCGTCGCCGCGCGGTTCGGCGCGGGTGCGAATGTCGGATAGGGAAGAGCCCGCTTGCGGCTCGGACAAGCACATCGTCCCAAACCAGCGTCCTTCCAACATCGGCGGCAGGAACAATGCGCGCTGTTCGGGCGCCGCAAAAGCTGCGAGCAGGTTGGCCGCCGCGATAGTCAGGAAGCTGTAGTTGGCCACGCCCAGGTTGGCGGCGGAGAACATGCCGTTGGCGGTCATCGCCACGGTCCAAGGCAATTGCATGCCGCCGTCCGCCGCGTCGAAACTGGCGGCGAACATACCTGCCTCGGCATAGGCGGCGAGGGCCTGACCGACCTCCGGAATGACTTCGGCCCTGCCATCAACGAAGCGCGGCTCATTGGCGTCCAGCTTGGCGGCAAAAGGCAGGTATTCCTGTTCGGCCATGGCCTGCGCAGTGTCGAACACGGCCGCGACCGCTTCGCGATCGAACCCGGCAAACCGCTCACTGGCGAACAAGGCCTCCAGAGAGAACATCTCGAACAGCAGGAAGTCGAGGTCGCGGCGGTTGACGATCTGGGACACGGGGTAGCCTTCAGCGAAATGGGGAAGGCGCTGTCTACCAGATTGTCGCCACGCGGAAAGGTGGGGGGATCCGAACGCATCGGCCCCTGCTCTTGACACATCCCCCCGGCGGCCTAGCGCTCGGCGCAACTGGGAGTTCTAGATGGTGACAAAGGAGGCGACTGCGGAGGCCGACTCGGGGAAACGCAACGTCAGCGCCTTTGCGCCTTTGCGTGAAAAGACCTTTCGCACGATCTGGACCGCGAGTGTGGTCTCCAACTTTGGCCAGCTGATTTTGGGCGTGGGCGCGGCCTGGGAAATGACTTCGCTGACCAACTCGCCGAGCATGGTCGCGCTGGTTCAGACCGCGCTGATGCTGCCGCTGATGTTGGTCGCACTGCCCGCCGGGGCGATTGCCGACATGTTCGACCGGCGCAAGATCGCCCTGGCCGGACTGGGCTTTTCGACTGTCAGCAGTGTCGTACTGACGACCTTGGCTTTCATGGGGCTGACCTCGCCGTGGATGCTGCTGGGGTTCTGTGTTCTGATCGGGGTGGGGGTCGCACTGTACAGCCCGTCGTGGCAGGCGTCGATTGGCGAGCAGGTCTCGGCCGAGCATCTTCCGGCCGCCATCGCGCTGGGCACGATCAGCTACAACGTCGCGCGCAGTTTCGGCCCCGCAATCGGGGGCGTCGTCGTCCTGGCATTCGGGGCCAAGGCCGCCTTTGCGCTCAACGCCACCTTTTACATCCCGCTGATGATTGCGTTCTTCCTGTGGCGCCGAGTGCATAAGCCTTCGCGCCTGCCGCCCGAGCGGATCGACCGGGCGATTGTCTCGGGCGGACGCTATGCGCTGCATTCACCGCCGATCCGCACCGTATTGACCCGCGCCTTTGCCTTCGGCCTGACCAGCGCGACCGGCGCCGCGCTGGCGCCTTTGGTGGCGCGCGATCTGTTGGGCGGAACCGCCGCGACCTATGGCATTCTGCTGGGCGCATCGGGGGTTGGAGCGGTCCTGGGCGCGCTGCTGGTGGGAGACCTGCGTGAGCGCGTGGCCAACGAAACCGCAGTGCGGTTCTTCGCCATGATCAGCGCGCTCGCGCTTATTGTCGTGGGGCTCAGCCACCATCTAGTGATAAGCTGCATCGCGCTGTTTTTCTGCGGCGGGGCCAACATCCTGACCGTCGCCCTACTCAACGTCACCGTCCAGCTGTCCGCGCCGCGCTGGGTAACCGCGCGGGCGATCTCGCTTTATTCCTCTGCCTTGACCGGCGGGATCGGGCTGGGTGCCTGGCTGTGGGGCACAGTCGCAGCGCATAGCAGTGTGACCATCGCCTTCATTTGCTCCGGACTGGCAGTGCTGCTGACGATTCCGCTCGGGCTGTGGATGCCGCTGCCCCGCGACGAGCCGGTCGATACTGGCTCGGTCGACATCGGTTATGAGCCGCAAGTCGGCCTCGCCCTGACCCTGCGCTCGGGGCCAGTGATTGTCGAAGTGCAGTACGACGTCGCGCCCGAGCAGGCTCGCGCTTTCTATGACGTGATGCTCAAGATGCAGCGGGTGCGCAAACGGCTGGGCGCGTTTCAGTGGTCACTCGCGCGCGATATTGAGAGCCCGGCGCTGTGGACCGAGCGCTATCATTGCCCGACGTGGGGCGATTACCTCCGCATGCGCGGCCGCTATTCGCAGGCCGATCTCGACCTGCAAAGTGAAGCTGACAAATTCAACCGCACCCATCAGGGGCACCGTGTCACCCGGCGTCTGGAGCGGCCCTATGGTTCGGTCCGCTGGCAAGCGGATTCGCCCGATCCCAACCTGGCGACGATGAGTTATCTTGGGCCGTGATGATGTGATTGATCGCCGTGGTGATGCACTCCAAGATTGGGAAACCCCGGGCATCGGCGCAATGTAAGGTCCGCTGGTGACCTTCGCCGGTGTAACCAGGAGGCATGTATTGAGCGCCGCAAGACCCTTTCGCGTGATCCAGTGGGCCACTGGCAACATCGGTGCGCGGTCCCTGCGCACGGTGATCGAGCATCCCCAGATGGAGCTGGTCGGGCTTTGGGTCAGCTCGCCGGAAAAGGCGGGCAAGGACGCGGGCGAACTGTGCGGGCTGGAGCCAATCGGGATCACGGCGACCAACAGCGCCGCCGACCTGATCGCACTCGACGCCGACTGCGTCCTCTATATGCGTCAGGGCACCGACTTCGATGAGCTTGCCGCACTTCTCGCGTCGGGCAAGAATGTCGTGACGACCCGCGGCGACTTCCACTTTCCGGCAGCAATAAATCAGGCCCGCCGCGCCCAGATCGAGGAAGCCTGTACCGCTGGGAATTCCTCGATCTACAGCACCGGCTCAAGCCCCGGGTTTATTACCGAGGCGATGAGCCTGACCCTGCTGTCGCTGTCGCGGCGGCTCGATTGTCTGACCATCGACGAATACGCTGACATGACCAGCCGCAATTCACCCGACATGATCTTCAACATCATGGGGTATGGCGTCGAACCGGGTGTGTTCGACCAGCGCAAGGTCGACTATATCAAGCACGACTTTGGCGCTTCGCTGTCGATGGTTGCCGACGCGATCGGCCTACCACTCGATAATATCGAGGCCATCGGCGAGATGTCTGCAGCACGCGCCGACAAGCAGATTGCTGCGGGCACGATCAAGGCGGGGACGGTCGGGGCTTTGCGGATCACGATCACCGGCATGCACCAGGGTCGGGCGGTGCTGCGGTTCCGGGCAAATTGGTACTGCACCACGGATATCGAGGCCGAAGGCTGGGATTTACGCGAGAGCGGCTGGCGAGTGCGGGTCGACGGCGACACTCCACTGCTGGTCGATGTGACGTATCCCGTGAGCGAAGAGCAATATCCGCTGTTTACGCCCGGGCTGACAGCACACCGTGCGGTCAACGCGGTGACGACGGTGTGCGAGGCGGCCCCGGGGATCCGGACGACGGCGGATATGGCGCAGGTGATCGCACGGTTTTGAGAATTGGCAAACCTTCTCCCTTGATGGACGAAGTTTGAAGGGAGTGACCTACTGGCTCCACCCCCCTACCGATCCAGCGCAACCTCCGCCCGGTAGGCATCCAGGCTGATCGGCCGACCGAGGAAGTCGCTGACCAGCATCGCCGCCGGTTTCGACCCACCCGGCGCCAGGACCAGGCGGCGATAGGCCGAAGCTGTCGCCCGGTTCCTCAGCCCCTCGCGCTGGAAGCGGGTGAACATGTCGTCGGCGATGACCTTGGACCAGCGATAGGTGTAATAATACGCCGAATAGCCGGCCAGATGCGGAAAACTGTCATAGCCGTGGGTGCCATCGGGCATGACCAGGGGATTGTAGACCTGGTCATACTGGCGATAGGCCGCGAACAGATCATCGGGCGCGGCGGCCTGGTGGTAGCGTAGCGAGATATTGCTGAGCGCAAGCTGGCGCATGTCGCCCATGCCCAGGTCGAAATCGCGCGCCTTGTTCATCTTTTCGACCAGTGCGCGCGGGATGGTGCGACCCTGGGCATCGACCGCAAAGCTCTTGAGCGTGTCGAAGTCGAACACCCAGTTCTCCAGCATCTGCGAAGGCGCCTCGACGAAGTCCCACTCGGTGGTAACCCCGGCTTGCCCCGCCCAACGGTTGCCCGAGGCGAAAGTGTTGTGCAGCAGATGGCCGAATTCGTGCAGGAACGTGACCACGTCATCATGCTGCATCAGCCCGGTTGCATGATCGCCCGCGGGCAGATTCATCACCAGCACCGATAGCGGCACGGCGCGCCCGGCGATCCCGTTGCGTAACGTGATCTGGTTGGCGTGCTGGTATTTGCCCGGTCGCGGATGGGCGTCGAAATAGAACCGGCCGATCACCTTACCTTGTTCCAGCATCTCATAGGCGGTGACTTGCGCCGACCACACCGGCGTATCCCACTTGCGGAACTGGACCCCGAAGATGTCGCTGGTCAACTGGAGGATGCCGCGCTCGACGTTGTTGAAGGCGAAGTATTTGCGCGATTCCTGGGTATCGTAGGCAAAGCTGTCGCGCAGGACCTGCTGGGTCAGGACCGCATTGGTCCAGGGCGGAATCGTGGTCGCTTGCGGGTCAGCCTGGTGCAGCGCTGCCAGCTTGCGGGCATAATCGCGCGCGCTCGCCGGGCGGGCGATCGCCGCCATGTCGGTCAGTAGCGTCTCAACCTTGGCTGGGGTGTCAAGCATCTTGTCCTCGAGCGCCAGGGTGGCGAAATCGGGACGCCCGAGCTTAGTCGCCAGTTGCTGGCGCAGGTTGAGCAGGACGCGCAACTGGATATCGTTCTCTGGCCAGGCGCGCGCATTGTAAGCAAAGTAGGCGCGTTTGCGCAGCGCCTCGCTTTTCGCATAGCTCATGATCGGGAGATAATCGGGATAGTCGGTGGTGATCGTGATCACTCCGTCCGCACCGGGCTTGTGCGCGGCGATGTAGTCGGCCGGCATTCCGTCGAGCTCTCCGGCTCGCGCGGTGAAAGTACGCTGGCCCTTGGCAATATTGCCCTCGAAAGCGGTCCCGGCAGCGGCGATCTTGTCCTGCAATGCCTGGATCTGCGCGCGATCGGCGGCACTGCGCGAAACGCCTGCGCGGTCGAAGCCTTCGAGCGTGCGCTTGAGATAAAGCCGCGTCGACGCCTCGGCACCTCGCGCGTCGATCAGCTTGAGGCGGTCGTAGACCGGGCGGGAGAGCGACAACTTGCTGGCGGCAGACGCAATCCGCACTTCGCAGGTCGCCCCGGCATCGCGCCGCGCCGCGTCTGCGCCGGTTTCCCGGTATAGCCCCGCTTCACCGCTCGCGGCGATGAGGATATTGGCGATATCGTCAAAGCGCTGAAGCGAGCGGGTCAATGTCGCCGCGCCGCGCTCGGTCTCTAGTTGGGTTTGGCGTCGATCGATCTCGGCAATGTAAGCGTCGCAGCGGACCTTGATTGCCGCAGCATCGGCGGGATTGCCCAGGATCGGGCCGAGAAACGTGTCGACTGCGGTGGGTGCAGCAAGCGCGGCGGGACCAAATAGGGTAGCAGTTAGCAGTAGGGCGCTGAGCAGCTTGCGCATGATATTCTCCGATGAGGACAGGGGACAAGTCGTATCCTGCGCAACCAACTCATGCAATCCATCTTGCCAAAGCGCAACTGTATGACGAGACAGGGCGGATGGTTCGCACCCCTTTGATCGTAACACTGGTCTTGGCCGCCTTCCCGGTAATCGCCGCTCCCGGCCTGGCGCCTGCTGTGTCCGAAGCGCGCTTGCGCAGCGACGTGGCCCGACTGGTAAGCTTCGGCACCCGCCACACCTTGTCGAGCGAGGACAGCAAGCAGCGCGGGATCGGCGCGGCGCGGCGCTGGGTTGAAAGCGACTTGCGGCGCACATCGTCGGCCTGCGGAGGCTGCTTGACGATCGTCCTGCCCGACACGATGGTCAGCGGTGATCGAATTCCCAGGCCCGCTCATATCGTTGACGTGGTCGCAATCCAGCGCGGGACTCAGCGGCCCAATGAAGTGGTGATCGTCCAGGGCCATATCGACAGCCGGGTCAGCGACGTGATGGACGCGGTCAAGGACGCGCCGGGCGCCAATGACGATGGTTCAGGCACCGCGCTGGTTCTGGAGGCGGCGCGGGTGCTGTCGCGGCAGAAATTCCCCACTACCATCGTTTATGCCGTACTCTCGGGCGAGGAGCAGGGGCTCTACGGCGGCAAGCTTCTGGCCGACTATGCCAAGGCGCAGGGCTGGACAGTCAAGGCCGTGCTCAACAACGACATCATCGGCAATTCACGCGGCTCGGACGGGCTGGTCGATGATAGGCATGTGCGGGTATTCTCCGAAGGCCCCCGCGCCGACGGAACTGCCGCCACCCGCGCCGCCGCGCGGCGGTTCGGAGGTGAGAACGACAGCCCGAGCCGCAACATCTCGCGCTGGATTGCTGGCTTGGCCGGTCAACCGATCGAGGTCCGCCAAGTTTGGCGCGCCGACAGAATGGGCCGGGGCGGGGACCATCTGCCGTTCCAGGACCTGGGCTATCCGGCAGTGCGCTTTACCGTAGCGGTGGAGAACTACGATCACCAGCACCAGGACCTGCGGACCGAGCGCGGCGTAGTCTATGGCGACACTATCGAACAGATGGATTTCCCCTATCTCGCCCGCGTCGTCGACCTTAACATCGCCGCACTGCAAGGCCTGGCCCGCGCGCCGATGCCGCCCGAAGCAAGCGTCGAGGCGGCTGTGCAGACCTTCTCTCTGGTCAAGTGGAAAGCCGTGCCCGGCGCCGCCCGCTATCGCATCTGGCGCCGCCGGACCGACGCGCGCGACTGGGAGCTGCCGCTCGACGCGCCCGGCTCAGCTACCAGCCTGCGCCTTGACGGCGTGCGCGGCGACGACTGGGTGTTTGGGGTCAGTTCGCTGGCCACCGACGGCAGCGAAAGCCCGGTCGGATCGGCGGTGCCCGGCGGCAGCTTTGCTCCGCTGCCAACGACGAACCCCTGATCGACTCTGCTTGAGTTGCGCGGCCCAACGCGCCAAGGACCGCCAATGCATCGCAAACCGCCGCCCGCGCCGGGCCTGCCTTCGCGCAAACAGATCCTTGACTTCATCGCTGCCACGCCCGGCGCAGCGGGCAAGCGCGAGATTACGCGGCAATTCGGGCTTCAGGGCCACGAGAAGATCGCACTCAAGGCGCTGCTCCGCGACATGGCCGACGAGGGGCTCATCGATGGTGAGAAGCGCGCCTTCCACCGCATGGGTGGCGTGCCGCGTGTCACCGTGCTGCGCGTTGCTGCAATCGAGGATGGCGAGGCGATTGCGGTGCCCGACAGCTGGTCTCCCGACGATGCCACCCCGCCGCCACGCCTGCGGTTGATTGAGAAGGGCCGCCACAGCGCGCTCAAGCTGGGCGACCGCGTTCTGGCGCGCACCGAAGAGGCTGGAGCGGGCTGGATTGCGCACCCAATGAAAAAGCTGCCCGCGCGCGAAGAGCAGATGCTTGGCGTCGTCGAGCACGACGGCGCCGGGCGACCATGGCTCGCCCCGGTCGACAAGCGGGTGCGCAGTTCTACGCCGATCAGCGATCTAGGCGGGGCCGAGAACGGACAACTGGTACTTGCCGAACCAGCCGGGCGCGGGCCGCGCGCCGGGGTCAAGGTCACCCAGGTGCTTGGTGATCCGCTCGCCCCGCGCGCCTTCAGCCTCATCGCGATCCACAAGCATGGCATCCCCAACATATTCGACGAGGAGACGTTGGCCGAGGCAGCTTTGGCAGCAAAACTTCCGCTCAGCCCCGAATGCCGCGAAGACCTGCGCCACCTGCCGATCGTCGCCATCGACCCCAGTGACGCGCGCGACCACGATGACGCGATCTGGGCCGAGCCCGATGGTGCGGGCGGTTTTTGCGCCTTGGTCGTCATCGCCGACGTCAGCTTCTACGTCCGCCCTGGCAGCATGATCGACCGCGAGGCCCGCAAGCGCGGCAACTCGGTATACTTCCCCGACCGGGTCGTCCCGATGCTGCCCGAAGTGCTTAGCACCGACGTCTGCTCGCTGCGCACCGGTGAGGACCGCGCCGCCATGGCCTGCCACATGACCATCGATACCCACGGCAAGGTTACCGACTGGCGCTTCACCCGCGCCATCGTGCGGATCGCCGAGGTCATCGCCTATGAGGATGCGCAGGCGCGGGTGGATGAGGGGGGCGATCCGATGCTTCTCAACCTATGGGCTTGCTGGCACGTCCTGACCAAGGCACGCGACGCCCGTGACCCGCTCGATCTCGACCTGCCCGAGCGACGGGTGGTGCTCGACGAACACGGCAAGATCACCCACATCGCCCTGCGTGAACGGCTCGACGCGCATCGGGTGGTCGAAGACTTCATGATCGCCGCCAATGTCGCTGCGGCCAAGGCGCTCGAAAGCAAAGTCGCGCCTGTGGTATATCGCATCCATGAGCCGCCGGGCCGCGAGAAGCTGGTGACGCTCAAGGACTACCTCGCCACCTTCGATCATAATTTCGCGCTGGGCCAAGTGATTACCCCTGGGCTGTTCAACCGGATGTTAAAAGACATCGCTGACCCGGCCGAAAAAGCGCTGATCATGGAGGCGGTGCTGCGCAGCCAGACCCAGGCCTATTACGGCCCGCGCAACGCTGGGCACTTCGGGCTAGCCCTGGGCAGCTATGCCCACTTTACCTCGCCGATCCGGCGCTATGCCGATCTGCTGGTCCACCGCGCACTGGTCGACGGCTTCGGGCTCGAGCAGCCCGAACCCAAAGGCAAGCTGCCCGCTACTTCCGGGCTCTCCGACCGCGACTCCGCCGACCTCACCCGGGTCAGCGAAGCGATCAGCGCTGCCGAGCGCCGGGCCATGGCGGCAGAGCGCGAAACCACCGACCGTTACGTCGCCGCGTGGCTATCCTCACGCGTGGGCGAGACCTTTGAGACCCGCATCACCGGGGTCCAGCGCTTCGGGCTGTTTGCAACGATCATCGGCCTGGGTGGCGACGGTCTGGTGCCGGTTTCCACGTTGGGCGCCGAACGCTTCAACTATGACGAAAAGGCGCAAGTGCTGGAGGGCGAGCAGACCGGCACCCGCTTTGCCATCGGCCAGTTCCTGACGCTCAAGCTGGCCGAGGCCAATCCGCTGACCGGCGCGCTCAAGTTTGAGCCAGTCGAAGGCACCGGCGCCCCGGTCGAACCGCGTGGGCGGCGGGGTGGTGCGACCAAAGGCAAGCACCTCGCCAACAAACGCGGACGGCCCGGCAATATCAAGCATCAAGGCAAGCGGCGACGCGCTGATTAGAATTTTCTCCCACCCTCGTTCGAGTCGAGCGCAGTCGGAGCCACGATTCGCGCAGTGGCTCAACTGCGCTCGACACGAGCGGGGTTTGGCGATTGGGAAACTCTAGAAGGTCAACCCAGCCGATCCAGATCCGCATCACTCAATGATCCAGGAATCACGTAAACCGGGCAGGGCAGGTGCCCGCTTTGGACGCAGGCGAACGTCGTCACCAACGGTCCCGGCGCGCCTTCCTTGGCCGCGCCCAGGACGAGAGCCGAAGTCTCGGGATGCTCAGCCAGATAATCGCGCACCACTTTCTCGCTCTCGCCCGAGCGGACTGAAATGACCGGCATGATCCCGGCTTCGTTGAGCAGGTTGCCCGCCGCGCTGGTCGCCAGCACTTCGGCGCGAGCATGCGCCTCTTCCTCGATTGTCGCCTGAACCCCTCCGAACGCGACGAACGGCTGCGGCGGGACCAGTGCGAGCAGGTGGACGGCAGCCTGGGTGCGCGCGGCGCGGCGCGCGGCGAAGCGCAAGGCAACCAGCGCCTCCTCGGTTTCGTCCATGATCACCAGATAGACGCGCATCGGTTCAGGCCCCCAGCCATTACAGAATATCGGCCACAACGACGCGACGCGCAAGGTTCTTGCCCTGCCGAGCCAATTTGGCCAGAGGGTCCCCACCACCTTTCTGAGCCCGAGGAGCCGAGGCGCGCCATGCCAATCGAAATCAAGATGCCCGCGCTGTCGCCAACGATGGAGCAGGGCACCCTGGCCAAGTGGCTGGTAAAGGTGGGCGACAAAGTCGCTTCGGGCGACATCATGGCCGAAATCGAGACCGACAAGGCGACGATGGAATTCGAAGCCGTCGACGAAGGCACGATCACCGCGATTTCAGTTCCTGAGGGCAGTGAGGGAGTCAAAGTCGGCACCGTAATCGCCACGCTTGTGGGTGATGACGAGGATGCTGCGGCGGCTCCAGTAGTCGCTCCAGCTCCAGCTGCGCCTAAACCCGAAGCACCGGTGATCCCGGCTAAAGCCGGGGTCGCTGCGCTCCAGGCCGAACCCGCGAAGCTCGCGCCGCCGCCTGCTCCGTCGCCAGCCCCGACTCAGCCTCCAGCGGTCCCGGCTTCTGCCGGGATGACGCCAACTCCCGCCGCATCGCGGATCATCGCCTCGCCGCTGGCCAAGCGGATCGCTGGGGAGACAGGTGTCGATCTGAGCTCCGTCACCGGCACCGGGCCCAACGGCCGGATCATCCGCGCCGATGTCGAATCAGCGCAACCCGGCACTGCCAAGCCCGCTGCTGCCGCAGCGCCTGTCGCAAAGCCAGCCACTGCGCCTGCACCCGCCGCCGCACCATCCGGAACGACCAACGAGTTCGGCATCCCCTACGAAGCCCAGAAGCTCAACAACGTCCGCAAGATCATTGCCCGGCGCCTGACCGAGGCCAAGCAGACCGTTCCGCACATCTACCTGACCGTCGACATTCGCCTCGATGCGCTGCTTGACCTGCGCGGACAGTTGAATGCGGCGCTGGCTGTGGATGGCGTCAAGCTGTCGGTCAACGACCTGCTGATCAAGGCGCTGGCCAAGGCGCTGCTGCGCGTGCCCAGTTGCAACGTCAGCTTCGCTGGTGAGGAACTGCGCAAATACTCGCGCGCGGACATTTCGGTTGCGGTCGCCGCGCCTTCTGGCCTGATCACGCCGATCATTGTCGATGCCGGGACCAAGTCGATCTCGCAGATCTCGGTTGAGATGAAGGCTCTCGCTGACAAGGCCCGCGAGGGCAAATTGCAGCCGCACGAATACCAGGGCGGGACCGCCAGCCTTTCCAACCTTGGCATGTTCGGGATCAAGCAGTTCGACGCGGTGATCAACCCGCCCCAGGCGATGATCATGGCCGTTGGAGCGGGCGAGCCGCGGCCCTGGGTGCTAGACGGCAGCGTCCAGGTCGCCACGGTGATGTCTGCCACCGGCAGCTTCGATCACCGCGCCATCGACGGGGCCGACGGAGCCCAGCTGATGCAGGCGTTCAAGGCACTGGTGGAGAGTCCGATCGGCCTGCTCGCCTGAGCATGACCGATACGCTTCAGCCCGACGCCCATCCCACCGCGCAGCCCGCGATCCGCGTCACCGCCATGCCCAAGGACGCCAATTCCAATGGCGACATCTTCGGCGGGTGGCTGATGAGCTTGATGGACATGGGCGGCGGACTGGTCGCAGCGCGTCATGCCAAAGGCCGCGTGGCGACGGTTGCCGTAACGGGCATGCAATTCCTCGCCCCGGTCCATATCGGCGACGAGGTTTCTGTTTTTGGTGAGGTGGCTCGGATTGGACGCACCTCGATGACCGTCGCGATCGAGGCCTGGCGGCGTGACCGCGATGGCGAAGTCACGTCCAAGGTGACCGAGGCGCAGTTTACATTCGTAGCAATCGACGATGCCGGCCGCCCACGCCCGCTCGTTCAGGAAGGAAGCATAAGTGGCTGATCCCTATGATCTGATCGTTCTTGGCTCTGGCCCCGGCGGCTATGTCGCGGCGATCCGGGCAGCGCAACTCGGGCTGAAAGTCGCCATCGTCGAGCGTGAGAATCTGGGCGGGATCTGCCTCAACTGGGGCTGCATCCCGACCAAGGCGCTGCTCCGTTCGGCCGAAGTGTTTCACCAGATGAAGCACGCCAAGGACTATGGGCTGGCGGCGGACAATGTCACCGCCGACCTGGTCGCAGTGGTCGCGCGCTCACGCAGGGTGGCCAAGCAGCTCAATCAGGGCGTCACCCACCTGATGAAGAAGAACAAGATCGCGGTGCACATGGGGCAAGGCAAGCTGCTCGCACCGGGCAAGCTGGAAGTGACCGGCGACAAGGGTCCCGAGGTGCTCGAGGCCAAGCATATCATCATCGCCACCGGTGCCCGGGCGCGCGAACTTCCCCAGCTCAAGTCCGACGGCAAACGCGTGTGGACCTATCGCCACGCGATGACTCCCAGCGAGTTGCCGAGCAAGCTGCTGGTTATCGGATCGGGCGCGATCGGGATTGAATTTGCTAGTTTTTACAACGATATGGGATCGCAAGTTACGGTTGTCGAGATGCTTGATCGAATCGTCCCGGTCGAAGACGCCGACGTCTCGGCGTTCCTCGAAAAGGCGCTGACCAAGCAAGGCCTCAAGATTCTTACTTCTGCCAAGATTGAGCAGATTGCAGTGAGTGAGGGCGGCGTCAAAGCAACGATCAAAGCCAAGGACGGGACCGTAACTGATCACGAATTCAGCCATGCCATTGTTGCCGTCGGCATCGTCCCCAACCTCGAAAACATCGGCCTCGAAGAGCTCAAGATCGAGCCCGACCAGCGCTTTCACCTCAAGATCGACCCTTACGGCCGCACTAACGTACCCGGCGTGTGGGCCATCGGCGATTGCGTGGAGGGACCCTGGCTGGCGCACAAGGCGAGCCACGAGGGCGTCACCGCCGCCGAAGCCATCGCCCAGGAACTGGGCAACGCTGACGTCCACCCCCATCCGCTCGACCGCGGCAATATCCCCGGCTGCACCTACTGCCACCCTCAGGTCGCCAGTGTCGGCCTGACCGAAGCCAAGGCCAAGGAGGCCGGATTCGAGCTGAAAGTCGGCACCTTCCCGTTCATTGGCAACGGCAAGGCCATTGCGCTCGGCGAGGCGGAAGGCTTCATCAAAACGGTGTTCGACGCCAAGACCGGCGAACTTCTCGGCGCCCACATGATCGGCGCTGAAGTCACCGAGTTGATCCAGGGCTATGTCGTGGGCAAGACCCTGGAAACCACCGAAGCCGAGCTGATCCAGACCGTGTTCGCGCATCCCACGCTGAGCGAGATGATGCATGAATCCACACTGGCGGCTTACGGTCGGGCGATCCACATGTGATCATTGCAACACGTGACAATCTGGTTGTGCGGCGCTAGCGGGCTTTCCAGCCTTCAGGGCAGCGTGGACAGGTGGCCGAGTGGTTTAAGGCAGCGGTCTTGAAAACCGCCGTGGGTGGAAGCTCACCGTGGGTTCGAATCCCACCCTGTCCGCCAAGAATGGCTTATTTACTGGTTATTTAATGGATTTACGGCGATATTCCCATAAACGCTCCCCGATAGGGTACGCGCTTGACGGCT
>JAYWBP010000002.1:0-8643 GCA_043781375.1 Novosphingobium sp.
CCTAGTCGCAGCGGGGTGGGGCTT
The DNA here is from genome assembly GCA_043781375.1 of Novosphingobium sp. Lineage (GTDB taxonomy): Bacteria > Pseudomonadota > Alphaproteobacteria > Sphingomonadales > Sphingomonadaceae > Novosphingobium. Next base: position 25 of record JAYWBP010000002.1, read on the forward strand.
CGCCTCCCGCGCTACGTTGGGGATGAAGGACAGGCCTCGCCCCAACCCCTCCCCAGAAGGGGAGGGGCTTAGGTAGTTTAAGCCTCTTCAGCCAGCTTCTTGGCCTTGGCGATAACCTCTTCGATGCCGCCGACCATGTAGAAGGCCGGTTCGGGCAGGTGATCGTATTCGCCGTCAACCACAGCCTTGAAGCTCTTCACCGTGTCTTCGACCTGGACGAACTTGCCCGAGATGCCGGTGAACACTTCGGCCACGTGGAACGGCTGTGAAAGGAACTTCTGGATCTTGCGCGCGCGCGCAACGGTGAGCTTATCTTCTTCCGAAAGCTCGTCCATGCCCAGAATCGCGATGATGTCCTGAAGCGATTTGTACTTCTGCAGCGTTTCCTGAACACGGCGGGCGGTATCATAATGCTCCTGGCCCACCACCGCGACAGTCAGCACGCGGCTGGTCGAATCGAGTGGGTCCACCGCCGGATAGATGCCGAGTTCCGAGATCGCACGGTTGAGCGTCGTCGTCGCGTCAAGGTGGGCAAACGATGCAGCCGGCGCAGGATCGGTAAGATCGTCGGCCGGAACGTAAATCGCCTGAACCGAGGTGATCGAACCCTTGTTGGTCGAGGTAATGCGCTCCTGCAACTGGCCCATGTCGGTGGCGAGCGTCGGCTGATAGCCCACCGCCGAAGGAATACGCCCGAGCAGCGCCGAAACTTCCGAACCGGCCTGGGTGAAGCGGAAGATGTTGTCGACGAAGAACAGCACGTCCTGGCCTTCAACGTCGCGGAAGTATTCAGCCATGGTCAGGCCCGAAAGCGCAACGCGGGCGCGGGCACCGGGAGGCTCGTTCATCTGGCCGAACACCAGCGCCACCTTCGAACCTTCGGAAATGGCGTTGCCGTCCTTGTCCGATGCAATAACGCCTGCTTCGAGGAATTCGTGATAAAGATCGTTGCCCTCGCGGGTGCGTTCACCCACTCCGGCGAACACCGAGACGCCGCCGTGGCCCTTGGCGATGTTGTTGATCAGTTCCTGGATCAGCACGGTCTTGCCCACGCCTGCGCCGCCGAACAGCCCGATCTTGCCGCCGCGCGCATAAGGCGCGAGCAAGTCGATGACCTTGATCCCGGTGACCAGCACCGCAGCTTCGGTCGACTGGTCGACAAATTCGGGAGCCTTGGCGTGGATCGGCGCGGTCATGCCGTCACCGATCGGGCCGCGCTCGTCGATCGGCTCACCGATGACGTTGACGATCCGGCCCAGCGTGCGCGGACCGACCGGCACGGTGATCTGCGCGCCGGTGCTGGAGACCAGCTGCCCGCGGGTCAAGCCGTCGGTCGAGTCCATCGCGATCGTGCGCACCGTGTTTTCACCCAGATGCTGGGCGACTTCGAGAACCAGGCGGTTGCCGTTGTTGTCGGTCTCCAGCGCGGTGAGGATCGCGGGCAGATTGCCCTCTTCGAACGACACATCGACGACGGCGCCGATGACCTGGCTGATCTTGCCAGTAGTGGTGCGGTTGAGCACGGGTGCGGGGGCCATTTTCGTTTCCTTGCCTAAAGTCTCAGAGCGCTTCAGCGCCAGTGGTTTGCCGTTGCTACAGCGCTTCCGCGCCAGTGGTTTGCCGTTGCTACAGCGCTTCCGCGCCAGCAATAATCTCGATCAGTTCCGTCGTGATCGCGGCCTGACGGCTGCGGTTGTACTGGATGGTCAGCTTCTGGATCAGGTCGCCCGCATTGCGCGTGGCATTGTCCATTGCGGTCATCGAGGCGCCCTGTTCGCTCGCCATGTTTTCCAGCAGCGCGCCGAACAATTGCGTCTTTAAGTAGCGCGGGAGCAATTCGGCGAGGATTTCCTCTTCGTCGGGTTCGTATTCGATCGCCGCGCCATTGTCGGTCGGGGTGACGGCCGGGGCGGGGACGGGGATGATCTGCTGCTCGGTCGGCTCCTGGACCAGCGCCGAGCGGAACCGCGAATAGAACAAGTGGGCGATATCGAACTTGCCCGCCGCATAGAGCGCGACCAATTCGGCGGTGATCGCTGCGGCCTCGGCATAGCCGGCCTCGCGCACTTCGGTGGTGTCGAACATCGCTTCGACCGCCTTGGGCCAGGCGCGGCGGATCGGGGCGCGGCCCTTGCGGCCGATCAGGTAGAACAGCACGGTCTTGCCCTCGGCCTTGAGCGCATTGGCCTTGGCCAGCGCGGCGCGGACGATGTTGGAATTGAACGCGCCGGCCAGACCCTTGTCCGAGTTGGCGACAACCAGCAGGTGGATCTGATCCTTGCCGGTGCCCGACAGCAGCTTGGGCGAGCTATCGCTCACCGCGATCTTGCTGGCGAGGCTGGCCATGACTGTGGCCAGGCGTGTCGCGTAAGGACGCGCCGCCTCCGCCGCAGCCTGCGCCTTGCGCAGCTTGGCAGCGGCGACCATCTGCTTGGCCTTGGTGATCTTCTGGGTCGACTTGACCGAGTTGATCCGCCCTTTGAGTTCCTTGAGGTTGGCCATCGCCCGCTATCTCCGATCGAGGGTCAGGCGAACTGCTTGCCGAACACGCCCAAGGCTTCCTTGAGCTTGGCGGCGCTGTCGTCGGACAGGTCCTTGCTGTCGCGGATCGCCGTCAACAATGTGCCATGTTCGGCGCGGAGCCAGTGGAGCATTTCGGCTTCATAGGCGGTGACCCGGTCGACTGGAACGGTATCGAGGAAACCCTGCGTACCGGCATAGATCGACACGGCCTGCTCCTCGAACGGCAAGGGGCTGAACTGGGCCTGCTTGAGCAGCTCGGTCAGCCGCGCGCCGCGGTTAAGCAACCGCTGGGTCGAGGCATCAAGGTCCGAGCCGAACTGGGCAAAGGCCGCCATTTCGCGGTACTGCGCCAGCTCCAGCTTGATCGAGCCCGAGACCTTCTTCATCGCTTTGGTCTGCGCGGCCGAGCCGACGCGGCTCACCGACAGGCCGACGTTGATCGCCGGACGCACGCCCTGATAGAACAGGCCGGTTTCCAGGAAGATCTGGCCGTCGGTGATTGAGATGACGTTGGTCGGGATATAGGCGGAAACGTCGCCCGCCTGGGTCTCGATGATCGGCAGCGCGGTCAGCGAACCCGAGCCCAGCGAATCGTTCATCTTGGCCGCACGCTCGAGCAGGCGCGAGTGGAGATAGAACACGTCGCCGGGATAGGCTTCGCGGCCGGGCGGGCGGCGCAGCAGCAGGCTCATCTGGCGATAGGCCACGGCCTGCTTGGACAAATCGTCATAAACGATGACCGCGTGCATGCCGTTGTCACGGAAATATTCGCCCATGGTCACGCCGGTATAAGGCGCGAGGTATTGCAGCGGAGCGGGCTCCGAGGCAGTGGCGGCCACCACGATGGTATATTCCATCGCGCCGTTCTCTTCGAGCTGGCGGACGATCTGCGCCACGGTCGAACGCTTCTGGCCGATCGCGACGTAAATGCAGTAGAGCTTTTTGCTTTCGTCGTCGCCGGCGTTGACGCCCTTCTGGTTGATGAAGGTGTCGATCGCGACGGCGGTCTTGCCGGTCTGGCGATCGCCGATGATCAGCTCGCGCTGGCCGCGGCCGATCGGGACCAGGGCGTCGATCGCCTTGAGCCCGGTCTGGACCGGCTCATGCACCGACTTGCGCGGGATGATCCCGGGCGCCTTGACTTCCACGCGCTGGCGGCTGGCGGCCTCGATCGGGCCTTTGCCATCGATCGGGTTGCCCAAGCCATCGACCACGCGGCCGAGCAAGCCTTTGCCGACGGGAACGTCAACGATGGTGCCGGTGCGCTTGACCTGGTCGCCTTCCTTGATCTCGGTATCCGAGCCAAAGATCACGACGCCGACATTGTCCGCTTCCAGGTTCAGGGCCATGCCCTTCACGCCATTGGCGAACTCGACCATCTCACCGGCCTGGACCTTGTCCAGCCCGTGGACGCGGGCGATGCCGTCACCAACCGAGAGCACCGAGCCGACTTCCGAGACTTGCGCCTCGGTGCCGAAGCTGGCGATCTGGTCCTTGATGACCTTGGAGATTTCTGCGGCGCGGATATCCATCATAAACCTTTCAACGAAATTTGGTGCATCAGCCCTTCATGGCCTGGGCGAGCGAATTGAGACGGGTACGGATCGAGCTGTCGATCTGGCGGCTGCCGATCTTGACGACCAATCCGCCCAGAATGTCGGGATCGACAGTGGCCTTGAGCTTTACCGCGCGGCCTTCGCGGACTTTGAGCCGTTCGGCCAGCTGGGTCAGCTGATCGTCGGTCAGCGGGTGTGCGCTAGTCACTTCGGCGGCCAATTCCCCGCGCTGGGCGGCGGCGATGGTGGCGAAGGCGCGGATCACGTCGGGCAGGGCCGACAGGCGGCGGTTGCTGGCGAGCACGCCAATAAAATTGCGCGTCAGGGTGGAAAGGCCGAGCAGGGCGGCGACGGCATCCATCGCTTTGGCGGCTGCGTCGCGGCTGATCTGGAGGTTGCGAATCAGCGCGGACAGATCGTCCGAACCGCGAAGCGCCTCGCTCAGCGTGTCGAGATCGGTTTCGACGGCGGAAACGAATCCCTGCTCGCTAGCCAGATCGTACAGCGCCGAAGCATAGCGCCCCTGCAAGCTGGCCGTAATACCGCCGGAATTCTCCACGCGCGTCGCTTCCCTCTACACGGATGACCGACAGACGCTGGGAGATGCGCACCAGGGCACATGGCCTGTCGACGGGGGCGCGCCTAGCAACGATCGTGCTGCGATGCAAGATGGGGCGGGGCAGGGTGAAAAAATGGGGGCCTCGCTGATTTGAGAGCATGATGCGGGACGCGGGGCATTGCCAGCCGGCCTAGCGTGGCGACATAGTCACGAGGATGGGAACCGGCATGATCGACGCTCAGGAAGCATGGCAAGCGGTCCTCGCCCGCGACCGCGCGTCGGACGGGCGCTTTGTCACCGGCGTGCTGTCGACCGGGATCTATTGCCGCCCGTCCTGCGCGGCGCGACATCCCAAGCGGGAAAACGTCCGGTTTTTTGCCGATGGAGCCGCTGCGCGCGAGGCCGGGCTACGCGCGTGCAAGCGTTGCCTACCCGATCAGGTTGCGCGCGATGAAGCTGCGATCATGGCGGCGATTGCGGCGATTCGCGGATCGGAGGAGCCGCTGGCGCTGGCCGGGCTGGCGCGCGATGCGGGCTATTCGCCCACGCATTTCCAGCGCTTGTTCACGCGTCTGGTGGGCTTTTCCCCCGCCGCCTTCAGCCGCGCACTGCGCCAGCAGCGCTTGGCTGAGGTACTGAGCGAGGCTCAGAAAGTCAGCGATGCGATTTATGACGCGGGTTTTTCCGGCCCATCGCGATTCTATGCGGCAAGCAAGGGACGATTGGGGATGACCCCTACGGCATGGCGGAACGGCGGTCGCGGGGTGCGCATTGGCTGGGCGGTGGTGCCGACCAGCCTTGGGCAGATGCTGGTCGCGGCGACCGATAAAGGCGTGTGCCGACTGTCGTTCAACGAGACGTGGGAGGATTTAGCAGCGCGTTTTCCCAATGCGACGCTGTGCGACGGCGGAGCCGACTTTGCGGCCTTGCTGACGCGGGTGGTCGAGGCGGTTGAACGGCCGGGCACGTCTGCCAATATTCCGCTCGATGTCCAAGGCACTGTATTTCAGGAAGCAATATGGCGCGAGTTGCAGCGCATTCCCCTGGGCGAGACGCGCTCCTATGCCCAAGTCGCTGCTGCTGTCGGCAAGCCGGGAGCCGTGCGTGCGGCAGGCTCGGCCAACGGTGCGAACAAAGTCGCGGTGCTGATTCCGTGCCACCGGGTCATCCGCAGCGATGGCGCGCTAGGCGGCTATGCCTATGGGCTGGAAATCAAGCGGGATCTGCTCGATCGTGAGAAGGGATAACGATCGGGCCCCGGATTGCTCCGGAGCCCGATCCGCCGTTTAGCGGCAGCGAACGTCGCTGTTCGACTGGTCGATGGTCTTGCCCAGCAGGGCGCCTAGCGCGCCGCCGATCAATGTGCCGGCCAGACGCTCATGCCCGCCGTCAATGACGTTACCGGCCGCAGCGCCGCCGATGCCGCCGATGATCAAGCCGGTCGTGCCGTCATTGCGCTTGCAGTAATAACGACCATCCGAGCCACGATAGACCTCGTCATTGGTACCCAGTCGACGCTCGGGATAGTTCGGGTTGTCACGGTAATACCGCGAGGCATCATAGTCGGTGGCGTAGGGATCGCGGCCTGAACCGTTATTGTAGCCATTGTTGTAGCCATTGTTGTAGCCGTTGTTGCCATACCCATTGTTATAGCCCGAGCCGTATCCCGAACCATAGCTGCCGTTGCCGTCACGGCGGGCCCAGCGGATGCTCTGGCTCAGATTGTCGAGCCGCTGTTGCAGCAACGTCGCATCGCGGCGCAGCATCTGGAGCTGATATTGTGCCCGGCGGGCTTCGCCCTGGCTCAGGCTACCGTCTGCAGTGCCGCGGCTGATCCGGTCCTGCAACCAGTCGATCCGTTGCTGCAGTCCGTCGGGTGCGCCGCGCCAATACGTGTTGTTTCCTTGATAGGTGCTGCGCGTCTGCCAATTGCTGGTCTGGGCCGCGAGCGGGGTGGCGATCCCGGCAGCCATGACTGCAGCGATCAAAAGGGCTTTGGTCTTCATCGTGAACTCCTGGCGAAACTGCGACTTGGTGTCGCTTGCCGCCCTAAACGCGCGCCGACACGGGGTTGTTCCCTCCCGACCGGCGAACGCACGAAGCTGTCGGGGTCAGGTCAGGCGCGGCTCCACGCCAGGCTCGGCCTTGGCCATGGCCCGCAGATAGGCCGGTCGCGCCCCGATCCGTGCCAGATAGGCCTGCACATTGGGCAGCGATTCGATCGACATCGCGCTGAACTTGCGCATCGTGGTCAGACCGAAAACCATCATGATGTCAGCAGTGGTCAGCTGCGTGCCGCCGAAATAGTCGACCTCACCCAAACGCTGCTCGATCATCGCCCAACACCGCTCGGTCCGGGAGCTGACCATCGGGACGGTGCTGCTGCCGCCGGTCGCCGCGCTCATCTGCACCGCCATGCCCATCATCATCGTGGCCATGAAAGTGCCGTTGGCCCAATGAAACCAGAACAGATGATCCGCGAAATCAGGATGATCGGGCACCGGGGCCAGACGGCTGTTGCCATACCGGGCGTTGATATAATCGCAGATCGCGCCGCTTTCGGCCAGGACCAGATCGCCATCGACGATCACCGGGGCCACGCCCATCGGATGCAGCGCCTTGTAGCCATCGGGCGCGCCGCGGGTATCTGCCCGGCGATCCCAGCGCTTTAGGGTGTAGTCCAAGTCCAGTTCCTCGCAGAGCCAGACGATCCGTTCGCTCTGCGAAATTCCCAGATGATGGACGGTAAGCATGGACGTTCCTTTCCGTGGATTTAGACGAAGCTGTAGGGATCGATATCGATCGACACGCGCACGCCTGAGGCAAACCGCAGTTCGCCCAGCCAGGTGCGGATTACCGCTTGGACCTCGGCCGAGCGGCGGGCGTTAATCAGCAGCCGATAGCGATAGCGCCCGCGCAACAGCGCCATCGGTGCGGGCGCCGGGCCCAGGATCATCACGTCGGGCAGGTTGGGCCGAGCGCCGCCGATGGCCCGCGCCGCGTCGCGCGCCTCGGCCTCGTCCTCGGACGAAACGATGATTGCCGCCCAGCGTCCGAACGGCGGCGCTCCGGCGTCGCGGCGGCCCTGAGTCTCGGCGGCGTAAAACGCATCGCGGTCGCCGGCGGCCAATGCGGCGATCACCGCGGCTTCGGGATGGCGGGTCTGGATCAGCACTTCGCCCGGCTTGTCGCCGCGCCCGGCCCGCCCGCCGACTTGCGCGACTTGCTGATACGTCCGCTCCGCTGCGCGCAAGTCGCCGCCTTCGAGGCCCAAGTCGGCGTCGACTACGCCCACCAAAGTAAGGTCGGGGAAGTGATAGCCCTTGGTCACCAGCTGGGTGCCGACGATCACGTCGATCAGCTTCTCCTCGGCCTGCTGAACGAAGGCGCTGATCTTTTCCGGACTGTTGAGCGTGTCAGACGTGACCACGGCCACGCGCGCCTCGGGCATCAGTTCGGTCACTTCGTCAGCGATGCGCTCTACGCCCGGGCCGCAGGCGACCAAGCAATCGGGGGTGTGGCATTCGGGGCACTCTTCGGGAATGCCGGTCTGGTGGCCGCAGTGATGGCAGGCCAGCCGGCGTGAGAGCCGGTGCTCGACCAGCCAGGCGCTGCAGTTGGGGCACTGGAACCTATAGCCGCAATGGCGGCACAGGGTAAGCGGGGCATAGCCGCGGCGGTTGAGGAACAGCAATGACTGCTCGCCGCGCGCCAGCCGCTCGCGCATCTCGGTGACCAGCCGCGGCGCGAGCCAGCGGCCGCGATCGGGCACTTCCTCGCGCAGATCGACGATGCTGACCTTGGGCAGCTCGGCCCCGCCGAACCGCGCGGGCAGATCCACCTTGGTATAGACCCCGGCTTCGGCGAGTTGAAGCGATTCGAGCGCGGGGGTGGCGCTGGCGAGGATCACCGGGATGTGCTCAAACTTGGCGCGGATCACCGCCACATCGCGTGCGTTGTAGCGCACCCCGTCGTCCTGCT
>JAYWBP010000003.1:0-2822 GCA_043781375.1 Novosphingobium sp.
CAAGACGATCGACCTCAAGCTGCCAGCCGGGGTCGAGGACGGCACCCAGATGCGGCTCGCGGGCAAAGGCGAAGCGGGACCCGGCGGCGCCGGTGACGCCATCGTCTCGATCACTGTCCAGCCGCATCCGTGGTTTCGCCGTGATGGCGACAACCTGCGGCTCGACCTCCCGGTCAGCCTCGATGAAGCCGTGAACGGGACCAAGGTGCGCGTGCCGACGGCTGAGGGCGCGGTGATGCTGACGCTCGCCCCCGGAACCAGCTCGGGCAAGACGCTGCGCCTTTCGGGCAAGGGGATGAGCCGCAAGGACGGGACCCGCGGCGACCAGCTGGTGACAGTCGAAGTCCAGCTGCCGGTGGGGGACGACGATCTGGTCAAGCGGCTCGACGGCTGGCACGATCCGCGCAACTTGCGCGCGAAATTCGGCGTCTGAGCGGGTAAGCGGCGGTGCAGGAACGCGAACTCGACGAAGCGCATCTGCCGCCGCTGACCGTCCCAGATCTCTCGCCCGAAGCACGGCGCAAGCGCGCGCACCGGCTGCAGGAAGCCTATGACGAACATGTCGGCCCCGAAGGCAGGTTCTGGCGGACCCGGTTTTTCCGGGTGCTCGCGCGGGTCTGGGCCGGGGCCTACAACGACGGGTTCATCCACGCCGGTAACCTCGCTTATATGGCGATCCTCGCGCTGTTCCCGTTCTTCATTACGGTCGGCGCGGTGCTTAGCCTGGTCGGCGAGCAGGCGCAGCGCGAGGCTTCGGTCCACGCGTTTCTAGTGGCCATGCCTCCGATTGCTGCAAAAGCGCTCGAGCCGGTCGCGCGCGACGTAATTGTGGCGCGCAGCGGTTGGCTGCTGTGGGCCGGCGGGCTGATTGGGCTGTGGACGGTCGGCAGCCTGGTCGAGACGATCCGCGATATCTTGCGCCGGGCCTATGGGACCAAGCCGGCGCACGCGTTCTGGCGCTACCGGCTGATTTCGACCGGAGCGATAGTCGGCGCGGTGATTGCGCTGCTGTTCGCGCTGCTCGCGCAGGTGTTCATCGGCACTGCGCAACAGGTGGTCGAGGCGCGCTATCCGTGGCTGTCCGGGCTGACTAACCTGCTCAACCTGTCGATGCTGCTCCCGCCGGTGATCATCTATGCCTCGTTATTCCTGATATTCCTGACGCTCACCCCCAGCTCGTACCGCACCAGGCGCTATCCCAAGTGGCCGGGCGCCTTGCTGGTGACCGTGTGGTGGGTGACGGTCAGTTCGTCGCTGCCGGGCGTTTTGCATCGCTTCTTCACCTATGATTTGACTTACGGCAGTCTTGCCGGTGTCATGGTCTCGCTGTTCTTTTTCTGGCTGGTCGGATTCGGAATGGTCGTTGGCGCGGAGTTGAACGCGGCACTGGCCGAGACTCCGGAGGAACGGAATCTGGTCGGACAGGCAGACAATCGGGCTAACAGCGCCTGATCGGCAATACAGGGTCAAGCATGGCGGGAATGGCATGACAAAATTGATGCAAGGCAGGCGCGGACTGATCATGGGGCTGGCGAATGACAAGTCGCTGGCCTGGGGGATCGCCCAGAAACTGGCGGAACACGGTGCGGAACTGGCGTTTTCCTATCAGGGCGAGGCGCTGGAAAAGCGCGTCCGGCCACTTGCCGACAGTCTTGGCAGCGATTTTCTGATTCCTTGCGACGTCTCCGATATGGCCGATCTCGACGCTACGTTTGCGGCGCTGAAGGCGCGGTGGGAGACGATAGATTTTGTCGTCCACGCGATCGGTTATTCGGACAAGACCGAGCTGCGGGGGCACTATGTCGACACCAGCCTCGACAACTTCCTGATGACGATGAACATTTCGGCCTATTCGCTGGTTGCTGTGGCGCAGCGGGCTGCGAAGATGATGCCAACCTACGACGCCGAAACCGGCACGGGTGGAGGCTCGATCCTGACGCTGTCGTATTACGGCGCCGAAAAGGTCATCCCGCACTACAACGTGATGGGAGTGGCCAAGGCCGCGCTCGAGACCAGCGTCAAATACCTCGCCAACGATCTCGGCCCGGTCAACATCCGGGTCAACGCAATCTCGGCGGGACCGATCAAGACGCTGGCGGCGAGCGGGATCGGCGATTTCCGCTACATCCTCAAATGGAACGAACTGAACTCGCCGCTGCGCCGCAATGTCACGATTGGCGACGTCGGCGGGGCGGGGCTGTACCTGTTGTCGGACTTGGCCTCAGGCGTGACAGGCGAGATTCATCACGTCGATGGCGGCTACAACGTGATCGGGATGAAACAGGAAGACGCGCCGGATATCGCGCTGAGCTAAACTCAATTCTTCGGCGGAGCCGGGGCGTTGGTGTCGTTCGGATCCTTGTCGGCCTTGGCTTCCTCGGCCTTGCGGCGTTCTTCCATCTGGGTTTCGATCGCTTCGACCCGCGCCTGCGTTTCAGCGGCATCCGTGTCGATCGTGGCGAGGCGCTTGGCGCGCTCGTCGGCGATCATCTGGCCGAACTTGATGCCCGGATCGATCTTCTTCTCGGCGTAAGCATCGTTGATCAGCTTGCCCGCGCACCCGGTCCAACCGCCCGCGCCAACCGGCGAGCAGCTCATCGTGCCGGTGCGGCTGACGGTTTCGTACGCCCGAACCTTGTTGTTCCACGCCTCGTTCTGCGGGCTGGTATGTTCGCGCAGCGGCTCGGGAATGCGGTAGCGCTCGCTCTCGTCCTTGCGCGCGCAGACCGTGATCGTGTCGTCGGTCGATTGCGGGCAGGAATCTGTACCGAACACGATCAGCTGGTTGACCTTGGGCTCGGGCGCATCCTGCGCCAAGGCCG
>JAYWBP010000004.1:0-8555 GCA_043781375.1 Novosphingobium sp.
GGTCAGCAGATTGACGTCGGCGCTGTGCTCAATCCGTTCGTACCAGGGCATCAGGGTGTGGACGACATGGGCGATGAACATCGATTCGCCGTTGTCATAGGCCCCGGCGGCGCCGGGGATCCCGGCCATGATCGGCATCACGCGCATTGCCCGGCAGATTTCTTCCGACTGGTATTTGCGGGTTGCGAGGTGCTCGGCATCGACCCCGGTCATCGTCATGTTCTGAAACTTGGCACCGCGATCGAGGATGCCCGGCTTGCCGGCGCGCTCGCCGCCCTGCGAATATTTGGCAAGCCAGCCATCGAGCTTGGCGTGCTGTTCTTCGGTAATGTTACCGTCGAAAGAATAGAATCCCGATATCCGCGCGCCGTTGCGGTGCAGATCGGCGTGCGCGGCTTCGGTGGCAATCGACAGGCCGATGGCTTCAGCCGCGAGCTTGACGACATCGAGGCCGAGATAGGTGTTCCAGCTCGGCCCGCGGACATGCCACATATCTGCGGCGTCGATTTCCAGTTCGCCACCCTGCAGCGGCGTGTAAAAATAGCGCAGGGTGCCATCCTGCTGGATCAGCACCCGCGTGCGCTGCGGATCGCACAGCTCGAGCGAGCCGATCTGCCGCGCCGAGCCGACCCGCAGCTTGCGGACATAGGCATTGCCGGTCAGCACCAGGTGAAACACCATGGTCTCGCGGAATTCGAAGGCCGTCTGCCACGGATTGGGGCGGCGATAGAGCAGATCGTGCAACGGGTGATCGAGCGCCTCACGCCGTTCCGCGCCGCCCTGAAACAGCTTGAAGGGCACCTGCGAACAGCCCTCGGCGATCACCCGGGCGCAGGTGAGCACGGTTGTCACCTGCAACGCGGTTGACCAGTTTACCGGCGCGCCCGAACCGGACATGCCGCGCCCGGCAATCATCTCGGCCAGCTCGCGACTCGTCATCTTGGCCTCGCGCGCGTCGGCATAAATGCCCATGGCCGAAGCAAGACGCGATAGCAGGCTCATCAGGCGGCCATCCAGAACGATGGGCCGAATTCGCCGGCCACCGGCCCCGTTTCCATCACCTTCACGGCATTGAGCAGGGCGACCAGTGGGTCGATCTTGCCCGCGCCGGAACTCTCTTTGTCAACGTACAAGGCAGAGCCCCTCAGCTTGACCAGCGCGTTCGAGACGCACCAGGCCATCAGATTTGATCCGTCATGCTGCAGCATGCCGTCACCGAGCTTGAACTCGGCGGTGTAGATTGCGCTCGAGAGGCCGACGCCCTGACGAATCGAGGCGATATGGCCAGCGCGTTGCAGCGATTCGTCGCCGGGATCGAACCCCGCCGATGTCAGCGCATCGACCAGCGGCCCCATGCCCCAGGCATCGACCGCCAGCCCGTTTTCCTTCGGCATCTTGCCGCTGTCTTTGACCTTGATCGCCAGCTGGGCGATCTGGCGCACCAGCTCGTGCCCGCTTTCAACGAAAGTCAGATCCCCATCAGCCTCGAACCCGAGCAGGGTTGGCGCGATCTGCTTGCGCCGTTCGAGCGCGATCCGCTGCGCCCAGGCATGGGCGGTTGCCAGCCACAGCCCGGTTTCCTTTTCGCGGCCGAGCACCGCCAGACCGAACAGATCGTCGCGCCCGCCGCCGTCGATCCCGACAATCGCCACTTCGCAGCGGTCCAGCAGTGCGCTGATCCGTTCGGCGAACGACAGCACCGCCAGTTTCTCATCGACGGCGCCGAGCCACAGGTCCGCCGCGCCCCAGCGATCGCGCCGCAGCCGCAGCCCGATCTCGACGTTGAGATGCTTGGCGAGGAAGATTTGCAGGCCCTCGCCTTCGCCGGTCTGCGTTTTAACCAGTTCGCTGGTCAGCCATTCCTTGCTGACCGAGCGGCCGATATTGGGGTTGGTGACGTAGAAAAATTCGGGGTCGAGATAGGTCGCGGCCTCGATCATGTCTTCGGGCCATTCGTAGAGCACCGCCATCGACTGCGGATCGAGAATCACCCCGTCGCGCACATCGCGGAAATAGGCGAGCTTGCTGCGGAACACTCCGGCAGGCGGCTCATCCGAATGAGTCGTGATGTAGAGTACAAAACCTTCGTCACGGGCAACCTGCCCGCCCAGCGCCTCGCGCAGCATCGCCTCGCTCTTGGCTTTTTTGCCAAACAGCCAGACTTCCTCGACCAGCACCATGCCGGCCTTGTTGCCCGAGACGACATCGCTGTCCGCCGCCACCACCTTGAGCACCGCGTTGGTGACCTGATGGCGGATCAGGCGCTGGTGCTCGACAACCTTGAGCACCGTCGAAAGCTCGGGATCGGCGCGCACCATGCCCGCCGCCGGAGCAAAACTGTTATTGGCGATTTCGAGCGTCGGGGCCAGAATCAGCAGCTCGGCGTTGTAGCGCCAGTTGATGATCAGCGCCGTCAGCATGATGCCGGCAGCGATCGTGGATTTCGCGTTCTTCTTGCTGATCAGGAGCATGAACTCCCGGATCAATCGTGCCCCGGTTTTGGGATCCTCGGCGCCGAAGATCGCCGCGACCAGGTCAAAGACAAATTCGTCGCAGCATTCACCCAGCGTTGGCCAGGTGCCGCCCGCCTTGCGCGGCAGATCGGTGACCTGCAGCGACTTGAACACCCCCAGCGCATCAGCCGCCTTGTCCGGAAACAGCGGCGAGCACGGCACCAGACTTTGGCGGGCAACGATCCGCTCCCGCCAATCAAGGCAGGCGGTGGACCATTTGACCACGATATGCTGCTTAGTTGATCAGTGGCATCGGCGCTGGGCGAACACCGAAGCGCCCGAGCAGGCTTTCCGCTGCCATCTTCTCCTGCACCTTCTTGCCCAGCGGCGGCGCCTTGGCTTTGCGCGAAGCCGGGAGCGCTTCCGCCTGGACCTTGAGCTGTTCGGCCAGCACCATCTTATCGACCTGCTTGACCGCGGCGACGCTGCCCTTCTCGACCTCGTCGAGCAGCCGGGCCATCATGCCTGAGCGCAGCAGCAGCGCGGCGTTTTCCCGATGCTGGCACTCGCGGGAAAAAACCTTGCGCAATGTCTTCACATCGCAGCCGATGACCTGGGCGACCTTGCGGGGCTTATGGTTGCCCGCGAACAACACCATGACTTTATTGGATTTTTCGCGCGTCCACACAAACGGAGGGCGTCCCTGCCCGCGCCGTTCTTCCGGCACCCAGCCAAACAGGCCGGCATCCTTGTCCGAATTCACGTCAACCAAGAAAAAATCTCCGAATGCCGATGGCGGCGGTCAGGGCGCGTGATGGCCTGCAGACTTTCGGCCACCCCCCATCACACCAGCCCAGCCCGACGCCTTCGCGCCGCTTCCGTCTTGACCCCATGGCACTTGGCGCAGAGCAGCTGGATGTTCCGCTCATCGAGCGTTGACCCACCATCCCTGATCTCGACGACATGGTCGGCATAGATGCGCCCACCCTGTCCACAACCCTTGGCCTCGCACCGCCGACCGCGCTTGGCGATCAGCCGGGCGACAAGGTCGCGCCAGTCTTTGCTTTTATAGAACGGCAGCGCCACCTTCGGCGCGCGGGCTAACCGGGGCGGCAACCCCGACAGCCGGGAGCCAAGCCGCCTCAACCGCGCCACACCCACTCCGATCCTGCAATGAAACAAACGCCAGCGGGACGATCGATACGCATCAGCGCCAGCCACAACAGCTCATTGGCGCACGTCCCGCCGACTATGGCAGGCAATAGCACCCCGACGCCTAGGACTCGAACACACTTTATTTTCCTTAGGAGTCCGGACTCATCTTGACACAGTCCTAGCAGCATTTCCGCCATTCACGCCCGCACCAACCGCTCACCGTCAACAAACGCCAAGCGCGCGAGGCTCCGATCATAGCGCATCCGCAGACAATCGCTGGTCACCCCGAGTCGCTTGCCGCCCAGCGCGACCCATATCTGGTCCCACCAGACCCGGCCTTCGCGCGCCTTCATCGCCAGCACCAGCGCGAACAGCCGCCGGTTGGCCGGAGCCACCTCCATCGCCAGGCAACCGACATCGAGGAACACCCGCCCGACAATCGCCATCTCGCGCCGGTTGAGCGACATCCGTGGACGCGCATCACCATCGGCATAATCGGTCACCACATCGCGCAGAACCTCGGGCCAGCCAGACCGGCTCCCGGCGCTAAGGAACCCGCGCTCGCGATCAGGCAGCCGCATCAGCAGCTCCCACGCCTCGATCAGCATCTCCTCCGCCGCCTCGATCACCTCAGCCTGCCTCGCCATTACTTGAACCCCCTTTATCTATACTTACAGTTGAACAGTTATATACAGATTTCATTATCTATCGTGCGCGCCCGCACACGGACCAAACCAATTACGAGCAAAACTGTGCTGACTGTGCGGAACCCTGCAAAATCAAGGCTTTCAACTGTTCGCCCAACTGTCCGGCAACTGTGCGCTCAACTATGATTTCACCCCGATTGGCACCCCGAAACCACATGGCGCTCACTCCCGGAAAGCCCCGCCGCACAGTCTCCCGGACAGTTCACCGGACAGTTTTCCGCACAGTTCAAACGCCCCGAAATCCGGGAAATCAGGGCCGCAACGCGCTTCAAAACTCGGGTCCGAACGGATCGCCAGCAGCATCATCGCCCAGCCAATCGTCCCCAGAAGGCCCGGCATCCCGCGCCTCACCGCGCACCTTCAGCCTGATCCCCTGCCGCTCTTTCTTGCCGCTGACGTGGTTCTTCACCGAGTATATCTGCGCATCGTTGAGCCGCAGCCCGAAGGTGGTCTGGCTCATAATCTTATCTTCCTTGTCGCCGCGATCGATGCAGAACTGGCGGAACGCCTGGTACAGCGGCGTCGCCGCCTCCAACGCCTCGGGATCGCTCAGATCGCAATTCGATTCGATCCACTCACCCAAAGCCGAGCTGGTCGCCCAGAAGCTGGCGCTTGCCCGGCGTGACATTTCCGGCTCGGGCACCACACCCTCGTTGAGCCATTCGAGGCAACCGGCGATCATCCAGTTGAGAATGCCACTGGCCTCGCCGATCAGCCGCGCCTTGACCAGATGGACCGGCTCATCGGCGACACCCGGCGTGATGCCAAACTGCACCACAAACGGATAAAGCTTGAACCGCCGCCGGAAACCGCGATCATCGCTCGGCGCTTTGGGCAACCCGTTGCATTCGGCGATCAGCTGCCAGTGCGGGACAAAGCTCTGCTCGGTGGTGGCATGGGCCCCGCGCGCGATCATTTCGCTGCCGGTCGCCTGCTTGATCCGCTGGCCGTCCCAGGTCGAATTCTTCTTCGGCTCGTCCATCACCACCAGCCGGACGTCGCCTGCAAGCCGCACGATATCCGATTGGTGCGCCGATCCCGCCTGCGCCGGGCCTTCAAGGAACGTCTTGGGGTCGGCCTTGCGGGCATAGGCCCCGTGCAGATGGCAGACCACATCGTTGGTCGCGCTCTTGCCGTCCTGCCCCTTGCCCTGAAAGATATAGAACGCCTGGTCGGAGATCAGCGCGGTCAGCGTCATGCCATAGATCCGCCGCATCGCCACCCGCTGCACCGGATCGTGGTGCATCACTTCCATGCGCGCCACCCAGGCCAGCGCCTCGGCCGCAGGATCATAGGCAACAGCGCTCACCTGCATGAACCTGTCTTCAGGTCGATGCCCTCGCTCGAAGCGGTGTTCCCATGCGCCCCGCTCATCCTCCAAAAACCGCAGCGTCCCGTTGGTGCAGTGATAGGCCAGCGGCTGCGAATCAAAGTCAGCCGCCACCGCCTGCGTCACAAACGGCCCTTCGTCGCCATCACGAAGCCCCTTGAAGGCCCCCATCATCCCGCTGGCCTTGGCCATATCGCCCGATTTGATCGACCAGGCAAACAGATGGCCGCAGCGCTCATCAGCCATGTCGCGGGTGAACTTCGGCCCGAACACGCCGGACAGTTCTTCCGGTGTTGCATCCCTCAGCGCGGCAACTTCGTCGATGATGTCCGCAGCCACCTTCTGGGCAAAGGCCAGCGCCCAAGCCGGTCCCTGCGCCTCAGACCAGCGCACGGCGTCAAACGCTACCCAGCACCCCTTCCCGCCCTGCCCATCGGCCAGCCACAACAGCTTCATGCCACCATTTCCCGCAGCAGCCTCGAACATCCGCCACGAATTGCCCAGATCATTCATCGGCAATTTGGCGCGTTCGAGGGGTGAAAGGCGCTTCATCGGGCCCGCCTTCCGGCTATTGCCTGGGCAAGTTCCTGCTCGAGGCGCCGCGCGACAGGCCGCGGCAGCTTGACTGGAATCAGGCCATCGAATGGCCGACTATCAAGCCTGCGCCGCAATTGCGTCAACGCCGATCGTTCAAGCGCATCGAGGATCACACCCCCACCGCCCGCGCATCGATCAGCGCGTTCATCGTCGCGCGCCGCTTGACCTGCGCCGTGGCAACGCGCGGCCGGCCATCGACCAGCTGCGGCAGCATCGCCTCATTCATCGGGCCTCTGATGCCCAGCGTCCGCCGGTATAGCACCCGCACCATTTCGGCCTCTTCGCGCACCCCTGCACCATGTTTCAGGTCGCTTTCGATATCGGAAATCACGCTGTTGATCTCGCGCGGATCGAACCCCACCGCCTTCGCCATCGCGTCGATATCCTTGATTTCTTCATTGATCTCGCGCCGCGCCGCCCGTTTCGCCAGCTTGGCGCGCACAATCATGATCAATCGCCGTTCGCTGTCGCTGGCATCATCGGGAAAGGCATAGTCGCCGCTGTCATCCCATGTCAGCGAATGGGCAACCTGCTGCCCCTCCGGCTTCGGTTGCCCGGAAACCTCGCGCTCAAACCGCGCGCGCCACTGGCCAAGGTACTGCCCGCGCGTCTCATCATCGCGGATCGTCGCGGCAAGGGCGGACAGTTCCGCCCAGATCGCCGCCGTCACTTCCGGCGAAACCTCGCCGCCGGACAGTTCCAGCGCCGCTTCGACCACCGCATCGAACAGGAACTGGTGCAGCCCTGCGGCGTCACCCAGCACCGCCTCGATCGCCTCGGCCCCGCCGGAGCGCGCAAGGTCATCCGGATCGAGCTTCTCGCCATTGGGGCCACCCGGCAACAGCGCCACCGCCAGTTCATGCCCCGGCCCGACGAACGCCAGCGCCAGCTTGCAGGCGCGCACCGCCGCCTTGCGCCCCGCGCCGTCGCCGTCGAACAGCAGGATTGGCCGGTGATGCACCCGCCAGCACCGCTCAAGCTGCGCCTCGGTCAACGCCGTTCCCATCGGGGCGACAGATTCTGTCACCCCCACCCCGGCCAGCGCGATCACATCGAAATAGCCCTCGACCACCAGCAACCGCTTCGCGGCACGCGCCGCAGGCGCGGCCCGGTGGAGGTTGAACAGCGTCCGGCCCTTGTCGAAAATCGGGCTGTCGGGCGAATTGACAAACTTCGGCGTATCGCCCCGTCGCCCCGGCCAGACTCTGCCACCGAACCCGGTCAACCGCCCCCGCGCATCGTGGATCGGCACCGTCACCCGGTCCCAGAACATTTCCCGCACTGATCCATCCTCGCGAGTCGCGAGCAGCCCGGCGAGCAGCCCCAGCTTCTGCCCGATCCCGCTGCCTTTCAGCGATCCCTCACCCCCGCGCGCAAAGCCGATCCCGAAAGCATCGATCGCATCAGGCCCCACGCCCCGCGCGCTCAGATACTCCATCACCGCACCAGCCGGGGCCAAATTTGCAACAAAACGCGCCTGCGCCGCATCGAGCGCCGCGCGCACCGTCTCGATCCGCGCCGCCGCTTCCGCCGCCTCGGGGCTCGGCGCGGGCATCTCCACCCCCGCCGCCTGGGCGAGCTCGCGCACCGCATCGATGAACTGCAGGCCATCATGATCGGTCAGCCAGCGGAACACATCGCCATGCGCCCCGCAGCCGAAGCAGTGATAGAATCCCTTGTCATCATTGACCGTGAAGCTCGCCGACTTTTCCGCATGGAACGGACAGCAGGCCTTCCACTCGCGCCCCGCCCTGGTCAGCTTCACCGATCGCGAAATCAGCCCCGACAGCAAGGTCCGCTCGCGCAACTGGTCGAGAAATGCCGCCGCCAATGCCATCAGCGCGCACCCCCGGCCCGGCGCGCAGCCAGCAAAGCCTGCGCCAGCGCCCGCGATCGCAAATCCGATTCCCCGCCATCGCATGAATTCGCCAAGGTTCCCGGCTGATGCTTGCAACCCAGATCAGCCCGCACCCCGCAGAAAAAACAGCCATCGCGCACCTGCACCAGGCGCTCCCAGTCGCCATCGCGCCCCACCTGGCTGCGAACATGCCCGCGCCGGCCAGCAGCAACCCACGCATCCTTCGCCGTCGATGACCAGTAAGCGCGCGCCATCAGCTCAAATGATCCAGCAACGAATGATCCAACAGCGCGCGGGCCTGATTCAGCAGCGCCTGCGCCGTGTCGATCCGCCCCGCCCCGGCATAGTCCGCCGCCCCCTGCGCCAACGCGCCGAGCCGCCGCGCCAGATCAACAACCGCGCCCCGCGAAGGCATGGTCGGGCCAAGATCGCCCTGCACTGACATAACCCAACCT
>JAYWBP010000005.1:0-8548 GCA_043781375.1 Novosphingobium sp.
CCCCCGAAGCGATCCGCGCGGGAGCGCGGATACCGGCGCAGGTCAACGAAAGCGTGGAGAATATCGGCGCACGACGACTGCAAACTGTGATGGAAAAGCTGCTCGAGGACGTCAGCTTCGAGGCCGAGGACCGCCAGGGCGAGACTGTGCTGGTGGACGAGGCTTACGTGCGCGAGCGTCTGGCGGGGTTGGCCGGGGACAGCGATTTGAGCCGCTATATCCTTTAACCCAAACCGTCCCTCTCGATGGGGGACGGATATGCAGGCTTAGTCGCGGCAGCGGCCTAGCCGGAGTTGGTAGGAGGTGCTTGAGGGCGGGCGCTGTGCCTAGTATCTGCACACCCTTCCAACTTCGCCTTATTCGCTTCGCTTATAAGGCTCTGGATCCTTCTCCCATCGAGGGAGAAGGTTTGCGCACCAATCAAGCCAGCGCTGGTTTTCCCTCCGGGATGGTCACGTCATCTGCCAGCCCGGTGTCGCTTTGCCACTCGGGCCCGAAGATCCGGCGGAGCGGCTTGGCACCAATCCAAAGCACAACCCCGGCGCCCCCGACGATCGCAGTGTTGATCCACCAGAAGGTTGTGGGCGACATCGTTTCGTACATACCCCCCATATAGCCGCTGAGCAGGCTGGCGGCGGTGACCGACAGCGCGTCGACCCCCAGCATGGTGCCGCGGATCGAGGCCGGGGCGCGGCTGGCGTAGAGGGTCATCATCACCGGCGAAAAATAGACTGCACCGAAGTTGGAAAACAGGTGGAACAGGATGGGGATAATCAACGGGGCCCTGCCTGACGGGCCGTTGAACAATGGCGCGATGGCCAGCAGTGCGACGGACGCGGCGAAGATCAGGCAGCCGACCGCCATCTTGACGAACATGTCGGGCTCTTTCCCGGCAGCGGCTTGGCGGCGCCAGATCCAGATCACCACCGGGGTGAAGGCCGCCGGGGCCAGACCATCGAGCGATTGCAGGTAAGGCACCGGCATGGTGAACGAGCCGATGGAGAGGTTGACCGTGTCGCGCACCCAGATGTTATAAACGTTCCAGATCTGCGCCTGCGCGGTCCAGAACGCGACTGAGATCGGCCACATCAAGAACAGTAGTAGGATGTTTTTCTTCTGCACGGCATTGAGCGGGGTCTTGTCTCGCGCCACGCCTTTTTCGCGATCGTCTGGAAGGTTTTTCGACCCCATGATGTAATAAAGCAAGCCGAACAGCATGCCGAACCCGGCCACGCCGAAACCGGCATGCCAGCCATAGTACTTGGCCACCGTGCTGGTCACGATCGGGGCGATGAATGCGCCGAAATTGACCACGAAGCTGTAGACCTGGAAGGCATCGGCCTGGCGCCGATCACCGGCGGCATAGAGCGCGCGAATCTGTGCCTTGAGGTTGCCGCGCAGCATCCCTGCGCCGGTAATCAGAAACAGCAGGCCGAGCAGGAAGGTCTGGTCGAAAGCGAACGAGAAATGTCCCGCCGTCATCAGCAGCGCGCCTATCGTCACCGCTGCCCGGCGCGAGATGACCCGGTCGCCGATGGTCCCACCGATCAGCGGCATGAACGCGATGAACGCCATGTACAGCCCGAAAGTCTGCGTCGCCATCGCCTGCGAGCTAAGCGGGCCGGTAACGCTTTCGACAATCGCCCGGTATCGGGCAAATCCCCAGACCTGCTCAATCCGCCCGGGTTTGAGCAATTCTCCGGCCATGTACAGCACCAGCATCGCCTGCATCCCGTGAAACGAGATGCGGTCCCACAGCTCGGTTCCGGCCAGGGTCCACAGGCCTTTGGGATGGCCGAAGCGGTCGCCGGTGGGAGCGATGGTGGAGGTAGCGGCTGCGGTGGCCATAAAATGCGGTCTCCAGTTTCAATTGCGAATAGTTCAGACTGGCGTGGGGGCGGCATCCGGTCAAACCTTTTGCTCGGGCCCGGCTTGACGCGCGACGGGTCGCAGTGTTGGTTCGGCTTCAATTTTCCGACAAGGTCCCCCCGATGAGTACGACCCAGCCCGACGACAAGCCCGCCTACCGGCTGCTCACAGGCAAGGATGACCACGTATTTTGTGAGCGCGTGACTGACGCGCTGGCGCAGGGATGGCGGCTGTATGGATCGCCGTCGATCACGTTCAATGGGGAACATTGCGTAGTAGCGCAGGCAGTGGTGCGGGGCGCTAGCTAAGGAACCCCTCCGTCGGCGCTGCGCGCCGCCCCTACTCCGCCGCTTCGTTGATCTCTTCGATTTCGCTCGCCTGCCGGTTCCACATCTCGGCATAAAGTCCATCAAAGCGCAGCAGTTCGTTATGCGTCCCGCTCTCGGTCAGGCGACCCTCGTTGAGCACGAAGATCCGGTCGGCATCAGCGATCGTCGACAAGCGGTGCGCAATGCTAAGTGACGTCCGCCCGGTCGAAACGCGGTGCAGCGTTGCCAGAATCTCCTGCTCAGTTCGGGTGTCGAGCGCGCTGGTCGCCTCGTCGAGGAGCAGGATCGGCGGGTTCTTCACGAGAGTGCGGGCGATGGCGACGCGCTGCTTCTCTCCGCCCGAGAGTTTCAACCCACGTTCGCCGACCTGGGTGTCGAAGCCCTTTGGCAGACGCTCGATCAGGCTGGTGATCGCCGCGCCCTTGGCCGCTTCGGCGACGTCCTGCGCGCTGGCGTGGTTGCGGCCATAGGCGATGTTGTAGCCGATGGACTCGTTGAACAGCACTGAATCCTGGGGGACGATGCCGATCGCCGCGCGCAAGCTGGCCTGGGTCACTTCGCGGATGTCCTGCCCATCGATCAGGATACGGCCGCTCCATGGATCGTAGAACCGAAACAGCAGCCGAGCGATGGTCGACTTGCCCGCGCCCGACGGACCAACGACGGCGACCTGATTGCCGGCGGGAACCTCGAACGACAGGCCATGGAGGATCATGCGGTCGGGATCGTAGCCGAACACGACATCGTCGAACACCAATGTAGGCCGCTTGATGACCAGTGCCGGTGCGCCGGGTGCGTCCTGCACTTCGATATCGGTATCCATCAGCTTGAACATTGCGGCCATGTCGATCAGGCCCTGGCGGATCGTGCGATAGACCATGCCGAGCATATCGAGCGGACGGAACAACTGGGTCAGGTAAGTCTGGACGAACACAAGTTGCCCAGCGGTATACTCACCCTTGGTCCAGCCCCACACTGTATAGGCCAGCGCCCCGGCCATCAGCAGGTTGATCACCAGGGCCTGGGCGATGTTCAGGAGCCCCAGGCTGTTCTCGCTTTTGACCGCGGCTTCGGCATAGGCAGTGGTCGCTTGGGAATAGCGCGCTTCCTCGCGCTGTTCGGCGCTGAAATACTTGACCGTCTCATAGTTGAGCAGCGAGTCGACCGCACGGGCCAAGGCCTGTCCGTCGAGTCGGTTCATCTTCTCGCGCAAATGCGTGCGCCACTCGGTGATCGTGCGGGTGATCCAGATATACGCGGCGACCGCCAGGGCCGTCGCGCCGACTAGCCCCCAGCCGAAGTTAAGTTTGAAGATTAGCGCCACTACCAGCAGCTGCAGCACGGTGGGCGCGATATTGAAGAGCATGAAATAGAGCATGGTATCGATGCTCTTGGTTCCGCGCTCGATCACCTTGGTGACCTCGCCGGTGCGCCGGGCGAGGTGAAAGCGCAACGACAGCCGGTGAAGCTGAGCGAAGACATTTTCCGCCAAAGCCCGCGTCGCATCCTGGCCGACCCGCTCGAACACAATGTTACGCAGGTTGTCGAAGCCCACGCCGATGAACCGCCCGGCAGCAAAGCCAAGCACTGCCAGCAAGGCGAATTGCAGCGGCCTGGGCCCCGCAAGGGTCATCGCATCGACCGCCCACTTGAGCAGATAAGGCAGCGACAACTGCACTGCGGTCGATAACAGAATCAGAATCACGGCCACCACAATCCGCCAGCGCAGCGCCGGATTATCGCGCGGCCACAGGTAGGGCAGGAAACGCTTCAGCGTGTCCCAGCCATCGTGGCGGGCGGTGGGATCGGAGCTGGGATGATCGGGTGGCATTGCCCGCTATGTAAGACGGCGTCCGTGCAAACGCAAAGATGTGTGCATTGAAAAAGAGGCAGGTGATCAATTCGGGCGCGGGGCCATGTCGAACATTACCTTGCGGGTGGGAAAGTCGATCGCCACCCGCTCAAACAGGCGCAACTCGCGCATACCCAACAGCATCGCTGGATGCTTGACCAGGTCTAGCGCGGTGAAAGGCGGAGCATCGGTGAAGGCGAGCAGCACATTGCTAATATCCATCGCGCCGATGGTCAGCTTCTCGCCCATGCCGATCTGGGCGACGATTTGCTGGCCGGTGACGCTGGTTAGGGTGGTTTCGCCTTGGATGCCATGGCGGGACAGCGCGCGTTGCAAGGCACGGTTGCCGATCGAGTTCTCCGCGCCGGTGTCGATCACAACGTCGATGCGCACCCCGTCGATCAGGGCCTGGGTCATGATTAACTGGCCCGAGCGCCGCCGTGCGCGGACCACGATCTCGAAGCCATTGTTACCGCCTTGATAGGCTGCCTGGTCGATTGCGATCAAGTTGCGCTTGAAGTCGATCAGGATGCGCTGGTCCTGCAGGCTGTCGACCCCGACAATGCCGTCGGCCCCGATATTGGCCCCTTCGAGCAACGGCGCGGTTAGGTTGTAATAGGAATGCCGACCCAAGCCGAACTCCTCGATCAGCACCGTTTCAACTTCCTGACGCCCGGCCACGCCGACGATAGTCGCCCGGTTCCCTGCCGGCAGGGCGAGTCGCGCAGCGATGGCCGAGGAGACCACCGTGTTCTGCGCGCCGGTATCGATCAGGAAGTGGTACGGCCCGTGCGCGCCGATCCGCACCGGCACGGTCATGCGGGCATAGGTGTCGGCTTTTGCGGTTACGACATCGACTTCGCCGGCTGGTTCAAGGCTGCTTGCGCCGTGCGCCTCGGGAAAGGCCGCATTGGCCAGGAACAGCGCGAGGCTGGCGGCAAGGCTCGACATAGCGGCTCTCCCGGAGCGGGCGGCGCTGCGTGACGCGGCCTCGTCGGGGGGATCATACCACGCCTCACAAGGTGCAGATAGTTTGTCGTCAGGACTGGGGAAGAGGGCGGCGCTTGCGCAGGGTCTGGAGCAAGTGTTCGGCCAGTCCGGCCACTTCGCGATAGGCGGGGTGTCGCAAAAGTCGCAGCACCCCCAGCCAGGCCAGTGAGCCAAGCCCAGCGGCGCTCAGCAACTGGGCGAACCCGGCATGGGCAGGGCTAGCCCATAACAGGTAAAGCAAAGCCCCCGGTGCCAGCGCGGCCAGCGTTGCGGCGCCACTACGCAGATAGATCGCGAACAGGGCGCGGCCGGAGAAGCCGATCATCTCGCGCATCAGGCCCAGATAGAGCACGACCCAAAGCAGACCGTGGACCGCGCGCGAGACTGCCACCCAGTAGAGTCCGAAAGGCGCGGCGAGTGCCAGCAGCAGCACTGAGGCTACGCTCTCGACCAGGTTGCGCCGGATCAGCGAACGCATTCGCCCGAGCAGGATCGGCAAGTCGCCGTTGAGCGGCAGCGCAACATAGCAGATCTGCGCTACCGCGACCCAAGCCAGCAAGGGCGCTGCCGCCATCCAGCGCTCACCATAAAGCAGCCTTACCATGGGTTCGGCGAGCAAGGCGATCCCGGCCATCGCTGGCCAGGTAATCGCGGTATAGGCCGCCACCACCCGCAGGTACGGGGGCCCAAGCGGCTGGCCGCTATCGCGCACCTGGCGGAAGGCGGGGTAGAACACGCCGGTCACCGCGCCCGCCAGCAACAGCCGCAATTGCAGCGCCAGGCCTGCGGCGCGCGCGAACAGCCCGACCGCAGCACTGTCGATCAGCCGACCGATGACCAGCTCGGGCGCGCGTGCGGTGATCGAACCGCAGACCGACAGCACCGAATTAGTCCCGCCGATCCGCAGCACCGGTTCGGCTCCGCGCAAGCGCAGCGGCCAGGGGAGCATGATCCCGGCGCGCAGCTGGCTTACCATCAGCCGCGCCGCCTGCTGGGCAAAGGCACCCCAGGCCAAGGCCAGCGCGCCGTGTCCGCGCATCGCCAGGCTGACGGCCACGACTGAATTGGCCAGCGCCGCGCCGACCTCGATCATGGTATTGGAGCGAAAGTCGAGCCGACGTTGGCACAGCGCCTGAGGCACGATCGCCAGGGGCACCAGCAGATATGAGGCGGCGATGATCCGGGTCACCGGCAGCAACTGAGGATCGCCATAAAAGCGCGTGATCGGCCCCGCTGCCAGCATGGCCAGCCCCGCTATGCTCCAGGCAAAGGCGACCGAGATAGTGAAGGCGGTGTGGAGCTTGTCCGGCGTCAGGTCGCGCTCGCCGCTGATATAGCGGGTCACCCCGAAGTCCTGGAGGAAGGCAACCAGCGAGATCGCGGCAAAGGCGATCGAGAACAAACCGAGCTGCGCCGGCGTGATCAGCCATCGCGCCAGGATCACGCTGGTCGCGAACTGCAGCGCGAACGAGGTGTACTGCGAGGCCATCGCCCAGGCCGCGGCGGTGCGGATCGACATCGCGCTCAGCCCCGCGCCATTGTCAGAGCAGCCAGATCAGCGCGCACGATCCGATCGTCGCCGCTTGTCATTGCACAGCATCGATCGTTGCGTGGATCGGGAACAGTCGCTGCTGGAGCTGCGTCCCCCGGCTGTGCGCGCGGCGGCGCCAGCTCAGCATCGGCCGGGCCAATGGGGGGAACAGGCGCCACAGTGGGAAAGCAATTGCCCAGACCGATCCGTTGACCCGCGAGCGCAGCCGGTTCAGTTCGGCCAGGCCGCGCGCGGTGTCGCCATCGACGATCCGGTCGACCGCGTGCTCGAACGCCAGCGCCTCGCGGCCTTCGGCGATCATGTGGCGGATGACGGCTTGCTCGGGCCGGTCCGGATCGAGCGCCTCACAGGCCTTTTCATAAACCTTGATATTGCCTAGCAGCATTCGTCCGGCATTAGCCGAGGCTGAGCCGGGCCGGACCCGGTATTCTCCCAGTACCTCGTCGACATAGCGCGCGGCGCCGCCACGAAGCATCAGCCGGACCCACAGATCGAAATCTTCCGATTGAGCCATAGCCTCATCGAAGCCACCGATGGAGTCGAAGTCAGCACGGCGGAAGGTGGTGCCGATATAGACGTTGAACGAGCGATCGAGGATGTCGGCGAGCGAACCGTGAATCCCATCGCCGGTGCCCTGCTTGCGATCGACGCAGAACCGTTCGCGCGGAACAGCGCCGAAGATGCGCGCGTTGCAGGTCGCCAGGCACACTCCGGAATCGGCTTCGAGCAGCCCGGCCATTACTTCCAGGTAGCGTGGACGCAGCAAGTCGTCGCCGTCGAGCAGGGCTAGCAGGGGCGCTCTGGTCGCTTGCACGGCCAGGTTGCGTGCGGCCGAGACGCCGTGGTTGGTCGAAGCGAGAAAGCGGATTCGTGGATCGGCCAGATAAGGGGCAACGACGCCGGCGACATCGTCGGGCGCGCCGTCATCGATCACCACGCATTCCCAATCGGGCATGGTCTGGGCGAGCAAGGATTCCAGCGCCTGGCTAAGCAAGTGCGCGACGCCATAGGCTGGTACTATCAACGCAATGCGCGGGGCGCGACCGGGAAGGAGAGGCAGTGGGGTAACGACCATGCCTGGGTGATAGCGGGAGGCGGTAAAGATTGGTTTACCACACCCGAAACTCCCGAATTCTATCATATTTCAAAGCTTGCCCTACGAGCCAGGGTGACACTTCACCCCATGAAGGCGCAAAAACGCACAGGATTCCGCCATATCCCCTGCAATTGAAATAAAATTGCAAAAAAGGCGTTGACCGACTCAGACCACCTCCATATAGGCCCGGTCACCGGAAGGGCGCTGGCGATTTAGTCAGCGCTTAGAACGGTCGCCAACAGAAACGGACAAATGTCCCCCGGTATCAATCGGGGAGGCATCATTGTCCGCCTCTTTTGTTGAGTGGCTCTTTGACATTGTTGGTTTAGATGAAGGGACATGTGGGCGACGGCGCCCGGTCCGCGGGCTTTAAGGCTGCGGATACCGGTTAATTAAGTCGTTACCCGTTACATGTCCTGTATAACCATTATGCATGATAAGTGCAGGTAATGGCTCCTTAAATTCATTTATGTCAGTTAGCAGGCTTCGGCCTGTGCTGGTCTGAATGGGACACAAACTTGAGAGTTTGATCCTGGCTCAGAACGAACGCTGGCGGCATGCCTAACACATGCAAGTCGAACGAGACCCCGACTTCGGTTGGACGTCTAGTGGCGCACGGGTGCGTAACGCGTGGGAATCTGCCCTTCGGTTCGGAACAACAGTTAGAAATGACTGCTAATACCGGATAATGACGTAAGTCCAAAGATTTATCGCCGAAGGATGAGCCCGCGTAGGATTAGCTAGTTGGTAAGGTAAAAGCTTACCAAGGCGACGATCCTTAGCTGGTCTGAGAGGATGATCAGCCACACTGGGACTGAGACACGGCCCAGACTCCTACGGGAGGCAGCAGTGGGGAATAT
>JAYWBP010000006.1:0-2779 GCA_043781375.1 Novosphingobium sp.
ACGGGTGACCAGCGGGCGCACCTGCGGCAGGTCGATCTTGTCGTAACGACCGTGCAGCACCTGATCGGCATCGGTCAACGCAGCCTGGCAATGCGCGCAGGCAGAGGTTTGGCGGTCACTGTTTCATCGGGATCGCAGGCCAGCGGGCGGCCACCGCCTTTGCGGCCCAGACTGCCAATGCGCGGCCCGATACGCTTCGCCTTCTCCGCCTTGTTGGGCTTCTGCCCCTGCGACGGCGGCACGCTGGAATTGTCCGGGGTCTTCGGTGGTTCGCCGAGCTTCGCTTCGAGCGTCGCAACCCAGGCCAGCAAGCCCTGCACCTGCGCCCACAGCGCGTGTATCAGGACATCCTTTTCGGCGTGGCTCAGGTGGTCGAGGTTGGGAAGCTGCGGCACGCCCTCGTTTAGAATCGACCCGGCCGTGGTCGCGTCAAGCTGTTTTTTTGAGGCGGCTCAAAGAGGGAGCTAATTATCCCTCAAATCGTCATTGAAATGGGGGATGAGCAGATACGAAAGCGGGCGTGGCCCAGCCGCACGTCATCGGAGCATTACGCAACACACGGGCTGAACTGGCAGGGTTGGTCAGCCCGCTCGAGCGGCAACTGTCGCGGCAGCAGGCCGATCTGACGCATCTGGATGCGACATTGAGGTTGTTCGATCCCACAATCCGGCTGACCGAGATCCGGCCGCGGCGGCAGTACGTGCGCAACACCTGGTTTCGCCATGGCGAATGCCTGCGGCTGATCTATGACATTCTGCCCGAGGCCGGACAGCTAGCTGTGACAATGAATATTGGCCCACTTGTGCTGACGAATATTGGCCCACCCTCCGTTGTGTGACCTACTGAGCCGGGCCTCGGCCCGGCTCAGTAGGTCAGCGGCGTTTTTCTGCCCTCCCTGTCATGATTTTCCTGCCTTCCGCTGTGCCGTGGTACGGCGGAAGCGATAAGAGTCCGTCCCCGTCGTGATGATGTGCGCCCGGTCGGTCAGCCGATCGATCAGGGCTTTGCACAGACGCGGATTGGGGATCACCTGCGACCACTCAGAGAATGGCAGGTTGGTGGTGACGATCACCGCCGCTTTCTCTGCCCGGTCGGCGATCACCTGGAACATCAGTTCGCAGGCAGTCCTGTCAAACAGCGTTGAATAGTTTCCAGGTAACAGCGTCCAAAAGTTTCCACTTGGTCAGCCCGGTTTCGGCTGTTTCTTGCGCTGTTTGAAGCGGAACGAATCGTTGCCGGTTTCCAGGATATCGCAGTGGTGGGTGATGCGATCCAGCAAGGCCGTGGTCATCTTGGCATCGCCAAAAACCGTCACCCATTCGGCAAAAGACAAATTCGTGGTGACGATCAGCGAGGTCTTCTCGTAAAGCTGGCTGATCAGGTGGAACAGCAACGCGCCGCCGGAGGCCGGGAACGGCAAGTAGCCCAATTCGTCGAGGATCACGGCGTCGGTCTGCACCAGTTGCCGGGCCATATTCCCAGCCTTGCCCTGCTGTTTTTCCCGCTCCAACTGGTTCACCAGATCGACCGCGTTAAAGAAGCGCACGCGTTTGCCCTGATGGATGGCGGCCACCCCCAAAGCCGTCGCCAGATGCGTCTTCCCGGTGCCCGTTCCGCCCACCAGGATCAAATTGTGCGCTGTTTCCATAAAGACAGCGCTTGCCAGTTGCTCGATCTGCGCCTGCGGCAACGGCGTCTCCGTCCAATCGATCCCGGTCAGATCCCGATGCACCGGGAACCGCGCCGCCTTGAGCTGGTAGCGCAGGCTGCGAACCTGCCGATCGGCCAGTTCGGCCTCGATCAGGCGATCGAGCCAGGCTTCGGGTTGCATCGGCCGCCGCGGTCCTTCTGCCAGCAACTCGCTCCAGGCCGTCGCCATGCCATACAGATGTAGCGCGTTGAGTTGGGCCAAACGGTCAATGCCAGGGGGTTTAGTGAAGGACATGGCTCACCTCGCGCAAATGGTCGTAGCGGCCGCAATCGGCGAGCGGTTCGATCTGGAGCTTCAGCATGTCGGGCACGTTCAGCATGATCGGTTGCCCTGGCGCGACCAGCCGGCGCATCTCGTTCAGCACGACAGATGCAGTGACGACGGTGCCGTCCAGCACCAGTTCACAGGCCACTTCCAGCACGTCCAGACCCACGTCACGGGCCATCATCAGCAATTCGACGAAGACCCGGTCACCCTTGGGTTGTTTGAGGATGCGATCGCGCACCAGCCGAATGGAGGTTGGTAAATCCCAGTCCAGGAACGGCACGCCATTGCGCAACGCGCCGGGCTTGCGTTCCAATATCGGCAGATAATGCCAGGGATCGCAGATCAACTGATCGCGCCCGAAGCGGCGCGCGTGTTCGGCGATCACCGCCCCATCGGCCACGACGCGCACCTCGGTCGCCGTGCTGCGCACCGAGACAGCACGACCGGCAAATGCCGCCGGAACGCTGTAGCGGTTGCGGTCCAGCACGACGAGGCAGGTGCTGGACACGCGCAGCATATGCTCCACATACCCATCGAACGGCGCGGTGATCCGCCGTAAAGCAAGCTGCTCGGTAATGAAGCAAGTGGCGATCGACTGCTCCGGAGTTACCGGATGCTTACGCTGTGCCAGTTCCCGACAGCGCGTTGCCAGCCATTCGTTCAACGCCTCGAAGCTGGCAAAGCGGGCCAGCGGCGTGAACAGCCATTCGCGGATATTGCCGACTTGGTTCTCGACCTGGCCCTTCTCCCAGCCCGAGGCCGGGGTGCAGGCAACCGGCTCGAACAGATAGTGGTTGGCCA
>JAYWBP010000007.1:0-2775 GCA_043781375.1 Novosphingobium sp.
CAGACCGCCGAGATCGTCGGCCAGCGCTATGGCATCAGCCGCGATGCCATGGACGAATATGCCTTCCAGTCGCAGCAGCGCACCGCCGCAGCTCAGGCCGCTGGCGTGTTCGACGCCGAGATCGTGCCCTGCACCGCCACGATGGGCGTGATGGACAAGGCCACCGGTGAGGTCTCGATGAAAGAGGTCACGCTCAGCAAAGACGAGGGCAACCGACCCGAGACCACGCTCGAAGGGCTCAAGTCGCTCCAGCCGGTCATGCCGGGCGGAACGATCACCGCAGGCAACGCCAGCCAGCTTTCCGACGGTTCGGCCGCCGTGATCGTGATGGAAGCCACTCTTGCGGCAAAGAAGGGCCTGGCTCCGCTCGGGCGCTATGTCGGCATGGCCGTCGCCGGGACCGAGCCCGACGAAATGGGCATCGGGCCGGTCTTCGCGATCCCCAAGCTGCTTGAGCGGTTCGGCGTCAAGATGGACGACATCGGTCTGTGGGAGCTGAACGAGGCGTTCGCGGTCCAGGTGCTCTATTGCCGCGACACTCTGGGAATTCCCAACGACCGCCTCAACGTCAGCGGCGGCGCGATCTCGATCGGGCATCCCTATGGCATGACCGGCGCGCGCGCGACAATGCACGCCCTGATCGAAGGCAAGCGCCGCCGAGCGAAGTACGTCGTTGTGACGATGTGCGTCGGCGGCGGCATGGGCGCGGCGGGGCTGTTCGAAGTTTTGTAACCGGGCAAATCCTCCCCAGTCGCTGGCTGGGGAGGATTTCGCAGCCGCGACGGCTCTTGCGCCCCGCCCCGGGCAAGCGCACATTCAGCGCCATGGATCATCTTGGCGTCGTAGAAATCCTCGGGCTTGCGAGCAGCGTCAGCCTGCTGTCGGGCTGGCGACTGTATCTGTGCGTTCTGGCCACCGGCATCGCCATGCACATGGGCATCGTGCCGCTGCCCGCGCACCTCCATGCGCTGCAGGCCATAGCCAACCCCTGGGTGATGGGTGTGGCCGGGTTCGGGGCGTTGTGCGAGTTCCTGGCCGACAAAGTCGCGTGGCTCGATTCGATCTGGGACACGATCCACACCATCATCCGCCCGGTCGGAGGGGCCTTGCTGGCCATGGCCCTGGTCGATCCCGCCGATCCCTCGACCCAGGCGATCGTGTTCCTGCTCGGCGGGGGCGGGGCCTTGCTGGCCCATGCGGGCAAGGCCGGGGCCCGGGTCATGGTCAATGCCAGTCCCGAGCCGTTCAGCAACGTGATCGTCTCGACCGCCGAGGATATTTCCACCACCGGGCTGCTCTACCTGGCCTACACCCATCCCCTGGCCGCGACCGGGATCACCGCCGGCCTGCTGGCCATGGCGGTGGCCCTGCTGCTGCTGGCGCGGCGGGTGCTGAAGCAATTGTTCGGAAAGCGGCAGGTCCCGGTGGGCGTCGCGCCCAAGGTCTAAGGACCTTGGAATAACCCCACGCAGTTAACGATTCTAGGCAACCACCCTCAAATCCACCCGCGCGAACCTCGCCATCCAGGCTTCCACCACCGGCGCGATCTGGTTGCGCCATTTGGAGCCGTTGAAAATGCCGTAGTGGCCGACTTCGGGGGCAAGGAAGTACTGCTTACGCGCCTCTGCCAGCCCAGTTGCATGGGTCAAAGCCGCTCGGGTCTGGCCGATGCCGGAAATGTCGTCGCGCTCACCCTCGATCGCCAGCAGAGCGGTATCGCGGATATCACCGAGATCGACCAGCACTCCGCGATGCTCGAACGTGCCATTGGGCAGCGCGTGCTTCTGGAAGACCTGCTCGATTGTCTGGAGGTAGAATTCGGCGGTCATATCGCAGACCGAGCGGTATTCCTCATAAAACGCTTTGGTGGCGTCGGCGCTGTCATCGTCGCCCGCAACCAGATGCTTGAACATCGACCAATGGCTCAGCATGTGGCTTTTCAAGTTCATCGACATGAACCCGGCCAGCTGGAGAAACCCGGGGTAAACCCGCCGCCCGGCACCTGGATACTGCAGCGGCACAGTGGCGATCACGGTGTTCTTGAACCACGCCAGCGGGCGTTCCGTGGCCAGGTCGTTGACGCTGGTCGGCGCCTCGCGCGAATCGATCGGACCGCCCATCATGGTCAGGGTGAGCGGACGGCAGAGATGATCCGCCTTGGCCATCAGCGCGGTTGCCGCCAGCGCGGGGACCGAGGGCTGGCACACCGCCAGCATATGCGCGCCGGGTCCGATGTGTTCGAGGAAAGCGATCAGGTAATCGATATAATCGTCAAGATCGAACCGCCCCTGTTCGGTCGAGATAGTCCGCGCGTCGGCCCAGTCGGTGACGTAGACCTCGGAATTCTCCGCCATCCGCGCCACCGTGCCGCGCAGCAACGTGGCATAATGCCCGCTCATCGGCGCGATCAGCAGCAACCGCGGGGCGTTGGTCGGCAGCCCTTCGCGGGTGAAGCGCAGGAGGTTGCCGAAGGATTTGTGCAGGACGATCGATTCGATGATCGGGCAGGCCTTGCCGTCCACCGTCACACTCTCGATCCCGAAAGCCGGCTTGCCGCGCGGTGCGGCGGCGTGGGCGAAGACATCGAGTGCCGAGCCCAGCACCGGGCTGAACCCCAGGGTGTGCGGCCCGCCAAAGATGTTCCACGGGTTCGAGGGGCTGGCCAGCATATCCGCCCCGATCGAGGCCCAGGCGCTGGCGCTATTGAGCATCGCGCGTTGCAATTCATAGGTCTGGTACAGCATTGGGTATCACCTGGTGGCCGCACAAAACACG
>JAYWBP010000008.1:0-2762 GCA_043781375.1 Novosphingobium sp.
GGGCTGTGGGAAGCGCGGCTGGCGGGGGAGTTCTACGACGGCGAAATCACCACTTATTGCGCCGCCTACAAGCCCGAAGACCTTGACGAAATCCTGCGCCTGTCTGACCACGTAATCTTCAATTCGCCGCAGCAGATTGTGCGATGTGGCGCGATCATCGCGGCAGCTCGGGACCGGGGTGAAATTTTCGATATTGGCCTCAGGATCAACCCTTTGCATGCCACAGGTGAAGTACCACGTTACGATCCCTGCGCCCCGCATTCGCGGCTCGGCTTTCCGATCGACCAGCTGACCGAGGAGCATTTCGAGCTGATCGACGGGCTGCATATGCACACGCTGTGCGAGCAGGACTTCGAGCCGCTGCGCGAGACCTGGGACGTGGCGTTCGACTATCTCGAACCGCATTTCGGTCAGTTCAAATGGATCAACCTGGGCGGCGGGCACCACATCACCCGCGCCGACTACCAGCGCGACGAGCTGGTTCAGTTCCTGCTCGACCTCAAGGACGATACCGGCGCGGAGGTCTACCTCGAGCCGGGCGAGGCGGTGGCACTCGATGCCGGGATATTGGTCGGCACCGTGCTCGATCTGGGCGAGAACGGCATGCCAGTGGCGATCACCGACATTTCTGCGACCTGCCACATGCCCGATGTGATCGAAGCGCCATATCGGCCCGCGATGCTGGGCGAATTGCCAGACACGGACGTGTTTCCCCGCGAAGGCGGGGACCTTGGGCCTGAGGCCCCCGCCTTCGAGGAGGAGCAAGACGGCGCGGTCCGGCCTCCTGAAGCTGTTAGATTGGGCGGGCCCTCTTGCCTTGCTGGAGACGTAATCGGCGATTACCGCTTCGCCTCAGGCCCGCGCGTCGGCCAGCGCTTCGCCTTCCTCGACCAGGCGCATTACTCGATGGTCAAGACCACCACCTTCAACGGCGTGCCGTTGCCCTCGATCTGGTTGTGGGATTCGGGCACCGACAGTCTCGAATGCATTAAGCGGTTCGGTTACGAGGACTTCCGCGATCGGCTGAGTTGAGCGCTTGATATGGCCCAAGCTGTGGCCTAGCCTTACCCTTTAAACCAGAATGGGGCATTCATGACATCCAAAGTTGCTGTGCTGGCCGCAGCGTTCGCGTTGACCATGGGCGGCAGCGCCCAGGGGCAATCCAACATCAAACCAAGGGCTGTCGGCCGTGCGCCCACTGCGCTGGTCCTGTCGGTCACCGAAGCCGACCTCGCCGAGGTGGTGCGCGCCGAAGGCTACACCGTCGATGAAATGCACCCGTTCGAAGAGCCAAGCGTGCGCGGCAAGACCAAGGATGGCCACCTCTTCGTGCTGGTCGGCACGGCCTGTGACAAGGCGGCAGTCAAACATTGCCAGGGCATCATGATGCAAGTGCGCTACGACGCCGATGACCGGGTTACACTCGACGGCATGAACAGTGCCAACATGAAGGAAGCAGCGCTCAGTTCGTGGTGGGACAAGTCGGAAAAGACGGTGGGTTTCACCCGCTATGTCGTGCTTGACGACGGTGTCACCTGGATGAACATCCGCCAGAACTTGCGCGTGCTGCTTGCCATCGAGGGCAAGGCAATGGCGCAGGTCTGGCCCGATTAAGAGCAAAACGAGGATGCAACAGGCATGAGTGACAGCGGCGTAATCCTCGACGCGCACACCAGCGATCCCGTCCTCATGGGCTGGCAGCAAGGCCTGCCGCCCGCGCCGGACAAGACGATCCACTGGGCCGACGCCGGGCACATGCGGTTCCCTTCGCACCGCTATGCCTTCTCCAACATGCGTCAGTTCCTCCCCACCGCGCGGGTTTCGCGCGGGGCGGGGCCAGTGTGGGACCTGCCGGCGGCGCTGCGCGATGATCTTGATGCGGTGCAATTTCAGGCGCTCGACGATGGCCGCACGCTAAGCTGGGAGCAGTCGCTGGCGGAGAATTTCACCGATGCCATTCTGGTCATGCACCGCGGGACCGTCGTCTATGAACGCTACCTCGGCGTTACCCGTCCTGACAGCACCCACATCGCCTTCTCGGTAACCAAGAGCTACGTCGGCACGCTCGCCGAAATGCTGATCGCGGAGGGCAAGCTCGATCCTTCGGTTCCGGTCGCCGACCTGATCCCCGAACTCGCTGGCAGCGGCTTTGCCGACGCCACGCTGCGCCAAGTGCTCGACATGACCACCGCGCTCGATTTCTCAGAGGATTACACCGACGCAAATTCGGGCATCGGCGCGTTTTCGATGGCGCTGGGGCTGACCCCGCGACCGCCGGGTTATACGGGCCAGACCGACGTGTTCAGCTACCTGCCGAGCATCGCCAAGAACGGCCAGCACGGCGAGCGGTTTACCTACCGCACCTGCAACACCGAAGTGCTCGGCTGGATTGTCGCCCGCACCGCGGGGCAGCGGCTCGACCAGTTGCTGTCGGAACGGATCTGGGCCCCACTGGGGATGGAACAGGATGCCGATTTCCTGACCGATTCGACCGGGATGCCGTTCGCCGGCGGCGGGCTCAATCCGGTGCTGCGCGACATGGCCCGGTTTGGCGAGGCAATGCGGTG
The DNA here is from genome assembly GCA_043781375.1 of Novosphingobium sp. Classification (GTDB taxonomy): domain Bacteria; phylum Pseudomonadota; class Alphaproteobacteria; order Sphingomonadales; family Sphingomonadaceae; genus Novosphingobium. The sequence continues at coordinate 2,568 of JAYWBP010000008.1, forward strand.
TGACGGATACGGCAACGGCGGCCAGGCGATCGCCCGCGAAGTGGTCGCCGGGATCAAGGCCGGGGGCAGCAAGGCCGGGTTTGCGCCAGCCGGTTACGCCTATCTGCCCGAAGGTTCCTACCGCAGCCAGTGGTGGTCAATGCCCGGAAATCATGGCGCTTTTTCGGCTCGCGGGATCCATGGGCAGGCGATCTA
>JAYWBP010000009.1:0-23243 GCA_043781375.1 Novosphingobium sp.
GACGCAGTTCTCGTTCTGACGTCTTGGGCGTCAGCGCAAACCCCGGGTTGGCGCGGCGCTTCGATGGCTAGGTGACGAGGCGGAATATCTGCTGCACACTTATCGCCAAGATGCCGAACATCAGGTGGCACATGACCTTTTGAGGCCCGCGAACCCGAACGCTATTTCCGCCGTGGCTGTCCTTGAGCGCAGCGTTGACGCGTTCTGCCGAACTGCGTTGGTTGTAGCGGGTCGTTTCCGCGGGAACATGGCCGACCAAGCGCTGGCGCCTGGCTTCATCGGCAATTTCCTGTTTGCGCCCTGGTGTGCGGCGCGGGTTGATGTCGATGATCGGGACATGCCCAAGGCTACGACTGTGATCGGCGATTTCGGGGACATCATAAGCGCTGTCCATGAGATCGTAGCAATTGGTGACACGAGCGCTGGTCAGGGTGGCAAGGGGAATGGCGACCTGACTGTCGTGCACCGAGGCTGATGTGAGGATGCAACTGATCGGAATGTCGCCATCGGCGGTGTCGATGTGCAGCTTGTAGCCGACCCAACTCTCCTGATACCCTTTGGCATTGCGTTTGATGCCGACGTCACATGTCGTGGGCAAATCCGCCAGCATCGCGCTCATGCTCATGCCAGCGGCTTGGCTGGAGATGCGCCGCGGTGGCTTAGGTGGCGGCTCTTCGCCCTTTTTGGGGCGCCCGCGCTTTCTGACGATCTTGGGCTCGGTGGATGCCGGTTCCTTGCGCTTGCCTGATTTCTCCCTGCCATGGATGGCGGTCGCGTCGCGCGCTATGTGTCCGACCAGACGGTCTTTATGCGTCAGGGCGATGAGTGCCTCGTGGGCCTTTTGCGGCAGCTCGCTTTGGGAGAACTCGGCAAAGGCGCGTGAGAAGGTTGCTTCGTGCGGCACCTGGCCAAGCCGCGACCAGCCGCATAAGCGGCGCAGCACCGGGTCGGCACGCAGTCGGTCGATCAGCATTCGCGTGGTCGGCAGATTGAAAGTTGCCTTGGCAATGAAGGCGCGAGCCAATGCTGCTCGCTCCGCTTTCGGGCGTCCCGGCAAACCAGACCAATGACGCACTAACGCTTCGATCTGGACCAAGTCCAGAATGACCACCAGCGATCTGTGAGCAGGGGTCAGCGGACCGAGCACATCATCAAGAAAGGGGAAAAGCTCAGCTTGAAATCTTGCCCAGTGGGATGATAGAAACTGACCAAGCGACATGTCAGTGGCTCCGGGTTTTGGTTGTTGTTTCGCAAAATCACCATACCAAAAATCCGTGCCGCTGGCTGTCGTGAAATCACCCCAAAATCAAATAATTCCGCTCGCCTCGGCTATTTTGCAAGTGACTCTATAGATGACAGGTTATCACAAATTGGGTTAGGCTGCGCGAAATACTGGGTGTGAGCCAACCCTTCAGGGGCCGGAACGCAACCCTAAGCATAGCTGCGGAGAGAGGTGCCATGACGCGCGCAATCGACGGAACGGGCGCCCGGAGCGAGTGGCGTGAAGGCTGGCCTACCGTGTTGTGGACCACCGGCGCGATCGCTTCCGGCATCGGATTGCTGACCATCACGGCGTCCTATTTCGTCAAGCCGCTGGCGACTGCCACCGGCTGGTCGCGTGCGGATATCGCCTTCGGGACGACGCTAGCGCAATTCTGCCTTGCGGCTATCCTACCATTTATAGGTGCGATGGCCGATCGTACCGGCATTCGCCGCGTCGCGATAACCAGCGCAGTGGTGTATGGCGGCCTCTGCCTGGCGATGGCGGTCGTACCCGCGACGCTGCCGGTTTATTATACGATGCTGGTGCTGCTCGCGCTAACCGCGTCGGGCACCAGCACGGTTGTATTGGCGCAACTTGTGGCCGAACGCTTCCAGCGCTGGCGGGGCACGGTCCTTGGCATCGCGATCAGTGGCCCGGCAATCCTCCTCATCCCGCTGGCACCACTGATGGTGATGGCGACCAACGAGATCAGCTGGCGCGCCGGCTACCTCATCCTCGGCGTGATCTCGCTGGTGGTGGGCCTGCCGAGCATCGTACTTGCGGTACGCGGCCGGCCGAGCAAGGCTGTGGCTCCGGTGAATACGCATGTACAGCTCGCGGACGGGGCATCGAATGAAGGGCTCAGTCTCGGCCAGGCATTCCGCACCGTTGATTACTGGATGCTGATCGCCGCAAGCCTGATTTCGACACTGCCGCTGGGCGGCTTCCTGCACCAGCTTTCGGCTCTGCTATCGGACAAGGGACTTTCGGTCGGGGCCATCGGCTGGCTCGCCTCAGTCTTCGTTACGATGATCTTCGTCGGGCGCAGCGGTGCTGGCCTAATGCTAGACATGCTGAGCCCGGCATTTACCGTAATACTTGTCATGTTCGGTGCCGCGGCGGGCGCTCTGATATTGCTGGTACCCGATACCTCGATTCTCGTTCTCACCCTTGCGGTCGGCCTGATCGGGAGCGCGATGGGCAGCGAAGGGTCTATCCAAGGATATTTCATCGCCCGCACTTTCGGGATGAAATCCTTCTCGGCGATCTTCGGCACGTTTGGTACCTGCACTGTGCTGGGTTTCGGGGCGGGCGCACTAATCTTCGGCAAGCTCTACGACCTCAAGGGCGACTATGATCTGGTGATGATCCTGTGCGCCGCGGCCTTTGCAATCGCTGGCGCGCTGTTCGGCGGCGTCGGCGCGCGGCGGCCCAAGATCGCGGCGGCGTCGAAGCTGCCGCTCGCCGAGGTCGATTAAGCGGGAGATCGAGTTCTATGAGCGAGAAACTGCACGGATCGTGGAATCTGGTGTGGGCGATGCAGTCACGCGACGGCGTCAAGCGCCACCATCGGGGCGAGAATCCGGTCGGCCAGATCATCTATTCGCCCGATGGCCGCATGTCTGCGACGATCATGGACCCGAGCTGGCTCAAGGAAGGGGCGGAGCTTAACGGGCCCGAGATCTTCATGGCCTATGCCGGGGCATGGGACATCCAGGGCGACATCGTTCGCCACCATATAGAAATTTGTTCGTGGTCCGCGCTTGTCGGGCATATCCTTGTCAGGCACTTCGAATGGCGCGGTGATCAAGAGATTTTCCTCCGCTCTCCGCCCAGCACCAGCAAGTCGGGCGCGGTCTATCAACAGGAACTGCTCTGGCGCCGCTACGAGCGACCGGAAAGGGACTAGGAATGGACGAGGAGAAGCCCAGCAGGCGCGTATACGATCTCGAGGAGTATTCCTCGTCTACCTCTAAGATGAAGGTCTTCCGCTATCGCCCGCCGGCGGAGCCCAGAAACCGCGCGTTCTTGCCGATGGTGCGCAGCGAGACGATGATCGCGCAGGTTCAGATTTTGAAAGCGGGCAAAGGCGAGCAGGAACTGCATAGCCACGGCGCGCTGGACGGCTTCTGGTTCGTGCTTGGCGGTTGCGCCAAATTCTATGGTGAAGGCGATGTCGAGCTGGCAACGCTCCACGTGCATGACGGGATCTTCATCCCGCGCGACTTCCTCTATTGGTTCGAAGCTGTAGCTGGCGAGCCGTGCCAGCTGCTGCAGGTGGAGGCACGCGACAAGACCGTGGCGAACACCTATTTCACGCCGCACCCCAAACCGGTGAACATCGCGGATGTCTACACCACCGACGGCCAGCTGATCGCGGGCGACCTGCGCGTCGAACGATAAATCAACTGGCTGCCCAGCCACCGTCGATGGGCAGGGTATGGCCCGTCACTGAACCGGCCTCGTCCGATGCGAGCCAGAAAACCGCGGCCGCGATTTCCTCGGGCATCACCCAGCGCCCATTCGGGTGCAATGCCTCCGCCGCCCGGGCCCGTGGGTCGGCGACACCACCATGCTCGACGTCCGGCGCCACCACACCCGGCGCCACCGCATTCACCCGGATGCCGTTTACGGCATAGGTTACAGCAGCCTTGCGCGTGAGATGGATCAGCGCCGCCTTGGCCGCGGCATAAGCCGGGGAGCTGTTGGGTGAAACGCGCAGGCCCGCGAGCGACGCGGTATTGACGATTGCGCCCCTGCGCCCAAGCGCCAGCATCGCGGCGAGCTGGTGCTTCATTCCCAGGAACGCCGCGGTCAGCGACAGATCAATCGTGCCCTGCCAACCGGCCAGAGAGACCAGATGCAGCGGCCGTTGCTTGCCCTCGTCGGGATGCACGCCACCGACATTGTTGACCGCAATGTCGAGGCCGCCCTGATCGCCGACGATCGAGGCGACCAGAGCCTCGACCTGCGCTTCGTCCGTCGCATCAGAACGCACGAAATGTGCGTCGCCTCCGGTGCGACGCAACGCCTGTTCCAATGCCGGGCCGTCTTCCCCGCCGATATCGGTGAAGATTACGCAGGCACCATCCGCCGCTAAGCGCTGCGTGATCGCGCGCCCGATGTTGCGCGCGCCGCCTGAGACCAGCACGACGCGCGGCGGCATCGTCAAGCCCAGGCCGGCGCGGCTGCCAGCCAGCTATGTGCCCGACGAAACAGCGCCTTGGACTTGTTGTGGTGACGCTCGCCGATTGCCTGCCCGGCCTGTCCCGCGAGCGACCGGGCATGGGTGCCTTCCAGGATGATACCGAGCTTGTAGCACGCGAGCACGGCGTACCAGAGGATCGACGACAGATCCCGGGCCGAGCGGGCACGGTAGTGCGCAACCAGTTCGGCGGGCGTCGGAAAGCCGTCCCAAGTCTCGATATCGACGACGATGGCGTCGTTGGTATCGTCGCCGTCCGATTGCTCGGGCCAATTGGCCAGCACCCAGCCGAGATCGAGCAGCGGGTCGCCGATCGTCGCCAGCTCCCAATCAACGATGGCCGCAAGGTTCGGGCCATCGAGATTGTAGAGGACATTGCCGATATGATAGTCGCCGTGGAGGATGCCTGGCGTGAAGCTCGCCGGCAGATTGGCATCGAGCCAGGCCGCGATCTCCTCGACGCGCAGTGATGGATCGGCACCCGGCCATTCGGGGATGGCAGCATAGGATTCGAGTTGCGACTGCCAGCGGGCGACCTGTCGCCCGAGGAAATTGTCGGGCTTGCCGAAACCTTCGAGGCCGACCGCCTGATAGTCGACTGCGCCCAGCGTCGCGATGCCCTCGATAAGCGACAGGCCCATGCGGTGCCGCATCGCCGCCGAACCGGCATGGAGCGGCGGGAAACCAACGATCGGATTGAACCCTTCGATCGGCTCCATCAGGAAGAAGACGACGCCCAGCACGGATTCGTCGGTGCAGGCGGCAATCAGACGGGGATGCGGGACCGGCATATCCGCAAGCGCGGCGAGAACGCGTGCCTCGCGTCGCATCGTCTCGTTCGAATTGGAACGCGGATGGCTGGGCGGTCGGCGGAAGATGTAGCTGCGGCCGGCGCGGGAAAAGCGCAGAAGGATGTTCTGGGTGCCGCCGCCGAGGCTGATTAGATCCTCGATCGGGCCATGCCCAAGCTGCTGCGTGTCCATCCATGCCTGAAGGGTGGCGATATCGACCAGGTCTTCGGCGCGCGCTTCCACCTCGACACTCACAGCAGGTCGCCGCCAGCCGCCGACGCCGTCGTGCCATGCTCTTCGAAAGCGCGGAGCAGGCGTTTGCCGACATTCCAGCGGTGGACCTCATCCGGACCATCGACCAGCCGCTGCGCGCGGACGCGGGCGTACCAGGCGGCGAGGGGGGTATCGAGGCTGTAGCCGAGCGCGCCGTGCAGCTGCAGCGCGGTATCGACGACGCGGTGGACCATGCCGGCGAGGAACACCTTGGCCATCGAATTCTCCTGGCGGAGATCGAGGCCGTTCTCCGCCTTGTAGGCGATGTGGAGCAATACGAGGCGCGCCATGTAGAGTTCGGACGCGCAATCGGCGAGCATCCATTGGACACCCTGCCGATCGGCGAGCTTCTGGCCGAAAGTAGAGCGCTTGAGCACCTGTTCGGCGGCGAGATCGAGCGCGCGCTGAGCCATGGCGAGGTTGTTCATGCCGTGGCGGAGGCGGCCATAAGCGAGACGGTGCTGGCCAACATCGAAGCCCCCGCCCAAGCCGCCGAGAATGTTTGCCTCGGGCACGACGAGATTCTCGATCCGCACCTCGAAATGTCCGCCGGTAAGCGTGTCATAGGGCTCGCTCGGCACCGCCATTGTCGGAATGGCACGGACGATGCGGTAGCCGGGGTTGGGCAGCTCGACGATGAAGGTGGTGAAGCGTTTGTGGCGCGGCGCATCCGGATCGGTCTTGGCCATCACCACCGCGATATCGGCGACGTTTGCCGAGCTGGAATACCATTTCTCTCCGTTGAGAACGTAATTGCCCTTTCCGTCTGGCAAGGCTGTTGTCTCGAAACCAGTGGCGTCGGCGCCCGCCGCCTTTTCGGTCATCGAATAGCAGATACGCTTCTCACCATTGAGCAGCGGCTTGAGGAACCGCTCCCTCTGATCCTCAGTGCCGCGTTGGAGCAAGGTCAGCATCGTCGCGTCGTCGGGCGCTTGGGTGTTAAGCGAAAAGGGGCCGAGCACCGAGCGGCCAAGCTCCATCTGGACCAAAGCGTTGGCAAGCGGGCCAAGCCCCATGCCGCCATATTCCCTAGGAATGAACGGACACCACAACCCCTGCGCCCGCGCCTCGGCGCGCAGTTCGCCCAGAACTTCATGGAGGTCGCGATCGGCCAGGGCGTTCTCCGCGGGAATGCATTCGTCCTCGACCCAGGCGCGAACGCGTTCGCGAACGGCCTTGGCGTCTTCCGGCAGCGTGAAATCTATTGCCACTCTAATTTCTCCACTCAGTTGGCGGCCGGGATCTGCGATCGGTCGAGATAGGGTTCCTGCGTCCGGGCGGCGCGCAGATATGTCCAAGGCGGGCCGCCGTCGACGCGCAGCAGTGTGCCGTTGGTGAAGGATGCGAGATCTGACGCGAAATAGAGCACGGCGCCAACTGCCTCGGAAGGGCGGCCGATGCGCTGGCCGTCCCGGCTCCACCCCGGCCGATCGGGATCCGGCGGATCGGACCAATGCTGGGCGACGTCGGTCGCGAACGGGCCGACGCAGAGCGTGTTGACGCGCACGGCCGGCGCGAGCGCGGCGGCGAAGCTCTCGGTCATTGCATTCAGCGCCGCCTTGGCGGCGCCATAGGGCAAAGCGTGCGGCGCGGGGAGCAGCGAGCCAACCGACGAGATGTTGACAATCGATCCACCGCCATCGCGGCGCATCCGTGCGCCGACGAGCGCCATCAGGCGGAACGGACCTTTGAAATTGACGCCGATCACGCTGTCGAAATAGCTCTCGCTGATTTCATCTAGCGCCGAATAAGTCGGGGACATGCCGGCATTGTTGACTAGTATGTCGATCCGGCCGAAATCGGCATATACCCGATCGACGAACGGTTCGATTTCGTCCCACCGGCCCACATGGCAGGCGTAAGCGCGGGCATCCACGCCCTGCGCGCGCAATTTGACGGCGACCTGTTCGCAGACCTCGATTTTGCGGCTGACCACGGCGATGCGCGCGCCGGCATCGGCCAGGCCTTCGACGATCGCGAGGCCCAGCCCGCGTGAGCCCCCGGTGACGATCGCGACCTTGCCGCTCAGTTCGATCGCGTAAGCCATCTAGCGACCGACGAAGTTGGGATCGCGCTTCTGAACGAAAGCCTGCATGGCCTCGACGCGGTCTTGTGTGTTGAAAAGCAGCAAATGACGGTTCGTCTCGATCGCCATGTAGCTCGCGAAATCGACCCGCTCCGCCTCTAAGAAATTTGCCTTCATGCCGGCAAGCGCGAGCGGCGCGGCGCGGCCTAGGCGGGCGGTCATCTCGCCGAGCCGGTCTTCAAATTCCTCCGGTGTGAAGAGGCGCTGGACCAGCCCGATGTCAAATGCCTCCTGCGCCATGAAGCGACGAGGGAAGAAATAGAGGTCGCGTGCCCTTGCTCCTCCGACGATCCGCGAAAGCGACCAGGCACCGCCCATGTCGCCCGCAACGCCGACGGCGAGAAAGGCGGTATTGAACTTGCCCGAAGGGTCGGCGATGCGCATGTCGCAACCGCATGCCCAGCCGAAACCGGCGCCCGCACAGGCGCCGCGGATGGCGGCGATCGTAACTGCGGGCATCGTGTGTAGCAGCAGGGGGATATTGTAGCGGCGCTGGTCGCGCGCGAAGGGATCACGAGGCGTCGAGCCCTCGCCTGAGGGGACCATGTCCATGCCGGCGCAGAAATCAACCCCAGCCCCGCGCAGCACGACCGCAGCAAGGTCGGTGTCCTGGCTCAGTTCGACGAGGTGATGATAAAGCCGCTCGCTCATCCCTCCCGCAAGAGCGTTGCGGCGATGGGGCCGGTTAAGCGTGATTGTAGCGACGCGGCCATTGCGCTCGAACAGCAGATCGTCTTCCCCACCCGTCATGGTCTACTCCCTCCGGTTTGGGGCCGATCGTCGCGCCAGCGCCCTTTGTTGAGCTATCATACCGCAAAGCATTTACCTGTCATCTATAGATTATCCCAATCGGATAAAGTCGGCAGCCTGCCCTCACGCGTGGTCGGATGACAAAGCAAAACGTAGAGTTTATAGGGTTTAGGCATGTTGAATTCTTGTAACTAGAAGAAGAGCCGCTTATTCGACGCCTTCGCAGAAGCGGGCGTTCTGCCTGCCCGGCATGGGGACGATTTGTAAATGGCGAGACCTGCAAGCCCTATCATTTCCCGTGGCAGAGCCAGCAGTATCGCGCTGGAAGTGATCGATACTCTAGGCTTGGAGAAGCTGTCGCTGCGCCTCGTCGCCGCACGTATGGGCGTGAAGGGCGCCTCACTCTATCATCATTTCCAGGACCGCGATGACCTGCTGCGCGAAGTCGCTCGGCACCTGCTTAGCAAGTCGCCGCTGCCGCCGATCTCTGGCACGAGCTGGAAGAAAGCGCTAATGGATGTGTGCCATGCGAGCTGGAACGCGGTCTTGCGCCATCCAAACGCCGCGCCCCTGGTGCTCCAGTTCTTTCCCAAGCACATCGCGCTTCACACCTACGAATATTGGACCGAGCTGCTTGCGGCGAACGGTATACCGGTATCACAGCATCTGTGGATTCTCGAGGGCTCGTCGCGGCTGACGTTCGGCTCGGCGCTATTCGCAGCTTCTGCCCGCTCGCGCGCACTGCCGCCGTTTCCCAAGTTCGACGCAGAGAAGAGTCCGCACCTTCACGCCGCAATACGCGCGAACAGATATAGCGACGAAGAGACCTTCCTTGCGACGCTCAAGGCGTTCTTGGAGCATTTCCCCGATCGCGTCGGCGAAGGTGCGCCGATCAAGGTCAAGCCTTTAACGACGCGCAAAGTCAAGGAGCCGGCCGGGGCGTAGGAGCGAGGAATGATGATCAGCGCACGCGCTCCATTTCCTCTGCCGCCTCCTGATAGCGGTCCTTAAGCAGTTTCTTGGCGATCTTCCCCGTCGCCAGCCGCGGCAGCGGTTCCGGCGCGAAGACGACGTAGCGCGGCACCTTGTAATTGGAGAGATGCAGGTTGCACTGCGCGATGACGTCTGCCGTTTCCAGCGGCGTGCTGGCATGGATGATCGCCAGCGGGGTTTCGCCGAAGCGCGCATCCGGCACGCCTATTACAGCGACATCCTCCACCCCATCGAGTTGCGCAATGACGCTTTCGATGTCGAGCGACGCAATGTTGAGCCCGCCCGAGATGATGATGTCCTTCATCCGGTCGATGACGGTGAGGTTCCTGTGTTCGTCCAGCATTCCGATGTCGCCAGTGCGCAGCCAGCCATCCACGAAAACCTCGGCGGTGGCCTCAGGCTTGTTCCAATAGCCGGCCATGATAGTCGGGCCCTGAAGGAGGATCTCGCCGGCGTCCCCGGGCGCGCAATCCTCAAACTGCGCGTTGACCACGCGGTGCTTCGTGAAGGGGCGTCCGGGGCCGCATTTTTCCGGCGAATGAAGGGCGCCTTCGCGGTCCATGATTGTAGTGTTGCCGCCGCTTTCCGTGAGGCCATAAGCCTGACGAAGCACGACCCCACGCTCCAGCCAGGTGCGCAGCAGCGCGACGGGGACCCGGGCTCCGCTTACCGATGCGTATTTGATGTGCGAGAGATCGGTCTCAGTGAAGCCCGGTAGCGCTGCAATACGCTCAAAAAACGTGGGAACGCCGCCGAAACTGTCGATCTGGTTTTCGACGAGAATGCGGAAGGCGGTCGCCGCGTCGAAGGTGTAAAGCAGGAAGGTCTGGAGCCCGAGGGTGGTATATTTGACCAGCGTACTGAGACCGGCGCCCGTGTATAAAGGGGAGGCGCCGAGGATCTTCTTGCCCGCCACCCATTCAGGATCGGTCCACAGGGCTTCGAGCGAATGCGCGAGCATGGTTCGATGCGAATAGACCACGCCCTTTGGCTGGGCTGTCGAGCCGCTCGTATAAGCGATCGCCACCGGCGCTTCGGGGTCGAGAGCGAGCGAGAAATCAACGGGTGGGGCGCTACGCGCGGCCTCGATGACCCCGATTGAGAGCAGCGGCACGCCGACTGCGCGTAGCGCCTCCACCCGCTCGTCCGGCTGCGCTTCGATTACGACAAGTGTGGGGGTGCAATCGGTCGTTACGCTGGTGATCTCACTCAGCGTATAGCGGTAGTTGAAAGGCACAACGATCGCACCGCACTTTATGATCGCAAGCGCCGTAACGCACCAATTCAACGAGTTTCCGGCGAAGATACCCACCCGCTCCCCGCCGCGAATACCGCGCGCGAGAAGATCTGCCGCGACGTTGTCAGTCCAGTGCTTGAGTTCGCCGTAGGTGGCCGAAACGTCCTCATACGCGATCGCCAGCCGGTCGGGCGCGTCCACGGCCCAATAGTCAATTGCATTTGGGATGGTCATCGACATGATGTTCTCAAGATACTCCCCAGTTTATGTGAGTAATTTTCTCTGCATCCAGCGAGCAACCAGATCCGTGCCGGACAGTGGATTGGCTCAGCTACCGCGCCGCAAAGCGCGAGATTTCCGCCTGATCCATCGGCTATTCCGCGTAATAGTCCGCGATTTGCTCATCCACGAGCGCATGGAACGTGCTCATCTGGCACTCCATGCCGCCAAGGGTCAGCTCCTTGATGTCGCCGGACGAAATTCCCTGCTGCCCGATTTCGGCGGCCCAGAAATCCTCGCCGAAAACTCCGCACATGAATTCGAATGACTTTTGCAACTTATCCTCGATGATCGGATCCCCTTCCGGATGCTGGGTCAGCATCACGAATTCGACCTCGGTCTCCGAAGGGGAGATCGGGCGGAACATCTCGAAGCTCGTATAGTGCGGGCTTAGTATCATGACCGCGCTCGGGAACAGCTGGTAGGTCATCACCGCAATCTTGCGCAGCTCCACAATATTGTCTGACAACGCCGCCCGCGAAAAATTGCCACGCGCTGAGGCATTGCGCAGATGTAGCCCCACCCGCTCGACGATGACCGGCGAATCGTCAAACAGCGACGCCACTGTGTCCCGATGCAGTCGGGTCACGTGGTAGCTGTCCAGCGTCGTATCCATCATCAGCTTCCAGTTGGACTTGACGATGAATTTCTTGCTCACGAACAGCCGGTTCTGATCGAGATGGACACCTTCCAGTTCGCGCGCCAGCTGCCCGGTTTCGATTTCGAAATCGTAGGTGCGCTCGGGGTCGAGCCCTACCCAGATGACGCCGCCCGCTTCCTTGCAGGGCAATTCCGTCAGGCGATAATCGCTCTTCTGCAAGCCATCGAAGATTTCCTGCCGGGGGACGCCGACCAGCTTGCCGTCGAGCGAATAGCTCCACGCGTGGAAGGGGCACACGATCAGCCGGCCCGACTGGCGCTCATCATTGGGGCATAGGATGACGCCGCGATGGCGGCAGACATTAACGAAGGCGCGAACCTGGCCATCCGCGGCACGGGTCAGCAAGACGGGCCGCCCGACGATGTTTTGCCGTATGAAGCTGTTGGGCTTGCCAAGCTGTGCCGAGGCCGCGAGCGGGACCGGACGGTTCAGGAAAACGGCCTGCCGCTCGCGTTCGAAAATCTCCGGGTCGGTGTAGCGTCCCGTCGAAAGCTTTCCGAATGTCGGCTTGATGCCCGACTTCTGATCGTCGGGGATTTCCTCGAACGCTGCCATCTGCGCTGCGGTCAGTCGCACGTCCATCGCTTTCATCCCCGCTCCCAGCATCTATCTTCAGCCTATAATCTGTAGTTTTATCGCGCATTCCGATTCAATGTGCAAGGCCTGGTGATGCCGATCAAGCGCGATTTCATTCCTACCCTCTGTAGACGTTTCCATCTCGCGGCATTGCTCTCGGTCAACACGCACATTAGGTGGCTTGCCATGAAACTATCATTTGTAGAATATGCTTCCAAAGCGGATAGAGTTTGGATGGCTATGAAACCATCTGTGTTCGGCAGGACCTAGGGATGCGGGAAAGACCATGAGAGACGCCACAAAATTCTATATCAATGGGCAGTGGGTCGATCCGATCGAACCCCGCGCCGTGAACGTCGTCAATCCGGCCGACGAATCGGTGACCGGTCGTGTGTCACTAGGCACGGAGCGCGACGTCGATGCCGCCGTCCGCGCTGCGCGTGCGGCATTTCCTGCTTGGTCAAGCACATCTCGCGAAGAGCGGCTGGCGATCCTAGACCGGGTCATCGAGGAATTTAAGGCACGTCATCAACAATTCGGTGACCTAATTAGCGAGGAGATGGGCGCTCCGATCAGCTTCGCGCGGAAATTCCATGCCGGGCTTGGGCTCACGCACCTCAAGGTGGCGCGCCGCACGCTTGCCGATTATGTCTTTGAAAAGCAGCAAGGTAGCGCCCTGGTGACGCAGGTGCCGATCGGCGTTTGCGCGCTGATCACGCCGTGGAACTACCCGATCAATCAAGTCGCGGTAAAAGTGGCGCCCGCGCTGGCGACCGGCTGCACGATGGTGTTGAAGCCGTCCGAGCTCTCGCCATATTCGGCGACCTTGTGGGCGGAAGTGATGGATGCCGCGGGCGTGCCGCCGGGGGTGTTCAATCTCGTCAATGGCGAAGGCCCCGTGGTGGGCCGCGCGCTCAGCGCGCATCCTGATGTCGACATGGTTTCCTTCACCGGATCGACCGCCGCCGGGATCGATGTCGCGCGCACCGCGGCGGGCACGGTCAAGCGCGTCGCTCAGGAACTGGGCGGAAAATCAGCCAACATCATTCTCGATGGCGCGGGTTTCGAGGCGGCAGTCGAATCAGGGATTCGCAAGCTGATGACCAATGCCGGCCAGACCTGCACCGCGCCATCGCGGATGCTGGTACCTGGGCACCGCATGGCGGATGCGGCTGCCGTCGCCGAGCGCGTCGGCGCGTCGCTGCGGGTCGGGTTGCCGAACAGCGATCCGGACCTGGGGCCCGTCGTCTCCAATCTCCAATGGCAGCGCATCCAGAGCCACATCGAATCGGGCATCAGCGAAGGCGCGCGGCTGGTCGTTGGCGGACCGGGCCGGCCAGAAGGTCTCGCCACGGGCTTCTATGTCAAGCCGACCGTCTTTGCCGATGTACGCAACGACATGCGCATCGCGCGCGAGGAGATTTTCGGGCCCGTGCTAAGCATGATCGCGTTCGAAGATCTGGACGATGCGATCCGGATCGCCAACGACACCAGCTACGGCATGGCGGCCTATGTTTCGGGCGACGATGCCGAGCAGGTCGCGAAGGTTGCGAACGGCATGCGCGCAGCACTGGTTTCAGCCAACGGCACCCCGACCGATCCGTCTGCCCCATTTGGCGGCTTCAAGCAGAGCGGCAATGGCCGCGAATATGGCGTCTACGGCTTCCATGAATATCTCGAATACAAGGCATTGGTGGGGGTCGCGCCTGCAAAGCCAGCCGAAGCCGTGGCCGCCCAGCCGGCAGGGGCTTCGGTGGCCGCGTGATTGCGGCATGACGATTCCGACGCTCGAGCATTTGCGCATTCGCGGAGCGCAGGGCGTCGAGCTGGCCGCCGATGTCGGTGGCCCGATCGGCGCGCCCACGATCTTGCTGTCGCATGGCGGCGCGCAGACGCGACATTCCTGGGATGCGGCGATGCCGCGCCTGATCGCCGCGGGCTACCGGGTAATCAATGTCGATACGCGCGGCCATGGCGACAGCGACTGGGCGCCCGATGGCGATTACTCGACTCCTGTCCAGGCCAAGGATCTGATGGCGGTGCTCGGCGTAGCTGGCGAGCGCGTTGCCCTGGTCGGCGCATCGATGGGCGGCCTCGCCAGCTTCTACACTGTCGGCCGCTTCCGTCCGTCGAGCGTCCGTGCCTTGGTGCTGGTCGATATCGTCCTTAAGCCCGCGCGCGACGGCGTAAAGCGTATTCGCAAATTCATGCGCTCCTTTTCCGGCGGCTTCCTCTCGATCGACGAGGCGGCGGACGCCATCGCGGCATATCATCCCGATCGCCCGCGTCCGGCCGATCCCGCCGGCCTCATGAAGAACCTTCGCTTGCGCGAGGACGGCCGGCTCTATTGGCATTGGGATCCGCAATTGCTTGTGTCCTCGGCAGAGACCGATATGCAGCGTTCGAACGAATGGCTGCCCGGGGTCGCGCGCCACGTGACGATCCCCACGCTGCTCATCCGCGGCGCGCGCAGCGACGTGGTCGACGACGCCGGAGTCGCGGATATGCTGGCGCTCGTGCCGCACACGGAAGTCCATGATGTCGCGCGCGCCGGCCATACCGTTACAGCGGATAACAACGACATTTTTGCGGAAGGGCTGGTGTATTTCCTGTCACGCCATCTGCCGGCCGATCGCGCGGCGGAATGACCCAATATGACGTCCTGATCGTGGGAGCCGGCCATGGCGGCGCGCAGACCGCGATAGCTTTGCGGCATGCCAAGTTCGAAGGATCGACCGCCTTGCTCGGCCTCGAACCCGATCCTCCCTACGAGCGCCCGGCGCTTTCAAAGGAGTATCTCTCCGGCGAAAAGGCGTTTGAGCGAATGCTTTTGCGTCCCGCGGATTTCTGGAACGAACGTGGAATTGCGCTGCTGACCGGGCGGCGTGTCGTTTCGGTGGCGCCGGATCGGCACATTGTCACGACCGATACCGGTGAAACGATCGGCTATCGCACGCTCGTCTGGGCCACCGGCGGAACGCCGCGCCGGCTTAGCTGTGACGGCGCCGATCTTGCCGGGGTCCATACCGTACGGACGCGCGCGGATGCCGACCGGATAATGCAGGAATTGCCCGATACCCGGCACGCCGTCGTGATCGGCGGCGGTTATATCGGGCTCGAAGCAGCAGCGGTGCTGGCCAAGTCGAACAAGCAGGTGGTGCTGATCGAGGCGCTCGACCGGGTTCTGGCGCGTGTTGCCGGCGAGCCAATCTCGCGGTTCTTCGAGGCGGAACACCGTGCCCATGGCGTAGAGATACGTCTCGATACCACTGTCGATTGCCTTGAGGGCGAAGGGGGAAAAATAGCCGCTGTTCGCTTGGGAAGCGGCGAGCGCATCCGGACTGATATGGTCATCGTCGGCGTCGGCATCGTCCCGGAAATCGCACCGCTGGCCGAAGCGGGGGCGGAGACTGACAACGGCGTGCTGGTCGACGCGGCCTGCCGTACTTCGCTGCCCGATATCTTCGCGATCGGCGACTGCGCGGCGCATGCCAATCGCTATGCAGGCGGGGCAGTAGTCCGGCTCGAATCGGTGCAGAATGCCAATGACCAAGCGAGCGTGGTTGCAAAGCAGATCGCCGGCCAGCCTGGCCGTTACGATGCGGTTCCGTGGTTCTGGTCGAACCAGTACGACCTCAGATTGCAGACCGTCGGGCTCTCGGTTGGGCACGATCTAGCAGTGCTGCGTGGCGATCCGGCAAAGCGTTCTTTTAGCCTGATCTATATGCGCCAAGGGAAGGTGATCGCCCTCGACTGCGTCAATGCGACGCGAGACTATGTTCAGGGGCGCAAGCTAGTGGTGGATGGTGTTAGCGCCGACCCTTCCAGATTGGCTGATGAGGCAGTCCCATTGAAGGAAATCACGAGCTGACATGAGAATCTTCGTAAGGTCTCGCTATCGTCGCGCTTCCACACAACTCGTGGCAAGTTGGTGAAAATGACACCAGTTCAGCTCAACAGTTCCGACGCGCTAACCTCAAAGGGCGCTGCCAATTTCTCGACAACCGTGACAGTAGGATTCCTGCGCCCCCGCTCGATGTCGCTGACATAGGTGCGATGGATGCCGGCGCGGTCGGCATAGTCCTCCTGACTCCAGCCTTTCTCTTCGCGGAGCTTCCGAACATTTCGACCGAGGCGCAGGCGGATATCCACCTGCGCACAAAGGGCTTCTGTCGCTTATTGATCTACAGACGATCAGTCACATTCGAGTTGACTTCGTCAGGTGCGCGAGCATTGCTTGTGTCACTTATCGGCGACATGGAGGACAACAATGCTGCTTATAACTTTGGCTTGGCTAGCTATGATTGGGGACCAAAGGGCAAAGGCGACCAAGCCAGCGCCTCAGAAATCGCCGGTATGCGTTGGGCTGAACCGCGACATTCAGCATCTCAGCAAATCACTTGCGATGAACTTTGCCGAGGGAATTGCCGACAACAGCGCCGCACGCGCGACCATGCGTGAGACTCAGTATAATTCTCTGATTAACCGGGTCAGGCTCACAATGGACCTTATGCGCGACAACCGCTGCAAACTGCCGACATCGGTCCCGACCGGAAAGGAGTATGTTAGCAATGCAATATCATGTCGCGCTGATACCCTGTCTAGTGGCTCGGCCAGTGGGCCGCCGAGCTGCGATCAATCGAAGTGGGTCGCCAGGCCGGATTGATGAGCTCGTCGCGACGTCTGCAAGGCTGCGAATCCGTGCGGCAAATCACCGCGCACTCCAAGGGGCGTCGTTGGAGCCGTAGTCGATGGCCATGAGCGCCGAGCTGCTGTTCGAAAACGACGCATCGTCACATTGCAGTTTGGCAAGGCGGAGGTCAGCTCAATACAGGCCGCTCCAGGGATCGTTCTCATCATTATCATCATAGTCGGCGCGGTGAATGCCGCTATCAGAATCATGGATGTAGCCATCGTCTTCTGCCGTGTAGATGATCGGCCCGGCCGGCGGCGTGTCCGTATTGAATCGCAAGCGGACCCATTCCAACAGCTGAGACAAGGCATCGACCTGATCGAAGTGACGCGACGATGGGAACGCCAGCAGTTCCTTTTCAAAATCCGCGAGCCACGAGGCTTCCTCGGGCAGATGGAACTGCCCGGCCTCGATCATCGAGGAAACGCCAGCGAGCCGCGTAACCTTGTCGTTCTCGGGCCGGCGCCCGATAGGTTCAGGAACACCGCGCACCGGTTCCTTGCGCAAGGTCTGCAGCAGCTGCTGCCCGGACGCCTGATCCTCGATCAGCATTACACTCGCGTCGTACGTTTGCGCCTGTTCGATGGCAGCCTTGCGCAAATCGGGGAACTGCACCTTCTTGCGCCAAACGTTGAGCAAATAGATATGATTGCCGTGGAGGCGGACGGTGAGGCAAACGGAATAGTCGTTGAAAATGCCGTCCTTGTTGGCGGTATCCCAGCTCTGAACGATGCGTCCGCCGTCAGGTAACGTCGCTGGCGTGTACCGCTTGATCCAATCGGTCTTCACAAGATTGCCCCCGGCCGGGGTGGGGCTCTGCTGATACTGCGTGTCGAAGTACATCGATCCGTGTCGGGTTTTCGTCTCCATTAGCGTGGCATAGCTCTCGCGCTCTGGATGCAGCACGTCTCCGTCCCGGCGGTGGTGGGAGCGACCGCGGGTGAGCGGGACAACCGCATCTTCCGTTGCGATCGCCGGAAGGGACAGCTCTTTCCAGTCCCCTTCTTCGAGCATCTGGCCGGCCAGATCATATTCGTGAAGGCGCTGCATCACCAGCAGTATGGCGCCGCTCGCCTTGTCGTTGAGGCGCGACGCCAGGGTTGAGCGATACCATTCATTGACGCTGTTGCGCACCGTGTCCGACATCGCATCATCCGGCTTGATGGGATCGTCGATGACGATGATGTCGCCGCCACGCCCGGTCAGCGTGCCTTCGATCGACGTCGACAGGCGTCCACCGCCCATGGTGGTCTCGAAATCGGCAATGGCGGAGCGGCTCTTGGAAATCATCGTCCGCGGGAACAGCTCGCGGTACCAGGCCGACTGCATGATGGCGCGGCAATCGCGCGCGTGCTTCTCTGAAAGCCCTTTGGCGTAGCTAACGCATACAAAGTTGGAGCGCGGGTCCTGGCCCAGCATCCATGCGACCCATGCTACCGAAATCATGATCGATTTGAGGTAGCGCGGGGGAAGCGTCACGAGGAGCCGTCGGTTCTTTCCGGTTCTGACCTGCTCAAGTTCGTAGGCAATGGCGTCGTGATGCCAGTTGCACACCAGGTTCGAACCACCGCGAAGATGCGGGAACACGCGCATCAGAAAGGAAACGAAGTCCCGGCGCTGCAACTCCATTATCAGCGCATGCGGATCGTTGATTGCCGGGTGGCGAACTTTCGGACGCATCATCATTGGGGGTCCTCCACGTCCGGCTCGTCAACTTCGCTGGCGCCATCGGGCGGAGCGGGCGCGCTATCCTCAACGACGTCGTCCTGATCCTCGCCGAGCATGCGCGCGAGGATCAGGTTGTCGGTCTCAGAGAGCGAGCGGATCGCGGCGCGCTGATCCTCAAAGCCTTCGGTCTGGATCACGAGCGTCAACAGCTTGTCGGCCGCAGCGACATTGCCCAAGGCGGCTTTCTGCGCGAGCGCCTTAATAACGAGGCGGCGCTTGCGAATCCGCTTGGACTTCCCGTGCTCGGTGATCGTCACGAATTCGTCGAGTTCAGCCGTCAATTCTGCCTTTAAGCCTTTTGCGCCTTTGGGGCGCCCACGCGGATTGCCAGACTGCCCCGGCTGGAATTGGTGAGGGCGCGGCGGCTTGCCATAGCCGACATCATAATCGCGACCCTTGTCGCGATTACCCGCACCGCCGCCCTCGGTTTCCGGCTCCTCCGCTTCGTCGGCAATCAGACCGGTCGGGTTGTTCTCATCTTCATCATCATTCATCACCGGTCTCCTTGGCGCGCTCGGCAACGACTTGGGTGAAATTGCGACCATCGGGGAGCTCGGGCTCAATGCCGGTTGCGATGTGCAGGCGGCGCAGGCTAGCATCCACATAGAGGGGATCGATCTCGATAGCGCGACCGCGGCGACGGGTGCGGTGCGCTGCCAGCAGGGTCGTGCCCGAGCCGCTGAAGGCGTCCAGGATCAGGTCGCCGCGGTTGGAGCAGTCGAGGAGGGCGTCGACCACCAGGGAAACCGGCTTGCACGTCGGATGGATCGCCAGATCATCGGCGCGACCCTTGCGGAAGGTGTTAGCGCCTTTGTGCGACCAGACGTTGGTCCGGAAGCGACCTTTCTCGCCGAGTCCGAAGTTATTGATGTGTCTCTCGCGGCCGGACTTGAATACGAAGATCAGTTCGTGCTGCGACCTGTAGAAGGTTCCCATGCCTGCGGAGCCAGCCTTCTCCCACACCACCAGTTGCTTCAACTCGGTGTAGACGCCATCCGATGCGTCGAGCATCTCGCGCATGTGGCGCCAGTCCATGCAGTGATAGTGGATCGAACCTTTCACGGCGAAGCGGACGCACATACGAAAGATCGCGCGCAGGAACGCGGTGAACTCATTCTTGTCCATCTCGCCGCTGGCTTCGTGGAACTCGCGGTGTTTGATCTTGCCGAGGCCTGAGACATGGCCATCCACCTTCACGTTGAAAGGCGGGTCGCAAAATACCATCGCAGCGCGTTCATCGCCGAGCAGCGCTTCGTAGCTCGCGGCGTCGCGTGCATTGCCGCAGTACAGACGCTGATCGCCGATAATCCAAAGATCGCCGTGCCGAGAAATAGCTTTAGCATCTAAGTCGGGAAGTTCGACGTCGGGCTCGCCCTTATCGGCCGCGGCATCATAGCTCAGGTCGAGATCAGCAGTAGTGAAGCCTGTGCCGCTGAAATCATAGTCCGCCTCGAACAAAAACTCGAGTTCGCGCGCGAGCGCTGGCGCATCCCAGTTCGAAAGCTCCGCCAAACGGTTGTGGGCCAGCGCAAAGGCGCGCCGATCAGCCTCGCTCAGGAAGCTTGCCCGGATGATCGGCACTTCATCCAGCCCGCACTTGCCGGCCGCTTCCCACATCGCGTGGCCCGCGACGATCAGGCCATCTTCATCGACGATGAGCGCGCCCTTGAACCCCCAGCGGCGGATCGATTGCATCAAATGCTCGATCTGCTCGGGATTGTGCTTGCGGGGATTGTCGGGATTCTGACGCAGTGAGCAGTGGCTCACCATTTCGATATGGGGATGGTTGGAAAAGGGTGTCATCGACTGCTCCAGCAAAAGGAGCGTCTCATCTAAAGCAAGCGTAGGCAGAAGTTACTCACGTTTTCATTTTGAATTTCGCGAGACAATATTGCGCATCCGACCGATCGACGGTGGGTCTTGGTGGAGGCGGTCCCTCAGAATCTGCTGAGCCCAGGTCAGCGCCCGCTCGCTCAGCGACAGGCCTGGTTCAGGCGCCGGGATCTCCACTCTCTCAATGGCCGGGTGGTCTACCAGTGCCGCACCGGACAGGATCTCGTAGAGCTCACGGTACAAGAAGCGGATCAATGACTCGCGTCTAGACCGCAACGAGGCGACGTAGAATGGTCGGGCTCGCTGCAATTCGGTATATCGTTGTCCAGACGTCAACCGCTCGACCAGCGCAACCTGCACAGAACTCGGCAGGTCATGTCGGCGGACCGCCGATATCTTCTTCGCGAGCAATAGCCGGGGCGCAATCTTACCGCGCGGGCGGCCACGCTTCCGAGGCTTAGTATCGTCCAACTCCATTAGCAGAGCGTTTTGCTCTCTGCCCGGGAGCAACGGTGGCGACAGCAGCCGCACGGCATCCGCAAGCATACCGTCAGTCAGGCGTCCGCCGCTCTCCACACGCACGCTGATGCTGCGCATGGTGCGCTTGCTGTAGTGCGAGAAGTCGGGCACCGCTCCTGTTTGGTCGCTTTTTTCCACTGTTATCTCGCTTAGGGAAATCCTGCCTACATCGGCGCATTTCTGCGGCTAAAGCAAATCGGGTCCGATCAAAATGGCCAATAGAACTACAATTTCCCTGTATATTCCCTGCAGAACAGGGAACCGCGTTCGGAGACAGGTCCGCTCCTGACTGCGTCACGCGCCACTAAAGCCTGCCGACCATTTGAGATCGATCGATGATCCGGCGTCTCTGCTACATCACTAGTCAAATTCAAGTGGCGGGCCGCCCGTCGAGGTCAGTTGTGCAGGAGGCTCTTTCGTGAACAAGAAGGCCGCCGCGACGATCAGTAGCCCACAGGCTAAGACCATGTGGCCACCAAAGAAATTGCCAATGAAATGGTAGACGAGAACCGAAGTCCCAATTGGCATTAATCCAAGCAAAATCAGGACTGCGGCGTCGGCCCGCACCAGCCGAGCAGCCATCGCTGACGCAGCCAGCCCTAGCAATATAAGAACAAGCGAATCCTCCAACCAGAGCGCTTTGAAGGCGTCCTTCATGAATGGCCGAATGGCAGTGTCGTCGAGCATCGTTGCGACGCCGACAAAGGGCGAAGCATGGATCAGTCCGCCGGCGATCAACCCTAGCGCGGCAAAGCCCAAGGCCAACCGTGCAAGCACGTTCCTCATGATGCCGATCCTGCGGCGCGCTGCGCCGCATCGAATGGCCGAGCGTCATAAAAAAGCTCGACGTGCCGAATGAGGTTATCTTCAAAGCGGACCAGCTCCGCTGTCCGTACCACGCCGATTGGCGACCGACAGACGAAGTCGTAGATGAAAGTAGCCTTGTTACCGGCAAGGAAGGACCCACGGGGCTCGAACCGCTCGAGCAGGGGTAGGATCCTTTCGGTCGATCGAAGGAAAGCATCGCGGCCATGCATTTGCACCATCGGCCCGACAAAATCGACTTCGGAATGAAGGTGGCGAGCGATGGCGTTGAGGTCTTTGCGCCGCCATGAATCAAGATAGCTGGCGCAGAAAGAGGCGCGAGTCTCGTGCCGATCGCCGCTTTGTGCTGCGGAACCGGAGAGTGCGGCCATAGCGGCACCTCCGGCGATCAGAACCGTCCGACGGTCGGGGCTAAAGTCCATCCCAAATCTCCTCTTGCAGCGCTACTTACTAGGGTGGTATCGTTTCGCAAGTACGGACAAAAAGGATACCATTAGGGCGTGAGTGCTGTCCGCAAGATTTCGGAGGAGATGACCCTCTGCCCAGCGATCGCCTTCGACCGCATCGTCGGCGGCAAGTACAAATTGCGTATCCTCTGGCTTCTCCACTCGCGATCGTACCGGTATGGGGAGCTACGCAGGTTGCTGCATCATGGCGACCCTGGCGCGTCCGTGACGCCCCGTACGCTCAGCCGAGAACTCAAGGAATTGCAGCAGCGCGGGCTAATTCACCGAGAGCAGTGGGAGGTGGTCCCGCCACGCGTGGAATACAGTATGACCGAGCGAGGCCGGTCGATGATCCCGATCGTCGCGGCAATCATCGACTGGGGTCTCACCGGAGTTCATGAGGAGATTCTCAGGTCATCGCCGGCTCACACGGCTGGCGTTCCGCTATGACCCGCGTCGAGATTCATTTGCTCGGCACCATCGGATCGAGCGGCTTATGCAAAACCGAGCCCAACTCGCCGATCGACACACCCGTGGGGGCGCCATTCCACAAAAGCAGGCTCCTATAGGCCCACCGCTCGGGGGCAAGAACCTGAATCGGCGGATCGCCTATACTTGCTCTTCGTTTTCAGAATGATCCATTCCGACGCAGAGGCGGAGTTGGACGCGTTGCACAGAAAAATGTCCGGAGTTCGGAATGATTCGGTACGCCTATCGTTGCCCGAGTCTCTTCCCGCAGTTGACCAAAATAGTCAGAATGCGGCGGCCTCACGTGACCGGCATTCAAGGCAAACCGCAAAAAGTTCTACACAGTTCCTACACAGGCCAAAAATGGTCTATTTTCAGTAATTATATCAGTGACTTATAAGCCGCCGATATAATGGTCGGGTAGACGGGTTTGGATTCGATTTGATACGCCCCAAAAAGTTCGAGTGCATTTGCTGTAACCTTCGAGTGCATTTGCTGTAACCATCGTATGGTCTCGCGCGGATGGGAGTGCGTATGGTTATGCAAGAAACCCCAGTAGACGAAGCTACCGAGCCAGCGCCCCCCGTCGCCACGCCCCAAGGCGGCGATCTTGTCC
>JAYWBP010000010.1:0-2745 GCA_043781375.1 Novosphingobium sp.
GGTGGTCGCGTGGCAGACCGACAACGAATATGGCTGCCACGATACCGTGGTCAGCTATTCGGCTGCGGCGCGGACTGCGTTTCAGCCATGGCTCGCCCATCGCTATGGCGATATCGCCGCACTCAACGACGCTTGGGGCAACGTGTTCTGGAGCATGGAATACCGCTCGTTTCAAGAAATCGATTCGCCAAACCTGACCGTAACCGAGGCCAATCCGGCGCATCATCTGGCGTTCCGCCGGTTTTCGTCGGACCAGGTTGTCAGCTTTAATCGCAGCCAGGTGGATGCCTTGCGCGAACTGTCGCCGGGCCGCAATGTAGTGCATAATTTCATGGGGTTCTTCACCGAATTCGATCACCATGACGTCGCGGCGGATCTCGATGCAGTGGGATGGGACAGCTATCCGCTGGGCTTCCTTGACAGCTTCCGCTTCAGCGATGCCGACAAGATTGCCTATGCCCGCCAAGGCCATCCCGATATCGCCGCGTTTCATCACGATCTCTATCGCGGTTGTACCCGCGATGGCCGCTGGTGGGTGCTTGAACAGCAGCCCGGTCCGGTCAACTGGGCCCGCCACAACCCAGCTCCGCTGCCGGGCATGGTGCGGCTGTGGACGCTCGAGGCGATGGCTCACGGGGCCGAGCTGGTCAGCTATTTCCGCTGGCGGCAATTTCCCAAAGCGCAGGAACAGCTTCATGCGGGGCTGCTTCGCCCCGATAATGTCGCCGCGCCCGGTCTGGCCGAGGCAGCGCAGGCGGCACGAGATCTTGACGCGCTCGGTCCTGCCGGCGCGCCGCCGCGATCCGTCGCCCTGATCTTTGCCTATGACGCCGATTGGGTCACCGGGATTCAACCGCAAGGCGCCGGGTTTTCGGCGCTATGGGCCGCGTTTGAATGCTACAGTGCGCTGCGCCGGTTGGGCCTCGATGTAGACATCGTCCCACCATCCGCTTCGCTCGGCGGTTACGGGCTCTGCGTCATTCCGTGCTTGCCGATCGTGCCGGATGAACTGATCGATACCCTTGCGGCGTTCCCGGGCCAGATCGTGATCGGACCGCGCAGCGGCAGCCGCACGACAGAATTTGCCATCCCCGAGGCCATGCCACCTGGCCGCCTCCAGGAGATTTTCGCTGGCAAGGTCGTTCGTGTCGAAAGCCTGCGCCCTGGCGTGCAACACTGCGGTGACGGCTGGACGGCCGGTTGTTGGCTAGAACATCTCGAGACCGCAGCCGAGTCTGAATTGGTTGCAGACGACGGAGTGGTCGCCGGCTGGCGCAGCGGGCGGGTGCGTTACCTGGCAGCCTGGCCTGAGCAGGACCTGGCTGATGAAGTTTTCGGCCGAGCAGCGCGCGATGCTGGTCTTGCGGTTCACGCCATGCCCGCTGGGCTGCGGGTACGTCGGGCGGGCAACCGTGTCCACCTGTTCAACTATTCTGCAGCGCCAGTGGAGGTCCCGGCCGGCATGGCAGGCCGTTACTTGCTCGGGGAACGCAGACTCCCCACCGCAGGTGTTGCGGTCATCGAGCCGTACCCGCAGGAAGAGGATTGAGCGGCTGTCTCCGCACTGCGTATTCATTGTTGAGATGAACCACGGACCCGATGATCATCGTTACCGTCAGGTCCTCCAACGTCTTGAGATCCATCTGGCTGCGCAACAGGTAGGCACCCGCAGAAGCCGGCAATCCGAATGATATGTCAGTCGCTGCCCGGGCGATTTCGCGCGGCAGGTCGAAGTGCTCAATTACAATTTCCGTCAGATAATCGACTGCACGATCACGGCTGTATTCGGTCGTGTTGTGTGCTTCTGAAACGCTTGGTTCCGCCTGCAGGCGCTCGATTAGCAGGCCCCGCTCATGCATGTACGAGAGGTAAACGTGGGTGATCGAGCGGACCAGTTCCTCGAACGTCGTCGCAGTCGCGGCGGCCTCGGCCTGCAAACGGCGGAACTGCTTCATTTCGCGCTGATATAATTCGCGCAAAAGCTCGGTCAGGTTTGGGAAATAGGCATAGACCAGTGACTTGCTGATCCCGGCTTCCTGACCGATCCGCTCGACCGACAATTGTGCAACCCCATCGCGCGCGACGATATTCGCGGTGTGATCGAGGATCAGAGCCCGGCGAGCCTCGGGGCTAAGGCGACGTCGCGGGCGCTTCACATTAGTTTCCATGTCTAAAACCTAGCACAATGGTCCAAGTAGTGAAGTTGCACCGAATTGACTTCGTTTAGACACGTCCGCTTTTGGCGATTGGCGCGGGAGGGCAAAGGTTCGAAGGGGTTGGAAAGCAGACATAGGCCAAAGGCTAGGATTGGCTTCGACAGCCCCAATTGAGGCTATTTCAGGCCGGCGTAATCAAGTTTTTACCTGAAAACGCTCAAGCCAAGCGCTGAACAAGATGACGCGCCAGACGAAGCGGTCGAAAGGACCGTTGCCCAATATGTTCCGCCGAACACGCTCGATGGCCTTCGAGTTGAGTACCCCCTCGGCGCGGGCGACAGCAGCGCCGGAAAGTTCGAGGAAGCGCTGCGGCTCGTCGCCTCGAATCCAACGCTCCTCCGGAGTCGCGAAACCCATTTTGTCGTTCCGCTGCAGGATTCCCTCCGGCACGATGTCCTGCATAGCTTGGCGCTGCAGCCTTTTCGTAATGGCCCCGCCGACCCGGCTTTCTTCTGGGCAACTTAGAGCAAACTCTACGAGGCGGTAGTCCAAAAATGGAGAACGGCTTTCGACGCTGTGCGCCATGGAG
>JAYWBP010000011.1:0-2742 GCA_043781375.1 Novosphingobium sp.
TCTGCGGCGCCCGTGAGCGCCCGACCCTGGCGGCGGTCCTGCGCGTACTGCACCGCGTTCTGGTAGGCGACTTCAGCCTGGGCGAGGCCCTGGATACCGACGCCGAGCCGCGCGGCGTTCATCATGATGAACATCGCGGCCAGGCCCTTGTTCTCATCACCGACCAGCCAGCCCTTGGCATCGTCGTAATTCATCACGCAAGTCGCGTTGCCGTGGATGCCCATCTTGTTCTCGATCGCGCCGCACGAGACCGTGTTGCGCTCACCCAGCGAACCGTCGTCATTAACCAGCACCTTGGGCACCACAAACAGCGAGATGCCCTTGGTCGAATCGGGCGCGTCGGGCGTCTTGGCCAGGACCAGGTGGATGATGTTCTCGGTCAGGTCATGCTCGCCTGCCGAGATGAAAATCTTGGTTCCGGTGATCGCATAGGAGCCATCGAGCTGCGGCACCGCGCGCGTGCGGATCATACCCAGGTCGGTGCCGCACTGCGGCTCGGTCAGGTTCATCGTGCCAAGCCATTCGCTGGCAACCATCTTCGGGATATAACGTGCCTGCAGCTCGGGCGAGGCCTTGGCGATCAGTGCCGCGATTGCGCCGTTGGTCAGCCCCGGATACATCGTGAAAGCCATGTTGGCCGAAGCCATGAACTCTTCCATGGCAAAGCCGAACACGTGCGGCAGCCCCTGGCCGCCGAATTCCTCGGGCGCCGAAAGCGTTCCCCAGCCAGCCTCGCGAAACTTCTCGTGCGCTTCCTTGTACCCGGACGGGGTAGTCACGCTGCCATCGGCATTGCGCGTGCAGCCTTCCGCATCGCCCGAGGCGTTAATCGGAGCCAGAACTTCGGCCGCGAACTTACCACCCTCGTCGATCACCGCATCGATCATGTCGGGCGTCGCATTCTCAAAGCCTGCCAGATTGCCATAGCTCTCCAGATGAAGCAGTTCGTTGATGACAAAGCGGGTGTCGCGCGTCGGCGCTTTGTAGATCGGCATGGGTGTTTCCTCGGGTAAAAGGTGCGTTCAGCGGCGGCGCGGCAGCTCGATCGGTTCGATCTCCGCGATGAAGTTGGTGATCTCGCTGATCGCCGAATCGATATCGTCGCGCTGACGGGTCAAGACCGCGATCTTCTCGCGGCAACGATCGATGGTCACCCGGCGCTGTTCGATCCGTCCATCGCCAAGATCATAGAGATCGATCAGTTCACGAATGTCGGTCAGGCTGAAGCCAACGTTCTTTGCGCGCAATATCCAGGCCAGGCGGGCACGGTCGCGGCGGCTGTAGATGCGACACAGCCCGATGCGGGTCGGAGCGATCAGCCCCTCATCCTCATAAAACCGCAGAGCTCGCGCCGTGACCCCGAACTCGCCGGTCAGCTGCGAGATGGTGAAAGTCTCGCGCTCATGCGAATCGGGACGTTCGATATGCGCACCCACGTGCGCTGCTTTAAGAAGAGTTGCCATAGACTCAGCAAATATCTTCCCTTTACGTAAACGTCAACTAGTTATCGAACGAAGGTCCTCTCCGTCGATTTTGCGGTAAAAGCAGCTTGCCGCGCCGGTATGGCAAGCAGGACCTTGCGGTTCGACTTCGAGCACAAGTGCGTCCTGGTCACAGTCGACCCGGATTGTCCGCACTTTGAGAATGTTCCCCGAAGTCTCGCCCTTGAGCCAGAGCTTGCCGCGAGACCGCGAGTGGAAGTGGGCAAGCCCGGTCGCTCGGGTCCGCTCCAGCGCCTCGGCATCCATGAAGGCTACCATCAAAACTTCTCGAGTCGCGTAATCGACTGCCACCGCGGTGAGCAGGCCTTTGTCATCGAAGCAGGGGATGAAACGGCTTCCCTGCTCGCAATCGCTGTCATCATCGGCGGCGGTCGTTGCAGTCATGGTTTCGGGCCGTCCTGCGGTTTGGTGAATATTGCTTTGTTGCACGATAACCACAGATGACGACCAAAATCTACCGAGGAGGCCAAACCAGCTTTCCTTTGATGCCAATTCGTTGGAACGTCCTGAGGCGGTACAGGCCGCACGCCGAACCGGCGACGCCAGCAGAGCGTCATGGTTCAGGGAATGCTTTTGCCTCGGTTCGTCCGGGGCACTGAGATGAGGGATTGGGCGCGCGACCGTACAGGGGTGGTCGTAAACTGCGCAAGCAGCGTCCTTTAATTTTCGTCACGAAGACGCCCGGAGCTTCGGTTCCGGGCGTTTTCGTGTATGAGCAGCACTTAATCTGCTTCGTGCAACACGCGGGCAAAGCAAGCCACGACAACCTTTCTGGCTCCGGCTCGCTTGAGCGCGGAGACGCAGGCTGCGCTGGTCGCCCCGCTGGTCAGGACGTCATCGATCAACACGACCTGTGACCCGGCCACGCGATCGAGCCGTGCGGGATTGATCGCGATGGCACCTGACAGGGCGCGCGCGCGGGCTTTCCGGCCCAGCCCTCCCAGACTGGGGGTCGCCTTGAGCCGAACCAGCCCATCGACCACCAAGTCCAGCCCCCGGGCCTTGGCGATCTCTCGCCTCAGTACCGCCGCTTGGTTGAACCCGCGCCGCCACAGACGCCAGCGATGCAGAGGGACCGGAACCACCAGCCACGCGCCCTCAAGTTGTGGCAGACGCGAGCCAATCAGCCGGGCCATCATCGGCGCCAGGGCAATGCGCCGCCCATGCTTGAACGACAGCACCAGCCGCCGCGAAGCATCGTTGTAAAGTGTCCCTGCGGCGATCCCGTCATGGCGCGGCC
>JAYWBP010000012.1:0-23072 GCA_043781375.1 Novosphingobium sp.
CCGGCGATGGTGGCGCTGAACCATGCCCATTCGTAGGACAGGCCCCAGGTTTGGAAGAGAGCGGTCATGCTAGATCCTCCCCCATTGGGGGAGGTGCCGAACGCAGTGAGGCGGAGGGGGCCAGTCCCCTGCCACAGGCCCCCACCGTCAGCGCTTCGCGCTGCCACCTCCCCCAAGAGGGGAGGATTTTTAGAATGGCATTCATTCCGCCGCCTCCGCGAAATCCTGCCCGTGGATCAACTCCGCCGAGCAGCGCTGCATCGTCACGCTGGCGCGGGCGATCGGGTTGGTCAGGTAGAAGTCCTTGATCGGGTAGGCGTCGATGGTGCCGTTCGCGGTGCCTTTGCCTTTCGGCAAGGTGCCATAATCGGTCAGCCCCTCGCGGCCCAGCGCCGGAACCGACGCGATCATCGCCGCGCGCAATTGCGCGAAGCTGTCGAACCCGACCGAGACCTTGAGCGCATCGGCCAGCGCCCGCAGGATCGTCCAGTCCTCGCGCGCGTCGCCCGGCGCGAACACGGCCTTGTCGGCGAACTGCACCCGGCCCTCGGTGTTGACGTAGGTCCCCGGCTTTTCGCTGAACGCGGCGGCGGGGAGGATAATGTCGGCGGCGTGTGCGCCTTTGTCACCGTGGTGGCCGATGTAGGCGATCATGCTGCCGGCAAACCGCGTGTAGTCCACCTCGTCCGCGCCCAATGAAATCAACAGCTTGGGGCTCGCGGCGGCGAGATCGGCAATCCCGCCCGGTTGCGCGTAACCCAGCATCAGGCCGCCCATGCGGCTCGCCGCCATGTGCAAGACGTTGAAACCATTCCAGTTTTCACGAACCATGCGCAAAGTTGCACAAAGCTGCAAGGCGGGACCGAGCGCCCCCTTCGCGAGACCTGCCCCACCCAGAATGAGCGCAGGCCGCTCGGCTTTCTCAAACACATCGGCAGCGTCCTGGGGAAGCTTGCCCAGCACGGCCAGATCATTGCCGAGGAACGTCGCCGGATACGTCGTTTCCCACTCCGGCCCGACCACAAACACCTTGGCCCCATGCTTGACCGCCTTGCGCAGCCGGGCGTTGAGCAGCGCAGCTTCCCAGCGGACATGGCTGCCCACGATCAGGATCGCATCGGCGGTTTCAATGCCATTGAACGTCGAATTGAAGTTTATCGCTGCAAGGTTTGAACAGTCGTAATCGAGCCCGGTCTGGCGGCCTTCGAGCATGGTCGAACCCAGCGCGCCGGCGAGCGCCTTGGCCGCGAACATCGTCTCGCAATCCACCATGTCGCCCGCGATCACCGCGACCGACTTGCCCGGATTGACCTTGGCGATAGCGGCGAAAGCCTCGTCCCAGGTCGCCGTGACCAGCTTGCCGTCACGCCGCAGCCACGGCTGGTCGAGCCGGCGGCGGGTCAGCCCATCGACCTGGTAGCGGCCCTTGTCGCTGAGCCACTCCTCATTCACGTCATCGTTGAGCCGCGGCAGGATGCGCAGCACCTCGCGGCCCCGACTGTCGAGCCGGATGTTCGCCCCGACCGCATCGGACACGTCGATCGACAGCGTCTTCTTCAATTCCCACGGCCGCGCTTCGAACGCATAGGGCCGCGAGGTCAGCGCGCCGACCGGGCACAAGTCGATCACGTTGGCGGAAAGCTCATGCTTGGCCGCGCGTTCAAGGTAAGTGGTGATCTGCATGTTCTCACCGCGATACAGCGCGCCGATTTCGTCCACCCCGGCCACTTCCTCGGAGAAGCGCACGCAGCGGGTGCAGTGGATGCAGCGGGTCATCGCGGTCTTGATCAGCGGGCCCATGTACTTTTCGGTGACCGCGCGCTTGTTCTCGTCATAGCGCGAGGTGCCCCGGCCATAGACCATCGCCTGGTCCTGCAGGTCGCACTCGCCGCCCTGGTCGCAGATCGGGCAATCGAGCGGGTGGTTGATCAGGAGAAACTCCATCACCCCTTCGCGCGCCTTTTTGACCATTTCACTGTCGGTCTTGATCACCTGACCATCGGTGGCGGGCAGCGCGCACGATGCCTGCGGCTTGGGCGGCCCGGGGGCGACCTCGACCAGGCACATCCGGCAATTGCCCGCGATGGACAGCCGCTCATGATAACAGAACCGCGGGATCTCCTTCCCCGCCAGCTCGCACGCCTGGAGCACGGTGGCCCCGGCGGGAACTTCAAGTTCGATGCCGTCTACGATAACTTTAGGCATGCTCAGTACCTTTAGCGTCATCAGGATGCATCACTTTGATGTATTCCATCGAGCCCTCACAGCCCAATGCTTCAGCCCTTTCGAACCAATTCAAAGCTGTATCCCGATCTGGATCGACCCCATTCCCGCGCAAATAGCAGACGCCAACCATATGCGTCGCTTTGGCGTGACCGCTTGCGGCAGCAAACATCCACCGTGAAAAGGCCTGAGCAAGATCAACTACCCCCCCTTCTCCCAAATAACACATGGTCCCCATAAAAAAGCTCGCTTCGACATTTCCATGATCAGCAGCCCATTCAAAGTTCTTGCGAGCTACTTCCCAGTCTTTTTCAATCCCAACGCCTTCGTAATATAGAACAGCAAGATTCTTAGATGACTCTATGTCGCCCGTTAGAGAGGATGCCGATATTTCGACAAAGGCGGTTTCCACGTTTTTTTCGACACCAAGACCGTGGAGATACATAACCCCAAGTGTCCCCATTGCCTCACTATCACCCGCGTCGGCACAAATTCTGAATTCGCCAGCCGCTTGCAAATAGTCGCCCCTTAAGTACGCTGCTCTCGCGAGATTCATAACAGACGATAACGGCACGGTGGGCTCTGTCATCATTCCGCCGCCTCCCTTACCCGCTCACCAATCCGGCGTTCCAGCTCGGGCCGGAAGTGCTTGATAAGCCCCTGGATCGGCCAGGCCGCCGCGTCGCCCAAGGCGCAAATCGTATGGCCTTCGATCTGTTTGGTCACCTGCTGGAGCATGTCGATCTCGCTCACGTCGGCGTCGCCGGTGCGCAGGCGTTCCATCACGCGCCACATCCACCCGGTGCCCTCGCGGCAGGGAGTACACTGGCCGCAGGACTCGTGCTTGTAGAAATAGCTGATCCGGCTAATCGCGCGAACGATGTCGGTGGATTTGTCCATGACGATGATCGCCGCGGTGCCCAGGCCCGAGCCGACCGCCTTCAGCCCGTCAAAGTCCATCGCGCAGTCGATGATCTCCGCCGCCGGGACCAGCGGCACCGACGATCCGCCGGGGATCACCGCCAGCAAGTTGTCCCACCCGCCGCGAATGCCGCCGCAGTGGGTTTCGATCAGTTCGCGGAACGGGATGCTCATCGCTTCCTCGACCACGCAGGGCGTATTCACATGGCCGCTGATCTGGAACAGCTTGGTGCCCTTGTTGCCCTCGTTGCCGAAGCTGGAGAACCACGAGGCACCGCGCCGCAGAATCGTTGGGGCGACCGCAATGCTCTCGACATTGTTGACTGTAGTTGGGCAGCCATAAAGCCCGGCGCCTGCCGGAAACGGCGGTTTCAGCCGCGGCTGGCCCTTCTTGCCCTCCAGGCTTTCGAGCATCGCGGTTTCTTCGCCGCAGATGTAGGCGCCGGCGCCGCGGTGGACGAAGACGTCAAAATCATAGCCCGAACCGCAGGCGTTCTTGCCCAGGAAACCGGCGTCGTAAGCCTCTTGCACGGCGGCGAACATCACCTCGGCCTCGCGGATATATTCGCCGCGAATGTAGATGTAGGCAGCGCGGGCACGCATCGCATAGCCCGCCACCAGCGCGCCCTCGATCAGCTTGTGCGGATCGTGGCGAAGGATTTCGCGGTCCTTGCAGCTGCCCGGCTCGGACTCGTCGGCGTTGATCACCAGGAAGCTGGGGCGATCGGCTTTCGGCTCCTTGGGCATGAACGACCATTTCATGCCGGTGGGGAAGCCCGCCCCACCGCGCCCGCGCAAGTTGGAGGCCTTGATCTCGTCGATGATCGCGTCCTGGCCGCGCGCCAGCAGCGCCTTG
This sequence comes from Novosphingobium sp., assembly GCA_043781375.1. GTDB lineage: Bacteria > Pseudomonadota > Alphaproteobacteria > Sphingomonadales > Sphingomonadaceae > Novosphingobium. The sequence goes on from JAYWBP010000012.1 coordinate 4,001, forward strand.
GTATTGTCCCAGTCGCCGCGTTGTTGCGCGGCTTTGAGGTTCCACGGCTGGAAGCCGTACAGGTTGGTGAAGATGCGGTCCTTGTCGGCGAGCGCCATCAGAGCATGCCCCGCGACATCAGGTAGAGTGCGACGAGCACGATCACCACAATCGCGCCGAGCTTGATTGCGCCGGTCAGCACCTTCCACGCGAAGAAGATAGCACCCAGGGCGACAATGACCGTGACGATGCTCATGCCCATTCGCCCCGGTAGTCGTGGTTTTCGCCGACCATGGCGGTCAAGCTGGTTACGCCGCCTTCCGGCTCGACCGTATGACGTCCAGCCAACTGAGTGCCGACTTTGGGCGAGCCGCCCGCCGCCAGTTCGTCCAGGATTCGCGTCATGTCGGCGGCCGTCAGGTCCTCGTAATTGTCGTCGTTGATCTGAACCATCGGCGCGCTTGAGCAGTTGCCCATGCATTCGACTTCGGTCAACGTGAACAGGCCGTCCGCCGTAGTGTGCCCCTTGCTCAGCCCACGCGACTTGCAGGCGGTGAACAGATCGTCCGATCCGCGCAGCATGCACGGCGTCGTCCCGCACACCTGAACGTGAAAGCGGCCTACGGGGGCGAGGTTGTACATCGTATAGAAGGTCGCGACTTCGAGCACCCGGACCACCGGCATGGTGAGTTCACGCGCGACGAATTCGATTACCGGGATCGGCAGCCAGCCTTGCGTCTGCGTTTCCGCCCCGACCTGACGCTGGGCCAGATCGAGCAAAGGCATTACCGCCGATTTCTGCCGCCCCGGCGGATAGCGCGCGATGATCTTGGGCACCTCGGCGGCGTTGGCTTCGGTCCACGCGAAATCGCCCCACTGCGCGCGGAGTTCGGAGGTGTCTGGAGTAGGGGCGCGGTCAGCCATACGAACCTCGACGCTTTCTCAAATACGCGACCAAATACACGATCGAGAAACCAACGAGTGTGAATCTGAGCCAATCAGCCCAGCCCAATCCGCGATCCAACCACACAATGAGCGAGGCAAACGCTGCGCTGCAAAGCAGTGAAAAGCTAATGGGACGCAACTTCACCGGTCACACTCCCCGAACACCACATCGATCGCGCCGATGATGGCGGTGACGTCGGGCAGCATGTGGCCCTTGGCCATGAAGTCCATCGCCTGCAGGTGGCTGAACGCGGTCGGGCGGATCTTGCAGCGGTAGGGTTTGTTGCTGCCGTCGCTGACCAGATAAACCCCGAATTCGCCCTTGGGGCTTTCGGTGGCGACGTAGACTTCGCCCGCAGGGACATGGAAGCCTTCGGTGTAAAGCTTGAAGTGGTGGATTAGCGCTTCCATCGATTGCTTCATCTCGGCGCGCTTGGGCGGCACGATCTTGCGGTCGTCGGATGCCACCGGGCCTTCGGGCATTTCGGCCAGGCACTGCTTCATGATTTTGGCCGACTGGCGCACTTCTTCGACGCGGACCATGAACCGGTCATAGCAATCGCCGCGCGTGCCGACCGGGATTTCGAAATCCATCCGGTCATAGACATCGTACGGCTGGCTCTTGCGTAAGTCCCACGGAATTCCGCTGCCCCGGATCATCGGGCCGGAAAAGCCCCAGCGCACCGCATCGTCCTTGGAGACGATCGCGATATCGACGTTGCGCTGCTTGAAGATGCGGTTGTCGACCACCAGGCTCATCGCATCGTCGAACAGGCGCGGCAGGCGGGTGTCGAGCCAGTCGGCGATGTCGGTCAGCAGCTTGAGCGGCACATCCTGGTGGACCCCGCCGGGGCGGAACCACGCCATGTGCATCCGCGCGCCCGATGCGCGCTCGAAAAAGTTGAGGCAGTCTTCGCGGATTTCGAACAGCCACAAGTTGGGCGTCATCGCGCCCACGTCCATCACGTGACTGCCCAGATTGAGCATGTGGTTGCAGATGCGGGTCAGCTCGGCGAACAGCACCCGCAAGTACTGCCCGCGGATCGGCACTTCGAGATTGAGCAGCTTCTCGATCGCCAGCACGTAAGAATGCTCCATGGCGAGCGGCGAGCAATAATCGAGGCGGTCAAAATACGGGAGCGCCTGAAGGTAGGTCTTGTACTCGATCAGCTTTTCGGTGCCGCGATGGAGCAGGCCGATATGCGGGTCCATCCGCTCGATAATCTCGCCGTCCAGCTCCATCACCATCCGCAGCACACCGTGCGCCGCGGGGTGCTGCGGCCCGAAGTTGATCGTGTAGTTGGAGATGACCTCATCGCCGGTGGTCGGCGAATGTTCAAGCTGAAGGCTCACGCGGCATCCCCCTTCTTGGCACGCGGTTTGCGCGCGGGGCGAGCTTCGGTCGGGTCCGGAGCGCCGGGGGCCGCTGTTTTGCTGACGGTCGGGGTTTTCTTGACCGAAGCCGCATTTGCCGCAGCGCCGCCGCCGGTATCGGACGGCTTTTCAGTGGTCTTGGGAATATCGACCGTGGGCGAGCCTTTGGTGTCAGGCGCGGTCGCTACGGGCGCTGGACCGGGCGAAACCGGCGCGGCTTTCTCGTCGCCGGGCAGGACGTAATCCGCGCCTTCCCACGGGCTCATGAAATCGAACTGGCGCAAGTCCTGGGCGAGTTCGACCGGCTCATAGACCACGCGCTGATCCTCCTCGGAATAGCGCAATTCCTGATAGCCGGTCAGCGGGAAATCCTTGCGGAATGGATGGCCCTCAAAGCCGTAGTCGGTGAGGATCCGGCGTAAATCGGGATTACCCGCGAAGATCACCCCGTACATGTCGAACACCTCGCGCTCAAGCCAGCCGGCGACCGGCCACAGCGTGGTGACGGTGGGCACCGGGGTGTTCTCGGCGGCGGTGACCTTGACCATGATGCGGTGGTTCTTCGTGAGGCTGAGCAGGCAATAGACGACTTCGAAGCGTTCAGCGCGTGCGGGGTAATCGACCCCGGCGATTTCCATCAGCTGCTGGTAATCGTGCGCATCGCGCAGCAGGCGCAGCGTGTCCTCAATGGTGTCGCGGGCGACAGTCAGGATAATCTCGCCGTATTCCTCACGCGCTTCGAGGAGCGCGGTGCCGAGCGCTGCGGACAGCGTATCGACGACGCCAAAGATGGAGGCAATCTTCGGGGCGGAGTGGAGGACTGCTGCCATGACTTACCGTTCGATCGTCCCGACGCGGCGGATCTTGCGTTGAAGTTGCATCACCCCATAAAGCAGCGCCTCGGCGGTCGGCGGGCAGCCGGGGACATAGATGTCGACCGGCACGATCCGGTCACAGCCGCGCACGACGCTGTAGCTGTAGTGATAATAGCCACCGCCATTGGCGCACGAACCCATGCTGATCACGTACTTCGGGTTCGACATCTGGTCATAGACCTTGCGCAAGGCCGGGGCCATCTTGTTGCACAGCGTGCCGGCCACGATCATCACGTCCGACTGGCGCGGAGAAGCGCGCGGGGCGACGCCGAAGCGTTCCATGTCATAGCGCGGCATGTTGACGTGGATCATCTCGACCGCGCAGCAGGCCAGGCCGAAGGTCATCCACCACAGCGAGCCGGTGCGGGCCCACTGGAACAGCTCTTCGGTCGATGTGACGAGAAAGCCCTTGTCGTGGACCTGGCCGTTAAGGTCCAGGAAGAAGCCGTTGTCGGGCGCCGTAACTGGTGCGTCGGGAGAGGCGATCAGGCTGTTCATTCCCAGTCCAAAGCTCCCTTTTTCCAGGCGTAGATGAAGCCAATCACCAGTTCGGCCAGGAACACCATCATCGTTGTCCAGCCAGCCCAGCCGGTTTCCTTCAGACTAACCGCCCAAGGAAACAGGAACGCGGCTTCGAGGTCAAAGATGATGAACAGGATCGCGATCAGATAGAACCGCACGTCGAACTGACTGCGCGGATCCTCAAAGGCGGGGAAGCCGCATTCGTATTCGCTGAGTTTGTCGGCAGTGGGGTTATGCGCACCGGTCAGCCGGGCAACGCCCATCGGCAGGAACACGAAGAGTGTCGAGATTCCCAGTGCGATCACCAGGAAGATCAGGATCGGCAGATATTGCGACAGATCGACCACGTGGCGATGCCTTTACTGGGCTGACTCGGCTGCGAAACAAGGCTGCGCCCTAGTCCGCACCAGGCGTTGGCGCAAGGGCCGGAGCGACCGTTCCGGTTGGTTTGCCCGCTATTTTCGCGCCTTTGGCGCAACCGGCGGCGCTACCCGCTGATGTCACTCGCATTGCTATCATTGCGCTGCAGCATTATGGAACCGGCTTACACCTTTCCAAGTTTGCGCGAGATCCACGCCATGACCCAGCTTTCCGCCGCCGATCCGATCGTCATCCTGTCCTATGCGCGCACCCCGATGGGCGGGCTGCAGGGTGTCTTGGCTGACGCTTCAGCAACCGATCTGGGCGCCACCGCAGTTAAGGCAGCGGTCGAGCGGTCGGGGATCGACGGCGCCGACATCGAGCGGATCTACATGGGCTGCGTCTTGCCGGCCGGGCTTGGCCAGGCCCCTGCCCGCCAGGCCGCGCTCAAAGCCGGACTGCCCAAGTCGGTCGAGGCGACCACCGTCAACAAGGTTTGCGGATCGGGCATGCAGACCGTGATCATGGGCGCCGAGGCGCTCGCCAGCGGCAGCATCGACCTGGTCGTGGCGGGTGGCATGGAGAGCATGACCAACGCGCCATACCTGCTCAAAAAGCACCGCGCCGGAGCCCGCGCGGGGCATGATACGGCCTATGACCACATGTTCCTCGACGGGCTGGAAGATGCCTATGAAGGCGTATCGATGGGTAGCTTTGCGCAGAAGACTTCGGACGAATACCAACTCACCCGCCAGGCGATGGACGACTATTCGATCGAATCGCTGCGCCGGGCCAAGGCCGCGATTGCCGACGGCAGCTTTGCCGACGAGATTGCTGCGGTGACGGTCAAGACCCGCAAGGGTGATGTGGTGATCGACACTGACGAAGCGCCGGGCAAGGGCCAGCCCGAGAAGATCCCCCAACTAAAGGCTGCTTTCGCCAAGGAAGGGACGATTACCGCCGCGACCTCCAGCTCGATCTCGGACGGCGCTGCAGCCCTTGTTCTGTCGCGCCAGAGCATCGCCGAAGCCAAGGGCGCCAAGCCGATCGCGCGGATCGTCGCAGTAGCTGCCCATGCCCAGGAGCCCGCCCAATTCACCACCGCTCCGGTCGGCGCGATCACCAAGCTGCTCGACAAGGCCGGGTGGGCAATCGGCGATGTCGACCTGTTCGAAATCAACGAGGCGTTCGCCTGCGTCGCCATGTTCGCGATGCACGACCTGGGCATCCCCCACGACAAGATCAATATCCACGGCGGGGCGACCGCGCTGGGCCATCCGATCGGCGCTTCGGGTGCGCGGATCATCACCACGCTTATCTCGGCGCTCAAACAGCAGGGCAAGACGCGCGGCGTGGCCAGCCTGTGCATCGGCGGCGGCGAGGCAACGGCGATCGCGATCGAGCTGGTCTGAGCGAACGGATTATCGGCGCTGGCGCCAACACAGGCGCAATGATAGGCTCAGCTCCTTCGTTCAAAAGGGGTATCCACATGCGCACATTTTCGACGCTTGCCGCCATTTTTGTCCTGGGTTCTGCGCTGTCGGCGTGCAGCAAACCGACGCCAGTTGCCGAGGCCACGACCGACGCCACAACGACTGACGCGGCCATGTCAGCTACGGGTGTCCCGTCCGCCGGAGCGTCGATGGCTGCTGACAAGCCGGTGCCGGGCACCTATGACGCGGCCACTGCCGACGGCAAGACCAAGAGCAAGGTGACGATCGGCGCCGACGGTGCCTTCAAGATGGTAACCAATGGCGGATTGCCCGTCGCCGGCATCGTCAAGCGCGTCGATGGCAAGACCTGCTTCGATCCTTCGGGTCCCAAGACCGCGACCTGTTATACCGACAGCACCCCTGCCGCCGATGGCAGCTTCACCGCCACCAACGATGACGGCACGGTCATGATGGTCAAGCCCGAAGCAAAGTAAGCTGCTTTAGCACCGCTGTGGGCGCGCGGGTTTAGCCGGTCACGGCTTGCCCGCGCCCCATACCCGTGGCTGGGGCACATATCCGACGTGCCCACCAAGGTCGATGCGACACCAGCCACTTTCGCAATCGCCCAGTTTGCCGACAACCCCCGGCTCGGCCCGCCATAACAGGCGCGAGCTTCCGTCAGCCTTTTCGCGAATTTCGGCGGGCGCCTGGCCGATGACAATCGCCCCGCGATCACGCGTCAGGAAGCGTGACAGGATCCATCCCCGCGCGCCGTCTGGGTCCTGGACCAACCGCCAGCTCTCCATCAACCGCAGCACTTTCATGGGCAGATGCTGGCGGTGATAGACCCATTCGATCCGGTAATCCTCGCCCGGCCCGACGCGCATGTTGACGGTCTCGGCACGGATCGAGGCCCAGTAGGGCACCTCGACATTTTCGGCACGCGCTGGGACCGAGACTATCGCGGTGGCGAAAAGCGCTGCGAGGCTGAGGAATCGTAAAATCATTGCACCTCAGCATAGCGCCCGTTCAGTCCGGGCTTCAAGGGCGCTTGACCCATAGCCCTCCCCCGGCATAGCGCTTGAATCATGCCAGTGCCCAGCGAGCCTCCCCTGACCAAGCGCCTCGAAGGCAAACCACGGGTCATCGTCACCCGGCGCCTGCTCCCGGCCAGCGAAGCGCGGATGAGCGAACTGTTCGACGCGCAATTCAACGCCAGCGACGCGCCCATGAGCCGCGATGCGTTGATCGCCGCGATGCAGGATTGCGACGTGCTGGTGCCAACGGTGACCGACCGGATCGATGCGGCAATGCTCGCCGCAGCCAGATCGCGCGCAGAAGGGGGACGATTAGGTCTCATCGCCAGCTTTGGTGCGGGGACCGAGCACATCGACCTGGCCGCAGCGCGCCTGCACAAGATCATCGTCACCAACACCCCTGGCGTGTTCACCGATGATACCGCCGACCTAACCATGGCTCTGATCCTGGCGGTGCCGCGCCGCTTGAGCCAGGGCCTCCAGACCTTGCGGGCGGGCGAATGGACCGGATGGGGACCCTCGGTGATGCTCGGGCACCGATTGGGCGGCAAACACCTGGGCATCGTCGGGATGGGCCGGATCGGCCAGGCCGTGGCCCACCGGGCGCGCGGTTTCGGCCTGGAAGTGACCTACCACAACCGCCACCGCCTGCCGACGAGCCTGGAAAACATGCTGGGCGTGCGGTTCGAGCCTGACCTCGACCGGCTGATCGCCGAAGCGGACATCCTCACTCTCCACTGCCCGGCCAGCCCCGGAACGCACCATATCCTGAATGCCGCGCGGATCGCATCGATGAAGCCGACCGCAGCGGTTATCAATACCGCGCGCGGCGATCTGATCGACGAGGAAGCGCTGATTTCGGCGCTCCAGGCCGGAACGCTCGGCGGTGCCGGGCTCGATGTCTATGCTCACGAGCCGACAATCGACCCGCGGCTGCTGGCCTTGCCCAATGTCCTGACCATGCCCCACCTCGGCAGCGCCACCATCGAAGGCCGCGAAGCCTCGGGCGAGCGGATCATCGCCAATATCCGCTTCTGGGCGGACGGCCACCGCCCGCCCGATCAGGTGCTCGAAGGCTGGGCCTGACCGCCGCGCGAGCCACCTGCAATCCCTTGTGCAACATCGCTTTGTTAATATAATTGCGCGATCAGGGCCGACCGCAGCGGCGGCGCGAGGGGAGGTTGGTCAAGATGCGTAAATGGGTGGCTCTCCTGCTGACGGTACTTGCCGCGCTGAATCCCGCCGTAGCTTTCGCCCAGCAAGGCCTCGCCGCCGCCGCCGATAGTGGCGACACCGCCTGGCTGATGGCCTCGGCCGCGCTGGTCCTGGTGATGACAATACCCGGGCTGATGCTGTTCTACGGCGGGCGCTTGCGGGCCACAAACATCCTTTCGGTCACGCTCCAGTGCGGCGCGGTCGCCGCCATGGCTTCGCTGTTGTGGATCGTGATCGGCTATACCCTCGCCTTCGGCCAGGTCAGCACCGGGGCTTTCGGCGGCTGGATCGGCGGCGGCAATGCCTGGATGCTTATTAACCTGAGCAATGTCCGCGAGGGCACGAATGTGCCTGAAAGCGCCTTTGCGCTGTTCCACATGAGCATCGCCATGTTTGCCCCCTCTCTGATGGCCGGAGCCTGGGTCGAGCGCGCCAGGTTCGGCTGGGTGATTGGGTTCTGCGCACTGTGGGGCCTCATCGTCTACGCACCCGTGGCGCACTGGATCTGGGGCGGCGGCTGGCTTGGCGGGAGGGTCGGCACGCTCGACTACGGCGGCGGGATCGCCGTCCATACCACGGCGGGGATTTCGGCACTGGTCGTGGCCTTGATGATGGGCAAGCGCCATGGCTTCCTCAAGGTGCCGATGCCATCGCATAGTCCGGTAATGAGCATAGCCGGGGCGGCTTTGCTGTGGCTCGGCTGGTTCGGCATGAGCGGAGGCGCAACGCTCGGCGCCAACGACGATGCCGCCAGCGCGATCATCAACACCCACGTCGCGGCCAGTGTAGCCGCGCTGGTCTGGCTGCTGATTGAGAAGATCAAGATGGGCAAGTCGACCGCGATGGGCTTTGCCAAAGGCGCAGTCGCGGGCCTGGTCACGGTCAGTCCGGCGGCAGGGTTCATCTCGCCCGGCGCCGCAATCCTGCTCGGCGCGATCGCGGCGGGGGTCTGCTATCCTGCAATCCAAATGGTCAAGCAGCGCCTGAAGATCGACGATTCACTCGATGTCTTCGCGGTCCACGGTGTTGGTGGGATCACCGGATCGCTGCTTCTGGCCCTGTTCCTCACCCCGGCGCTGGGCGGCACTGGTTATGCCCAAGGCATGTTCATGGCCAAGCAATTCGGCGCCCAAGTGATTGGCGTCGGCGTTGTCGCCGCCTGGGCGGCCATCGCCAGCGTGATCCTGGCGCTGGGCGTTTCGCTGTTCCTGCCGATGCGTGTCAGCGAGGAGGAGGAACGCGAAGGCCTGGACCTTTCAAGCCATGGCGAGCGGGCATGGGCTGTTGACTGAGCGAGCTCAATCCCCGGTCAAAATCCGCTCGACCAGTTCGCCAACACTCGGCGTGTAGTTGTTCGAATAGAACGGGTCCTGCTTGAAGCGGTAAGCCGCGTGGCCAGCAAACATCAGGTTGTCATCCAGCGGCCCGCCGTGGGCGATATCCTGCAGGGTCTTCTGGATGCAGAAGCTGCGCGGATCGGCAAGGCGCCCGGTGGTGTAGTCGTCATGGTCCTGCCACGACGAGAACCCGCAGTGCGACAGGCAGCCCATGCAGTCCGACTGATCCTGGCGGATCATGTCGCGCTCGGGCGGGCTGACGAAGATGATCGTATCGTCGGGTGTCCGCAGGCCGTCGGTGAAGCCGGCGCCGAACCAGGCGCGCGCGCGGTTGAGATCCTTGGGCGCGACCCAGAAGTTTTTGCCTTTGACCCCGACGTCAAGCTTCACGGTATGTTCGCCCGCGGCAACTTTGGAGTAGGGAATTTGCCGCTCGCTGCGCGCTTCGAGGCTGCGCAGGAACGGGTTGTGGACTGCCGAGGAATAGAAGCCCGTGGGCGAAAAGCGGTGGAGCAGAATCTCGCCCGGGTTAAGCTCGCGCAGTGCGTCTTTCCAGCCCTGCGGGATCGGGCTTTCCCGGGTCAGCAGCGGCCGCGTGCCGAATTGGAAGGCGATTGCGCCGAGCTCAGGATTGTCGATCCAGTTGTCCCACTCGCGCAAGAACCAGACGCCGCCGGCCATGACGATCTGAGTGTCCTCGGACACCCCCTCGGCGCGCATGGTTTCGCGCAGCGCCTTGACCCGAGGATAGGGATCTTCGGGCTTGAGTGGGTCTTCGGCATTGGATAGCCCGTTGTGCCCGCCCGCCAGCCAGGGATCCTCATAGACCACTGCGGTCATCAGCTGGGGAACCTTGCTGTATGCGCGCTTCCATAGCGCCCGGAAAGCCCGGGCCGAACTGATGATCGGCAGGTAGTTGACGTTGTACCGCTCGGCGATCTCGGACAAACGGTAGGGCATGCCGGCGCCGCAGGTCACGCCGGTGATCATGCCGCGGGTCTGCTCCAGCACGCCTTCGAGGACCTGCTGAGCGCCGCCCATTTCCCACAGCACGTTGATGTTGATCGCGCCCTTGCCATTGGCGATGTCATAGGCCCGGCGGACCTGCTCGACCGCGCCATCGATGGCATAGCGGATCAATTCCTCATGGCGTTCGCGCCGAGTCATGGCGTGATAGACCTGCGGGACGATCTTGCCCTCGGCGTCGAAGCTGTCGGCGTTGACCGCACTGACCGTACCGATCCCGCCAGCCGCCGCCCAGGCGCCCGAGCTGGTATGGTTGGTCGCCGAAACGCCCTTGCCGCCTTCGATCAGCGGCCAGACTTCGCGTCCGCCATAGACTATCGGCTTAAGGCCCTTGAAACTCATGAAGTCCTGTCTTTCTCTCGATTTCGGTCGCTGTCAGTCGGCCTAGCTGGCGCTTTGCTTGCCGCCCTGCCCACAAGGCTTGATCGCGGATGGTGACGGCCGCTCCCCAGCAGCCTCGAACTGGGCATAATAGCCAGTAAGTTCAGGTTTACGAACAAATTGCACCAAGCGAAAGCCCACGGCGTTGAATTCGCAGAACAGCAGCGCCGGGGGGATACCGTGGCGGTCGGTCGGCCGGTCGACATCGACCACGATGACCCGCCCCCCGGGGCGCATGGCGGGGCGCAGTCGCCACAGGAAAGCGTAGGGCTCGGACACTTCGTGATACATATGGACCAGGAAAATCCGGTCGAAACTGGCATCGGGCAGCCGCGGATCGTCGGTCGCGCCGAGCTTGATCGAAACATTGTCGAGCCGGTCATGCTCAACCCGCGCGCCCAAACGGCGGAGCGCCGCTTGGTCGATGTCCTGCGCCAGGACCCGCCCGCGCTTGCCCACGCGCTGGGCCAGGCGAACGGTATAATACCCCTCGCCCGCGCCGAGATCGGCGACGGTAGTGCCCTCTCCGATTGCGGCGAGGTCCATCACCGTGCGTGCTTCGTTGACGCTGTCGCGCTGGACTTCGGTCGAGAAGCCGTTCGATCCCGGCGGGGAAACCGGACGAATCGCCCGCGGAAACTCGCGCGCGGTAGCCGGACGATCGCTGTCCACGACTTTCGCGTGGCAGCCGCTGATCGCCAGCAGCGCGAGCAAAAGCGCGCCGCGCATAATCAATCGACGTCCTCGACGCTGATCTTCTCGCCCGTCACCTTCTGCGACAGGGCCGCAGCCATGAACGGATCGAGCGCGCCGTCGAGCACGTCATCGGGCGCGGTCGAGGTGGTGCCGGTGCGCAGATCCTTGACCAGCTGATAGGGCTGGAGAACATAAGAGCGGATCTGGTGACCCCAACCGATCTCGGTCTTGGCCTGGTATTCGCCCGAAGCCTCGGCCTCGCGCTTGGCCAGTTCAGCCTCGTACATCCGGGCTTTCAACATGCCCATCGCGGTCGCCCGGTTCTTGTGTTGCGACCGATCGTTCTGGCTGGCAACGACGATCCCAGTGGGGATATGCGTGATCCGGACCGCCGAATCGGTGGTGTTGACGTGCTGGCCCCCGGCTCCCGAGGCGCGATAGGTGTCTATCTTGAGATCGCTTTCCTTGATCTCGATATCGATATTATCGTCGATCACCGGATAGACCCAGACGCTGGAAAAGCTGGTGTGGCGCCGCGCCGAGCTATCGTAGGGGCTGATCCGGACCAGGCGATGCACGCCGCTTTCGGTTTTGGCGTAGCCATAGGCATTCTCGCCCTTGATCAGCAACGTAGCCGACTTGATCCCGGCCTGCTCGCCGGCATGATAGTCAACCAGTTCGACCTTGTAGCCATGGCGTTCGGCCCAGCGTGAATACATCCGCTGGAGCATTTCGGCCCAGTCCTGGCTCTCGGTGCCGCCGGCCCCGGCGTGGACTTCGAGATAGGCATCGTTAGCATCGGCCTCGCCCGCCAACAGCGCCTGGACTTTGTCGGCATCGGCGCGCTCGGCCAGGGCCTTCAGGCTGGACAGGCCTTCATTGACCGTCGCGTCGTCGGCTTCGGCCTCGCCCAGTTCGACGAATTCGATCGCGTCGGCCATTTCCTGACCAATCTGGTGGACCGTGCCGACTGCCGCCTCAAGCCGACGCCGTTCGCGCATGACCGCTTCGGCGTCCTTGGGATTATCCCACAGCTTGGGGTCCTCGACCCGTGCGTTAAGCTCGTCGAGGCGCCGCAACGCGCGATCCCAGTCGAGGAACTTGCGGACCAGCGCCAGCGCAGCTTCGATCCGGTCGATATGGGCCTGCCCTTCGGCACGCATGACGTAAACACTCCATCGGCGGCGGCATCAGGCCGCGCGCCGCCCCGCTTAACGAAAGGGCCTCGATTGTAAAGCTGGGCTAACGCTTGGCTTTGCCTCAACGATAGCCGTGGGCCTGCATCTCACGCACCGCCGCCAGGGTCAGGCGCACGTGATCGCGATAGTCCATGTTCGAATAGACCAGGCGGATCTTGCGGTCGCGGCCGATGACGTAGCTGGTGCGCTTGGTCAGGCCCGTGGAGACGCCATCGGGCTTCTTGAGGTCGACGTCATAGCCCTTGATGATCTCGGGCGTGGCGGTGGCGACGGCGAACTTGTCGCGGCAATGCTCGGTCGAGAAACGCTGAAGTGTCGGGACATCGTCGGCCGACATGCCGATCAGCGTGGCTCCGGCAGCGGCAAAATCGGCTGCGGCTTCGGCAAAAGCATGGGCTTCAAGCGTGCAACCCTGGGTGAACGCCTTGGGATAGAAATACAACACCACCGGCCCGCGTCGCAGCGCCTGCTGGAGATTGAAGGCAAACGGCTTCCCCGCCAGCGCGCCCTGCGTGGCAAAACCCGGCGCACTGGCACCTTGCGCCAGTTCGGCCTGAGAGGCGGAGGGAATTGCCAACGCGAATAGCGTGGCGGCGAGCGACAGGGTTCGGATGTTCATAACGCACGATTGAACGCTCGCCCGCCGCCTGTAAAGCCCGCTTGGACTATTGCGCCGGCACGTCCTCCGAGACGACCTGATCGGCAGTATCCTCGGGGGTAATATTCGGCGCGGCGTTGGGCGCTGCCTGGCGCTGCTGCTCCGCTTGGGAACCGCGACGGATTGCGGCGAGCAGGGCGTCGCGCTGGCTGGCCAGTTCGTCCTGATGGGTTGTGCGCGGCGGTTCGGTCTCGGCTTTGAACGCCTCCCAGATAATCGCCGACTTGGGATCGCTGGTCGGATCGCCCTCGAACACGCGCTTTCCGGTAACGCGATCGACTTTGACCATCCGCACTTCGGCCGGCGCGGAGAATGGCGAATGGGTCCAGCGGTCGCGCGTCGCCGCAACGAACTGCTTGAAGATGGGCGCCGCGAAAGTGCCGCCCTGGGCATAACCGCCGAGCGAGCGGGGCTGGTCAAAGCCCATGTAGACCCCTCCGATGGTATCGGGCGAGCCACCTACAAACCACACGTTGGTTGGCCCCGAAGTCGTCCCGGTCTTGCCAAACAACGGCAGGCCGAGATCGCGCAGGGTCACCGCGGTGCCGCGCTGAACCACGCCTTCGAGCATGTGAACGACCTGATAGGCGGTCCGCGGATCGAGCACCTGGCGGCCCACCGGGGTCAGCCGCGGCATCGGTTTTCCGTCCCATTCGGCCTGGTTGCACTTCTGACAGCGGCGGCTGTCGGCACGCCATATGACCGTGCCATGGCGGTCCTGGACATAGTCGATCATCGAGGCGGTGTGCTGGACCCCGCCGTTGGCCAGCGCGGCATAAGCATTGACCATCTGCGCAACAGTCGTGTCGCCAGCGCCCAGGGCGTACGACAGATAAGGCTCGAACGTGCCGATACCGACGCGCTTGAAGGTGTTGACGACGTGGTCCATGCCGGTGTCGTTGGCGATGTGGACGGTCATCAGGTTGCGCGATTGCTCCAGCCCCCAGCGCATCGTATGAATACCACCACTGCCCCGCATGTCGAAATTGCGGAAGCATTTCTGGCCCAGGTTTGCGCCTTGATAGACGCAGAACGATTGGTCGGGGACCATTGTCGCCGGGGTCATACCATAGTCGAGCGCGGTGGCGTAAACGAACGGCTTGATCGTCGATCCGGGCTGACGCAACGCCTGGGTGGCGCGGTTGAACGAGCCCAGCCCCGGGTCGAATCCGCCCTGCATCGCCAGGATCCGCCCGGTGTGGGGGTTTTCGACTACCATCCCGCCCGAAACCTCGGGAATCGTCCGAACGCCCCAGCCGTTGCCCAGCGGCGCGGCGGCGATCACATCTCCGGCGCGCAGCGCATCGGGGAGTCCGGTCAGCGGTCCGGTCTCGCCACTGGAAAAACCGATCGTGGCATTGGGTCCGTTGCGGGTGAGCACTGCTCCGATCCGCCAGTTCTGATAGCGGATCGAGATATTGCTGGTGATCAGCTCGGTCTGCCAGCGATCGTCCGCAACGTCGATCCGCACGATCGGCCCATGCCAGGCCTTGCCCGAAGCATAACGCATCAAGCCGGCCCGCAGCGAATCCTGAGCCGCAGTCTGCAACTTGGGATCGAGCGAGGTGCGCACCCACAATCCGCCGGCATAGACGCTGTAGGGTCCGTCCTCGGCCTTCTCGCCGTATTTGGCGATCAGGCGGCGGCGGACTTCCTCAACGTAATAGCCAACATCGCTGGCGTAAGCCTGGTTGGTCCGGGCGATGATCCCCAGCGGTTGCGCCTTGGCACTGGCGGCGTCATCGGGCGTGGCCCAGCCGTTCTTGACCATCTGGTCGAGCACCCAGTTGCGCCGGGTGATCGCCAGCGGTTCGAACTTGGCCCGGCTATAAGTTTCGGGCGCCTTGGGCAGGATCGCCAGGAACGCCGCCTCGTGCAATTGCAAGTCGCCAACGTCCTTGCCGAAATAGGCGCGCGAGGCGGCCTGCACCCCAAAGGACTGCCGCCCGAGCGGAATCTCGTTGAGATAAAGTTCGAGGATCTGCTGCTTGCTCAGAACGTTCTCGATCCGCCGGGCGAGGATCATTTCCTTGAGCTTGCGGGTCACTGAGTATTCGTTGCCGAGCAGGATGTTCTTGGCGACTTGCTGGGTGATCGTCGAGCCGCCCTTGGCGCGGCGGCCCGAGCCCAGCTTGGTCCCATAGTCGACCACCGCGCCAGCCAGGCCAAAGTAGTCAACCCCACCGTGGCTCCAGAAAGTCTTGTCCTCGGCCGACAGGTAGGCATTGATCAGCGGCTTGGGGAAATCGACGAAACGCAATTGCACCCGGTGCTCGCGGGCATAGCTGTAGACAATCTCGCCATTGACCCCGCGGACCATGGTGGGCAGCGGTGGCTGGTATTTCAGCAGGCTTTCCGCCGACGGCAGATTGCGACCGATTGCGACCCAGATGATGAAGTACAGGACAATCAGCGCAGCCAGGATATAGCCCGCAAAGCGGAACCAGCGATGCTCGCGCCAGTTGCCGCCAAACCATTCGCGGCCATTGCCCCACCATTCGCGCGCGGAATTCCACGCGCCGCCGGCGTCGCGGCGGATGCGATAGCGCAGATTGTCGGACCCGGTGGTGTCAGCCATGTTCGCGCGGCCTCTAGCATGAGCATTCGGGGCGAAGCCAGATGTTTGCGGCGGAATGCCCGGCAGCTTTCATGGTCCCGAGTGGCGGGCGAAATAGGCGCGGATCGCCTTGGCGGTGAATTCGGCAAACTGGGCCCGGCCCTGACGCGAGGCCAGTCGTTCGGCATCGTCGGGATTGTTGATATAGCCCGATTCGAATAGCACGGAGGGCATGTCGGGCGACTTGAGCACCGCAAATGCGGCGGACTGGACGAACTTATCGTGGAACGCGACCTTGCCCTGCCCTTCGCGCAGCAGCAGTCGAGCGAATTCTTCCGAGCGCGCCTGGCTATCGCGCTGCGACAAGTCGACCAGAATCGCGCTGACTGCGTCGCTGGTTTCGGTCAGGCGCAGACCGTTGATCTGGTCAGCGCGATTTTCGCGGATGGCAAGCCGCTGGGCGACCTCGCTCGTACCCCGGTCGGACAGGGTATAGACCGTTGCCCCCCGGCCATTGCCGGCCTCGGAGCTATCGGCATGGATCGAGACGAACAGATCAGCGTGCAACCGCCGCGCAATCCCGGTGCGCTCGGTCAGCAGCAGGTAGTGGTCGGCATCGCGGGTCAGCGCGACGCGCACCCCCCCTTGTTCGATCAGCCGATCGCGCAGGGCCTCGGCCAGGCCCAGCGTAAGCGCCTTTTCCTTGAGCGAGCCAATGCTGGCGCCCGGATCGTGACCGCCATGGCCCGGGTCGATCACCACCAACGGGCGGCTCGCATCGGCGGGGCCGAACACCTGTGGCAGGCCGAGCTCGCCTCCGGCGGGCGGCAGGACCATCCGCACGACATAATCCCGCGAGCGGCCCGGCGCATCGCCAAAGGCGCGGTCCACGCCGACCAGCGCTGCGAACAGGGCGATCGGGGCCAGGAACAGCAGCGCGAGCTTGAAGCGGCGGGTCATCGACGACAATGCGTAAGACTTGCGCCGCGCCGGAGCAATGCCCCGGGCCGATCGATCGCCAGATGCAAGGCAAGCATTATGACCGCACGCAACATCCTTGCCGATCTGCGCAGCGAGTGCTAACTCGCTTTCGCCGGGGCAAACCAGCCTCGATCCTCGCGCACAAAGTCCGGTCTGCAAATGACGGTCAGCGCCCGTAACCGGGATCGGGTTTACAGTATGCCGTCGGCCTCTATTCGTGCAATCGCCCGGATTTGAACAGGTTGATGCTGGTATGAAAAGCCAAATGCCGTTTTGCTTGCCGCAGCCCTCCGGGGTCTTGGCAGCAATCTCGGCGGCTTGTGCGCGCGACAATTCGCTGCACGATTTTATTCCAGCAGACACGAACCCCACCGCCCGGGCGCAGCAGCGCTCCGGCTTCACCCATGCAGCCGCGCCGGATGCCAAGGATCGTTCCGCTAACGATCGTTCCTTCGCTCCGGCTTGCGGCAACTCTGCATATTTGCGCGCCGCCCAGCGCCCGCCCGGCTCACCGGGACGGACAAAGTCGTGGCGCGCCTGGAGACATTACAATGACCACGCGCATGCTCATCGACGCGCGCCACCCGGAAGAAACCCGGGTAGCGGTGCTCAAAGGCAACCGGATTGACGAATTTGACTTTGAATCTGCCGATCACAAGCAGATTAAGGGCAATATCTATCTCGCTAAAGTAACCCGGGTCGAACCGTCGCTGCAGGCGGCTTTCATCGACTTTGGCGGAAACCGTCACGGCTTCCTCGCCTTCAGCGAAATCCATCCCGACTATTACCAGATCCCCAAGGAGGACCGTGAGGCCCTGCTCGCCGAAGAGGCCGCCCACGCCGAGGAAGAGGCCGCCCTGCGCGCTGCCGACGAAGACCGTGACGACGATCACGGCGATGACGATAATCATGATGATGGCCATCACGATGACGATTACGGCGACGAACTGACCGGCGACTACGTTGAAGACAGCGGCGTCACCGAGATCGACACCTCCGAAAAAGACGAAGTCGCCACCCTCGAAGGCGGCCAGGTCGAAGGCGAAAATGCCGAAGACGCGGCTGAGAGCGAAGAAGGCGAAGAGGCCGGAGATCGTCGTCCGCGCGGACGCCGCCGTCAGGGCGGTCGCGGCCAGGCCAAGGAGGCCGACGAACTGCGCGCCAAGCGCATGGCGCTGCGTCGCCGCTACAAAATCCAGGACGTCATCCAGCGCCGCCAGGTGCTGCTGGTCCAGGTCGTCAAGGAAGAGCGCGGGAACAAGGGCGCGGCACTGACCACCTATCTCAGCCTGGCCGGGCGCTATTGCGTGCTGATGCCCAACTCCAGCCATGGCGGCGGGATCAGCCGCAAGATCAGCTCATCGGCCGATCGCAAGCGGCTCAAGTCGATCATTTCGGAAATGGACTTGCCCAAGTCGATGGGCTGCATCGTCCGCACCGCCGGCCTCAGCCGGACCAAGCCCGAGATCAAGCGCGACTTCGATTACCTCGCCCGGCTATGGGACGAGATCCGCGAGCGCACCCTGAAGTCCAGCGCGCCGGCAGTGATCCACTCCGACAGCGACCTGATCAAGCGCGCGATCCGCGACATCTACAATCGCGATATTGAGGACGTGATCGTCGAGGGCGAGGGTGGCTACAAGGCTGCGCGCGACTTCATGAAGCTGCTGATGCCCAGCCATGCGCGGCGGGTGAAAGCCTATGCCGATCCGGTGCCACTGTTCCAGCGTTATGGTGCCGAGGACCAGTTGACCGCGATGTATGACCCGGTCGTCCAGCTCAAGAGCGGCGGCTACCTGGTGATTAACCCGACCGAGGCGCTGGTTTCGATCGACGTCAACTCGGGTCGCTCCACCAAGGAACACGGCATCGAGGCGACCGCGCTCAACACCAACCTGGAAGCTGCGCGCGAAGTCGCCCGTCAGTTGCGCCTGCGCGACATGGCCGGGCTGGTCGTGATCGACTTTATCGACATGGAATATGGCTCGAACGTCCGCAAGGTCGAAAAGGCAATGAAGGACGCGCTGAAAGATGATCGCGCCCGCATTCAGGTCGGTCGGATTTCCGGCTTCGGCCTGATGGAAATGAGCCGCCAGCGCTTGCGCACCGGCGTGTTGGAAGCGACCACGCGCTCCTGTCCGCATTGCGACGGCTCAGGGCTCGTCCGTACCGCCGGATCGGCAGGGCTTTCCTCGTTGCGCTTGATCGAGGAAGAGGCGGCCAAGGGGCGCGGCGTGATCATTACGCTGTTCGCCAGCCAGGAAGCCGCGATCTACGTGCTCAACACCAAGCGCGCGGACCTCGCCGAGATCGAAGCGCGCTATGGCGTGACCGTCGAAGTGATCCCGGAAGGCGAAAACGAAGGTGCCAAGATGCGCGTCGCCTCATCGGGCCCGCGCCCGGAGTTCACCCCCAAGTTCGAAGCCATCGTGATCGAAGAAGAAGACGATGACGATGTGATCGAGGACGAGGAAGAGTTCGAGGCCGAGGAGCGGTC
>JAYWBP010000013.1:0-8318 GCA_043781375.1 Novosphingobium sp.
GCATTCAGGCCGTGATCCCGCCGAAGCGGCGCGTGAGAAGGCGTTGCGGGAGCAGAAGGAATTCGCCGATCTGCAGGCCTCGCTCGATCAAGGCCTGATCGCCGCCAAGCGTGCTAACCTCACCGATATTGACAAGATCGCTGCCTTCGACCGCGAGGCCATCAATGTTGCGCAGGACAAGCTCGTCGCCGATCTGCAGGCAAAAGCAGGCAAGAATCCAATCATCTTAGCGCAAGAGAAAATATTCAGAGCAGAGATCAATCAGGCCCGCAATATCGAACTGTGGAACGTCACATTCGACCAGATCAGGAAGCATCAGAGCGATGGGCTCAGGATGCAGATCGCCAGCAATGATGATGAACTGGAAATGCTCCGGGTCAAGGATCAGATGGCGCTGACGCAGGCCGAGCATCGCAAAATTCAACTGATGATGCTGGGGATCGAAGAAGAAAACCTCAAAAAATCTCTGCGCGATCAAATTCTTAATGAAAAGGATGATGCCAGAAAGAAGTCCCTGCAAACTACGCTCGAGGCCGTGCCGGGTGTCTATGCCAAAAAGACAGCAGTGGTTGACAAGGCCACCGCTGGCCCGCTCGAAGTCTATATCAACGGCCTGACACTGACGGATGATCAGATCCGCGAAAAGGTGCAGGGGCTGGAAATCGCTGAGCTCGAGGCGGTGCGGCAGGGGATCGACGGGGCGATCACCAATGCGCTGGGGATCCATGATCCGCTGCTCGCCGGGCTGGTCGATCTGTTCATCCAGAACGTGCTGATCCGCCCGATTGCCGAGGCGCTGCGAGGGGCCTCTGACGGGGGCGCTGGTGGCGGGTTTCTTGGTTCGTTGTTTTCCTTCATCCCGCATCTGTTCGGCTTCGCCGATGGCACCAGCAACGCGCCGCCGGGCTATGCCTGGGTGGGCGAACGCGGGCCCGAGCTGCTCAAGTTCCGCGGCGGCGAGCAGGTGATTCCCAACCATATGCTCGGCGGCGGCGGCGGATCGACGCGGATCAGCGTCGAGGCGAGCCCCTATTTCGACGTGCGCGTCAACGGCATGATTACCCAGGCCGCCCCGGCGATTGCCAAGGCGGGCAGCGACGTCGCCCAGCGCCAGATGGCCTATCGCCAATCGCGGAGCCTCGCCGCGTGATCACGCTTCCCGCATCACCGCCACCAAGCGGCGCATCGCCCGCGCTGATCGATTTTGGTTTTATCCTGCGCCCGTCTACCGGGGCGGGGGCGCTCCGGGTCAACCGCCCCGGCAGTCGCTGGCTGGTGAAGTTCTC
The DNA here is from genome assembly GCA_043781375.1 of Novosphingobium sp. Lineage (GTDB taxonomy): Bacteria > Pseudomonadota > Alphaproteobacteria > Sphingomonadales > Sphingomonadaceae > Novosphingobium. The sequence goes on from JAYWBP010000013.1 coordinate 1,287, forward strand.
CTATCCGCCGATGCGGCCAGACGTGGCGCGGGTGTTCATTTCGCGGCTGATCGAGGCCAAGAGCGCCGGGCTGCGGATCAAATATCCGTTGCAGGTTTCGCAGGGCAACCCCGGCGCAGCATTGGTCGATGGCGGCGGCGCTGCGGGCACCTCGCTGCCGGTCAAAGGGCTGACCCCGCACTATCTTGCCAAGGAAGGCTATTGGCTGAGCGTGACTGATGCCGCCGGGGTGAAATATCTGCATAATGTCCGCGCCACCGCTTCTGCCGACGCTGCGGGCAAAGTGACGCTGACGATTCGCCCGCCGCTGCGTGCACCGCTGGTCAATGGTGATGCCATCGAACTCGCCGCGCCGATGATCGAAGGGCTGGTGACCAGCGACATTGCCTGGCCGATCGTCCCCGATCAGGTGATTGACCTGTCATTCTCGGTGGAGGAGGCGGCGTGATCACGGTTTCGCTCACCGGGCTCGCCAAGATCGAGCTGCCCGGCACCACGGTGCGGCTGTGCGATGGCGGGTTCATCGTCTGGGGCGGCGAAACCTATCGCTCGCACCATCCGGTGTTTGGCGCGATCGGCTCGATCGAGGCGCTGGGCGATGGCCTTGGCGATCAGGTGCCGGCGCTGCAGATGGTGATGTACCCTGCGGCAGATGCGGCGGCGGCCGATCTTTCCCGGCCGGGGTTTCAGCAGGCGCGGGCGCGGTTCTGGATCGGCAACTATAACCCCGAAACCGGAGCATTGGTGGGGACGCCCGAACTGATGTTTGACGGCTTCGTCGATCTGACGACGCTGAAGGTCGGGCGCAGCAGCCGCGAACTGGCGATTTCGATTGTCGATATGCTCGAGCGGCTGTTCGAGCTCAATATCGGCAACAGCCTCAATCCGGTGTGGCACAAATCGGTCTGGCCGGGGGAAACCGGGCATGACAATGCCACCGCGCTGGTGCGGCAGGTGGCCTGGGGGGTTGAAGCGCCGGTCTCTTCGGGCTTTTCGCGCGGTTTCGGCGGTTTCGGCGGCTTTGGCAGAGGCGGCTTTGGCGATTATAGTTCGCCGGCGGCGTTCTGATGGGCATGCCCGATCTGATCCGGCGGCAGGAAGCCACCAACCGGACCATCAAGAAATTCCGGCATCTGGCCTTCAGCTGGGAAGGCAAAGCGACCTGCGCGCATCTTGCGGCGTTTCATCTTCGGGCGATGGGCCACAAATCGCCGCTGGTGCCGAAGTTCCGCACCGCGCTGGGCGCGACGCGGGCGATGAAGGCGATGGGCTTTGAGACCAGCGAACAGATACTTAGTTCGATAAAATCGATTCGACGTATCAACCCCGCATTTCTGAAAATGGGCGATCTGGTAACGATCGCTGGGGCCGGAGAATTAGCGGAAATTGGAGCAATGGCCATCTGCCTTGGCCCGCTTGTGCTGCTGGGCTGGCGTGAGGATCATCCCAAGATGGTGGTGCTCGGCGATTTGACACTTGACCTCTTGCAATCGGCTTGGTCACTTTAGGATGCTGATTTGATGCCGTTCATTCCTGCCGCCATCGGTGCCGTGATTGGTGCGATCACCACCGCTGTGGGGGCGGTGGGCGGTGCGGTGGGCACCTTTGCGGCCTCTATCGGGTTCGGGGTCGGGACTTCGATCATCATCGGAACGGGTGTGATCTTCGGTCTGGTTGCCGGTGGGCTTTATCTGCTGTCATCGGCGCTCAAACCCAAGCCGCCACCGCCGCGTGGATCGGTGACGCAGGTCAATGTAGATCCCAATGCGCCGCAACCCTATGTCATGGGTGAAGGCCTGGTGGGCGGGGCGCTGCGCCACGATACCGCCTATGGCGCGAGCCTGAACGGGGTGCCCAATCCCTATCGGCTGCAGGTGATTGTCTATTCGGGCGGCGGGCCGATTCAGGAGATCACGCCGTGGGTCGATCAGGCGGCGATCACATCCTATTACAACGGTTTCCTTTACGCCGCGACGCAGCTGGGCGCGCAGCCTGAAAGCGCGGCGCTGGCGCTGACCTTTTCCGGGGCACCGGGCTGGGATGCCAGCAGCAAGCTTTCAGGCCAGGCGGCGATCGCGTGGAACGAAAAGTTTGATAAGGCGGGCAAGGTGTTCGCCTCAGGCCTGCCGCAACTGGGGGCCTTTGGCAAATGGGTGAAGGTCTATGACCCGCGGCTCGATTCAACCTTTCCCGGTGGATCAGGCGCGCACCGGATCGGGGTTGAAAGCACCTATGCCTGGAGCGAGAATCCGGCGCTGCATGCCGGAACCTATGGCTTTGGCCGCTATCAGAACGGCAAGCGGGTGCTCGGCGTCGGGCTGCCTGCCGATGCCATCGACTGGACCGCTGTTGCCGCCTGGGCGAATGTCTGTGACGCCAATGGCTGGAAGTTGTTTGGCATCGTTTATGAGGGACAGAACAGTTCTGAAACTGATCGCCTGCGCAACCTGAAGGACATCGCGGCGGCGGGTGGCGGAGTGCCACTGATGTCGCGCGGCAAGCTGTCGTTCCACTTCGAAACCCCGCGGATCGCGCTCGATACCATCACCGAAGCCGATCTGGGCGATGCCGACATGACCGCAACCGCGATGACCTCGTGGCGCGACCGGCTCAATACCATCATTCCGAAATATCTCTCGCCCGATCACAACTGGCAGCTGGTCAGCGCCGATCCGGTGAGCGTCTCAAGCTATGTCACCGAAGATGGCGAGGTCAAGCAGACCGAATGGCCGTTCAACTTCGTCAAGGATGCCAACCAGGCGGCGCAGCTGGCGCGCTATGTCATCGAGGACAGGCGCGAGCTGCAACCGATCGAGATCACCGTTGGCCCGCGGCTGCGGATGCTGCGCAGCGGTGATTGTGTTGACCTCGATCTGCCCTCGCTTGGGCTCGATACCCCGGCGGTGATCCTGCGCCGCGAATTCGATCCGGGCAAGATGGTAACCAAGCTGGTGCTGATGGGCGAGACAGCGGGCAAACATGCCTATGCGCTGGGGACCACCGGCACCCCGCCGCCGACGCCCTATATCGGGCAGACAGCAGCCGAGCGCGACGCGCTGGCAGCGCGGGCGGCGACGCCTTCGGGCTATGACGCGGCGCTGATTGCCTCGAGCTATACCACCGATGCCGATCCTGCCGATGGCCTGATGCAGGCCACCGCGTCGGCGATCACGGTGGAAACCCACACGCGCAATTATTCGGACCGTGCGGTTTCGGTCACCGGTGCGACGCTGACAGTTAATTCTGGCGGCACCGCGCTGACCACCAGCACGCTGTACAACGTCTATTATGACGACGCGGCGCGCGCGGGCGGCGCGGTGACGATGAAGGCGACGCAGGATGCGGCGGCGGCGGCGAACAGCCCTGCGCATCCTGACCGGCACTATGTCGGCACGATCACCACAGCGACTGTGGGCGGCCCCGCCACCTACGGTGACGGCGGGATACCGCCCGGCTGGGATCCGACCTACTGGTACTACTGACAAGGAACGGCAAATGGCGGGTGAATTCGATAGCTGGTTGCGGGCTTTGTCCGCCGCCGGGAAGGGCCCTGCGCCACTGGCGGCAACGCGCGGTCGGCGTTTTTCCGATGACATCTGGTTGCCGGGCGACTGGACCGGGGCCACTGTCGCGGGGCAGGTGCGCGCCGCGCCTGATGCCAGCGGATCGCCGCTGGTGACCTTCACCTGCCCCGCCCCGGTGGTGGCGGACGGGTGGAGCAAGTTCACCCTGTCGCTCGCCTCGGGGACCGGGGCCAATTCAACCGGCGCACTGCCCGCAGACGGCGACGGCTCCGGCCTCGCCAGCTTCCCCTATGATCTCACCATCACCCCCAGCGGCGGTGTGCCCGAGCTGCTGCTCGGCGGGCCATTCAATCTCATCGGAAGGATCACGCCATGACTGCTTTGCCCACATCGATCGGCGGGGTGCCAATCGTCATCGAATATGGCGAGAACACGATGCTGGCGCTGGCTGCCGCTGCCCGCGCCGAGGGCGCAGCAAACACGGCGGCGGCGAATGTTGCCACCGCGCTCGCTGGTGATGTTGCCGCGGCAGAAGCCGCGCGCGATGCCGCAGCGGCGAGCGCCTCGGTTCTAGCCAGCTCTGTGGGCACGCGCGATGTTACCCACGGTTTCGCAGGTGATCTCAGCAATACCAGCGGCTATCTGTCAGACCCCGGCTATACGGTCCACGGTGAAGGCAGCTATGCCAAACAACACCTGACCGCACCGGGGCAGCTGAAGCAGCTGGTAATCGATTGCTACAGCCTTGGCTCCGCCAATTTCCGCCTGACCGTTTTTGAAGGCGCGGCGATCGGCGCGCTGAACATTGTCAGCTCGGTGGCGCTGACAATGGCGAGCGCTGGCAAGAACACTTTCACCTCCGCCGCTTTCGGCACGATTAACCTTCTTGCGGGGCAGTGGTGGGGGCTGTCAGTTCCATCTGGCGGCCCGAATATCTACGGCCTGCGTCCCGGTGACACGCCCACGGCAATGAACGCCGCCTATCGCACCACCGGCAGCGCGGCCTATGCCTTTACCGATAATAATATGGAACTGGCCGCGCGAATCGTTGTCGCCGAAGCGGCGGTGTCGATTGCTGGTGCGGCTGACAGCGACGTGGCCAGCGCCGCGCTTGGCTATCTGTTGCCCCGCGAACTGCCGACGCAATGGGATGCCTTTGCGCTCACCGGCCAATCGAACGCCAACGGCATCAATGTCGGCGAGAACAGCCTGACGCTGCCGGTTGGCATCGCCAAGCAATGGCATGCAGGCACGCTGACCGATATCACTGCCGATCCGGTGGGTGATGCGGGCAATGTCTCGGCGTGGATCGCTTTCGCGCAGGACTATTTTTCCAGAACCGGACGCGGGGTCATTTTCATCACGGCGGCGGTCGGCGGAACGGGTCTGATCTGCGAATTCGGCACCTCCGGCGTGAACTGGTCACCCACCGGCACGCTGCGCGGCGCGGCGGTAGCTGCGGTCACGGCGGGCATGGCGGCGTTTGCCAGCGCCGGGCTGCGCTGCAAGTTCGCTGGCATTCTGTGGTGGCAGGGTGAAACCGACGCTGCGCGCATGGACGCCGGGGCCAATGGGTTTGACGGCGCAGCCATCACCGGGGCCAAATACACCACAGGGCTGGGCGGCCTGCTCACCTATTTCCAAAGCCAGTTCGGCGCGACAACGCAAATGGTTCTCGCCGAACTCGGCTTCCCGGCCAGCGGCGACACCGCTGGTTTTGTCGCGATCCGCGCGGCGACGGTGAATTTCGTCAAGGCCAACCGTGATGCGCATCTGGCGTTCATTGCCCCGCAGGCCAGCGTCACCGAATATCACTATTCGTCCACAGTCTATAACCGCGCCGGGCGAGAATTCGCGCGGGTAGCTGCTGCGGTTTGCGCGGGGCGCGCTTGATGCCGCAAACAGCCGAGAACTGGGCCGATATTCTGGTGCGGCTTGAAAAGGGTGATCAGCGCTTTGCGGCGATCGAGGCAGCGCAGAAAGTCGCGGCGGCGGCCCATGCCGATTTGGCGGCGCGCAGCGCGGCCAATGCGGTGATGCTCGAAGAAATCAAGCAGCTGGTCGCACCGATCCCCGATCTGAGCAGGGACGTGGGAAAAACCAAGGATATCGTCGAGTTCCTCAATGCCGCCAAGACGGGCGGAAAGTTTCTCAAATGGATCGCCGGGGTGCTGGGCGCGGTGACGATCATCCTGATCGCGCTCAAAACAGTGGGCTCGGCGTGGATCGAATGGGGCCATCCGAAGGGGTAAATACAATGAAGCTGATCGAAGACGCGCACCTGTGGTGGCGGATGTGGAGCGTGCGGCTTGCTGCCGTCCCGGCGCTGATCGCGGGCTATCTCACCGCCTATCCGGGCGAGCTGCCCAAGCTGGTCGAATATGTCCCCGAGCAGTGGAGATCGCTCGCCGGGGTGGGGGTCAGCTTTATCGTTTTCGGGGTGCCGGTGCTGGTGCGCCTGACCCAGCAGGGAGGCAAATCAAATGACGCTGGTTAGCGCCGCAGCGCTCTCGCCCTCGCCGCCGCCGATCAGGAAACCACCGGTCAAGCGGACGCTGGCCGGTCTGGTCGGGGTGATCGCCGCCGGAATTCTGTTCACCCAGGTGCCAAAGGAGGAATCGGGCCGCACGGTCAAAGTCGCGTTTCACGAAGATGGCGCGGCGCAGCTGACCGCCGTTTCGGGCGCGCAATACCTGCACACCTATCTCGATATCGCCGGGGTGGCGACCTATTGCGACGGGCTGACCCACGGCGCGAAAATGGGGCAGGTGTGGACCGAGCAGCAATGCACCGATCAGCTCGAGGCGGAGATGATCCACCACGCGATGACCGTGCTCAGCTGCACCCCGGCGCTGACGGGCAAGGGAATGGACTATGCCCGCGCGGCGGCGATCAGCTTTGATTACAACACCGGGGGCTGGTGCGGATCCAGCGCGCGCAAAAAGCTGGCCGCAGGCGATGTGGCAGGCGGCTGCGCTGGCTTGCTCGCCTGGGACAAGGCGCGGGTCAAAGGCGTGCTGCGCCCGGTGCGCGGCCTGACCATGCGCCGCCACCGCGAACAGGAAATGTGCCTCACCGGGCTGCCGGGATACCCGCCAGCGACGATGCAGGCGCGGATGGGGAGGTGGAGGTGAGCACCAAAGCGACAATCGTTCCTGCTATTAGGGGTCAGGGCGGCGAAGTCGCCGGAGCAATAGAAATTCGTTCGAATGGCGGCGAAGTCAAAGGCTTCGCCTTTCGGTGCCCCTGCGGTTGCGGTTATGAAAGGGAATTATATACATTGTGACCGATCATTTCGCGTTTGGGCAGTCATGAAGTGCGGGCTTCACGGGGTCTATCATCACGCCAGCCCAAAGCATCTTGACCGCTACGTCTCCGAGTTCACCTTCCGCTTGAACGAAGGTGACGTGAAGCACCACACATTAACGCGCCTAGGCAGCCTGTTTGACGCTGCGATAGGGCGGCGGATTACCTATAAGGAGTTGATCGCATGAGCGCAGTTTTGTCG
>JAYWBP010000014.1:0-2693 GCA_043781375.1 Novosphingobium sp.
CGCGCGACCTTCGTGAAGGACGAAGGCCTGCTCGACCGCTTCGACCAGGTGTTCAACAAGGTCTTCAAGGGCATCATGACCGACTATGGCCAGCAGCCCGTCGAGATCCCCGAGGACTGGCTGAAAGCCTTGGCCGAGCGGTTCTTTTCCGCTGAGGAGATGGAGAAGATCAAGGCGCTGGGCTCATGGGACGAGATCATGGAGACGCTCAAGCAGCGGCTCGAGGAACAGCAGGAGCGCCACAACGGCGGCAGCAAGTGGATCGGGGCCAACGGCACATCGCCATTCGGCAATTCCGGCTACAACCCTGAAGGTGTCCGCATCGGCGGCGAGCCCCGGCAAGGGCGGGCGCTCAAGGTCTGGGAAAAGCGCGAATACGCCAATCTCGACAGCACCAAAGAGCTCGGCACCCGCAACATCAAGATCGCGCTGCGGCGGCTGCGGCGGTTCGCGCGCGAGGGCAATGCCGAAGAGCTCGACCTCGACGCCACCATCCGGGGAACAGCAAAGCAGGGCTGGCTCGATATCCAGATGCGGCCCGAGCGGCACAATGCGGTCAAGGTCCTGCTGTTCCTCGACGTCGGCGGGTCAATGGACCCTTACGTCAAGCTGGTCGAAGAGCTGTTCAGCGCGGCGACCAGCGAGTTCAAAAACCTGGAGTTCTTCTACTTCCACAACTGCCTCTATGAAGGCGTGTGGAAGGACAACCGCCGACGCTTTGCCGAGCGGACGAAGACCTGGGACATCCTCCACAAGTACGGCCACGACTACAAGGTGGTGTTCGTCGGCGACGCGGCGATGAGCCCTTACGAGATCACCCATCCGGGCGGTTCGGTCGAGCATTTCAACGAGGAATCGGGCGCGGTCTGGCTACAGCGCGTGGCCAACACGTACCCGGCAACGGTATGGATCAACCCCACAGCCGAGCGCCAGTGGGACTATTCGCACTCGACCAAGGTGGTGCGCGAACTGCTCAAGGACCGGATGTACCCGCTCACGCTTGGTGGGCTCGATCAGGCGATGCGCGAACTGGTGCGCAAGCATTGAGGAACGCCTGGTTGAACCCCATATTTGGGTGATGACCAGCAGACTTCCCGCCCTGTTCCTCGGCCACGGCTCGCCGATGACGACGATTTCCGACGGGCCCGAGCGCCGGTCATGGCAGGCGCTGGGTCAGGCGCTACCGCATCCCACAGCAATCCTGGCGATCACCGCGCATTGGGAAACACGGGGCCGGACGCATTTGACGGCGGGCGACCATCCGCGCACTATCCACGATTTCGGCGGCTTTCCGCAGGCCTTGTTCGATATCCGCTACCCCGCCGCTGGCAGCGCCACGCTGATCGAGCGGATCGGTGAACTCCTTGGCGAGGACCGGATCGAGCGCGACGAAAGCTGGGGCTTCGATCACGGCGCGTGGGGGGTGATCCAGCCGATGTTTCCCGAGGCCGATATCCCGCTGGTGGCGATGAGCCTCGACCGCACGCTTACCCCGGCCGAGCATCTTGCCTTGGGCGCGCTCCTCGCCCCACTGCGTGATGAAGGCGTGCTGATCGTGGCCAGCGGCAATATCATCCACAATCTGGCGCACTGGCGGCAAAGCGCGGGGACACGTCTGGACTGGGCAGAGCAGTTTCGCGCCCGGACCAACGCCGCGATCCTTGCCGACGACCGGGCGACGCTAACCGATCTCAAGCTAGGCGACCGCCCCGCCCAGCTGGCGGTAAACAGCGGTGAGCATTACTTGCCGCTGCTTTATGCCGTGGGCACGCGCCTTCCTGGCGATCAGATCGCGCTATTCAACGATACACTTGACGGTGCGCTGTCGATGACTTCGCTGCTGATTGGCGACACCGCGCTGCTGAACAGCATCGCCTGATCGGCTGAGGATCAGAATTTGAGGCTCAGGCCTTCGGCACCGCTGAGACGTGCTCATTGACGATCAGCCATTTGCCGTCGGCCTGCTTCTGGTAAACGTCGGTCCAGCGCAGCTTGAAGTCGTTCTTGGGTTCGGTGGTGCTGGACATCTGAGTGGTGCCCGAAGCCACAAAGGTATCAGCGTCGAGGACCTGGATCTTGCGCTCCATATCGTTGGATTTGTCCAGTTTCAGACTGGCAAAGCCTTCCTGCAATTTGGTCCAGTTGGCCCGATCGGTCGACAGCGGCGGCGCGGTCATATCAAAGCCGACAATATCGGTTGCGTAGAGCGCATCTATTCGCTTGGCGTCCATCGAGGTCCATTCGCCCTCGATCTTGTCCTGGATGGCGGTAGCCTCGGCCTGGGTTAGCATCGGTGTGGCGTCGGGCCTGACTTGGACTTTGGTGCAGGCGCTTGTCGCGAGCAGAACAGTTACGCCGATAAGCGCAGTCTGGGCAGTGAGCTTCATAAAATGGTCCCTCCGGTTATGCGCCGCGATTGCGACCCCGGGACTCGCGCGCGATCAGAATCTAGTCCTTTCAGGCATCCAGGCAAGAGTGCTGCGGTGCGTGGGTATATGTGATTGCAAGCCGCAAAAGAAACCGGAGCAATATTCCGAGGGCTTCAGGTCAAGGCTGAGCCCCCGCCAGCGCCGTCGCGCGGTGGCCGCTGCAACGGCTAGCGGGCGGGCTGCTCAGCGACCGCATCGGGCGCCGTCCGGTGATGATCTGGGCGCAAGCCGGATTTACCGTGCTGCTCGTGCCGTGCTTCCTGT
>JAYWBP010000015.1:0-2692 GCA_043781375.1 Novosphingobium sp.
GTCAGCATTCTCCAGGCCACGCTCGACGTGAAGCCCGGCGTCACCCGCGCCGCAGCGGAAAAGCGCTTTGACGAAGTCATTGCCCGGTACATCGCGCAAGGGCCGAGCGCCGATGAGGTCCGCCGTGCTGCGACCCGCACGATCAGCGCACAGCTTGGTGCACTTGAGCAGATCGGCGGCTTCTCGGGCAAAGGCGCGACGCTCGCCGAAGGGCTGCTCTATTCGGGCGATCCGCTCAAATTCAAGGCCGACCTTGAGCGCACTGCCGCGCTCACTCCGTCCGACGTTCGCGCTGCGATGCAGCGCTGGCTGACCCGGCCCGCGTTTGCGCTGGCGGTCAATCCCGGCGCGCGGACCGAGCGGGGCGAGGCAATGGGCGGCTGGGGTGACGAGGCGACCAGCCCGCGTCCTGCGCCCGATGCCCGGCGCCCCGCCCCGCTGATCGCCACTGGCCCGGCGCGCATCGCTCCGCCAACTGCGCCGGTGGGCGACCTGGCCTTCCCGGCGGTCGAGCGCGCAAAGCTAGCCAATGGCATTCCTGTCGCCCTGGCCCGGCGCACGACAGTGCCCAAGGTTCTGGTCAGCCTCAACTTCGACGCCGGTACCGCCGCCGACGCGCTCGATACGGCGGGCACCCAGACGCTGATGCTGGGGATGCTCGACGAGGGCACCACCAGCCGCAATTCTACCCAGATCGCCGAGGAGCAGGAACGCCTGGGCGCAACCATCTCCGCCGGGGCGAGCCTCGATTCAAGCGCGGTTTCAATGAGCGCGCTCACTGCCAACCTCGCCCCCTCGCTGGCCTTGATGACCGATATCGTGCGCCATCCGGCTTTCGCCGACAGCGAGGTTGCGCGGGTGCGCGACCAGACCCTGGCGCAACTGGCGCAGGTACAATCATCACCCCGCACACTCGCCCAGCGCGCGATTGCGCCGATCCTGTTCGGTCCGGGGCACCCTTATGGCCTGCCGAGTGACGGGCTGGGCAGCGCCACGTCGCTCGGTGCGCTCACCCCGGTCGCCCTGCGCGCCGCGCACGCCCGCTGGCTCCGGCCCGATCTCGCCCGGATAACCGTGGTCGGCGACATCACCATGGCGCAACTGCTGCCTTTGCTGAACCAGGCGTTCGGCTCCTGGCAGGCGCCGTCCGGCCCGTCCCCGGTCAAGCCGCTCGGTGCCGCTGTTCCCACGCCGCAACCTCGGGTGGTAGTGATCGACCGGCCCAATTCGCCGCAATCGATGATCATCGCCGGGCGGGTTCTGCCATTGACCGGACGCGACCTTAGCCATGAAGACATCGAACTGGCCAATGAGGTGCTCGGCGACGGCTTCCTCTCGCGTCTGAACGGCGACCTTCGCGAGGACAAGGGGTGGAGCTATGGCGTATCGAGCAGCGTTTCCAGCCCGCTTGGCCCGCGCACGTTCACCGTCGCAACCTCGGTCCAGGCTGACCGCACTGGCGATTCGATCCGGCTGCTGCTGGCCGACATCGCTGCCCTCCCCGCGACGAAGCCGGTCGAACCGGTCGAGCTGAACCGGGTCACCGACGGAAATATTCGCGGGCTTCCCAATCGCTTCGAGACCAATTCGCAGGTCCTCTCGGCGATCGTCCAGAACGACCGGCTGGGCCGCCCGGACAATTACTACGCCACCCTGCCCAGCCGCTATCGGGCGATTGACGCTAGGGCACTGGATGCGGCCGCGCGCACCTATCTCCAGCCGCAGCAGCTGGTCTTCGTCGTCGTCGGAGATCGCAAACTGATCGAGCCGCAGCTCAAGGGCATGAGCCTGCCGATTGAATACCGCGCCGCCCCAGCAGCGCCTGATTGACAGCAGGCCTCAACCTCGCCGAAAGCTGCGCACCTGAACTCTAAAGGAGACTGACATGTCCGTTGCCGGCACTTACGATTGCGTCACCAAGAGCCCGATGGGCGACCAGAAAAGCAAGTTCACCGTCACCGTCGACGGCGACACATTCACCGGCGAGAACGCCGGCTCGATGGGCACGATGGCGGTCAAGGACGGCAAGGTTGCGGGCAACACCCTGACCTGGAAGATGGACATGACCGTGCCCATGCCGATGACCCTGGAAGCCGAAGCCACGATCGACGGCGATACTTTGACCGGCTCGGTCAAGGCGGGCGCGTTTGGATCGATGCCGATGTCGGGCACGCGGGAGACTTAAGGGTAGAAGAACCCCTCCATCAGGAGGGGTTCTATTCCGCCTTTAAATCCGCGCGCTTCCCATGATCGCCTCAGCTTTCGGCCCATCCCGCTCAAAGTAATAAACCTCCGGCGCAGAAAAATTGATCAGGCTGAGCTGATTGCCGACCAGTGTCGCACTTGCTACCCCAAGTCCAATCAACGGCTCGCGTCGCTTTGTATTGCGACACTTTAAAATATCTTTGTCCCGACCAAAGAGTCTTTTGTCTCAATTTTAGTCAATCTGTAGCTTCTATTGAACAAACTGATCGAGTAATCGCACAAGTGCGATAGGGAAAATAGCATCAATCACAGTCGCTTCCCTTTTACTCAATTTGACGGTTATTTCACTCGTTCCAACGCTCTGTTGCCTCACTGAATTGATTCTAACCCATTCGAAAACAAATTTTGCCTCGCCTGTCATCGAATTGCGATCACCAAATCCCAACGCACCATATTTGCGAGCGCATAACTTAGCCCGCATTGATTT
>JAYWBP010000016.1:0-122434 GCA_043781375.1 Novosphingobium sp.
TTCCCGCAGCACCCCGATAATCTGCTCTTCCGTAAACCGTATCCGCTTCATCAGTCCGTCCTTCCATGGGCCGGACTCTAATAGCATCTGGAGGAAAATTAGGGGGTCACGTCAGGGGCGTTAAGCTAACTGTCCCTGGAATTACTCCTGTCCCCGGAATTCCATGACGATGATCGAAAAAGATCAATACGGTGGTTTGACTGCCGACGCGGCGACGGCGCGGCTGAAAGTCGATGGTCCCAACGAACTGCCCCGCGCCGGGCGCCGTTCCTCAATGCGAATCGCGTTCGAGGTGCTGCGCGAGCCGATGCTGGCGCTGTTGCTGGCGGGCGGTATCGCCTACCTCCTCCTCGGCGACCTGATCGAGGCCTTGATCCTGCTCGGCTTTGCGAGCTTTTCGGTCGCGGTCACGGTGATCCAGGAAGCCCGCACCGAACATGTCCTGGAAGCACTGCGTGACCTCTCGGCACCGCGCGCCCTCGTCATCCGCGATGGCACGCGGGTTCGCATCGCCGGACGCGAGGTCGTGCAGGGTGACCTTATCGTGCTTGAACAGGGCGACCGGATCGCCGCCGATGCCGTATTGGTCGAGGCGGCCGATCTCCAGACCGACGAATCGCTGCTTACCGGAGAATCGCTGCCGGTCGGCAAAGTGGCGGCGATCCAGGGTGCTCCCGACGATCCCCACCGCCCCGGCGGAGACGGGCAGCCCTATGTCTATTCCGGTTCACTCGTCGCGCGCGGCAGCGGCATAGCCCGCGCGCTGGCGACGGGGCCGCGCAGCGAGATCGGGCGGATCGGCCAGTCGCTCGCGACGCTCGATACTGAAGCGCCGCGGCTGCGTCGCGAAACAACGCGCATCGTCATGTGGTGCGCGATCGGCGGAGGCGGGGTTGCGCTACTTGTCGTGCTGCTGTTCGGGCTGCTGCGCGGTGGCTGGATCGAGGCCGTGCTGGCCGGCATTGCGATCGGCATGTCGATGCTGCCCGAGGAGTTTCCGGTCGTCCTGACTGTGTTCCTGGCGATGGGCGCGTGGCGGATCGGCAAGGTCGGCGTGCTTACCCGGCGCGCTGCGGCGATCGAGACGCTGGGATCAGCCACCGTGCTGTGCACCGACAAGACCGGTACGCTGACCGAAAACCGGATGTCGGTAACCGAACTGTGGCTGCCGTCCGGCCAGACGCTCTCGGTCGGATCCGATGTACCTGTTCCGGCAGCCTATCACGGCTTGATCGAGACGGCCGCGCGCGCGAGTGCAGTCGAGCCCACTGACCCGATGGAAATTGCCCTGCACGGCGCGCGGGGCGGAGTCCCCGCGATTGCGGCGTCGGATGCCAAGCTGGCGCACGCCTATGCGCTGCGCCCCGATCTGCTCGCGATGTCGAACATCTGGGACGACGGTGAAACACTGACCCTCTCGGCGAAGGGCGCACCAGAGGCGATTGCCGGGCTATGCCACCTGCCGCCCAAGGACGTCGCTGCGCTGACTGCGGCGGTTGAAGCGATGGCGACGCGCGGCATTCGTGTGCTCGCCGTCGCGATTGCCAAGCCGGACAATCGCAACTGGGCAGCAAAGCAGCACGATTACGATTATACGCTAATGGGATTGGTCGGGCTCTCCGATCCACTCCGCGCCAGTGTCCCGGACGCGGTCGACCAGTGTCGCAGCGCCGGCATCCGCGTGGTCATGATTACTGGCGACCATGCCGCGACCGCCCTGTTCATCGCCACCCAGGCCGGGATTGCCGCTGGCGACGTGCTGACCGGAGCCGACCTGACAGCACTCGACGATGCCCAGCTCGCCGAGCGTCTAAAGACGGTAACGGTCTTCGCCCGGATCATGCCCGAACAGAAGCTGCGGATCGTCCAGGCGTTCAAGGCCGATGGCGAGATTGTCGCGATGACCGGTGACGGCGTAAACGACGCGCCATCGTTGAAGGCCGCGCATATCGGCATCGCGATGGGCAAGCGTGGCACCGATGTCGCGCGTGAGGCCGCCGCGATGGTATTGCTCGACGATGATTTCGGGTCGATCGTGCAGTCGGTCCGGCTCGGTCGGCGGATTTACGACAATATCCGCAAAGCGATGGCCTTCATCTTCGCGGTCCACGTGCCGATCGCTGGCCTTGCCCTCCTGCCCTTGCTCCTCGGCCTGCCGATCCTGTTCGGACCGATCCATATTGCGCTGCTCGAAATGGTGATCGACCCGGTCTGCGCTTTGGTGTTCGAGGCAGAGCGCGAGGAGGACGATATCATGCAGCGTCGCCCGCGCGATCCGGTCGAAGCCTTGTTCTCACTGCCGATGATTGTGTGGAGCGTGTTTCAGGGCGGAATTGCCTTTGCCATGCTGGCGACGGTTTTCCTCGTCGAAACCTGGTTGGCGATGCCGGAGACGGAACTGCGCGCATTGATCTTCTTCGCCCTGATCGCCGAGATTGTTGCGCTGATTCTGGTAAACCGCTCGTTCAGCGCATCCCTTGGGCAGGCGCTCGTCCGTCATAATGCGGCGCTGCGCTATGTTGTGGCTGCGATCGCGAGTGTGACCGCGCTGATCCTCCTGGTGCCTTGGGCCCAGGTTTTGCTCAAGTTCGGATCGATCGCCTGGCACGATATGGCGATGGCTATCGGCTTGGGCTTTGGGCTCTTGTTGATACTGGAAGCCAGCAAGCCGCTGCGTCGGCGATTTTCGCGTTGAGAGCCATCGATTGAGAAGCGTCGTCTCAAGGATCAAAGAGTTTCGGTGAGACAAATCCAGCCGACTAATTCCGGGGACCGTTACCCCATTCCCTCCGCGCTCCGCCGCCTGCCTCTCCACCGTCTTGCGGACGGTCCCGCTCTCCGGACAGCGGCTGGGGAGGACAAGTTGCAGGCTCAATTGCGGGCGACCAAAGTCTTCCCCCTCGACCCCCGCGCATTCTGCTGTAGTCTGTACCTCGATCGCACAGTCCGTCACACCTTCAGGAGATCATCCCATGCGCAAGACCTTCCCGCTTACACTTGCCGCAATCGCCATGCTTTCGCTCGGCGCGTGTTCGGAAAAGACCCAGAATGCCGCCGACTCGACGCTCGATTCGGCCAAGCAGGATGTCTCGACTGCCGCCGCCGATGTCGCGCAGGACGGGGCCAAGAAGGTCGGCGCGGCCGCCGCATCGGTCGCTACCGACGCTGCAAATGCGGTGGGCAAGGCGGCCAATGGCATCCACAAGGAGCTGGCCGAGCACAAGGTTGCGGCAACAGAAGGCGCGACCGAGGCTGCACACTGAAGCGGACGGCTTGAGGGTGCTGGCCATGGCCGATGCGCCTTCGACTTTCACTCTGCGCGCACGACCCGAGCCGCTTGAGCTGGACGCGGCTCAAACTGCGGTGATCGTGATCGACATGCAGAACGCCTATGCCTCGCCGGGCGGCTATGTCGATCTGGCGGGGTTCGATATTGCGGGCGCTGCCGGGGTGATCGGGCGCATCGGCAAGGTGCTGTCCGCGGCGCGGGGAGCAGGGATCCAGGTGATTTATCTACAGAACGGCTGGGACGCCGACTATGTCGAGGCGGGCGGGCCCGGCTCGCCCAACTGGCACAAGTCGAACGCGCTCAAGACGATGCGCGCGCGACCCGAACTGCACGGGCAACTGCTGGCGCGAGGTGGGTGGGACTATGCCATCGTCGAAGCCCTCGCACCGCAGCCGGGCGATATCTGCGTGGCCAAGACGCGCTATTCGGCGTTCTTCAACTCACAGCTCGACAGCATCCTGCGCGCGCGCAGGATCCGCAACCTGGTGTTCGTCGGGATCGCCAGCAATGTCTGCGTCGAATCGACCCTGCGCGATGGCTTCCACCTCGAATATTTCGGGGTGATGCTGGAAGATGCGACCCATCACCTGGGCCCCGACTTCATCCAGCAGGCGACGATCTACAATGTCGAGACGTTCTTTGGCTGGGTCGCCCGCGTGGAGGATTTCACCGCCGCGCTGCATTCCGTTGCCAACGCCCTTACCGGAGAGAGCTGATGGCTTTTGAAGCAATCAATCCGCCGCAGTTTCCCACCCCGATCGCGCCCTATTCGGCCGGGGCCAGGGCGGGAAACACGGTCTATGTCTCGGGCGTGCTGGCGCTGGGCGAGGGCGGCACCGTGCTTCATGTCGGCGACGCGGCGGCGCAGACGCGGCACGTGCTCGACGTTATCAAGATCACCCTCGAAGCCGCCGGGGCGAGCCTGGCGGACGTGGCGATGAACCACATCTTCCTCAAGGATCTGGCTGACTATGCGACCTTCAACGCAGTCTATGCGGACTACTTTCCCGGCGCCAAGCCCGCCCGCTATTGCATCTTGTGCGAGCTGGTGAAGCCCGATTGTCTGGTCGAGATCGCCAGCGTGGCGCACATTGGATAAGGCGGGGCTATACTATGAGACGCATGGGCCCGAGGATGCGCCGCCGCTGATCCTGTCATCAGGCCTGGGCGGATCGGCCAGTTACTGGAAGCCGAACATCGCAGCGCTGGCCGCGCATTTCCGGGTCATCGCTTACGATCATCGCGGCACCGGGCGCAGTGACCGCGCACTGCCGACGGTGGTGACGGTCGATGACTTTGCTGACGACATGCTTGCGGTAATGGATGCGCTGGGCGTCGCCAAGGCGCACGTTGTCGGCCATGCGGCGGGCGGGGTGGCTGGACTGGCGCTGGCGCACAAGGCGCCTGCGCGGCTCGACCGGCTGGTGGTGATCAATGGCTGGATCAGGCCCGACCCGCATTTCCTGCGTTGTTTCGAGGTGCGGCTGAACCTGCTGCGCCACGTCGGGGTCGAGGCGTTCCTGCGCGCGCAACCGATCTTCCTGTATCCCGCACCCTGGATTTCGGCGCATAGCGCTCAGCTCGACGCCGAACTGGCCCATCAGTTGGCCGACTTCCCCGGCGCGGCCACTCTGGAAAAGCGCATCGCTGCGCTGGCGGCATTTGACGCCAGTGGCTGGATTGGCACGATTGCCACGCCGACCCTGGCGCTGTTTTCCCGCGACGATATGCTGGTGCCGTGGACCTGTTCGCGCGACCTGGCGGATGCCAACGGGTGCATCGAACCGGCGGAGCTGGCAGCGGGCGGCCACGCCTGCAACATCACCCAGCCGGACGCCTTTGCCCGCCTTATCCTCGATTTTCTCAGGAGTTGAGCCCATGCAAGTCGGCGTCTTTGTGCCCATCAACAACAATGGCTGGCTGATCAGCGAGAACGCGCCGCAATATATGCCCAGCTTCGATCTCAACAAGGAGATTGCCCTGCGCGCCGAAAAGCACGGCCTCGACTTCCTCCTGTCGATGATCAAGCTGCGCGGCTTCGGCGGCAAAACGCAGTTCTGGGAATATGGGCTGGAAAGCTTCACCCTGATGGCGGGGCTTGCCGCAGTAACCGAGACAATCAAGATCTACGCGACTTGCCCGACGCTGTTGGTGCCGCCAGCTTTTGCCGCGCGGATGTGCAACACCATCGATTCGATCAGCCACGGCCGCTTCGGGCTGAACCTGATCACCGGCTGGCAACCGCCCGAATACAGCCAGATGGGGATGTGGCCGGGCGACGAGCATTTCCGCAACCGCTACCAGATGCTCGACGAATATGCCCGCATCCTGCGCGAATTGTGGGACACTGGGCGGAGCGACTTCAAGGGGCAGTATTACCAGATGGACGATTGCCTGGTCCGGCCCCAGCCCGAGGGCGAGATGAAGATCATCTGCGCCGGATCCTCTGACGAGGGCCTCGCGTTTTCGGCGAAATGGGCGGACTACGCCTTCTGCCTGGGCAAAGGGGTCAACACCCCGACCGCGTTTGCCTCCAACAACCAACGTCTTGCTGCCGCAACCGCCAGGACCGGGCGCGAGGTATCGGTCTACGTGCTGGTCATGATCATCGCTGATGAAACCGACGAGAAGGCGATGGCCAAGTGGAAGAGCTATAACGACGGCGTCGACCACGCCGCGATCGCCTGGCTCACCAACCAGGGCGCGGCCGACACCGTCAACAAGGACACCAACGTCCGGCAACTGGCTGCCCCCGAAGGCGCGGTCAATATCAACATGGGCACGCTGGTCGGCAGCTATGCAAGCGTCGCGCGGATGCTGGACGAGATCGCTGCAGTGCCGGGGACCGGAGGGGTGCTGCTGACGTTCGATGATTTTCTGGAGGGCGTTGAGGCCTTCGGGACGCGGATCCAGCCGCTGATGACGTGTCGGGAAGGTGTTGTGGGGGCGGCAAGCGCCTGACTCCTGACAGTTTATGCCGTTCTGCTTGCGCGAACCCTTGACCCAGGCCTGCGCCCGGCGGCAATCTCGCGCTTTGATCGATGCTGCCGGAGACTTTGCCAATGCGTGCTGCCCTGATCCTCGCCGTGCTCGCCGCAGTATCGCTGGCCGCCTGCAACAAGACCCCCAGCGGCGCGCCCAAGAGCCAGGATGAGGTCAAGGCGGCGGTGGCGCAGATGGCCAGGCCGCGGCCTGGCAACTATCGCTCGACGATCAAGCTGACCAGTTTCGAGGTGCCCGGGATGCCCGCCGCGCAGGCCGAGCGAATCAAACCGATGTTCGCCTCGACCGCGCAAGACCGCGAGTTCTGCCTCACTCCCGAGCAGGCCGACAAGGGCTATCGCGAGATGACCGACAAGCTGGCGCAGGGCCATTGCAAGTACGACAAGTTCGAAGTCGCGGGCAGCACCCTCGACGCCAAGATGAGCTGCGAGGTGGGCAAGGGGATGACCTCGACCGTGGCGATGAAAGGCACGATCACCGCAGAAGGCTCGCAGATGCAGGTGCAAGTCAGCCGCGACGCGCCGGGGATGCCAGGCGGCGGGGTGAAGATGGTGACCGACGTGAAATCCGAGCGGATCGGCGAGTGCGCAGCCTCTGCGCCATGATTGTCGTGCAACCTCCCGGCTTGCCTTGCGTTATGCCGGGGATATGTCACGAAAATGCAATCTGACCCGATGACCAGCCTCAACGCCTGGCGTGATATGACGCGCAGCGCCAGTTCGGCGCTCTGGCGGCAGGCTTCGGTCACTGGCGCTGAGCTGGCCCGGCGGACCGCACTGGCGCGCCAGCCGCAGCCTGTCGGCGTCAACGGCCCGCGCCTGGCGCTGCTGCTGCGCGAGCTGGGTACCATGGCCAGCGTGCGTCGCTCAGGCGCCTTCGCTGCCGGGCCTGCGATCAGCCCCCAGCCGGTGATGTTGCTGCCCGGGTTCGGCGCGCACCCTTTGCGGATGCGGCGGATGCGCACTGCGCTGGCAGCTGCGGGGCACAGCGCGCACGACTGGGGCCAGGGCTTCAACATGGGCCCGAGCGAGGCGCTGTTCGCACTGCTGATCGGGCGAGTCGCGGCGCTGGCCGAGGCCGAGCAGGCGCCGGTCACTTTGATCGGGTGGAGCCTGGGTGGGCTCTATGCGCGCGAGATCGCCAAGCTGGTGCCCGATCACGTGGCCCGGGTGATTACCATGGGCACGCCGTTTTCGGGCGATCGCCGCGCCAACAACGCTTGGCGTGCCTATCAGTTTGTCACCGGGCATCCGGTCGACGCGCCGCCGATTGCGGCAGATTTCAGTGCCAAGCCGCCGGTCCCGACGATAGCCTTGTGGAGCCCGCGCGACGGGGTGGTTTCGCCGCGCTCGGCTTGTGGTCGCCCGGGTGAACGTGACCGCGCCGTGGCCATGCGCTGCAGCCATCTGGGCTTTGCAAGCGATCCGGCGGTCATCGCGCAAGTGCTGCGGATCCTGGATGAAGGCGAGAACTGAGAGGCTGCTTCCCGGCCTGCCTTGCGCCTGACTTTCGCCCATTTCGCGTCCATTTCGCGTCCATTTCGCGCCCATTTCGCGTCCATTTCGCGCCCGTTTCCCGCCTGTCTCGCGATCGCAGCATTTCCCGGTTGGCAAGCGCGGCAACCCCGTGCCACAAAGGCGAAAATCCGGAGTTGCCATGAAGCCAGCCGCAGTGCCGTTTGATGAAATGTTCGATGCCGATGGCGGCGTGCGGCCTGCCTATGCGGGCTATTCGCAATGGTATGGCGAGCAGGAAAGCGCCTGGCTGCGGCGCCAGGGGGCCGAGGCCGACCGCCTGTTCCGTGCCACCGGGATTACTTTCAACGTTTACGGTGACGATGCCGGCGAAGAGCGCCTGATTCCGTTCGACATGATCCCGCGGATCATTACCGCGCACGAATGGCGCAAACTGTCGCGCGGGATTGAGCAGCGGGTGCGCGCGCTCAACGCGTTTCTTCACGATATTTATAACCGCCAGGAGATCGTGCGCGCGGGTCGGCTGCCGCTGCGGCTGATTCAGGGCAATGCCGCGTTCCTGCCCGAGATGGTCGGCTTCACCCCGCCGGGCGGGGTCTATACCCATATCGTCGGGATCGACCTGGTCCGCACCGGACCCGATGAATTCATGGTCTTGGAGGATAACGCCCGGACGCCGAGCGGGGTCAGCTACATGCTGGAAAACCGCGAGACGATGATGGCGATGTTTCCCGAACTGTTCACCCGGGTGCCGGTGTGCCCGGTCTCGGAATATCCGCGGCGGCTGGCGCGCAGCCTCGCCGCCTGCGCGCCTGAGCGGATCGCCGGGGATCGCCCGGTAGTCGCGGTGCTGACCCCGGGGATCTACAACAGCGCCTATTTCGAGCACGCCTTCCTGGCCGATCAGATGGGCGCCGAACTGGTCGAAGGCAGCGACCTGCGCGTGGTCGAGGGCCGCATCGCGATGCGCACGACCTGCGGTTACCAGCCGATCGACGTGCTCTATCGCCGGGTCGACGACGATTACCTCGATCCGCTCAGCTTCAATCCGGCGAGCAAGCTGGGCGTGGCCGGAATCATGGACGTCTACCGCGCGGGCGGGATAACGCTTGCCAATGCGCCGGGCACCGGGATCGCCGACGACAAGGCGATCTACAGCTTCATGCCCGAGATCGTCGAGTTCTACACTGGCGAGAAGCCGCTGCTTGGCAATGTGCCGACGTGGCGCTGTTCGGAAAGCGAGGCGCTGGCTTACGTGCTCGACAACCTCAAGGATCTGGTAGTCAAGGAAGTTCACGGCTCGGGCGGCTATGGCATGCTGATCGGGCCGACCGCGAGCAAGGCCGAGATTGCCGCGTTCACCCGCAAGCTGAAAGCGCGCCCGGACAACTACATCGCCCAGCCGACCCTGGCGCTGTCGACCGTGCCGATCTTCACCCGCGCCGGCTTCGCCCCGCGTCATGTCGATCTGCGCCCGTTCGTGCTGGTCTCGCCCGAAGGGATCGAAATTACCCCCGGCGGACTGACCCGGGTGGCGTTGAAAAAGGGCTCGCTGGTGGTCAACTCCTCGCAAGGCGGCGGGACCAAGGACAGCTGGGTGCTGGAAGACTGATGCCCCGGATCGCATCATGCTAGGCCGCACCGCCAACGGCGTGTTCTGGATGTTCCGCTATCTCGAGCGGGCAGAGAATACCGCGCGGCTGCTTGAGGCCGGGTTTCGCATGGCGCTGACCCGCGATGCCGCCACCAGTGAGGAGGAGTGGCGCTCGGTCATCCTCACCGCCGGCCAGAAGGTAGCTTACGAAAAGGTCAATGGTACCTACACCGGGATTCAGGTGTGGAACTTCCTGCTGCGCGACAAGGCCAATCCCGGCAGCGTGCTGGCAATGGTCGAGGGCGCGCGGACTAATGCCCGGGCAGTGCGTACTGCGCTGACCCGCGAGGTGTGGGAAGTGGTCAACGAGAACTGGATGTTGCTGCGCGAGATGCTCTCGCGTCCGGTGCGCGAGGCTGCGCTGGGCAACGTCCTTGCCTCGATCCGCCGCCAGGCCAAGCTGGTCCGCGGGGCGATGGATGGCTCGATGCTGCGCAATGAGATCTTCAACTTCGCTCGGGTCGGCACCTATCTTGAGCGCGCCGACAACACTGCCCGGATCCTCGACGTCAAATATTACCTGCTGCTGCCGTCGCTATCGTGGGTCGGCTCGAGCCTCGACAATGCCCAGTGGGAGACCGTGCTGCGCGCGGTCGCCGGGGACCGCGCCTATCGCTGGCTCAACGCCGGTGCGTCCGATCCGCGCGGGATCGCCCAGTTCCTGATCCTGGACGGGCGATTCCCACGCAGCCTGGCGTTTTGCTATGACAAGCTGCGTTCGAACATGGGCGCGCTGGCTCGGCAATACGGTTGCGAGGTGGGCGCGCACGAGCTGTTGCGCGATGCCGGGGGGCGCTTGCACCAGACCACGATCGAGCAGGTTTTCGACTTCGGGCTGCACCAGTTCATTCGGGGCTCGATCGCCGGCACGCAGCAGATCGCCGAGGCAATCGCCCGCGATTATCGCTTTACCGCCTAGGATCGCTGCCCGCCATGCGCCTCTCGATTCGCCACACCACGCGCTACGCCTTCACCCGCCCGATCGCGCACGGGCTGCAGCGGTTGCGGCTCCAGCCCAAGTCCACGCATGGCCAACGCGTGATCGACTGGCGGATGGAGCTGGAAGGGGCGCGGTTCGAGGTCGAGTACGACGATCATTACGCCAACCGCACGAGCCTGGTCTCGGTCGATCCCGGTAGCCAGGCGCTGTTCGTCAGCTGCACCGGAATAGTCGAGACGGCTGATAATTCCGGGATCGTCGGGCCGCACGTGGGCCCGATGCCACTGTGGCGGTTCCTCATGCAGACCCCGTTGACCCGCCCCGGGCCGCGGATGCGCGCGCTGGCCAGTGCCCATGAGATTGACCGCAGCAACATGCTGGCCACGCTGCATGACTTGTCTGCCGCCGTGCTGGAGGCGGTCAGCTATGCCCCGGGCTACACCAATGTCGAGACTCCGGCAGAGGAGGCGATCGCGCTGGGTTACGGGGTCTGCCAGGACCACACCCACGTGTTCATCGGCGCAGCCCGGCTGATGGGCATTCCGGCGCGTTATGTCAGCGGCTACCTGATGATGAACGACCGGGTCGAACAGGATGCCGGACACGGCTGGGCCGAGGCCCATGTCGACAACCTGGGCTGGGTGGCGTTCGACGTGTCCAACGGGATCGGCCCCGACGCGCGTTATGTCCGCGTTGCCAGCGGTTGCGACTATCGCGACGCCGCGCCGATCACCGGACTGTCGTTTGGCGGGGGACAGTCTGAGCTTAGCGTCAGTGTTACGGTTGAACAGCAGCGGATGCAGCAGTAGCACCGGCTCAGACAAGCGTGGGGGGGAAGCGTGAAGGATCGGGGCCAGTGACCTATTGCGTGGGGATGATGCTTGACACCGGGATGGTGCTGATGAGCGATACCCGGACCAATTCGGGCGTCGACAACATCTCGGTATTTCGCAAGATGAACTATTGGTCGATGCCCGGCGAACGGATCATCACCGTGATGACCGCAGGAAACCTGGCGACCACCCAGTCGGTAATCAGTCAGCTTGAGGAACGCAACAAGGCCCCGTCCGAACGGCACAATTCGCTGCTGGAGGCGCCCACGATGTTCCAGGTGGCGACGCTGGTGGGCGATCTGCTGCGCAACACGATCAAGGGCCGCCAGGCAACGCACGGCCAGGAAGCCGCTGGACAGTTCACCGCCTCGATGATCGTCGCCGGGCAGATCGACGGGATGGAGCCGCGGCTGTTTCTGGTCTATCCCGAAGGCAACTTCATCGAGGCCAGCTTCGACACTCCGTTCTTCCAGATCGGCGAGACCAAATACGGTCGCCCGATCATCCTGCGCGGCTATGACCGCTCGATGAGCTTTGAGGATGCGGTCAAGCTGCTGATGGTCAGCTTCGATTCGACGCTCAAGGCCAACTTGTCGGTCGGCCTGCCACTCGACCTGCTGGTGATCGAGCGCGATTTATTCGAGCCGCTCCACAACCGCCGGATCGACGATACCGATCCCTATTACCGCGCGATTGCCTCCAGCTGGAGCGAGGCCCTGAGGAAGGCGTTCCAGTCGCTGCCCGATTACAGCTTTTTCAATGAGAAGCCGGTCGAGGTGAAGTAGTTTATGGGGCGGCATTTAATGTTGATGCGGTCAGTTCATACCTCTCCATAAATTGTGCAGATAGAGTTCGATCCGGACAAGGACGCGGCGAATATCGTCAAGCACGGGCTGTCGCTCGGCGAATTTGGTGGGGGGATACGGCTCCGGCGGTTGTGATCGAGGATAGCCGGATCGATTATGGTGAACCCGTTATGTTGCACTCGGGCGCATAGGCGGGGGTCGTCCGCCGATGCGATCGGAACGCACAAGGCCAAGGTCAACCTGCGGCTTTCGCCCGAGGTGCTGGACGCTTTGCGCGGGACCGGGAAGGTCTGGCAGACGCGCGCTGGCGCGGCTTTGCGACAAGCGTTTGTGAAGTAACCCTCACCGACAGAACGCGCTGCCGCTGAGCTCCACGTGCAGGTGATCGCGGTGGGCCAGATTGTAGCCCGGACCCAGCACGGTGCCGAAGCGCTTGCAGGCGCTGGCGTGGATAATGGTGAGGAACTGGCGGGCATCTGCCGGTCCCGCGTTCCAGTCGCCCATGATCGTGATCCGGCGCCCGTTGGCGAGCTGGAAGCCCGAGACGTCGATGGCGTTACCGGTAGCGTGGGCCGAGCGGCGATCGCGGCCCGCCACGTTGCGACAGGAATAAGAGCCCATCGTCTCGATCCGCACCAGCGGACTGCCCAGGATCTGCCGCGCGGCGCGGTCGACGCCGTAGCGCGCCCAGCCGGCGAAGCGGTTGGCCAGCGGACAGGCGACTGGGCCGAGGTTGGCCAGGCTGAGGTCGGCGCGATCGCTGCGCAGCGAGACCAGCCGCACCGAGTTGAGCGTCGAGCAGCCCGCGCCGTAATAGCGATCGGGCAGGGGCATGAAGGCGGCATCGCTATGACCCAGTTCGGCCAGGCACTGGCGCGCCTGCGGCTCGGGCGTGAACAGCGCGGTGGATTGCCGCACCGGCTGGCGCTGCGCCGCCTGGGGGATTGCTGAGCACGCAGCCAGCGCGGGCAGCATGAGCAGGGCAAAGGCGAGGCCGTGGCGCATCAGGCGAACCCTGCGCCGCGATGGTTAATTTGGAGTTACCGACAACTTCGCTTCGTCGCATCGCCGGGTTTGCGGGACATGGCGCTTGACTTGGCCGCCCGCACCCTTACTTGCGGCGCCGGGCCACGCGGTCCCAACGCCGCGCGAGCTCTCTGCAAGGAGAGACTGACATGATTGCTTTAAAACCGGCGCATACACCTGTGCGGCCGTTCTTTTCTTCCGGTCCCTGCGCGAAGCCGCCGGGCTGGTCTCCTGAAAAATTGGCGACCCAATCGCTCGGCCGCTCGCACCGTGCCAAGATCGGCAAAGCGCGCCTGCAGTATTCGATCGACCTGATGCGCGACTTGCTCGGTCTGCCCGATACGCACCGCATCGGCATCGTCCCGGGTTCCGACACCGGCGCTTTCGAAATGGCGATGTGGACGATGCTGGGCGCGCGCCCGGTCACCACCATGGCCTGGGAGAGCTTTGGCGAAGGCTGGGTGACTGATGCGGTCAAGCAGCTCAAGATCGATCCCACCGTGATCCGCGCCGACTATGGCGCGCTGCCTGATCTGGCCCAGGTCGATTGGTCGAACGACGTGCTGTTCACCTGGAACGGCACCACCTCGGGCGTCCGCGTGCCCAATGCCGACTGGATCGCCGCCGACCGCCAGGGTCTCAGCTTCGCCGACGCGACCAGCGCGGTGTTTGCTTATGACATCGACTGGGCCAAGATCGATGTCGCGACTTTCTCGTGGCAGAAAGTGCTGGGCGGCGAGGGCGCGCATGGCGTGCTGATCCTGGGCCCGCGCGCGGTCGAGCGCCTCGAAAGCTACACCCCCGCCTGGCCGCTGCCTAAGGTCTTCCGCCTCGTCTCAAAAGGCAAGCTGACCGAAGGCGTGTTCAAGGGCGAGACGATCAACACCCCTTCGATGCTGGCAGTGGAAGACGCGATCTTTGCGCTGGAGTGGGGCAAGGGGCTGGGAGGCCTGAAAGCCCTCCAGCAGCGTTCCGACGCCAATGCAGCGGCGCTCGACAAGATCGTTGCGGACCGCTCCTGGCTCGGGCACCTTGCCGCCGATCCAGCCAGCCGCTCGAAGACCAGCGTGTGCCTGACCGTCGACGGCGCGGACGAGGACTTCATCAAGAAGTTCGCCGCACTGCTCGAGGCCGAAGGCGCGGCCTACGACATTGCTGGATACCGCGACGCGCCGCCGGGCTTGCGCATCTGGTGCGGGGCGACGGTGGACACCGCCGATATCCAAGCACTCGGGCCGTGGCTCGACTGGGCTTACGCCAGCCTCAAGCAATAGGCCGTCATCCCGGGCTCGACCCCGGGACCGCTGGCCTCCCAAACCACCTGCCGGTCAGGTCGCACCCAGCGGCCACCGGTCCCGGGGCAAGCCCGGGATGACGTTTCAGAAAGACCTTCCAATGACCAAGCCCCGCGTACTTATTTCCGACAAGATGGACCCCAATGCCGCCGCGATCTTCCGTGATCGGGGCTGCGAGGTCGACGAGATCACCGGCGAAACCCCCGAGCAACTGATCGCCCGAATCGGCGACTACGACGGCCTGGCGATCCGCTCCTCGACCAAAGTGACCAAGGCGATCCTCGACGCTGCGACCAATCTGAAAGTCATCGGCCGCGCCGGGATCGGGGTCGACAATGTCGATATTCCCGCCGCCTCGGCCAAGGGCGTGGTGGTGATGAATACCCCGTTCGGCAACTCGATCACTACTGCCGAACACGCCATTGCGCTGATGTTCGCGCTCGCGCGCCAGCTGCCCGAGGCCGATGTCTCGACCCAGGCCGGCAAGTGGGAAAAGAACCGCTTCATGGGCGTGGAAGTCACCGGCAAGACCCTGGGCCTGATCGGCGCAGGCAATATCGGCTCGATCGTCGCCAGCCGCGCGCTGGGGCTCAAGATGAAAGTTGTCGCGTTCGATCCGTTCCTCACGCCCGAGCGCGCGATTGAGATGGGCGTGGAAAAGGCCGATCTCGATACGTTGCTGGCCAAGGCCGACTTCATCACCCTGCACACCCCGCTGACCGCGCAGACCCGCAACATCCTCTCAGCCGAAAACCTGGCCAAGACCAAGAAGGGCGTGCGGATCATTAACTGCGCCCGAGGTGGCCTGATCGACGAAGCGGCGTTGAAGGCGGCGCTCGATTCGGGCCAGGTCGGGGGCGCTGCGCTTGACGTGTTCCAGACCGAACCAGCTAAGGAATCACCGCTGTTCGGTACGCCCAATTTCATCTGCACGCCCCATTTAGGAGCCTCGACCAACGAGGCGCAGGTCAATGTCGCGCTGCAGGTGGCCGAACAGATGGCTGATTTCCTGGTCACCGGCGGCGTCACCAACGCGCTCAACATGCCGTCGCTGTCAGCTGAGGAAGCGCCCAAACTGAAGCCCTACATGGCGCTGGCCGAGCGACTGGGTTCGCTGATCGGGCAACTCGCCCATGACAACCTGACCAAGATCAGCATCGAGGTCGAGGGCGCGGCGGCGCAGCTCAACATCAAGCCGATCACCGGGGCGGTGCTGGCCGGGCTGATGCGGCGCTATTCGGACACGGTCAACATGGTCAACGCGCCGTTCCTGGCCAAGGAGCGCGGGCTCGACGTGCGCGAAGTGCGCCATGACCGCGAGGGTGTGTATCACACCCTGGTGCGCGTCTCGGTCGAGACCAGCCAAGGCAAGCGCTCTGTTGCGGGAACCTTGTTCGGCAACACCCAGCCACGCCTGGTCGAGATCTTCGGAATCGGGATTGAGGCCGATCTGGACGGCAACATGCTGTATATCGTCAACGAGGACGCGCCCGGCTTCATCGGCCGGATCGGAACTTTGCTGGGCGAGGCCGGGATCAACATCGGCACTTTCCACCTTGGCCGTCGCGATGCCGGGGGCGAAGCAGTGCTGCTGCTTTCGGTCGATAGTCCGGTCAGCCAGGAAGTCATGCAGCAGGCCTGCCAGCTTCCCGGCGTGAAGACGGTGCGGGCGCTGGTGTTTTAGGGCAAGCCCTGTCAGCAGGCTTCTGAGATGAAGGGAACTACGCCATGTTGGCCACCGGTACGGGGACGGATCTGATGGATCGTTGGAACCGGCTGCATGCGGCCAGAACGGTGCTGGGGCTTCCATCGGTTGGTGCGCTTCTGGTGGGCTTGGCGGGGTAATACGATGCATGACACCGATCGCGATCTGCTGCCTGAGGGGCTTGAGGACCGGCTGCCGGCCAGTGCTGCCGTGGCGGCGCGGGTTTCGCGTGCTGTGCTCGATGTCATGGATAGCCATGGCTACGATCGGGTCCAGCCACCCTTGATCGAGTTCGAGCAGTCGTTCGCCAGCCGGATGACCGGGGTCGAGCCGCGGCGGATGTTCCGCTTCGTCGATCCCGCCAGCCTGCGCACGCTGGCCTTGCGCTCGGACATCACGCCACAAGTGGGCCGGATCGCCG
Organism: Novosphingobium sp.; assembly: GCA_043781375.1. Classification (GTDB taxonomy): domain Bacteria; phylum Pseudomonadota; class Alphaproteobacteria; order Sphingomonadales; family Sphingomonadaceae; genus Novosphingobium. Next base: position 16,448 of record JAYWBP010000016.1, read on the forward strand.
CGACCGGGCTGGCCTCCGCGCCGCGTCCGTTGCGGCTGTGCTATGCCGGGCAAGTGGTAACGATCAAGGGCGACGGGCTCGACCCGACGCGCGAACGCCTGCAACTGGGCGCCGAACTGATCGGCAGTGACAGCGTGGCTGCGGTGGCCGAGGTTGTCAGCATCGCGATCGAAGCGCTGCAGGCTGCGGGTGCGACCGGCATCTCACTCGACCTCACTCTGCCGGACCTGGTCGAGACGCTGGCGGCCAGGGCGCTCCCGCTGGCCCCCGACAAGATCGTCGCAGTGCGCAGCGAGCTTGATGCCAAGGACGCCGGCGGGCTGGTCAGTGCCGGAGGCGAGGCCTACCTGCCGCTGCTCTACGCCACCGGGCCATTCGAGACTGCGATCGAAAGCCTTGCCGCGATCGATGCTGCCAAGGCTGGACCGGGCGGAGCTTTGGCCAGCCGCATCCAGGGCCTGCGCGAGATTGCCTTGCGGGTCGGCGCAAGCGCGCGCCTGACCCTCGACCCGAGCGAGCGTCATGGCTTGGAATACCAGAGCTGGATCGGTTTCACCCTTTATGCGCAAGGCCTGCGCGGCTCGGTCGGACGCGGGGGCAGCTATCGTATTTCCGGTTGCGACGAAGTAGCGACCGGTTTCTCGCTCTACCTCGATCCGCTGATCGACGCGGCTATGGCTGCTGATGCGCCGGGCGAAAAACTGTTCCTTCCGCTGGGCCACGATCCTGCCACTGCGGCAAAACTGCGCGCGGAGGGCTGGCGGACGGTGGCGGCGCTGGCCGATAGCGACGAGGCCGGGGCGCTGGGCTGCACCCACCGGCTTTCAGGTGGCAAAGCGGTCGCGCTCTAACTAACGCCCGAACACCCTTTTCAACCACGCATCCACCACCAGCGTTGCCGCATAGCCCGGATCCCCCAGGCTACGGTCGATCGTCCTGTGGCCCATGAGGCTCTGGCCAGGAAAGCTGCCCAGCTCCACCGCGCTGCCGCCAGAGCGCAAAGCCGCGGTCAGCGCCGCCGATTGCTGCATCTCGTCCGGTTAGCGCCCGTGTGTTTACCGCCAAGGTTTGCCAATCACCGTTTAACCGCACCTGTCTGCTTGCCCTTGTCCCTCCGCTCCCCTAGGGCGCGGCACGGTTTCAAGCGCAAGGAAAGGCCCTCATTTGGCCAATGTTACCGTGATCGGTGCCCAGTGGGGCGATGAGGGCAAAGGCAAGATCGTCGACTGGCTGGCCAGCCGCGCCGATGTCGTGGTCCGCTTTCAGGGCGGGCACAACGCCGGGCATACCCTTGTTGTCGGCGATCAGACTTACAAGCTCTCCCTGCTGCCTTCGGGCATCGTGCGCGGAACCTTGTCGATCATCGGCAACGGGGTGGTGCTCGATCCGTGGGCGCTCAAGGCCGAGATCGAGAAGCTGGAGAGCCAGGGCGTCTCGATCCATGCCGAGAACTTCGCGCTGGCTGACAACTGCCCGCTGATCCTGCCAATCCACCGCGAGCTCGATGGCTTGCGTGAGGCGGCTGCTGGCAGCGGCAAGATCGGCACCACCGGACGGGGGATCGGGCCTGCCTATGAGGACAAGGTCGGTCGCCGGGCGATCCGCGTCTGTGATCTGGCGCACCTTGATGCGCTCGATGCCCAGCTCGATCGGCTGTGCGCGCACCACGATGCCTTGCGCGCCGGGTTCGGCGAGCCTCCGGTCGATCGCGTTGCGCTGATCGAGGCGCTGCGCGAGATCGCACCCTACGTGCTCCAGTTCGCCCAGCCGGTGTGGCGCCGCCTCAAAAAAGTGCGCAAGGCCGGGGCGCGGATCCTGTTCGAAGGCGCGCAAGGCGTGCTGCTCGATGTCGACCACGGGACCTATCCGTTCGTCACCAGCTCGAACACCGTCAGCGGCACCGCCGCCTCGGGCTCCGGTCTGGGCCCGGCGGCGACCGGCTTTGTCCTGGGCATCGTCAAGGCCTATACCACTCGGGTCGGATCGGGGCCTTTTCCGACCGAACTGGAGGACGAAACTGGCCAAAAGCTGGGCGAGCGCGGGCATGAATTCGGTACGGTCACCGGGCGCAAGCGCCGTTGCGGCTGGTTCGACGCCGTGCTCGTGCGCCAGAGCTGCGCGATCTCGGGCGTTACCGGGATCGCCCTGACCAAGCTCGACGTGCTCGACGGGTTCGATGTGATCCGCATCTGCACCGGCTATCGCCTCCACGGCAAGATCCTTGATTACTTTCCCAGCCACGCCGCCGACCAGGCCGCGGTCGAGCCGATCTATGAGGACATGGAAGGCTGGCGCGCCACCACCGCCGGCGCGCGCAGCTATGGCGACCTGCCGGCTCAGGCGATCAAGTATATCCAGCGGGTGCAGGAATTGATCGAAACGCCGGTGGCCCTGGTCAGCACCAGCCCCGAGCGCGAGGACACGATCCTGGTCCGCGATCCGTTTGTGGATTGAGGGGGGGTGCGGGGATTACCGCCTTCGGCCCCGACAAGCCCAGCCTGAGCGGAGGTAGCGGCGTGGGTGTAAGGAGATAGGCCAATGACTCTGGAATTCTGCCCAACCCCCAAAACTCCGCTCAGGCTGAGCCCGTCGAAGCCCTCGCGCCACCCTCTAAGCTGGCTCCTCCTCGCCTCCCTCCTGCCCACCGCAGCCCAGGCGCAGGAACTCGCCGACCTCGTCATCGTCTCCAAATCTGCCCGCACCCTGACGGTCTATGCCCACGGCCAGCCGCTCCGCACGTACAGCAACATCCAGCTTGGCCAGCAGCCCATCGGGCCCAAGCAGGTCCAGGGCGATAGCCGCACGCCCGAGGGCCGGTACACGCTGGACTACGGAAACCCGCACAGCGCCTATCATCTCTCGCTCCACATCTCCTACCCCGCCCCGCGCGACCGTACCCAGGCCGCTGCGCTTGGCCAAAGCCCGGGCGGAGACATCTTCATCCACGGCCAACCCAACGACTTCGCCGGAGATCGCGTCGAAGGTGACTGGACCTTGGGCTGCATCGCGCTGGCCAATGCCGAAATGGATGAGCTGTGGGTGCAGGTCGGAGACGGGACACCGATCGAGATTGCGCCGTAAGTATCCATTCTTGACATAACCCCTGTTTGTTCTACTCCTGTTCGCACAACAGGAGTCAAATTGATGAGCCAGGCCGATTTTGCCTATGCCCCCGCCAACGATATTGCGGGCCTGCCGGTGGCCCTGTCGATCTTTGCCGATCGCGCCCATGTCCGCGATCTGCTGCGTGACGATGCCCTGGCTGCTGGTTTTCGCGTGGCTGAGCAAGGCGAAGTCGCCGGGTTGCTGAGCGGCGATGCCCGGCCTTTGGGCGAAGTGGTTCTGCTTGATTGCCCGCGGCCCACTGGCGCGGACCTGGCCGCACTGGCCCGGCTCGATATCCGCGTGGCTCATGCGGGTGCGCAGCTGGTGGTTTCGACCAGCGTCGCCGCGCTCGACGATGTGTTTGGCTGCCTCGACCAGTCGGACCCGCAGATCCTGGTCGACCCGACCCGGGGTGAGCGTGTCATCGCGCTGGGCCGGGTTCTCGCCCGGCTGCCACGGCTGCGGGTGTGCGAGTTGTCGGAGGACGATCGGCTGGTGCTGCTGCGCCTGACCGAGCAGGTCAGCCAGATCGCCACACGGCTTGATGGAATTGATCCCCCCGTGCCGATGCCGATGCGCAGTCGGGCCGAGAGCATCTTCCGCTTCGAATCGCCCACGCCTGCCTATGCCGGACCGGGGGAGAGTCGCCTGGGCGAATTGGGGAGCGATCGCCTGGCGCGCGCCGCCCGGCCTTCGTTGCCCGACCCGCGGCTGGTGCGCCAGATGATCCGCCAGCGCCATTTGCGCGCGCGGTTTTTCGATGGCGAACTGTTCGCCGATCCCGCGTGGGACATGCTGCTCGATCTCACCGCCGCGCGGGCCGAACATGCCCGTGTCTCGGTCACCTCGCTGTGCATCGCCTCGGGCGTCCCGCCGACCACCGCGTTGCGCTGGATCGGCCAGATGACCGAGTCCGGCCTGCTCCACCGGGTCGAGGACGATTGCGACCGGCGCCGCGCCTTTATCGCCCTGACCGACCCTGCGGCGGAAGCCATGGCGCGGTTCTTCGGTGAGGTAGGGACGGCTGTAGCGCGGTTGGTTTAAGAACCTTTCGCCCGCCGTCTGAATGTTCTAAAGGCGCGGGCCTTGGCCTTGGGCCGGGCGATTAGCTCAGTTGGTAGAGCGCTTCCTTTACACGGAAGATGTCGGCGGTTCGAGCCCGTCATCGCCCACCATTTTGCGTTGCCCGGTGCAAGCTGCGCTTGCCCTTCGCGCGGCAGAGTCTTTTGCGTTGACCAGTGCAAGCTGCGCTTGCCGCTCCCCGCCGTCAGGCAGACAAAGAACTCCTGAAAACAAGACTCCCGCCTGCATTCACAAAAGCGTAACGCTCGCGTCACATTGAAAGCCCGGCACAAACCCTTTCTGACGAGCGCGCCCTTGCAGCACTCCGGCTCCGCGCCTGGCGACACCGAATCGCGGTATTTCAACCGCGAGCGGAGCTGGATCGCCTTTAACCACCGCGTCCTCGACGAGGCGTGCAACATCGCGCACCCGCTGCTCGAACGGCTGCGGTTCCTGGCGATAGCTTCGGCCAATCTCGATGAATTCATCGTCGTGCGGGTGGCCGGGATCAAGGGTCAGCTGCGCCGCGGGATCGAGGAGCTGTCGATTGACGGGCTAAGTCCGGCGCAACAGCTGGCGGGAATTGGCGAGGCCATCGACGCGCTCAAGGCGCGCCAGCTGCAGATCCTGCGCCACTTGCGCAAGCCGCTTTCCCAGGCCGGGATCGCGCTGGCCGGACGGCGGTTGTCGGCCGAGCACAAGGCCTGGCTGGGGGAGCATTTCCGCACCCAGATTCTGCCCGTCGTGACCCCGCAGGCACTTGATCCGGCGCATCCGTTTCCGTTCGTCGCCAACCAGGGCATGGGGCTGTTGTTCCAGCTGACGCGCACCAGCGACGGCGCACCGATCCAGGAAATGGTCCTGGTCCCGCCGACCCTGCCGCGCCTGATCCGCCTGCCCGGCGAGCGAGGGCTCTACGTCGCGATCGAGGACCTGCTCTGCCGCTTTGCCGATCAGCTGTTTCCCGGTTTTACCGTCGAGGGCACCGGCCTGTTCCGCATCCTGCGCGACAGCGACATCGAACTGCAGGAGGACGCCGAGGATCTGGTCCGCTATTTCCGCAGCGCGATCCAGCGGCGGCGACGCGGCAAGGTGATCTGGCTGGAGATCGAGAATGGCTGCGATCCGCGGCTGGAGGTCATGCTCCTGCGCAATACCGATACCAGCGAGGCCAGCGTGATCCGCACCGCCGGGCTGCTCGGCGCGAAGGCCTTTGCCACGGTGGTCGACGGCGAGGGGCGCCCCGACCTGAAATTCCCGCCCTATTCCCCCCGCTTTCCTGAGCGCGTCCTGGCGCACGATGGCGATTGTTTTGCCGCGATCCGCGAAAAGGACATGGTCGTCCACCATCCCTACGAGAGTTTCGAGGTGGTGGTCGCCTTCCTCAACCAGGCCGCAGCCGATCCGGACGTCGTGGCGGTCAAGCAGACGTTGTACCGCGCGGGCAAGCAGTCGGCGATCATCGCTGCGTTGATCGCTGCGGCCGAGGCGGGCAAGGCGGTGACCGCAGTGGTCGAGCTGCGCGCGCGCTTCGACGAGGAGCAGAATCTGCTGTGGGCCTCGCAGCTCGAGCGTGCCGGGGTCCAGGTGGTCTACGGCTTTTTCGACTACAAGACCCACGCCAAGGTCTCGCTGATCGTCCGCCGCGAAGATGGCGGTTATCGCTCGTACTGCCATTTCGGCACCGGCAATTACCATCCGGTGACCGCGAAAATCTATACCGACCTCAGCTTCTTCACCGCCGATCCGGTGCTCGGAGCGGACGTGGCGCAGCTGTTCAACTTCATCACCGGCTATGTCGAACCCAAGACCAGCGAACTGGTCACGATCTCCCCGGCGCACTTGCGGGAGCGGCTTTATGCCCAGATCGACGCCGAGATCATAGCAGCGCAGGCCAGCCGACCTTGCGGGATCTGGGCCAAACTCAATGCGCTGACCGACGAGAAGCTGATCGAACGGCTCTATGCGGCGAGCGCGGCGGGCGTTCCGATCGACTTGGTCGTGCGCTCCCTGTGCTGCCTGCGGCCCGGAGTGCCGGGGCTGTCTGAGAATATCCGGGTCAAGTCGATTGTCGGGCGGTTCCTTGAGCACAGCCGCATCTGGGTCTTCGCCCAAGGTCAGACGCTGCCCAATGCGGGGGCGGCAGTGTTCATCTCCTCGGCCGACGGGATGACCCGCAATCTCGACCGGCGGGTGGAATTCCTGCTGCGGATCGAGAACCAGACGGTCCACAACCAGGTGCTCGACCAGGTGATGGTCGCCAACCTGCTCGACAATGCGCAAAGCTGGACACTGGAGCCTGACGGGGCCTATCGCCGGGTGATCAACGATGACCCTCCTTTCAACCTCCACCATTATTTCATGACCAACCCTTCGCTTTCGGGCCGGGGCGCGGCTTTGGCCCAGGCGCACGACGTGCCCAAGCTCAGCCTGCGCCGCGGCGCCGGGTAGGTGGCAGGGCTGTCAGCGACGAGCCACCGCCGTGCGGTAATCGACATCGGCTCCAACTCGATCCGGCTGGTGGTCTTTGCCGCCGATCGCCGGGTGCCGACGACCTTGTTTAACGAAAAAGTCAGCGCGAACCTGGGCCGTAACCTCCAGGAAAAGGGCAAGATCGGCTCAGGCGCATTTGAGAACGGGATCCGCGGCCTTGCACGGTTTGCCCTGCTGATCGAGGCGATGGACGTGGATTCGGTGCTGTGCGTCGCCACCGCCGCGGTGCGCGATGCCAGCAACGGTCCGCACTTCATCGAGCGGGTGCGCGCGCTCGGGCTCGAGCCGCAAGTGCTGAGCGGGACCGAGGAAGCCGCGGCATCGGCGATGGGCGTGCTCAGCGCCTTTCCCGGCGCCGCGGGCCTGGTTGCGGATCTGGGCGGAGGCAGCCTCGAACTGGTCGAGATTTCGGGTGGGACGCACGGTTCCGGGGTCACCCTCCCGCTGGGCACGCTGCGCCTGGCGCGGATGCGCGAGAGCAATCGCGCCGGAGCCACCCGCCAGAGCCGCGCGCTGATCCAGCGCCATGTCGCCAGGGGTCTTGCCCAGGGGCGGCCGCTCTATCTGGTTGGCGGCTCATGGCGCGCGCTGACGTTGTTTGCGATGACCCAGATCGACTGGCCGCTGCGCAGTCCGCACGGGTTTGTCCAGGCGGCTGATGCCCCCGCCCACCTCGTCAATGTCCTGGCCCATACTCTGCCGCGCAGCCTGACCAAGCTGCGCGGCATTTCCGCCTCGCGCCTGGCCACGCTGGGCGACGCGGCGAGTGTGCTTTCGGCGCTGGTAAGCCATGTCCGACCGGGAAAGTTGATCACATCGACCTTCGGCCTGCGCGAAGGGCTGATGTTCGACCGCCTCGATGCAAAAACCCGGGCGCAAGATCCGCTGCTCAGCGATTTGCGGGACCGGTTGGGCAGCGCCGCGCAGGGCACGATGTACGGCGATGGCCTCGACCGCTGGCTGGAACCCGTGTTCCCCGGCGAAGGCGCGGCGATCCGCCGCATCCGCAGCGCCGCGTGCTGGCTCGCTCTGGCCGCACGCCAGCCCGACCGGCCCGAGCGCAAGTCGCGGGTGATCGAGCTGGCCTTGCGCGAACGGCTGATCGGGATCGACGAGACCGGGCGGGCCATGCTCGCTGCCGCGCTGCTCAGCTTTGTGGGCGAGCGCACCGTGCCCGACAGCCTGACCCGGCTGGCACCCGCCGCCGATCTCGCGAAGGCCGGGCGCTGGGGCCATCTGATGCGCCTGGCCGAAAAGATTTCCGGCGCGCGCGCGATGTTGCTTGAACGCACCGCGATCAAGGTTGAGGGCGAGCGACTGGTGCTGGATCTTGGCGATGCCCGAGCACTCTATGGCGAGGCCGCCGAGGTGCAGCATCGGGCAACGGCAACTGCGCTCGGACTGGTCGCGGGGCTGGCCTCGTAGCTCAGGGGCTTTCGCGCGCCGCGCTCATGCCATAGGATCGGCGCTCGAACGGGGGAGGGTGCCAGTGATGTCCAGCCAAGATCCCCGGGCCGCAGCGCCGCAGTCGGTCGGTCGGGTCCTGGCGATTCTCGAAGCGCTGTGCGAAAGCGCGGCTCCGCGCAGCCTGGCCGAACTGAGCCGCGTCCTCGCTCTGCCCAAGAGCAGCCTTGCCGCGCTGCTGCGCGGGCTGGCGAGCGCGGGCTACGTCGAAGCAGTTGAAGGGAGCAGTTATCGCCTGGGTCCGCAGGCGTTCGGGCTGGGTTCGGCCCTGGTCGAGGCACGGCGGCGCGCGGCCTCGCCCGATCTGATCCATGCCGGACTTCAGCGCGTGGCCCAACTCTCGGGCGAGACCGCGCTGCTCGCGATACGTGATGCCGATGGCTTGTCGCTCAGCTATGTCGATGTGATCCAAAGCCGCAACGCGGTGCGCTTTGCCGTGGCGGTGGGCGATCGGCGGCCGCTCTATGCCACCGCCGGGGGCCGGGTGCTGCTTGCCGCCGAGCCGGTCGAGGCGGTCGAGCGCTATTTCGCTGGGCTCATCCCGCAGCGCCTGACCGAGCGCACCGAGACCGACCACGCCACCTTGCGCGAAGCTGTGACTCAAGCGCGCGAGACTGGGCTGGCTCAGACCCTCGACCAGGCCGGCGACGGTGTGGCGGGCACTGCCGCGCCCTTGCGCGATGCTGGCGGCGCGGTGATCGGTGCGCTGGTCGTCGCCGCTCCGACCGCCCGGCTGCACGATCGCAGCGCCGAGCTGGCCGCGCTAGTCTGCGAGGAAGCGGCGGCAATTTCGCGCAGTTTGGGATATCGCCAACCTGCCCCCTGAGCCCGCCGCAGCGATGGTTCCCTGCCCGGCTTGACCGCGCTCGGGCGCATGGCAAGGTCCGGCCAAAGCGGGGTCGGAGGACAAGGTATGGCAAGTCTGGGCGGGCGTAATCGCGCGGGCCTCGCAGCACAGGCGAGTGAAGGCTGGGCCATCGCGCGGCTGACCCCGCCCAGCCGCCTCCACGGCGCCAATGGCCTCCGCACCGGCGCCGACGGGCGGATCTATGTGGCGCAGGTCGCGGGTAGCCAGGTCAGCGCAATCGACGTCGATACTGGCGCAATCGAGACGATCAGTGCGATGGGCAGCGCCATCGTGGCCCCCGATGATCTGGTGTTCGACGAGGCGGGCAACCTGTACCTTACCGAGATCACCCAGGGCCGCGTCTCGCTGCTCGCGCCCAATGGCACAACCCGGGTGATCCATGGCGACATCCCGGTGGCCAACCCGATCACCTTTCATCAGGGTCGGCTGATCGCGGGCGAGCTGCGGATGGGTGCGCGGATCATGGAGCTGGACCGCGATGGCGGCGCGCCGCGCGTGATCCTGGACAATGTGCCGATGGCCAATGCCTTCGAGGTCGGGCCCGACGGCATGCTTTATTTCCCGGCGCAGGCTGCCAACGAGATCTGGCGCGTCAGCCTTGACGGCGGCCCGCCCGAGGTGGTGGCGCGGGACCTGGGCGTGCCCGATTCGGTCAAGTTCCACCCCGATGGCTATATCGTCTCGACCCAGGTCGGCAGCGGCCAGGTGCTGCGGATCGATCCGCGCACCGGTGCGAAGTCGGTGCTGGCTCAGCTTACGCCCGGCCTCGACAACGTCACTTTCATCCAGAGCCGGACCTTCGTTTCGCATATCACCGGCTCGATCCATGAGCTCATGCCTGGCGGACAGGCGCGAGCCGTGGTCGACAAGGGGCTGCAATGGCCGATGGGCCTGGCGCTGGGCGCAGACGGGACACTGGCGGTCGCCGACGGCATGTTTGCCTATGCGCTTGCGCCGGGCGGAAGCCTTGCGCTGATGGCGATGCTGTTCAGCCCCGGCTATCCAGGCTTTATCCGCGGTCTGGCAACGGGTGGAAGTGGCGAATGGATCGTCGCCACCGCCAATGGCACCGTGGCGCGCTGGCGTCCGGACGAGGGAGCGAACGACCTGCTTGCGCATGGTCTCGACATCCCGATGGGGGTGGTGGTTGCGGCGGGCGGGGCTGTCGTGGTGGCCGAAAGCGGCGCGGGCCGGGTGCTGTTGCTTGAAGATGGTGGCCAGAGCGTACTGGCGCGCGATCTGGCCGAACCGACCGGCGTGGCGATCGGCGCGGACGGCACGGTCTATGTCAGCGAGAGCGGCGCGGGCCGGGTGGTCAAGCTGACCGGTGGGCGCAGCGAGACCGTACTCGACGGGCTGGGCCGACCCGAAGGGCTGGCGCTGCGGGATGATACGCTGTTCGTGATCGACGTCGCGGGCAAGCAACTGGTCAGCTGTGACACCGATGGCGGGCAGCGGAAGACCATTGCCACGCACCTGGCGGTCGGTGCGCCCGAAGGCCTGGGACGGATCGCCGCGGGGGGCGTGGGCGATATGTGCGGGCCGATGACCGCTTTTACCGGCCTGGTCGCGAGTGACGACGGGACGCTCTATCTGTCGGCCGATGCCGAAGGCTGCGTCCTCGCGCTGCGACCCAACTCGAACCGATGATCAAGCAGCTGTGCTTCTGCCGCAAACGGCCGGTCATCGCCATGGCGCAGTTCAGGGACTACCGCGCATAGGCGGAGCGATCGCGACCGCCCACAGCTTTGCGCGCTCGGCCCGCTCGGGTTCGCGCCCGGTGCCGCGAAAGATCTGGAATTTTGCCTCGGGCCGGGCGATCAGGTTGAGGTACCAGTCGGAATGCTGATCGCCCTCCCAACTGGCCTGTATCGCGCCGCCGATGAGGCCGGGGGCGACCTTGCCTATCGGCGGAGCGGCGCTCACTATCCGCTCTGACCAGCCCTAGCGAGACCTTTCGTGAGCCACAACCTGATCGACTTTACCGGCCGGATCGTGGTCGTCTCGGGCGCGGCCGGGGGCGGGATCGGCACGACGCTCACGCGGATGCTGGCCGAGCAGGGCGCCTGCGTCATCGCGGTCAGCCGCAGCCAGGCCAATCTTGATCAGCACTTCGCGCCGATGGTGGCCGAAGGCCTGGCGGTAATTTCCGTCTCTGCCGACGCCGAAACTGAGGAAGGCATCGCCGCCACCATGGCTGCTGCGGCCAGAGCACCGGGCACTTTGTGGGGCCTGGTCAATGTCGCAGGCGGGGCCACGCCCGAAACCTGGGGTCGGGCGACCCGAGCCAAGCGCAGCGACTGGCGCGCGCTGATGGCGCAGAACCTGGAAACGATGGTGTTCATGAGCCAGGCGGTCGCTGCCGAATTACGCAAGCAGGGCTTGCCCGGTTCGATTGTCTCGCTGTCCTCGCTCAGCGGGGCCAATTCGGCGGCTTTTCACCTCGCGTACGGCACTGCCAAGGCCGGGGTGATCGCCGCGACGCGCACGCTGGCGCTGGAGCTGGCGCTCGACAATATCCGGGTCAACTGCGTTTCACCGGGGATCACCGTCACCCCCGCCTCGCTGGTCTATATCGACGAGGACGCCGGGCGCGACCGCCGGGCCATCGCCATGGGCCGACGCGGAAGGCCTGACGAGCAGGCCGGGGCGGTGCTGTTCCTGCTGTCGGACTTGGCCAGCTATGTCACCGGGCAGACCCTGCTGGTCGACGGCGGGCTCAGCCTCAAGTGGTCGCACTATGCCGACGACAACACGACGCTGTTCATGAAGGACGGCCCGTTTCGTGAATCGATCAAGCAGTAGGTTGGAGCTAATGGGCGAGCAGGGCAAACCAGTTGAAGCGGCGGACGAGCTGACCGCCCCGGTCACACTGGGCACCGAGGCCTATCTCTCGCCCGAATATGCGCGCCAGGAACGCGACCAACTGTGGCGCAAGGTCTGGCTTCAGGCCGGCCGGATCGAGGATATTCCGCAGGTTGGCAACTATCTGACTTACGACCTGCTCGACGATTCGATCATCGTCACCCGCTCGGGCCCCGATACGATCCGCGCGTTCTACAATGTCTGCCCGCACCGCGGCCGTCGGCTGGTCGACACGCCGCCCGGCGCGCGCAATGCCCGGGGCACCAAGCTGAACTTCGTCTGCGGCTTCCACGGCTGGACTTTCGACCTGGGCGGAAAGTGCGTCCATGTCCCGGAACGGAATCACTGGCAGGGCGCGCTGGACGATGATCGTACCCGGCTGGGCGAAGTCAGGTGCGAAACCTGGGGCGGCTGGGTGTGGATCTGCATGGACCCCGAGGTCGAGCCATTGCGCGATTACCTGGAGCCCGCTGCCAGCCTGCTCGATCCCTACCAGCTGCAGAACATGCGCTGCCGCTGGCGCAAATGGGTGGTGTTCGAATGCAACTGGAAGGTCGCGCTCGAAGCCTTCAGCGAGACCTACCACGTGCCCGGCACCCATCCCGAATTCATGGCCTTTGGCGACTTTCCCGGCTGGGCGAGGAACCAGGGCAGGCATAGCAACATCGGCTATGACGCGCCCACGGATATGGCCGAGAACCAGGGCAAGCTGCGCGTCGGCAGCGGCGAGGATGCGCGGATTTCGACGGCCGAGATGCAGGTCTATACTTGGGAGGCGGCCAATACCAACACTACCCGGACCATGGTCGATGCGGCATTGCGGCTGAAGGACGAGCTGCCCGAGGGCACCCCCCCGGCGCAAGTTCTGACGCACTGGATCGGTCGCGCGCGCGAAGTCGACGCTGCGCGCGGGGTGCATTGGCCGGTGGTGGAATCATCCCACACCGCCAAGGCAGGCACGGCGTGGCAGATCTTCCCCAACTTCCAGATCGGCCACGCGGTCAACAACATGCTGTGCTATCAGGCGCGGCCTTTTGGTGCAGACCCGGACAGGTGCATCTTCGAAGCCTCGGTCTATGAACTGTATCCAGAAGGCGCAGCGCCCGCGACCGATTGGGAATATACCGAGCCGGGTGATTGGCCGCCGGTGCTCCAGCAGGACTTTGCCAATATGGCGGCGGTTCAGCAGGGGATGAAGAACGTCGGATTTCGCGGTGCCCAGCCCAATCCCTATCGCGAGCGAGCGGTCCCGAACCTGCACTGGAACCTGGCGAAATACATGGGGTGGGGCGCGCCGAAGAAATTGTAGAAGGGAAGGAAGGGGTCCTGCCCTACCCCAACTCCCCCAGTACTGCCGCAGTATCTGCCCCCAGTCGCGGCGCCGGTCCCGCCACCCGGCCGGGCGTGGCCGAAAACCACGTCGGCACCCCGGGAAAACGCAACTTGCCGTAGTCCGAATCCACCTCCTCGAAGAATCCCGCCTGGTTGAGGTGTTCGTTCTCGAACAGATCATCGGTGCTCAGCAGCGGCGCGGCAGGGATGTGGAGGGTTGCCAGCAGCGCCAGCCACTCGGCGCTGGTTCGCGTCAGGAAGGTCTCGGCCAGCAGGCCGTAAATCCGCCCGATATCCTTTGCCCGGTTCTCCAGTGCGTCCATCTCCGGCGTTGCCCACGCGGGTTGCACCGCCTCAACAAAGGCCCGCCACTGTTTGTCATTATAAACCAGCGCGGCGATGTGCCCGTCCAGGGTTTTGTATGGCTTGCGGTTGCGTGCGACGACGCGGTGGTAATGTGCCGGGCCAAGCGGGGGTTCGAATACCTTGCCCGAAGCGTGCTCGACCAGCATGAAACTGGCCATGGTCTCGAACATTCCGACCTCCACTTCCTGGCCCTCGCCGGTCGCTTTTCCGCCAGTCCGCTCGCGGTGGAACAGCGCCATGGTGGTCGCATAAAGCGCGGTCAGCCCGGCGACCTTGTCGGCGATGATCGTGGCGACGAAATCCGGATCTCCGGTCATCAGCTCCTGCAGATGCGGCAGTCCGCATTCGGCCTGGATGGTATCGTCATAGGCGGGCTTGTCGGCATCGGGCCCGCGGCGGCTGTAGCCGTAGCAATTGGTGTAGACGATATTGGGGTTGAGCGCGCTGACTGCGGCATAGTCGAACCCCAGCCGGGCGATTGCCTTGCCGCGCATCGAATGGATGAAGACGTCTGCCGTGGCGATCAGCGCGCGGAGATGGGCCTTGTCTGCCTCCTCCCGCAAATCTAACACCACACTGCGCTTGCCCCGGTTCACGTTGACGAAGACCCCGCTCATTCCTGGGGCGGGGCCCGCTGAAATATAGCGGGTGCCGTCGCCGGCAGGCGGCTCGATCTTGATCACGTCGGCGCCCATATCGCCCATGATCTGGGTACAATAAGGGCCAAAGACCATCGCGGTCAGATCGATTACCCGCACTCCGACGAGCGGACCATGCGGGCTGGCGGGGCGGGGCATCGGGCTTCTCCTTTAACCCGGCCCTAGACCAAGATCGTCCGAAAGTCATGCGCGATTGCGCACATTGGACCAATATCAGCATGGCAGCCGGTTGCCTCGCCTGGTCGCCGCTGGTAGGACCCGACCGCAGCAACCAGGAATACCCGTGGATTTCGCCCTCACCCAAGACCAGCAGAACATCCGCGAGGCGGTGCTCAGGCAGTGTGCGGCGTTTTCTGACGACTATTGGCTTGAGCATGACCGCAGCGGTGAGTTTCCAGGCGATTTCTACGCAACGATGGCGCAGGCCGGATGGCTCGGCATTGCTATGCCCGAGGCGTTCGGCGGCGCGGGCCTGGGCATTACCGAAGCGGCAGTAATGATGCAGGCCGTAGCCGAAGCGGGCGGTGGGATGAGCGCGGCCTCGGCGATCCACGGACCGGTATTCAGCCTCGAGCCGGTCGCGCAGTTCGGCAGCGCAGAGCAGCAGCAGCGGATGATCCCGCCGGTGCTGCGCGGCGAGGAAAAGATCTGCTTTGCCGTGACCGAGCCCAACACCGGGCTTGACACCACCAGCCTGAAAACGCGCGCGGTGCGTGAGGGCGACCATTACCGCGTCACCGGTGAGAAGATCTGGATCACCAATGCGCATGTGGCCGACAAGATGATGCTGCTCGCCCGGACCACCCCGCGCGAGGCGTGCAAGCGCAAGACCGATGGGCTCTCGCTGTTCTTCACCAAGCTCGATCGCAGCAAGATCGAGACCCGGCTGATCCCCAAGATGGGGCGTCATGCGGTCGGCTCGAACACGGTCTTCATCACTGACCTGATGGTCCCCGCCGAAGATCGCATCGGCGAGGAAGGCCAGGGTTTCCGGATCATTCTTGCGGGCCTCAACCCCGAACGCGTCCTGCTCGGCGCCGAAGCGGTCGGGCTGGGCCGCGTCGCGCTCGACCGGGCGGCACGCTATGCTCGCGAGCGGATCGTGTTCGGGCGTCCGATCGGGATGAACCAGGGAATCCAGCATCCCCTTGCCAAGGCCTGGATGCAGGTCGAGGCAGCCGGGTTGATGGTGCTCAAGGCCGCCCAGATGTGCGATGCCGGGGTGGACTGCGGGCTGGAGGCCAACGCGGCCAAGTACCTCGCCGCCGAGGCTGGCTATGAGGCGTGTGAAACCGCGATGCTGGCGATGGGCGGTATGGGCTATGCCCAGGAATACCACGTCGAGCGTTATCTGCGCGAAGTGATGATCCCGCGAATCGCGCCAGTCAGCGCGCAAATGATCCTCAACTTCGTGGCCGAAAAGGCGCTGGACCTGCCGAAGAGTTATTGAGGGGGAGAGCCCCTAAGCTTTCCATAATAGGGAGTAACCGATGACCCAGCCCTTCGCCGCCCGCTCGTGGCTGTTCGCGCCCGGAGACAGCGCGCACAAGATGACCAAGGCTGCGCAGGGCCCGGCCGACATTGTCCTGATTGATCTGGAGGACGCTGTCGCGCCCGAGTCCAAGGCCATGGCCCGTCTGATGGTGCATGACTTTATCAAGGCCAATCCGCAGCATCGAGCGCGCCTGTGGGTGCGGATCAATCCGCTCGACGGGCCGCATACGCTTGATGATCTGGTGGCGGTGATGCCCACCCAGCCGGGCGGGATCATGCTGCCCAAGGTCGATGGCCGGGCCGATGTCGACCTGCTCGACCATTACCTAACCGCGCTGGAGGCCGCGCACGGGATCGACCGCGGCTCGACCCCGGTGATCGTGCTGATTACCGAAACGGCCGAGGCGATGTTCCATACTGGGCAATACAAGGGCGCGCCGCGCGTGGTCGCGCTGACCTGGGGGGCGGAGGACCTGGCCGATTCGATCGGCGCCCAGTCCAACCGCAACGCCGATGGCAGCTACAGCTTTACCTATGAGCTGGCGCGCAGCCTGACCGTGCTTGGCGCGGCCACCGCCGGGGTGCCCGCAATCGAGACGATCCAGGCCGATTTCCGCGATCTCGATGGCCTCAAGGCGCGGGCCGAACAGGTTCGCCGTGACGGCTATCGCGGGATGCTGGCGATCCACCCCGCGCAGGTCGAGGTGATCAATGCCGCCTTCACGCCCGGCGCCGACGAGGTGGCGCGGGCCCAGGCAATTGTCGATGTGTTCGCGGCGAACCCAGGCGTTGGCGCGATCGGTTACAAGGGCGCGATGCTCGACCGGCCTTACCTGGCGCGCGCCCAGGCGCTGCTCCGCCAAGCCAACGCCGGGTGACGCTGTCGTTGCGCCCCGAAGAGCTTGAGCTGGCGCGCATTCTTCGGCCTGGCGACCGCATCGTGCTGGGCCAGGCCTGCGGTGAGCCGACCACGCTGGTCCGCGCACTGATCGAGCAGGGGGCCAATATTGCCGGGCTTTCGGCGTTCATCGCGACCAGCTTTTCCGGGCTGTTCACCCCCGAGACTGCCACCAGTTTTGCGCTGTCGAGCATGGGCGCGATCGGGGCGCTGCGGGCGATGACCAAGGCCGGCAAGCTGGCCGTGATTCCGTGCCATGTCAGTCAGATCGGGCCGCTGATCAGCGCCCGGATCATTGGCTGCGACGTGGCGATGATCCAGGTCAGCCCAGCCGATGCCAGCGGCAACCATAGCTGCGGCCTGATCGGCGACTACGTCCGCGCCGCGGTCGACACGGCGCGGGTGGTGATTGCCGAAGTGAACGAACAGGTACCCTGGGTGCCGGGCGAGACGATACCGACCGTGGCTATCGACGTCGCGGTGCAGGTCTCGCAGTCCCCGGTCGAAGTCGCCGCCGTTGCAATATCCCCGACCGACGAGGCCATCGCCCGCCATGCCGCGCACTACATTGGCGACGGCGCGGTGATCCAGACCGGGATCGGCGCAGTGCCCGACGCGATTCTGCGCCTGCTCCACGATCGCAAGGACGTGGGCGTGCATTCGGGGATGTTGGGCGACGGACTGGTCGACTTGGCCGAAGCTGGCGTGCTGACCAATGCGCGCAAAGAGATCGACCGCGGCGTGTCGATCAACGGCGCGTTGATCGGGACGCGGCGGCTCTATGACTGGGCGGACCGCAACCCCGCGATCCGGATGTGCGCGACCAGTTATACCCACGACGCAGCGGTGCTGGCGCGGCTGTCGCGGCTGGTGTCGATCAACTCGGCGATCGAGGTCGATCTGACCGGGCAGGTCAACGCTGAGCAATCGGGCGCGGCCTATATGGGCGGGACCGGCGGCTCGGTCGACTTCGTCCGCGCCGGAGCGCGCGCTTCGGGCGGGCGCTCGCTCATCGCTTTGGGCTCGAGTGCCAGGGGCGGGAGCTTGAGCAAGATCGTGGCAAACCTGGCGGGCCCGGTCACCAGCGCACGTAGCGAGGTCGACGTGATCGTCACCGAATACGGCGCGGCGGAACTTAAAGGCCAGACCCTGGCCGAACGCACGCGGCGCATGGTCGCCATCGCCCATCCCGATTTTCGCGAGGAGCTGGATCGGGCAGCATTTGCGATTCGCGCCAGAGGATTTTGAGATGACCGAAGCTGTCCGTTTCGATGCCCGCACTGATGGAATCGCGATTCTTACCATTGATCGCCCAGAGCAGCGCAATGCACTTTCGCTCGAGGTCCGCGACGGCCTGCGTTCCGCCTGGGCGCGGTTCGAGGCTGACCCCGCATTGCGGATCGCGATCCTTACCGGCAGCGGCGACAAGGCGTTCTGCGCCGGCGGAGACCTCAAGGAGATGGTTGATCTCGGCCTCCAGGTACCCCCGCGCGACATGTTCCCGCTGCCCTATGACAACATCGAACTGACCAAGCCGACCATCGCCGCGGTCAACGGTGTGGCCTTTGCCGGCGGCTGGATGATCGCCCAGGCCTGCGACCTGTGCGTTGCCAGCACCACCGCGCGCTTCGCCATCACCGAGGTCAAGGTCGGGCGCGGATCGCCGTGGGCCGCGCCGCTGATTCACATGATTCCCCAGCGGATCATGATGGAGATCATCCTCACCGGCACGCCGATCACCGCTCAGCGCGCCTATGAGATCGGCCTGGTCAATCGCCTCGCCGAGCCGGGAGCCTTGATTGACGCCGCGCTGGCGCTGGCCCACGAGGTGCTCGAAGGCGCGCCGCTGTCAGTCAAGGCCGGGCGCGAGACGGTGATGCTGGCAACCGAAATGGGGCGTACCGCCGCGCTTCAGGCCGCCCGGGAGGCGCATGAAGTGACCTACAACAGCCACGACGCGCAGGAAGGCCCGCGCGCCTTTTTTGAGAAGCGCAAGCCAGTGTGGCGGGGGGAGTAGGCTAGCCCGCCTTCGCCTCGGCCAGCAACGCATCGGTATCGCCGCCGGCCCAGTCATGCCCGCCGACCAGTCGCCATACTTCGCGGCCCTGTGCGTCATAATAGACGCTCGTCGGCAGAGTGCCGCTGCCGTAGTGGAAGGCCAGGTCGTTCTGCGGATCGAGCCACGGCTGGAGCCTGGCGAACTTGCGCTCGGCAAAAAACGCGGTGACCTTTTCGGGATTGAGCATGTCCTGCGAGACGGTCAGCACTGCGACTTTGCCGCTTGCCGCCAGACCATCGAGCATCGGCATTTCCTTGACGCAGGGCGCACACCAGGTCGCCCACAGGTTGACCAGCAGCGGTTTGCCCTTGAGGCTGGTCAGGCGCAGCTCATGCCCTGCCGCGTCCTTGAAGCTGAGCTCGGGCATGGCGCTGCCCTTGTGGCTGCGATCGATGGTCCCGGAGAGCGGTTCCCCAGGGGTTGACGCCTGCGGTTGCGCCTCCTGCTTGCTTTGCCTATCGCAGCCGCCAAGAGCGATGGGGCCGAGCAGGGCCAGGGCGATTCCAACAGCACGGCCAAAAACAGGAACAGCCAGCGTGAACGAGCGGGACGAAAAGAACGGGGACGACGGGATCAAGGGGAGCACCTCCAACGCGATGTGGGGCGGGCGCTTTGCCGAAGGGCCGTCCGCAATCATGCGCGAGATAAACGCCTCGATCCCCTTCGACAAGGCACTGTGGAAGCAGGACATCGCGGCCTCCAAGGCCCACGTCGCGATGCTTGGCGCGCAAGGAATCGTGAGCGCGGACGATGCCGCCGCCATCGCCGCCGGGCTGGACACAGTTGCGGGCGAATATGAGGCCAATGGCGTGCCCGAGGACTGGGACCTCGAAGACATTCACATGACCACCGAGAGCCGCCTGGCCGCGTTGATCGGGGCACCGGCCGGCCGTCTCCATACTGCACGCAGCCGTAACGACCAGGTCGCGACCGACTTCAAGCTGTGGGTGCGCGAGGCCTGCCTGGCCGCTGACGCGGGCTTGGCTGCGTTGCAGGTGGCGCTGGTCAAACGTGCCGGAGAACACGCCGCTTCGATCATGCCGGGCTTCACCCACCTTCAGGTCGCGCAGCCGGTTACGCTCGGCCATCACCTGATGGCTTATTACGAGATGGCCGCGCGCGATCGTTCGCGCTTTGGCGATGCTTACCGGCGGATGGACCAGTGCCCGCTGGGTGCCGCCGCGCTGGCCGGGACCGGCTTTCCGATCGACCGCATGGCGACCGCCCACGCGCTGGGCTTCGCCAGGCCGACCGACAACAGCCTCGATTCGGTTTCGGATCGCGACTTCGCGCTCGATTACCTCGCCGCCGCCGCACAGTGTGCGCTGCATCTATCGCGGCTGGCCGAGGAGATGATTCTGTGGGCGAGCCAGCCGTTCGGCTGGATCGTGCTGCCCGACAGCCTCTCGACCGGCAGTTCGATCATGCCGCAGAAGAAAAACCCCGACGCTGCCGAGCTGGTGCGCGGCCATTCGGGGCGGATCGCCGGTGCTTTGATGGGCCTGATGATGACCATGAAAGGGCTCCCTTTAGCCTATTCCAAGGACATGCAGGATGACAAGCCGCCGGTGTTCGAAGCCGCCGGGCTGCTGACCCTGAGCCTGGCCGCGATGACCGGGATGGTCGAGGCGACGACCTTCCGCCCCGAACGGATGCGCGCTGCCGCCGAGCAGGGCTATGCCACGGCTACAGACCTTGCCGATTGGCTGGTGCGCCAGGCTGACATCCCGTTCCGCGAGGCGCATCACATCACCGGTGCGGCGGTTAAACTGGCGGAAAGCCGGGGCGTGGCGCTCGATCAGCTGACGCTGGCCGATCTCCAGGTGATCGATCCGCGGATCGACGCGCGGGTCTTCGCCGCGCTTTCGGTCGAGGCGTCAGTGGCGGCGCGAGCCAGCCATGGCGGAACCGCGCCCGAACAGGTAAGGCAGCGCATTGGCCAGGCGCGCGCCGCGTTGGGGCTGGAGTGATCGCAATGCGGGTGGTGTTGGTTCTTGGTCTGGTTTTGGGGCTGGGTCTGGCGCTGGCGGGTTGCGGCTCGCGCGCTGATCTCAAGCCGCTTGCAGGCAAGGCGCTGCCGGTCGCGCCCTATGGCCGCGAGGATACCCCGACTTCGGCCGACCTTTTGACCCGCACGCCGCAGGCTGCGCCCGAACGCAGCGTCGAACTGCGCAAGCGCTCGGAAGAGCGCAAGGACGATCCCTACGACCTGCCGCCTGCAGGCTGAGCGTAAGGGCGAGCGAGCATGGACCATTTCGCGCTGAGAAACGGCGTCCTTCATTGCGAAGACGTGGCTCTGTCCGCCATTGCGGCGGCGGTCGGCACCCCGGTCTATGTCTACTCGCGCGCCACACTCGCCCGGCATGCGCGGGTGTTTGCCGAGGCGGTGAGCATCATCCCCCGCACGCACATCGCCTTTGCGGTCAAGTCGAACCCCAACCTGGCAGTGCTGCGGGTGCTCCAGCGCGAGGGCTACGGTGCCGACGTTACTTCGGTCGGCGAGATGCAGCGTGCGCTGGCGGCGGGGGTGGCGCCGGGCGAAATCGTCTTTTCGGGTGTGGGCAAGATGGCGCGTGAAATGCGTGCCGCGCTGCAGGCCGGGGTCGGACAGTTCAACCTCGAAAGCGAGGAAGAAGGTATCGAACTGGCCCAGATCGCCGTTGCCATGGGCTTGGGTGCAACTGCCACGTTGCGGGTCAATCCCGACGTTGACGCGGGCACCCACGCCAAGATTTCGACCGGCAAGGCCGAGAACAAGTTCGGCGTGGCTTACGATTCTGCCGCCGCAATCTATGCGCGGCTGGCCGCTTTGCCCGGGCTGAACCTGCGCGGCCTGGCGCTGCATATCGGCAGCCAGATCACCTCGCTCGACCCCTCGCGCGCGGCTTTCACCAAGATGGGCGTCTTGATGCGCGAGCTGCGCGGCGCAGGCTTCACCGTCACCCACATGGACCTGGGCGGCGGGTTAGGTGTACCTTACCGCGCAGGCGAGCAGCTTCCCGGCCCGGCCGACTACGGCGCGATGGTCGCCGAGGTCGCCTGCGACTGGGACGCGACGATTCAGTTCGAACCGGGCCGCGTAATTACCGGCAATTCGGGGGTGCTGCTGACGCAGGTGATCCGGGTCAAACCAGGCAGCGCGGCGCCGTTTGTGGTGGTCGATGCAGCGATGAACGACCTCGTTCGCCCCGCGATGTACGATGCCTGGCATGACTTTGTTGCGGTCGAGCCCAATGGCGCGCGGATGATTGCCAACATCGTCGGCCCGGTCTGCGAAAGCTCGGATACTTTCGCCATGGGCCGCGATATTGATGCGGTGAAGGCTGGCGATCTGGCGGTGTTCCGCACCGCCGGGGCCTATGGCGCGACCATGGCCAACACCTACAACAGCCGCGCCCTCGTGCCCGAAGTCATGGTCGACGGCGACAAATGGGCAGTGGTGGCGGAGCGGATCGAGCCGACGACGATCATGGCCGCCGAACACGTCCCCGCCTGGCTCGACTGACCGTGGACAGCCTGTCCTTTTTTCATCGTCATCGCTGACGATGGATAGCCTGCCACTCTTCCATCGTATTACCGGGCGCAGCGTGATCGTGCTGGGCGAGGGCGAGGCGGCGCTCGCCAAGCAGCGACTGGTCGAACGGGCGGGAGGCATTGTCACCAGTGATCCCGATGCCAAGGTTGCGCTGGCTTTCGTCGCGTTGGATGCCCCCGAAGCAACAGTGGCCCTGCTCCGCCAGCGCGGCGTGCTGGTCAACTGCGTCGATCGGCCCGAGCTGTGTGACTTTACCACCCCGGCGCTGGTCGATCGCACTCCGGTGCTGATCGCGGTGGGCACTGGCGGAGCCTCTGCAGGGCTGGCCAAGGCGCTGCGGCTGCGGCTCGACCGGCTGCTTCCGGCGCGGGTGGGTGAACTGGCTACGGCGCTTTACGCGGCGCGGCGGGCGCTGAGAGCTCGCTGGCCCGATCCCGCCGCGCGCCGCCGCGCGCTCGACGCGGCGATGGAGCAGGGCGGCGCGCTCGATCCGTTCCGCGAAAAGTCGGTCGGAGGCGTGCCAGCCTGGCTCGGCGCCACGCCTTCGTCTCATTCTGTCGGCAGCGAAGTGCACCTCACCAGCCTTGATCCAGACGATCTGACCTTGCGCGCAGCGCGGCTGCTGGGTGGGGCTGATGTGGTGGCTTTCGAACCCGGCGTCACTGCTGCGATCCTTGACCGCGCCCGTGCCGATGCCATGCGCGCCGCAATTGACGCAGGCGAGCCAGCGCCCGAAGTTGCAGGCGTCATAGTAGTCCTACGTATGCCGCTCACCCCGTCGCCGGGGTGAACCAGGCCCAGCCGCCTTAGCCACGCTGCCTCAATCGTTGAGGCGGGTGCGCATTTCCTTGCCCGGCTTGAAATAGGGGACGCGCTTGCCCGGGACGCTGACGGCCTCGCCGGTGCGCGGGTTGCGGCCCTTGCGCGGATCGCGTTCGCGGGTCGAAAATGCGCCAAAACCGCGCAGTTCGACCCGGCCGCCCCTGGCCAGGCGATCGGTAATTTCATCGAAGAAGGTGTCGACCAGACGTTCGACATCTTCGCCGCGCAGGTCGGGGTTCTCCTTGACCAGCGCTTGCAATAATTCTGACCTGATCATGCTCCATGCCTCCCCAAGCATATTTGCCCCGTGGTGCCTTTTACGCCATCCCCTTTCAAAGGATTTTTCCCCGGCGCCGCGAAACATTGCCATAAGTTCGGATTGTGCGCAATCGCACAGGTTAGTCCCTGACCGGGAACGATGAAATTCTAGCTGGTGGCTAAAAGATCGTGCTCGGCAATACCCAAACGGGCCATGCGGGTGCGAATTGCTGGCCATTCTTCGGCCAAGAAGTACTGCCGCTCCCGAGCCCGCAAGGTCCCGGCAGCCCCCAGAGCAACGGTCATTCCGACTCCGCGCTGGACCTCGACCAAGCCATCGAGCTGGAACTGCTGATAGGCCTTG
The DNA here is from genome assembly GCA_043781375.1 of Novosphingobium sp. GTDB lineage: Bacteria > Pseudomonadota > Alphaproteobacteria > Sphingomonadales > Sphingomonadaceae > Novosphingobium. The sequence continues at coordinate 40,092 of JAYWBP010000016.1, forward strand.
GCCACGGTCAGCGGATTGGCCCCCTGCTCGGCGGCAAAAGCCCGCACCGAAGGCAGCATGGTCCCTTCGGAATAGGTCCCGTCCATGATCGCCGCAGCGATAATATCGCGTAGTTTCAAGTATACCGGCTGGCTGGCAGGGGTCATGGTCAGTCCTCTGTGCCTTACTGGCATAATACAGCATGGCAGGCAAGCGCCGCAGCCCGTCTCAAGACAAGGAACATTTGAAACGAATAACTCTTCACAGGCGCCATTTGTCGGCTAGGTTCCGGGCCGGATAATTAAAAGGGTTTTGCGGATGAAGGATATGGCCAGCTGGAACGAAGGCGACTGGATCGCGGCCATTGCCGCGCTGGCGCTGTTCGCTTGTCTTGGCATCGGGGGCGCGATCGCGATGCGCAAGAACGAGGAAGTGCTGGGCCACCCGCGCGGCCTGTTCGTGCTGTTTTATGCCGAGATGTGGGAGCGCTTCTCGTATTACGGGATGCGCGCCTTGCTGGTCCTGTACCTGACCAAGCACTGGATGTTCGGCGACGGCAAAAGCAACTTGATCTACGGTTCCTACGGCGCGCTGGTTTATATCACCCCGGTCCTGGGCGGACTGATTGCGGACCGCATCCTGGGCCAGCGCAAAGCGGTGCTGTTCGGCGGCATCCTGCTGGCGATTGGCCACGGCTTGATGGCGGTCGAAGGCAACGGCGGACAGAACGATCCGACGATCAACGTGTTCTGGCTTGCGCTGTCGTTCATCATCGTCGGCTCGGGCTTTCTCAAGGCCAATATCTCGGTGATCGTCGGCCAGTTGTACCGGATGACCGACGTCCGCCGCGATGCCGCCTATACCATCTTCTACATGGGGGTGAACGTCGGCGCCGCGCTGGGCACGATCCTGGTCGGCTATCTGGGCGAGACCGTGGGCTGGGCCTATGGCTTCGGCCTGGCCGGTATCGGCATGATCGCGGGGCTGTTGATCTTCGTTGTCGGGCGACCCGCGCTGCAGGGCCGGGGCGAGCCGCCCAGGGCATTGCCGAAATCGCGCGAGATCGCTTTCTACGGCATCGGCGTCGCGGCTGTGGCGATGATCTGGGGCCTGATCCAATTCCAAAGCGTCATCCAGGGGCTGCTTTTGGTCACCGGCCTGGCGATGCTCGCCTATACCTTGTTCGAAGCCTTCAAGCTGCCCAGGGAGCCGCGCGAGCGGATGTTTGCGATGCTGTTCCTGGTCGCGCTAAATCCGTTGTTCTGGGGGGTTTACGAACAGGGTGGCGGCAGCCTCAATCTCTACACCGAGAAATTCGTCGATCGCGGCGGGGTGCCGACCAGCCTGTTTCAGTCGATCAATCCGATCTACATCGTCCTGCTCGCACCGTTGTTCGCCGGGCTGTGGCAGTGGCTCGGCAAGAAGGGCCTGGAGCCCTCGACCCCGGCCAAGTTCGGGATCGCGCTGACCCAGGTCGGCCTGTCGTTCCTGGTCTTCGTATGGGGCGCAGAAAGCGTGGGCATGGCAGCGATGACCCCGGTGTTTTATGTGTTCCTGATCTATCTGTTGCAGACCACCGCAGAGCTGTGCCTGTCGCCGGTCGGGGTCTCGGCGATGGCCCGACTCGCCCCGCTGCACCTCGCCAGCTTCGTCATGGGTGCTTGGTTCTACATGAGCGCGGTGGGCAATTTTGTTGCCGGAAAGATCGGCGAGGCGACCGGCGGCGAGGGCGGCGAGATGTCCAAGGAACTGACCCTGGCGATCTATACCAAACTAGGCTGGATCACGATCGGGGTAAGCGTGCTTGTCCTGGCAGTGTCGCCGATCGTCAAACGCTGGATGCATATCGGCACGCTGGAAGATCGCGTCGGTCCTGGTGACCAGGCGGGCGTCTATGGCGGGGGCGAGGGTGAGAATGTCGATGGCGCGCTGCCGGCACGGGGATAAGGGAACAGGCCAATGGATGGACTAACCGGGCAGATCGCGGCGAGCATCGCCTTTGTCGGCAGCCATTTCGCGATGTCGCATCCCTTGCGAAAGCCGCTGGTCGGAATGCTGGGCGAGCGCGCGTTTGGGGGAGTCTTTGCGCTGGTCAGCCTCGTCACGTTCGGCTGGATGATACACCAATTCCGCGCCGCACCGCCGGGGACGCCGCTATGGGACGGACAGGGCGATGTGTTGTGGATACTTGCCAGCGTGCTGACTATCGTGGCGCTGGTGCTGTTCGCCGGAAGCCTGCGCGGCAATCCCGCGCTGCCCTCGCTGGGAGCTCAAGGGGCGGCAGCCAAGCAGCCGCACGGCGTGTTTCGCGTCACCCGCCACCCGATGATGTGGGGCTTTGCGCTGTGGGCGCTGGCCCATGTGCTGGTCGTCCCGACGCCGCGCTCGCTGGTGCTGTCCGCCACAATTGCTTTCCTCGCGCTGGTCGGCGCCCGGGCGCAGGACGCCAAGAAGGAGGTCCTGATGGGCGCGGCGTGGAGCGGCTGGGAATCGCGCACCAGCTATTGGCCGCGGTTGTCTGCGCTGCCGGGTGCCGGAGTGGTGCTGTGGCTGGTGGCACTGGCGGCCTGGCTGGCAATCACCTGGGCGCATCTGCCCTTGGCCGGAATGGCGGCGGGCGTGTGGCGCTGGGTGGGCTGAACTCAACCGTTGCTCGCATTTTCGGGCAAAATGTCATACATGTATGACATCGGAGAACCCCGTTGCTCGCCGTCCGTCTCAGTGCCGAACTCGAAGAACGCCTGACCGCCGTCGCCAAGCGCACCGGTCGCTCCAAAAGCTACTACGCGCGGCTGGCCTTGATCGAGAAGATCGAGGAGCTTGAGGATATCGCGCTGCTCGAGGAAGCGTTGAAGGATTACGATCCGAGCAAGAATATTTCGATGGCTGCGTTGAGGCTCGAACTTGGCCTGGACCCTTGAAATTTCCGATGCGGCGCGTTGCCAATTCAAGAAGATTGACCGGAAGCAGGCGGATCGGATCACGCTCGTCCTGATCGACATTGCCGCCAGCGACGCGCCTCGCCAGCGCGGCATGGCGATGACCGGAAATTACGCAGGCCACTGGCGCTATCGGTTCGGCGATTATCGGGCGATCGCCATGATCGAGGATCGCCGGATGCCCATCCTCGTCTTGACCGTAGGCCACCGCCGCGAAGTCTATCGCTGACCCCTACCAGTTATCCTCCACCGCATCCGCTGGCGCAAACAGGCCGCGCGCCAGGATTGCGATCAGCCCGCCCAGCGCCATCGCCCCGGCCCCGATCAGCAGCGCGTCGGACAAGTGGGCGCCGAACAAGCGTGGAGCGAGGAGCGCGAGACCCAACGTCGTCACCAGTTGCGGCAGCACCGTTGAGAAGCCGAACAATCGGGTATAATGCGCCCCGCGTCCTTCGGGGACCAGCTTGCTAAGCAGGCCATAGGGGATTGAGCCCATCGCGCTCCAGCCCACGCCGATCGCCATAAACGCAGGCACCAGCGCCCCGCCGCCGTGCGCCCGTCCGAACAGCGCCAGTCCGATGGCACCGATCAACAAGGCCGCGCCATAAACCCAGCCATAGCCGATCCGGCGGATCAGCCCGGGCACCACGAAGCCACCCAAAGTGCCGAGCAGCGCATAGGTCGCAAACCCCAGGCTCACTGCGACCACCGCCGGTTGCAGCCCCGCCGCGTCCTGCGTCCCCAAATGCAGCACCTGCCCCGCGACCACAGGAATAGCGGTGATCCACAGCGCAAACATGCCGCTCCAGCTAAGGAACTGGATCAGGAACAGGACGACTAGGGCGCGGTGGAATTGTGGATAGGCTGCCAGGTCAGGCAAGGGCTGGCTCAAGCTCGCGCCTCTTCCACTCCGGCGCTGTTGTGGCGCAGGGCTTTGAGGACCGTGTTGACGATCTGCGGCGCGTTGAGACCGGCCTGGTCATATTGCCTGTCGGGCGAATCGTGGTCCTGGAAGCTGTCGGGCAGGCGCAGCGTGCGGATCTTGAGGCCCGCGTCGGTGAGGCCTTCGTCGCTGGCCATGGTCAGGACGTGGGCCCCCAGGCCGCCGATGCTGCCCTCTTCGATCGTTACGATGACTTCGTGCGTGGCCATCAAGCGCCGGATCAGTTCGTCGTCGAGCGGCTTGACGAAGCGCAGGTCGGCGACCGTGGTGGACAGGCCTTTGGCTTCGAGCTGGTCGGCGGCCTTGAGCGCCTCGGCCAGACGCGTGCCCAGGCTGAGCAGGGCGACTTTGGTGCCTCCCCGGACGTGGCCGCGAACAAGGCGCCCCTTGCCGATTTCCAGACGCTCGGGAACCTCGGGCAGGGCGACTCCCGTGCCGTTCCCGCGCGGATAGCGGAAGGCGATCGGGCCGCTGTCATGGAGCGCGGCGGTGTGAGTCATGTGGACCAGCTCGGCTTCATCGGCGGCGGCCATGACCACCATGTTGGGCAAAGTCGCCAGATAGGTGACGTCGAAGCTGCCCGCGTGAGTCGCACCGTCTGCGCCGACCAGCCCGGCGCGGTCGATCGCAAAGCGCACCGGCAAGTTCTGGATCGCGACGTCATGGACGACCTGGTCATAGGCGCGCTGAAGGAAGGTCGAATAGATCGCGCAAAAAGGCCGCATACCTTGGGCAGCAAGGCCAGCGGCAAAGGTTACGGCGTGCTGCTCGGCAATCCCGACGTCGAAGAACCGCTCAGGAAAAGCGGCAGCGAACTTGTCCAGCCCGGTGCCCGACGGCATCGCCGCGGTGATCGCGCAGATCCGGGAATCGCTCTCCGCCTCACGCACCAGCTGCGCGCCGAACACGTTCTGGTAGGCCGGTGGCCCGCCCGCGCTCTTGGCCTGTTCGCCGGTGATGACGTCGAACTTCTGGACGCCGTGATACTTGTCGGCGCTGGCTTCGGCGGGCGCATAGCCCTTGCCCTTCTGGGTGACGACATGGACCAGGCAAGGCCCTTCGGCGGCGTCGCGGATGTTCTCCAGCACGGGGACCAGCTGGTCGACATTGTGGCCATCAATGGGCCCGACGTAGTAGAAGCCCAGCTCCTCGAACAAAGTCCCGCCCATCGCCATACCGCGCGCAAAGGCGTCGGTTTTCTTGGCGGCGCGGTGGAGGGGCTCGGGCAGCTTGCGCGAGATGCGCTTGGCAATGTCGCGCATGCCCAGGAACGGCCCGGAGGAAACCAGCCGCGCGAGGTAGGACGACAAACCCCCAACCGGCGGAGCGATCGACATGTCGTTGTCGTTGAGGATCACGATCAGACGATTGCCCGCCTGCTTGGCGTTGTTCATCGCCTCATAGGCCATGCCTGCGCTCATCGCGCCGTCGCCGATCACCGCGATGCCCCTGCCCGGGGTGCCGGCCAGCTTGTTGGCGACGGCAAAGCCGAGCGCGGCAGAGATCGAGGTCGAAGAATGCGCCGCGCCGAACGGATCGTATTCGCTTTCGCTGCGCTTGGTGAAGCCACTCAGCCCGCCGCCCTGGCGCAGGGTGCGGATCCGGTTGCGCCGCCCGGTCAGGATTTTGTGCGGATAGGCCTGGTGGCCGACGTCCCACACCACCCGGTCATCGGGCGTGTTGAACACATAGTGGATCGCCACGGTCAGTTCGACCACGCCCAGACCTGAGCCGAGATGCCCGCCGGTCTGGCCGACGGCCGCGATCATCTCCTCGCGCAGCTCGTCCGCAAGCTGGCGCAACTGGGTGGGGGCGAGCTGGCGCAGATCGGCGGGCGTGGCGACCGTATCGAGCAGCGGAGTGGCGGGATTTGCGCCCTGAATGGCAGTCATGTGCAAAGTCTTACACACCTGTATCGGCACTGTCGAACCGATTAGAGCGAGCCGGCCGCCGCATCGTCCCGCTTTGTGGCACAACGATCACACCGCCCGCGGAGCTCGACCACCGGGCGGATATCGGCGAACCCGGCATCGTGCGCCGCGCTAATTAGCGAGCCGGTCAGCCGGTCGTCGTCGATATGCACGGCCTGGCCGCATTCGGCGCAGATCAGGAAGATGCAATCGTGGCGGCAGCCCGGGTGGCTGTTGGCGAGATAGGCATTGGCACTTTCGATCCGCCGCGCCAGGTTGGTGCGCACGAACAGGTCAAGGATGCGGTAGATGCTGTTGGCCGCCACCCGCTTGCCGCGCTGGGCGGTGACCGCGTCGGCGATGTCATAGGCCGAGATCGGGCGGTCGTAGGCGGTGAGCGCGGCGAAGACATCGGCGCGCATCTGGGTCCACTGCTCGCCCGCATCGGTCAGCGCCGAACGCGCGGCATCGACGAGATGCTCGCCCGAATGTTCGCGATGATGATGCTGGCCCATGGGGGAGATATAGGCGGAGAGGGGGGATGTCGCAATCGGGGGTGCGGGAGAAGACCCTCCTCCCTTTATCCAGTTTCCCAAACTCCGTTCGTGTCGAGCCTAGCTGACACTCCGCGCGCAACGTCTCTCCACGTCGTTCGAGATGAACGGGACTTACGTGGTGAGGGCAAGCAAGCTCAATTCAGCGTAAATCCAGCCTTGTACTGCGCCGGGAACAGCCGTTGCAGCGCGGTGACCTTGGGCGCGTCCCAGGCGCGGATGTAGCCATGGTTGGGGTTCTTCGCCATGAAGTCCTGGTGATCGGCGGCAGCCGGATAGAACTGCTTGTATGGCTCGATCCGGGTCACGATCGGGGCGCGCCACAGTCCGGTCGTGCGCAACTGGGCGAGGTAGGCCATGGCCACCGCACGCTGTTCGCCATTCATCGGCACCAGCGCGGAGCGATATTGCGAGCCGCTGTCGGGACCCTGGCGGTTGAGCTGGGTCGGGTCGGCGCCGACCGAGAAGAAGATCCGCAACAACTGATCGTAGCGGATTTTCGTCGGATCGTAGGTGACCTTGACTGATTCTGCGTGGCCGGTGTCGCCCTCGGACACGCGCTCGTATTCGGCCAAGTTGCCGGGGCCGCCATGAAAGCCGGAGACGGCGCTGGTCACACCTTGGACGTGGCTGAACACACCTTCGATTCCCCAATAGCATCCGCCCGCAAAGATCGCAGTCTTGAGCCCGGGGGCTTCATGCGCGGCGCGCACTGCGACCGGCGCGTTGACCGTGCCTTCGCTGGCCGCAGCCGGCTGGCAAGCCGCAGTCAGCACCACGAACGCGGCGAGGACAGCGGCCCTCACTTGCTGGTTGCCGCATAGGCGGAGGGGACCATCGCCTGGCCCACCGCCTGCGCCGCCGTCCCGCCCATGGTCGCGAATACGCCGACGGCTCCGAGCATGAAGCCCAGGGTCAGGGAACGGATAAGATCGGATTTTAACAGGGCCATGCTGCGGCGCCTCGCGGTTGCTGGATCGGACGGTTCACTCTGGACCCGATTGGATTGCCGGGGGGTGAACATCGGGTATCCTAAAGTTCAGGCAAGCCTTCAATGTCGGAAATGCCGCATCCCGGTGAATACCATCGCCAGGCCAGCGGCGTCGGCAGCGGCGATCACTTCGTCGTCGCGGATCGAGCCGCCGGGCTGGATCACCGCCGTGGCGCCAGCTTCGGCGGCTGCCAGCAAGCCGTCGGCGAAAGGGAAGAAGGCATCGGAGGCGACAGCGCTGCCCTGCGTGCGCGGCTGGGCCCAGCCGTGAATCTCGGCGGCTTCGGCGGCCTTGGCGGCGGCGATGCGCGACGAGTCGCGACGGTTCATCTGGCCCGCGCCGATCCCGGCGGTGGCGCCGTCCTTGGCATAAACGATGGCGTTGGACTTGACGTGGCGCGCCACCGTCCAGGCAAAACGGCAATCGGCCAGTTCCTGAGCGGTGGGCTGACGCTTGCTGACCACGATGAGATCATCGGCGCCGACATTGCCGTTGTCGCGGTCCTGAACCAACAGCCCGCCGGCGATCACCGTGCTGGTCTGCCCGGCGCGGCGCGGATCGGGCAGGCTATCGACCAGCAGCAGACGCAGGTTCTTCTTTTTGGCGAAAGCGGCGCGGGCGGCGGCGTCAGCGCCCGGAGCGATCACCACCTCGGTGAAGATCGCGCAGATCGCCTCCGCCGTCGCCCCGTCGAGCGCAACGTTGCAGGCGACGATCCCGCCGAACGCCGAGACCGAATCGCAGGCCAGCGCCTCGTTCCAGGCCTCGAGCAATGTTGCCCGCTGCGCCACGCCGCAGGGGTTGGCGTGCTTGACGATGACCACTGTGGGTGCCCCGCCAGCAAATTCCGCGACCAGTTCGAGCGCGGCATTGGCGTCGTTGTAATTGTTGTAGGACAACGCCTTGCCCTGAATCTGCTGGGCCTGGGCGATGCCATCGGCCTGCCCGGACACAGCATAGAGTGCCGCCTGCTGGTGCGGGTTCTCGCCATAGCGCAGCGTCGTCACGAGGCGGCTGGTGGTGGTGCGCAACTGGGGAAAGACCGTCGGCTGATCGATGGTCCAGAACCAGCCGGAGATCGCCGCGTCATAGGCAGCGGTGGCGGCAAAGGCCTTGGAGGCCATTTTGCGGCGGAAGCCGAGGCGCGAGGCGCCGCCGGTTTCCGCCATCTCCGCCAGCAGCACGGGATAGTCCGCCGGATCGGTCAGGATGGTCACGAAGGCATGATTCTTGGCGGCTGATCGCACCATGCTCGGCCCGCCAATGTCGATGTTTTCGATCACCACGTCGCGGCTCGCGCCTTTGGCTACGGTCGTTTCAAACGGGTAGAGGTTGACCACCACCAGATCGATCGCGCCGATCCCGTGGGCTTCCATTGCCGCCGTATGCGCCGGATCGTCGCGGACCGCCAGCAAGCCGCCGTGGACCATCGGGTGGAGGGTCTTGACCCGGCCATCCATCATCTCGGGAAAGCCGGTCAGGTCGGATACGTCGCGGACCACCAGCCCGGCCTCGCGCAGCGCCTTGGCGGTGCCCCCGGTGGAGACCAGCTCCACGCCCTGTGCAGCCAGACCTGTGGCCAGATCGACCAGGCCGGTCTTGTCAGACACCGAAAGCAGCGCCCGGCGGATTGCAACTTCACTCACGTTGAAAACTACCCCATCTTCTTCAAAAGCCAGGTGAAAATGCCCCCACCGCGCGACACCATGCCTTGAATGACCAATTGCTGAATTGGTTGCGGACGCCCGGTGCCATCGGCCCACAGGCTTTCCTCGATCCGCAGCTCGCCTGCATCTCCGCCGGAAGCGGTGCGGAACTGCCAGTAGCTGCCATCGGGCAGGGCCAGGCCGACGCCGCGGCCATCGTCGGACAGCCGCGCCTCGATCCCCTGGCCGAGGTGAAAGCGCAGCGCGAAACCGACCTTGCCACGCTGGCTTTTGCGCCCGGCGGGGACCAGCAGGTCTTCGCCGCGCAGTTCGCTGCCATCATCGCGCAGGATCAGGATGCGGCGGTGGACCAGGCCATAGCGGGCGCTGTAGCCATTGTGGCTGGCCTCGAGCCGGGTTGCGCCGGACTGGGCATTGGTAGCCTCGTGCGTGCGCCGGTCGATTTCGACTTCGGAGACGCCCGATCCAATCCGGCCGTTGATCAGAACTGCAGTGGAATTCGCATCGTCGAGCACTAGCGTCGAATGCGCCGCAGTGGCGCGCAGGGCTTGTTCAAGCCGTACCGGAATCAGGCCGCCAGCGCCTGCTGCGCCGCCGCAGTTGACGATCAGGCGGTGCCCTGCGTGCGACATTTCGAAGGCCAGCGTGGACGCACAGCCGTTGCGGGCGTGTTTGGCCAGGGGCGGCGGGGCTGCGTCCATCTGGAGCAAGCTTTTACCCGCGACGACGCGCTGGTAGCCCCACTGGCGAACATCGCGCAGCGGCCGGGTGCGCACGCCTGATGCTTCGACCAGGCCCGCGACTTCGCTCGCCTCGACCGCCCAGCTGCCCTGCCAGCTGCCCAGCGACCCGTCGCCGTGGGTCAGCGCGAGCAGGGGCGGGACAAGCAGCGAGAGCAGCGTATCGAGCGCGGGTGGTGGATCGCGGCGGGTCGCTCGATAGCAGGCGCGCAGCCGCACCAGCAGCGCGATCGCCTCCATCTGGCCAAGCGGACTGCGCGAGAGCAAGCCGCCATCGTCGCCGACCAGCTCTCCCAGGGCGCGGACAAGGCCAGCCTCGCCATAGAGCCGACGCGGGCGACCATCAGGCAGGAGCAGCCCGGCAGCGACGATTCCGCACCATCCGGCAACTGCGGCCAAGCCGTCCTCGGCGCGGGCGACATTGCGGTCGAGCCAGCGGGCCGTGTCGGCGAGTGCGGCCAGCGCGCGGGAGCGCAGCGCCTTGTCGTTGCCCGACAGGATCAGCGGGGCGTGGACCAGCCAGTTAAGTTCGCGCGCACCGGCATTGGCCAGGGTCCAGGCCGGGCCCTTGCCGGGGCGCGAGGGCGGCTTGGGGTTGGCATCGAGCCAGGCGCCCAGGATCCGCTCGGCCACGCTCACGCACTGCTCGCGCGGGGCGCAGGATTCGAGATCGGCAAGCCAGCCAAACGAATGAACCAGCTTTTCGATCGGCGGGGTCAGCCGCGCCACGCCGCCGAAATCGGCCTGAGCAAGCGGAGTCTTGACTCCCATTACCAGGAAATGCCCGGCGCGCAGTGCGGTCCCGGCGCTTTTGTTGCCGGGCAGCGGATTGGCGACGGTCGCCAGCAGCCGCGGTCGGGCAGCCTTGCCGAAAGGCGAAGTCAGCGCCGATCCGGGAACGCCGATGCGATAGGCCAGGCGGATCAGGCGCTCACCTGCGCCCAGCGAGGGCGAAGCAAAGTCGGCCAGCGCCAACGCCCGACCCGGCTCGATCAGCTCACCCACAGGCTCGGCGCGCGACGGGGCAGGGGGTGCGGCATCGCTCTGGATCACCAATGTCTCCTCGGCCCCGGCGTCCAGCGGAATCGCCAGCGCGGCAAAGCTTGCATTTTCACGCCCAATCCCGTCACGCCCGGCAAGTTCCGGGCGCTTGCTGGCAAGCGTGTCGCCCACGCCCTAGCCGACAGCCTTGAGCGCGGCGATGTTGGCGGCGTATTGCTCGGGCCCGCCGCGGAAGGTCGCGGTGCCCGCAACCAGCACATCGGCCCCGGCGGCGACGCACTGCCGAGCTGTTTCGACATCGACGCCGCCATCGACCTCAAGGTGGATCGTGCGCCCAGTCTTTTCGAAGCTCTTGTCGATCATTTTGCGCACCGCTTCGATCTTGCGCAGCTGGCTGGCGATGAAGCTCTGCCCGCCAAAGCCGGGGTTGACGCTCATGATCAGGACCAGGTCGATGTCGTCGATCAGATAGTCAAGCATCTTGGCCGGGGTCGCCGGGTTGAGCGAAACGCCAGCCTTCTTGCCCAGCGCCTTGATCGCCTGCACCGTGCGATGCGCGTGCGGCCCGGCCTCGGGATGAATCGTGATGATATCCGCGCCTGCAGCGGCGAAAGCCTCGAGAAACCCATCGACCGGCGAAATCATCAGGTGGACGTCGAGCAGCTTGGCGGTGTGCGGCCGGATCGCCTTGACCACGCCCGGGCCGATGGTGATGTTGGGGACAAAGTGCCCGTCCATCACATCGACATGGATCCAGTCCGCCCCGGCCGCGTCGACCGCGCGCACCTCTTCGCCAAGACGGGCGAAGTCGGCCGACAGGATCGAGGGCGAGATGAGCGGCACGGCCATGCGAACGGGCTCCTTCCCTCCGGCCCTAGCCACCACATCTGGGGGGGACAAGCGCGCTTGCCTGGCTTGTCCACACGCTATCTTGAAGCTGCCCCGATGCGGCGCAGATCGTCTCGCCAGGTCTTGCGGGTTTAGCTGTAGATTTCGGGGAGGTTGAGCGGCGCTTCGGCTTCGGCCAGGGCATGGGCGCGCGGATCGTCGACGTCGAGCCACCAGGCCTCGCCGATGTCCATCGTCCCGGCGCGGCCCGCATCGGCGAGGCGCTGCATGCCTTCGGACAGGGAGCCAGCACAACCCGCGGCGATCGCCTCGCCGATCGCGAATGCCAGCTCTGGAGTAGCGAGGAAGGCCCCGCAGTCGACCGCGTCGTAGGTCTCGATAGTCTTGCCAATGGCCGTGATCCGGCCCTGCAGGTCGGTGCCGACCCAGGTGGCATCATCGGGATCGATCAGCGGTGACGTAATTCGCCGGTCGATCGCCAGGGTCACGCCGCGCGCCGCGCTGCCCTGCTGGGCAAGGCGCTGGAGAATGCTGGCGGAAAAGATGTGGTCGGCCATCATCAGCAGGTAGTCGCCCGCGATCTGTTCAGCGCCCGCCATCACCGAATGGCCATTGGGCAGCGACCAGTCGGCCACCCGCGCGCTTGCCACCGGCACCCCGGCGCGAATCGAGAGCGCGGGCAGCGCCGCCTCGATCTCGTCGGCGCGGTGACCGGTAACGACCACCACGCGTTGTGCCCCTGCCGCTGCGGCCTGGCGCACGCCCAGTTCGAGCAGGGAAATTCCCGCCACCGGCGTGAGCGGCTTGGACTCGGACAATTCGCGCAAGCGGCTGCCGAACCCGGCGGCGATGATCAGAGCGTCCATGTCAGGAACCCCCAAAACGACAACGGCGCCGACAGCCCTAGCCGTCGGCGCCGTCGAAACGATCGCGCTGTCGCCTATTCGGCGGCGAGCGCGGTGTCGGCGATATATTCCTCGACCATCTGGGCGGCGGTATCGTCGTTGAACTGCTGCGGCGGGTGCTTGCAGAAATAGGCCGAGGGACCGATCAGGGCCCCGCCTTCACCACGCTCCAGCGCGATCTTGCAGCAGCGGATCGCGTCCATCACCACCGCCGCAGAGTTGGGGCTGTCCTCGACCGACAGGCGCATTTCCAGGTTCATCGGGACATTGCCCCATAGATTGCCTTCCATCCGCAGGAAGCACAGCTTGTTGTCTTTTTGCCATGCCACATAGTCCGACGGGCCGACGTGGATGTTCTCATCGGCCAGGCGCTGGGCGAGCATGGCCTGGACCGCTTCGGTCTTGGAGGTCTTCTTGCTGCCCAGCCGCTGGCGGTCGAGCATATTCATGAAGTCGGTATTGCCGCCGGTATTGAGCTGGTAGGTCCGCTCGACATTGACGCCGCGCGCGCCGAACAGGCTGGACAGAACGCGGTGGACGATGGTCGCGCCCAGCTGGGCCTTAACGTCATCGCCCACGATCGGCAGGCGCTTTTCGGCAAAGCGGCGTTCCCATTCGGGGCGGCTGGCGATGAACACCGGCATACAATTGACCACCGCAACGCCCGCCTCGAGCGCGCATTCCATGTAGAACTCGGTGGCTTCCTGCGACCCGACGGGGAGGAAGTTGACCAGGACTTCGGCGCCCGAAGTCTTGAGCTCGGCGACAATCGACTGGCGGGTCGCTTCGGGCTCGGACGAAACCTTGAAGCCCAGATCGCCATGATCGGTCATGTGATCGGCGATGCCGTCGAGGATCTTGCCCATCATCACCTTGACCCCGCTGGCGGGGACACGTTCCTGAAAAACAGCGGTATTGTTAGGCTTGGCGAAGATCGCCTCGGAAATATCCATACCGACTTTGCGGGTGTCGACATCGACGCCCATGACGAACTCGACATCGCCAGCGCCATAGCCACCGATCCGGTCATGAATCAGGCCCTGCGACGAATTGTTGGACCGATAATAGGCCACGCCTTGCACCAGCGAACTGGCGCAGTTGCCCACGCCGATCACGGCAACCTTGATTGGCTTCATTAATTCGATCCCTTCAGACAGACGCGCCGCGGCTGTAACATATCCGCCTCTTTTAGAAATCGAGCGCCAAAAGCAAGTGCTTTGGCACAGGTTAATCACCTTGGTCGGTGAACGTGGCGCGAACGACACCCCTCTCTCTGGCCTCTGCAATGGCAGATTTTCGCCGTGCTGTCGTGGTATTTCGGGTGCTTGGCCAGGAGTCTGAAAAGGCCTGAGCGGAGCTTATCAGCGGGGCGGTTTTTGCGTGTATTTCGGTTCACCAGGCGGTTGAAAGAATGCGAAAGCAGATGAGTCGCCAGCAAACAACCCCTCCGTCAGCCGCTTCGCGCCTGCCACCTCCCCATTTGTGCTACGCAAAAACAGAGGGGATCTTGCCCATTTGCTGATCTTCCCGCTTATCGCCGCAGGCGCAAATGGGGCGAGGGACCGCGACACCGCAGGTGTCGGGGTGGAGGGGCATGACGACCCACCCGCCGCAAGTCCCTAGCCCCGCGCCAAACTCTTTTGTATGGCTGCCCCCCGATGCCGCGCATCCCTGCGCGGACCAGGGGGACTCGTGTGTTCGATCGAGTGGTAGGGCAAAACAAGCGCGCGATCGGGCCTGAACCCGAGCGGCCAGTGCGCAAGCTCGAGCTGCAGGACCCGCTCAACCTCTATCTCTACCACCCGCTCGCCTGGCAACTGGCCAAGCGCCTGGCGCGCACCCCGATCACGCCGAACATGGTCTCGGTCTCAGGCGCGACCTGCGTCCTTGCGGCGGCTTTTGCTTACGCCCAACCGTATTACCCGTGGTCGGCGCTGTTCGGCTTGCTCCTGCACATGACCTGGCACGTTGTCGATGGCGCCGACGGCGATCTGGCGCGAATCACCGGCAAGACCAGCCCGCTCGGCGAACTGATCGACGGGCTGTGCGACTATCTTAGCCATGTCGTGCTTTACCTGGTGCTGGGCTGGATTTTGGCCGGGCAGATCGGCACGGCCGAAGGCTGGACGATCACGGTCATCGCCGGGCTGAGCCATATCGCTCAGTCGAACCATGTCGAGGTCCAGCGGCGTTCTTACCAGTGGTGGGTCTATGGCACCGCCTGGCTGCGCACCACCCAGCAACCCGAGCAGAGCGGCGAGATCGGGAGCGCGCTCGGCTGGATCGTGCGCGCCTATCTGGCGCTGGCCGGCAGTCTGGCGCCCGATGCGCCGCGGATCGATGCGGCGGTCCTGGCGGCGCAGGACGATCCCGCGCGGCTGGCCGTCATCCGCACCGCAGTAATGCAAGAGGCCGGGCCGCTGCTGCGCCTGCTCAAAGTGCTGGGGCCTAACCCGCGCGCGCTGGTGCTGGGTGCCTCGATGCTTGCGGGGACACCGCTGCACTATATGCTGTACCAGACGGTGGCGCTGAACTTGCTGCTGCTGCTGTCGGTTCGTCTCCACAACCGCGCGGCACAGCGGATCGTCGCCGCCATCGATGGCTGACGGAACTCGACAGCGGAGGCCGCACGGGTATCATGGTGCCACGCCAACGGAGTCCCCACGCGATGCTGCATGACCATCTGCTCGACCAGGCCCGCGCCCTGTCGGATCGCCTGACCAGCCTGCGTCGCGCGATCCATGCCGAGCCTGAGCTGGGCCTGCATACCCCCAAAACCCGCGACAAGATTCGCGCTGCGCTCGCCCACCTCCCGCTCGAATGGCGCGAGGGTTCTTCCACGACCGGTCTGGTTGCGGTGCTGAAAGGTGGGGCCCACAAGGGTGGGGCGGGAGCCGGGCGTACAGTGCTTCTGCGCGGCGACATGGACGCGCTGCCGATGCCTGAGGAGACCGGGCTGGACTTTGCTTCAACTGTGCCCGGCACAATGCACGCCTGCGGCCACGATGCCCATGTGGCGATGCTGGCGGGTGCGGCCGAGCTGCTGTGTGCGCGCAAGGACAGCCTGGCGGGCGAGGTCCTGCTGATGTTCCAGCCAGGCGAGGAGGGCTATCACGGCGCGCGCTTCATGCTCGATGACGGCCTGCTGGTGGCGAGCAGCGGCGCGATGCCCGACGCGGCTTTCGCGCTCCACGTCATGCCCAACGCGCCGCACGGGATCATTGCCGGACGCGCCGGGGCTTTGCTCGCCGCCGCCGACCAAATCGAGATCGTGGTCGAGGGCCGCGGCGGCCACGCCTCGATGCCGCATCAGACGCGCGATCCGGTGCCGGTCGCCTGCGAGATCGTGCTGGCGCTGCAGACGCTCGTCACTCGCCAGTTCGACGCCGCCGACGCGGTGGTGGTCACTATCGCCCAGATCGAGGCCGGCACCGCGCACAATGTCATTGCCGATCGCGCCACGCTCAAGGGTACGATGCGCACGCTGTCTGCAGCGCACCGCGCGCGGCTCCAGGAATCGATCCGGCGGCTGGCGGTGGGCATCGCCGACGCCCACGGCCTGGCCGCCGAAGTGACCATCATGGAAGGCTTCCCGGTCACGATTTGTGATCCCCGCGCGGTCGACTGCGCCGAGCGGGTGACGCACGATCTGTTCGGCGCGCAGGCCTTCCTCCGCCTCGCCGATCCGATCATGGGGGCAGAGGACTTCTCCTATGTCCTGGAGAAAGTCCCCGGCGCGATGTTCTTCATCGGCATGGCCCATGAGGGCGAAAACTGGACCCAGTGCTGCGGGATCCACTCGACCCGGATGATGCTCGACGAAAGCGTCATGCCGCGCGGCGCGGCGCTGCTGGCCGGGCTGGCAGAGCGGTTTCTGGAGACGGGGTTCTAGAGTTTATCCGGCTCGGGTGGAAGCGGGCCGATGCCGCCGCTTCTACCCAGACCGAAAACTTGGTGCACCCGACTGGATTCGAACCTGTGGCCTCTGCCTTCGGAGTGCAGCGCATAGGCACAATCACGGACATAGCCGGACTATACAAAGCCCAGAAAACCGATGTTTAATATCCGCACTTGTCCTGACCTGTCCCCTGATGTATTACATACGCATTCCATACGACACCAAATAGGGGCGATAGCAATGGCCTTGGACCTGAGTAAAGTTGGCGAGCGGGAACGGCTCAAGGCGCGACGCGAGCCGCACTGGCAAAGGCTGCGCGCCGGATGCTTCCTTGGCTTCCGCCCGTCCAAGCGCGGCGGCAAGGGAACATGGATCGCTCGCGCCTATGACGAGGATAGTGGGAAATATCGCGTGAAGTCCTTGGGCGACTTCGGAACGCTCATGGGCAATGACATGTTCGCTGCCGCCAAAAAGGAAGCGGAAAAGCTGGCCGAACTTGTGGAGGCAGGTGAGCAAGTCCGCTCCAAGATTGAAACCGTTTCAGATGCCTGCGAAGAATATGCAAAGACCCGCCCTGAGGCCGCGCACCGCTTCCGCCGCTATGTCTATGCCGATCCCGTCGCCAAAGTGAAGCTCGACAAGTTGCGCCGTCGCCACGTCAAGGATTGGCGCGAGCGGTTAGAGGCACAACCCGCGCTGGTAAGCCGTAGCAAGGCAGGCGAGCCGGTCCATCGCCAGCGGGCCGCTTCGACCGTAAACCGGGATATGGCGGTTTTGCGGGCGGCGCTGTCAAAAGTGCTGTCACCCGGCGCTCCGAACAGCGAGGCGGCTTGGCAGGAGGCATTGAAGTCCGTTCCGAATGCAAACGGGCGGCGCACCCTCTACCTTGATCGCAGCCAGCGTCGGAAGCTGCTGGAAAAGACAAACGCGGAATCCGCGCCGTTTGTTCGCGCCCTCTGCTTGTTGCCTTTACGCCCCGGCGCGCTGGCTGGCCTTACGGCTGGCGACTTCGACAAGCGCACAGCGGAACTGACAATCGGCAAGGACAAGACGGGCAAGCCCCGGCGCATTCAGTTACCGACCGAGGCGGCGAAGTTGCTGGCTGCACAGGCCGCGAACAAGCTGCCGGGCGCGCCCCTGTTTATGCGATCCAACGGCAAGGCTTGGGACAAGGATAGCTGGAAACTGCCCATAGCTGCCGCCGCTGCCGCTGCGGGGCTACAAAGCGATGCCACCGCCTACACCTTGCGGCATAGCACGATTACCGACCTTGTGAGCGCGGGACTCCCCTTGCTGACGATTGCCCAAATCTCGGGCACGAGCGCGGAAATGATTGAACGGCATTATGGCTACCTTGCCAGCGGCGCTGCCGTCAAGGCCCTAGGCACTCTGGCACTGTGATGGCGGCTGGAGTGAAGAACGCGACTATTCGCAAGCAAAGTCGGGGAGCGGTGCTCTGATCCTTTACCATTATACTAGCCGGAAAAACGTGCAGTTGATTATGACGGAAGGCTTGAGCCGTGGCGAGGCGCCCTTGAGTGACACTCGCGTTATGCAGGCGGTGAACTTTACGACAGACCCGTTGCCTAGCGGTCATGGACTAGATGCAGGCGGCAGAATTATCACTGCCAAAGAATCCGCTCTATACTTTCGCGAATACGGATGGGTAATTCCAGTCGGAACGGTATTCGCGGACAAGACGGAAGTCCGCCTTACAGTCAAACTGTCGTCAACTGACTTGAAGTTGAAGCGTTGGCTTTCGTGGGCAAGGCGCAAATGTGAACCGGGCTATCCTGAGCGCCTTGCAGCGGCGGCAGGCGGCATTGCCAAGGCTAAGACCTGGTGGCTCTACTTCGGTGTGGTTCCAGCTAGCGCCATTGTTGCTGTCGATGAATTGAAGTGCGCTCCCAAATGAGCGCGAGCAGGCCGTTAATGAGAGTTTCACCGGGCGCTGTGCCCGATGAAAGCAAGCGGCCCGACAAGGTGAGGAAACACCGAGCTGGCCCTGACCACAACCGACGATAGGAGTCGAATATGGCTGACAATGCCCATAGCGCGCCACACAGCGCGAATGCATCCCCGTTTAGCATCAATGCCCCGCCAGCCGCGCTCATGCGTCTCCTGAGCCGATTCGAGCGCGGCCAGCTCGAAGGGTTCATTGCCGTGGCTATCGACGTTGCCGACTTTCTCGACGGCGACCCGGAAGCGGAGGAACCGCCAAACGAAGATGCTTTCGTGACGCATGATCCGAACTGGGCCGACACGAATAGCGACGGCAAGGATGCGTCCTGGCCCGAGTGGCACACGCGCGGGCGGCACAAGCTGGCTGGCGGCACTGCGGAAATGGCGGGCAGCGCCGTCCACGAAGTTGTTGAGGATGATGATCCCGACACTGGCATAGAGGACTGCCCTGAGGGCTTCGATCCCGAAACCGATATGGCCGTTGACGATCTGCCCTGCGATGAAGATTCGGACATGGATATTGAGCAAATGGCACAAGACGTACCGATGCTTCCTGTCGTGACCGCCGATCACAACATCTTCACCGATGAGCGCCAGACGCTCGGTTTATCCAATCTGCAATCGAGTTACCGGACCAATGGCGGTGAAGTCCGCTCGGCTGACAGCGGCGCGGTGCATGTTTCGCACGGCTGGCAACCCAAGCCCGGCGCTCCGCTTTAGGGTAGTGGAATTGCTTCGCCCCCGTTCGTCATTGTCCGTAGATGTTCATCAGTGATTGACATAATGTCATCTATAATGCTACATATTCCCTGTGATTGAGAGTTTTCGCCACAAGGGCTTGGCCTTGCTGTTCATGGAAAATGACGCAAGCAAGGTGCGCCCCGACTTGGTGGAGCGGTGTCGCAACCGGCTTGCGGCGCTCGATGATGCGGCGGTGCCGGAAGACATGAACCTGCCCGGCTTCGACTTTCACAGTTTGCGGGGAAAGCCGCAACGCTACGCGGTCAAGGTCAATGGCCCGTGGCGGATTACATTTGAATTTGCGGACGGCAATGCCCGCAAGGTGGACCTTGAAAACTATCACTAGGATTGCGCCATGACTGACATTATCCGCGTCACCAAGTCCCGCCAGATGCCGCCCGTGCATCCCGGCGCGATCCTGCGCGTCGATGTGATACCCGCGCTCAATATCAGCGTGTCGCAGGCCGCCAAGGAGCTTGGCCTGTCCCGCCAGACTTTGCACCGTATTCTTGCCGGTCAACTCGGTGTCAGCACCGAGACGGCGCTTCGGCTGGGCAAGTGGTGCGGCAACGGGCCTGCCCTGTGGGCGCGGCTGCAACAGACCTATGACCTTTGGCATGCGGAGCGGACACTAGGCGCGGCGCTGGACGCCATCCCAAGCCGTATGGCAGCATGATGCCCGCGCTTGCCCTGGACGGGGATAGGCTGGCCAGCCGACAAGCGCGCATCCCACGCGCTTCCCCGCCGCACTCTGGGAGCCGCTGAGGGAGGCGGTATGATTTTCGCCGACGACGACGAATTGGGCGAAGCCATCACGGGCGCGACTCGGCTTTCTCAGATGACCGGGGACTCGATTGCCCGCGCGTTGGATAACTTTGCTCTGCCGTTACAACCCGACCGAAACTTAGAATGGTTGGCTATGGCGGTTCGGAGGTCCCTTGCCATCGCAATACCCGACCTTAACAACGGTCCCGACCGAACTTCTAACCGTGAAGTGCGGAGTGAGGTGGAGCGGTTGGCAGGGATCGTAGGATCAGCTTGGCAGGAGTTATTCTTAATCAAGGACGCTGCCGAATCTCATATTTGGGACTACGGTTGGAAACAATGGGACGGCAAAGGGGGGACCGACATAGGCCATGGCATGATGATGGGCGAGCCTTCCGAATATCGACGCTTCAAGGCTGCAGTAGCAGAACTGGATTGGCTCGCGGGTTTTTTGAGGCAGGCTGCGCAGGCGACCAAAAGCCAGAGCGGACCCTGGCGGCAGTCGGAGGCCAAAAGGGTGCGAGTGGAGCGCGCGCAATACCTCGCGCCAATATTTGAGGCGGCTTTCGGTCAGAAAGTATCCGCCAACAACTTTCCCAACGATGTTCGTCACAAGGCGCCGACCGCATTCATGGATTTTTATCAACGCATGGTCACTCTGGCATTCGGCGTGCAGGAAACCGTCAACTTGGCCGAAGTTGCGAAAGCTGCCTGCCAACTTCACCGGGAGCACCCGGCCCAATTTGGAGAAGGGATCATCCCCGGCCTGTAGTGGGGCGAAACTCGCTCCCTGCTCGGCATCAACGATCCCCACCATTGGCCAGCAGGATAGTGGCACGTCCCTGCCTAGCCGCACTTGTCGCGGCGGACAGCAAGGACTTTCCCATGACTAAAGCTTACGGCACCGTGCCAGAGGCAGTGCAATATTCAGGCATGTCGCGCACCACAATATACGCCGCGTTGCAACGGGGCGACCTTTCCGCCCGCAAGGCAGGACGAAGAACGCTAATATCGTTTGCCGACTTGCAAGCCTACCTGGCCAGCTTGCCCGCCTATCAGGCGGGAGCATGAGCGATGATCCCAGATATGCAAAACCCCGCCGTGCAGGGCGGGGCTTCGCGCGATATGCTTGGTGGCAGCTCGCATCCCTCCCCTACCGCGATGGACTGGCGGGCGCAACTCATTGCGTCCCGGTTTCGTCTGTCGCCGATCATCGCCCGGCAAGTCTCGGCAATGCACTACGGGGAGGCAGGGAATGACTGAGGCACCTTTCCACGGCCACCGCGCCGCCGCGCTCGCTCTGCTCAACCTGGGCGGGAAGCTAACCCGCAAGGCCGGATCGTTCCTGGGCCAGCTCGCAGTCGATCCAACCCCTATGAGTGATGCTCAGCGGGACTGGTTGACTACTTTGCTGGAACGCAACGGGCTTCCACCCTTGGCCCAGGAGGGCGGGCAATGAGCATCTATCCCGACTCCCCTGGCCATCGCCATATCGACACGTCGATGGAAGCCGCCGAAGCCCTCGCGCCCAAGCTGGGCCGGTTGCAGCGCATGGCCGAAAGGACGATCCGCGCGGCTGGCGATCATGGCCTTACTGCCGACGAACTGGCGACACGGCTCAACATGGATCGCTATTCGATCCAGCCGCGAACAAGCGAACTACGGCGCAAGGGCGTCATCCGTGACAGTGGCAAGCGGAGGCCGAATAGCACCGGCAAGCGCGCTATCGTCTGGACAGCTAGCAAGCCCGAATGATGATCGCCGCCATGACAAAACCGGCCATGGCGGCGCCCGTTTTGAAACTTCACCCAAATGCCGTTTTCGGTGAAGTTTCAAAAACTGGGCATAGCCTTCAAACCCGCACCGACCGGGCCAATCCCGAAACTGGCACGATGCATGCAGTAAGTTACTTCCCCTTAGGTGTGCCTGTCCTTTTCACCTGCACCACGGGAAAGCGGGGCGGAGCGCGCAACCGGCGTGACCGAGTAAGCCATGGAATGACCCTCTCTCAGGTTGGCAAAATTATTGAGGCCACCGATCACGCGGCGCGCATTGGCCTGCCGTTCAACCGCATGATAACCGTCCATTGGCAGGCGGCTGGCATCGGCCCTGAGGGCGTTGTCCAGGCAACTGGGCGCTATCTCGACATGCTGAGCAAGGCCTTGTCGCGTCGCCAATCACAGTCTCAGCCCGGCACCGCGACCGCCTGGCTATGGGTGCAGGAGAACGGCCACCGCAAGGGGGCGCACGTCCATATCCTTGCCCACGTGCCTACCTCGCTGGCCGATCTGGTCAAGCATCGGCAACGGGGCTGGCTGCGCTCGATCACCGGCAACCCTTACCGGGCAAGCGTCATCAAGAGCGACCCCATAGGCGGACGGCTGGGCGTGGAAACAAGCAACCCGCCGCACCATGCCGCCAACCTGAACGCGGCGCTGGCCTACGTCCTGAAGGGCGCGACGGCGGAAGCTGCACAGGCATTCGAATTGACCCGGCTGGAACCGGGCGGGCGCTGCATCGGCAAGCGGTGCGGCTTTTCACAAAACATCGGCCCCAAGGCGCGGGCCACGGCGGGAGCGACCAAATGACGAAGGCAAAGGCGAAGAGCCGGGACCAGGCAACTGCGGTAGTTGTCGAGCAAGGAAAAGATGAAAGCGACGGCAGCGCAATGGCTCGCACCGTCATGGAGCCTTACGTCCGGCACGGCCTAACAGCATCGGCCTTTGCAGGCAGCATGCTGGGAGATGCAGTCGAAAAGCCGGGCATCATGGATTACGCCGGGTTTGTAAAACGTGAGTCGAGCAAGGCCGAGGGCGGCGATCTGAGCAACGCAAGCCGAATCCTCGCTGCTCAGGCGATCACCTTGGACAGCATGTTCACCGAATTGGCGCGGCGCGCGGCGCTCAACATGGGCGACTATATCACCGCGGCGGAGAAGTATGCGCGGCTGGCCATGAAGGCGCAGAGCAACTGCCGCGCGACCTTGGAATCTCTTGCGCGGCTTCATCAACCGCGCGAACAAACAGTTCGTCACGTCCACGTCAATGAGGGCGGGCAGGCAATCGTCGCCGAACAATTCCACCACCACCCCGGGGGCCAAGGAAATGCAAAATCAGACGAACAACCCCACGCAATCGAAGGCGGCAGAACTTCATTCAGCCAGCCGCTGCGGAGCGAAAACGCGCAAGGGGAGGCCGTGCCGCTCGCTAGCAATGCCTAATGGGCGATGCCGAATGCACGGCGGACCATCGCCCGGCGCACCAAAAGGCAACCGCAACGCGTGGAAGCATGGCGGGCGGTCGGGGGAAACGGTAGCAACTCTGGCGCTTATTCGGAACCTTTCCCGCCAGTTGCAGAGGAGTAATTGACCTTTGCCAGCCCCAGTCGCATATTCCCTGTCCAGAACCTTGGATGGAGGCGATGGTGGGGCAGGCAAAAAATCGTAGGAGGCGTATCCGGCAACTAAGCAGGGTAATTAGCGTCCCACTAATTTTTGGGACGTTGTCACTCGCTGCTTGCGCCCCACGCTTGGCATTCTCAAATGAGGCCGGGGGTGTTCTAAACCTCACGGGAAGCGCGGGCAATGATCGAGCCTATGCGCTGGCAACAGACCATTGTGCCAAATATGGCAAGGTCGCACGGATCGGCAACCGCGATCTTCTGACTGCAAGAATGCCGTTTGAATGTGTGGCGAAACAATAGGCAGGCTGGCATGATTCGGTCCTTGGCAATGGCAATGGCAATGGCGCTTGCGGCGATTGCGGTCCCTTGCTTGGCGCAACAGGTAGCAAATGCAGACTTCACTTTTGCTGACGGAATCCTTGTTACCAGCGCGGATGTTCTGATGTGCCCTTATCGTTTCCTTCAGCCGGTTAACGCTAATGTGACGGAGGACTATGGGACGGACTCGCGTGCGAAAATCTTTGGAAAATTGCGTGACGCGGCAAAGTTGCTTGGTGCAGATGCAGTTGTGCTGGTCCAAAAGGGCAAGACGCATATGACCGCGTTTGCATGGAATCGCCGCGAATACACTGGGCGCGCCGTTCAATACGTGGATCGCAGTTGCGCGCCGACTCACTAAGCCGAAAACTTCTAAGCCGCCCTTGCCTCGCAGCAAATCCTGCAGCTCAAGCTCGCGTATCTTTGAGGGGTCAATTCACCCCCTGTTTTCCATACTCATTTCATACGCAGCGGATTGCGTAAGGCTAACCCTTTGAAAACTTGGTGCACCCGACTGGATTCGAACCAGTGGCCTCTGCCTTCGGAGGGCAGCGCTCTATCCAGCTGAGCTACGGGTGCGTGAGCGGGGCAGCGGTTAGCAGAGGTGTCCGGGTCGCGCCAGCCCTGTTGCGCGCGCGGGGCGGGTGACACGAACGAAGCCAGCGCGGGATTAGCGATTTGGCAAGGCGTGGCGCGCTAGGACACCGGGGATGAACCCTGCCCCCTTGTCTTTCGATGCCCACAAGACCGACTCGCCTCCTCCGCGCGGACCCGGTGGAGCCACGTTGCCCGCAGCCGGGCGGGCTGGTTTCGGCCAAGGTGCGGCCAGCGCGCTGTCGATGCGCTGGGCGGCGTTGCATGACGCGGCGGGCGTGGTCGCCATGCTCGCAGGCGTGGCGAGCGAGGCGATGGGGCCTGAATTGCGCAATTTCCCTGCAGTCATGCGCGATGCTGGCGGCCGCCGCCGCGACATGGCCGAACAAGGGGTCGACGATCTCGCCGCGATCATGGAGCCGGGTCTGGCCGCGCTGCTGGCGGTTCACGCCCGCGGCGCCGATCCGCGCCCGCCCGCGATGGCACTGTGGCAGGAATTCGACAGGACGCGCAGCGCACTGCTGGCGCTGACCCCGCCGCCCAGTATTGCGCCGCCGATGAGACGGTTTACCTAAAAGTGCGTTGACGGGTCCAGCGCCCGCCGCCCCGCGCAGCACCAGTCCGCTCTCCCGTCAGGTGGGAAAACTGTCTCCTTGCAGGTTCCGGGTATGTTCTGACATACCGACATATGCCTTTCGCCGAATCAGTTAACTTGGAGCCCGCCTGTCGCCCCGCGCTCGACGTGGCGCGGGGGATCGGGCGGTTGTTTGCGCGTAATGACATCTGGTGCCTGGCCGAAATGCCGCTGCGCTGCGGACGCCGGGCCGATCTGATGGGGGTTGACGCCAACGGCCGGATCGTGATCGTCGAGATCAAGGTCAGCCGTGCCGACCTGCTGGGCGATGGCAAATGGCCCGAATACCTCCCCTATTGCGACCGCTTCTTCTGGGGTCTGCCGCCGCATCTGGATCGCGCGCCGCTGGAAAGCGCAGCCTTCCGGCCCGAGCATTGCGGGGTGATCGTCGCCGACGCCTACGACGCCGAAATCATCCGTCCCGCGCCGTTGCTCCCATTGGCGGCGGCGCGGCGGAAGGTGGAGGTGGAACGGCTGGCCCGCGCCGCGCTGCGGCGGATGGTGGTGGCGGGCGATCGGCTATGTGCGCCGTGGGGGGTGGAGGGGTAGAGGGGTAGAGGGTGTTAGGGCTCCGTCGCGCGAGCGACGGATGCAAGCGGCGGTTTTTGGGCGGAAAGCGGTCATTCAATTCAGGCGCTGTTGGAGAATCCGTAGTTGATCCAGAGCCTTTGCGAGCAGCACCTTTTTTTCCGCCTGCTTCCAAGCGGGCGAGCACGCCTACAGCACATTTGCGACTTCGATACGCACTTGGAAAAACCGATCAGATTGAGCCATTTCTTTTACCAACCCATTGACAGGCACGCCAAATTCGGACGAGCCGTAAGCGAGAATATCGGTTAAGGGACGGTCGCCAGCTTTTCCGTTCGGCATTTGTTGCTCGAATACTTTCTGCACCGATAGACACGAATGCCGAACGCCCGCAACTGGGTCGAAACCTGAACGTTCCTATCCCCTCACGCCAAACCAACCTCCCTACCCTCCAACTCCTCAAGCACCCGCCGCTTCTCACTCGCGGTCAGCATTGGCCAGTCGGCGATTTCGGTGAGGGTGCGTTTGCAGCCTTGGCACCAGCCGGTGGTGCGATCGATGCGGCAGGTGCTGTCGCAGGGGGAAAGCGGGTGATGCATCGGCTTAGGTACAAGCATGGAGCGCGGACGAGGGCAAGGGAGGTAGCGGGATTTTGGTCCGGATTGGAGGGGTTTGGGCTATGTGAACCACTCGGCCTGCGAACAACCAGCCCAATTCGGCCATGCTGAGCTTGTCGCCGCACGGTCCTGTTCTCGGTGCGGTTTCATGCCACCTCAAGAATAAGTGCAGTCCTTCGACACGCTCAGGATGGGCGGGGTTGGGGGGCGGTTCGGGGAAAGACTTGAGGGAGTCGCGTAATTATCTTGCTTTTCCCGGCAACACCCCTATATGCCGCACCAGCAATCGGCGCGCGTGATGATAAATCCGCCGCAGTTCGGTCAGCGTGAGGTCCGCCTTTCCAGGCAGTGACCTGCCCGAATGTACGGTTGTCGTATCGCCTGAGCTTCCTTCTTCACGTAGGGTTGCTTCGTACGACACCTTGCTCCGCGTTGAGGTCTGAAACCCACGCGACGCATTTCCTAATTGAAAGAATACCATGTCTTATTTTGATGATCTCGGCCTGGCCGAGCCTCTCTTGCGTGCGCTTGGCACCAAGGGCTATTCCGATCCTACCCCGATCCAGCGCCAGGCCATTCCGGCCTTGCTCAAGGGCCGCGATCTGCTGGGCATTGCCCAGACCGGCACCGGCAAGACTGCGGCCTTCGCGCTGCCTTCGCTGCATCGCCTCGCCGCCAATCCCAAGAACAACACGCCCGCTTCGTGCCGGATGCTGGTGCTCTCGCCGACGCGTGAGCTGGCCGCACAGATTGCCGAGAACATGCGCGGTTATGCCAGGTATCTGCCGCTCAGCGTCCAGGTCATCTTCGGCGGGCTGCCGGTGGGCAAGCAGGCCCGCGCACTGGTTCCGGGCTGTGACGTGCTCGTCGCCACGCCGGGGCGTCTGCTCGATCTGATCGAGCAGCGCGCGCTGACCCTGCGCAATGTCGAGATCTTCGTGCTCGACGAAGCCGACCAGATGATGGACCTGGGCTTCATCGTGCCCTTGAAGCGCATCGCCAACCTGTTGCCCAAGGATCGCCAGAGCCTGTTCTTCTCGGCAACCATGCCCAAGGCGATTGCCGATCTGGGCCGCCAGTTCATCAACGATCCGGTGCGCGTCGAAGTTTCGCCGCAGGCTAGCACGGCTGAGCGGGTCGAGCAGTATGTCACGCACGTCAACCAGGCCGAAAAGCAGGCCCTGCTGACGCTCAGCCTCAAGGATGGGATCACTACCGGCAAGCTGGAACGCGCGCTGATCTTCACCCGCACCAAGCACGGTGCGGATCGCGTGGTGCGCCATCTCAACACCGCCGGGGTCAATGCCGCGGCGATTCACGGCAACAAGAGCCAGGCGCAGCGCACCGCTGCGCTGGCCGCGTTCCGCACTGGCGCGACCCCGGTGCTGGTCGCCACCGACATCGCCGCGCGCGGGATCGACGTTACGGGTGTGAGCCATGTCTTCAACTTCGAGATGCCCAATGTGGCCGAGCAGTATGTCCATCGCATCGGGCGCACCGCGCGCGCCGGAGCCGACGGCATTTCGATCAGCTTCGTGGCGCCGGATGAGCGGCCGTACCTCAAAGATATCGAGAAGCTGACCGGGATCAAGCTGATGCCGCAGTCCTTGCCGGCCGATTTTGCCCGCGAGGCTGCCAAGCTGCCTGCGCCGTCGCGCAAGCCGGCCGAAGCCATCCAGGACGCCCGCCGCGATGAACGCGATGCGCGTGGCCGGGGTGGTCGCGGTGCCGGTCAGGGCCGTGGTGGCCCAGGTGGCGGACGGGGTGACGGTCAGGGCCGTGGCCTTGGTCGTGGCGGCCAGAGCCCGGGCGGCCACGGTCGCAATGGTGAACGCCGCGATACTTCGGCCCGCGATCAGTTCCAGCGCCCCGCCGCCCCGCGCGGCCCAGTGTTCAATCCGTTGGGTGAAGCCGCTGCCGAACGTCCGGCGCGGTCTGAAGGCGATCGCCGTCCGGCACGCGCCGAGAGCGCCGACCGCCGTCCGGCACGCCCTGAGGGTGACCGCCGTCCGGCCCCGACCGGTGACCGCCGCCCAGCTCCAACGGGTGATCGTCGCCCTGCTTCGGCAGACCAGCGCCCCGCGCGCAATGACGGCGACCGTCGTGCTCCGCGCACCGATGGCAATCGTGGCGGGTATAACGGTGGCAACAATAACGGCGCTAACAACGCCGGCGGCCAGCGCCATCCCGGCAATCGCGGCGGCGGCAACGCGCGCGGTTCCTTCGGGGGCAATGCCGGCGGCGGCTCGCGCTGACGAAAGCGCTGTCCTACAGGGGCAACGCTTGGCATAGGATCGGGGGCGGAGGACGTGGGTCTTCCGCCCCTTTTCTTTTATTCCCCAGGGACCTGTGAAAATAGTGAGCTTCCAGATGAGCCTCATCCTCTCCATCCTGGCGATGACTCTCATTGTCGCTGTGCGCTATGTCCTCTCCAGCGGGTTCTTCGCCTGGCTCACCAAGCGCGTCCGGCCCGGACTTTACGGTGGGCTTGCCCCGCAGATCCGGCGCGAGATCGCCTGGTCGCTGGCCTCGGCGGCGATCTATGGCCTGCCGGCAGGGATCGTCGCCTGGGGCTGGCAGACGCACGGGTGGACGCGGATCTATACGCGGGTCTCCGACTATCCGCTGTGGGTCCTGCCTGCCTCACTTCTGGCCTACCTGCTGGCGCACGACACCTGGTTTTACTGGACCCACCGCTGGATGCATCAGCCGCGCCCGTTCAAGCTGGCCCATGCCGTCCACCACGCCAGCCGCCCACCGACCGCCTGGGCGGCGATGAGCTTTCACCCGTTGGAGGCGCTGACCGGCGCTGTGGTAATTCCGGCACTAGTGTTCGTCATTCCAGTGCATGTCGCAGTGCTGGGGGTGGTGCTTTCGATTATGACCCTTATGGGCATCACCAATCACATGGGGTGGGAGGTGTTCCCGCAGCGCCTCGTTCATTCTCCAGTCGGCCGGTGGCTGATAACGGCTAGCCATCATCAACGGCACCACGAGCATTATCGATGCAATTACGGACTGTATTTCCGGCACTGGGATCGCCTCTGCGGCACCGATCGAGGGCTGTCGCAAGCCTGATCGCGTTGACGGTCGGCCCGTTGCTGGCGGGGAATGCCGCGCCGTTTGCCGAGCCGCCAGGGGTCACCGTCAGCGTCACCGTCGTCGGCCTGCGCTCTGAAAAGGGGCAACTGCTGGCTTGCCTCACCGCCATGCCGCGCGCCTTTCCCGATTGCAGCAAGGATCCTCATGCCCAGCATCTGACAGTTCCGGCAGCAGGCAAAGTCGAACTCAAGTTCCAGATGGTTGCCAGCGGGCGCTATGCGATCTCGCTGCTCCATGACGAGAACGGCAATGGCTATGCCGACATGGTGCTGATGGTCCCGCGTGAGGGCTTCGGCTTCAGCCGCGATGCCGCGGTCCACTTCGGCCCGCCGCGCTTCGCCGCCGCCGCCTTCACCGTGGCTGGCGTCGCCGAAAACCAGACGATCCGGATGCGCTACATGTTCTGAACTTGCCGCGCGCGATTGCCCTGCTAACCGGAACCGGTGACCGACGCATCGCCCCTGCCCGAGCCAGCATCTGCGCCGCCCGGCGATGCTTTCGCTCCGTTCCGTTATCCGGCCTTCCGTGCGATCTGGATCGCCAACCTGTGCTCCAGCCTGGGTTCGACCATCCAGTCGGTTGGCGCAGCCTGGCTGATGACCGACCTGACCCGCTCGCATAGCCTGGTGGCGATGGTCCAGGCCTCGGCCAGCTTGCCGATCATGCTGTTCGGGGTCTTCGCCGGAGCCATTGCGGACAACTTCGATCGCCGCCGGGTGATGCTCGCTGCGCAGATCGGGATGCTGCTGGTGTCCGCTGCGCTGGCCGCGCTGACCTGGGCCGACCGCGCGACCCCCGCGCTATTGCTGACGCTGACGCTGGCGGTGGGGACCGGCACCGCGCTCAACTCGCCCGCATGGCAGGCCTCGGTGCGGATGCAGGTGGGGCGTCAGGATCTGCCCCAGGCGATTGCGCTCAACTCGATCGCCTTCAACCTGGCGCGCAGTGTTGGCCCGGCGCTGGGCGGGCTGATGATCTCGCTGTGGAGCGTGGCGTGGGCCTTCGCCTTCAACGCGCTCAGCTTTGTGGCAATGATCGTGGTGCTGGCGCGGTGGCGGCCCGATGTGACTCCGCCAGTGCGCGAGCCGATGCTGCCCTCGATCGCCCGCGGCATCCGCTTCTGCGTCGGCTCGCCGCCGATCCGGCGGGTGCTGCTGCGTGGGCTATGCCTGGGCTTCGGGGTCGCGGGCTATCAGGCGCTGATCCCGACGGTGGTGCGCGGGCCGCTGCATGGAAGCGAGATCGCCTTCGGCCTGCTGCTCGGTGCGTTCGGGATCGGCTCGATTTGCGCGGCGCTGGTGGTGAGCCGACTGCGCCGCCGGTTCGGTAGCGAGACGGTGCTGACCGCGGCGACTTTGGCCTTTGTCGTGGCGCAGATCGGCCTGGCCCTCGCGCATACCGTGCCCGTTGCCCTGCCCGCCACCCTCCTGGCCGGGGCCGGCTGGGTCTCGGCAATGACCACGATCAATATCGCGATGCAGATGCGCTCGCCCGAGGCGATCCTGGGCCGCTGCCTGTCGCTGTACCAGGCCGTGACGTTCGGCGGGATGGCCCTGGGAGCCTGGGTCTGGGGCGCCTTGGCGGACTGGCGCGGACTGCCGTTTGCGCTTTTCGGCTCGGCTTTGTTCCTGCTGATCAGCCTGGCGGTGTTGAGGCGGCTGGCACCGATGCCGCTGCGGGGCGAGGGGCGGATCGAGGCGGGGTAAGCACCGGAGTGCTGGGCCTGATCCCGATCAAGCAACCGTGATCCTCGCGCGGCACCAGCCACCCCGAACCCCGCAAAACAAAAGTCGCGCCACGCCGGCGCGACTTAACGGTTAATTTACCACGTTGCGCCAGAACGGACCCCCAGAGCATAGGCGGGGATGACCAATGGATACGTTGCGCGGCAATTTCGGGGATCATGGCAGCGCTGACGAGGTCGCTCTCGACAGCATCGGGGACGACGATAGCGCAGATGACACTGGTCGCGAACCCCCGCCGGTTGTGATCGGCCAGGACGAGCGCCGGATGCAGGTGCGCGCCTATAATCATTGGGCGGGGCTGCTCAAGGATCGCAGTTATCCGTCGATCGAGGACCTCCATCCGGACGACTTGCCCGACTTTGGGCCCTATGCTGCGCTGCTCGACTTTACCTGCGGGATGGACAATCCGGCGATCCCCTTCCTGGGTGCCAAGCTCGCCACGGAATGCGGCGCGGAAGGCCCGGTGGCCTGCCTCAATGACATTCCCAGCCGCTCGCTGCTGACCCGAATCACCGACCATTACATGCAGATCCTGGCCAACCAGGCGCCGATCGGGTTCGAGGCCGAATTCGTCAATCAGCGCGGATGTACGATCATGTACCGCGGCATTCTGCTGCCCTTCTCCAGCGACGACGACACCATCGACTTCATCCTGGGCGTCATCAACTGGAAGGAACTGGCCGACCAGCAGACTACCGACGAACTCATGCTCGAGATCGACCAGGCGCTCGAGTCGCGGCCGGACCTGCGTCATGACGATACCCCGCTGACCGAGTGGGCCGATGGCCCGGTTGACGGCAACGGCGATGTCTATGAACTTGCCTCGCCGCGCAGCGAGACTTCAGCGACATTGGCCTGGCCCGAGCCCGACTTCGGACTTCCGGAGGAAATGCCGGTCAGCCATGGCGGCTTGCAGGTGTTTTCGGGCGACATGGCCTTGGCCGACTGGCTTGCCTCGGCCCGCGAACTGGCCCGCGCCGCGCAAGGCTCGGAAGACCGCTCGCGTCATGCGCTCTA
This sequence comes from Novosphingobium sp., assembly GCA_043781375.1. Lineage (GTDB taxonomy): Bacteria > Pseudomonadota > Alphaproteobacteria > Sphingomonadales > Sphingomonadaceae > Novosphingobium. Next base: position 71,895 of record JAYWBP010000016.1, read on the forward strand.
TGCCGCGATCGGGCGGGCCTATGATTTTGCTCTGGCGGCCGCCGACCATGCCGACGAATTCGTCGCGCTGGTCAGCGAGGCCGGGCTCACCGCGCAGGACCGCGCGCCGATGACCCCGGTGGTCAAGCTCGTCTTCGGGGCCCATTACGACAAGACCCGGCTGACCGAATATGCCTCCGCGCTCAGCCACGCCCAGCGTCTGGGCTTTGGGCGCGGTGCGCTGGTCGGCTACCTGACGAATGCGCCCGGCGGTCTCAAGGGCATGGTCCAGGCTGAACGTCAGCTGCGCCGTGATGAGAGCGGCAAGAACCACGCCTTGCGCGATACCCCGCGCGAGGCCCTGTCGCGCAAGCTGCGCTTGCTCGCCCACCAGCCGATTGCCGGTGTGGCGACCGAGGGCAGCGAGTTCACCTTGCTGGTCGCGCGTCGTCTGGAATCGGGCGAAGTCGTTGTGCTGGGCGAGGTCGGCGACGATATGGCCCTGCTCGAACGCGCATCACGGCATTTGCTGGGATAGGCCAAACCGCATCGCCCCGATCGCATCCAGCCCCGCCCATGCGGAGCTTGTCGAAGCACTGTCCTTGTTCTTTAGGTTATAAGAATCTGCCAAAATTAAGTGCAGTGCTTCGACAAACCCAGCAAAGTCGGTTAGGGGAACGGAGGTGAAGAAGCCGCTTCCTTCATCCGCGGTTCAGGCGCTGGAGGGCTAGCACAAGCGATGTTTCGCCTGCTTGCCCGGACGGGCGCATTTCTGGCCCTTGGCCTGCTCGCGGCTCAGCCGGTGGCCGCGCAGTCGGTGCTCCGCGATGCCGAGACCGAGGCTGTGCTCCATGATATGGCCACGCCCCTGATCGCCGCAGCGGGGCTCGATCCGCGCAATGTCGACATTGTTCTGGTCAACGACAGCTCAGTCAACGCCTTCGTCATCGGCGGGCAGGCGGTCTATATCAACTCCGGCCTGATCAACTTGGCGACCAGTGCCAACGAGGTTCAGGGCGTGATCGCGCATGAACTCGGCCACATCGTCGGTGGCCATGCCATCGCGGGCGGAGACGCTGCCAAGAGCGCGCAAGACATCTCGATCCTCTCGCTGCTGCTCGGCGTGGGCGCCGCGCTGGCGGGTGCGGGCGATGCGGCGATGGGCGTGATGATGGCCGGCCAGCAGGCGGCGATGGGCAAGTACCTCGCCTTCAGCCGCGGTCAGGAATCGACTGCCGATGCGGCGGGCGCGCAGTTCCTCAGCAAGGCCGGGATCTCGGGGCGCGGTTCGGTCGCGTTTTTCAAGAAGCTCGAGAACATGGAATTCCGCTATGGTTACACCCCCAAGGCAGAGGACGCGTTCTACTCGACCCACCCGATGACCGGCGATCGCATCGCCACATTGGAGGATACCTATGAGAAGGACGCGGCCTGGCGCAAACCCGATGACGCCGCGCTTGAGGCACGGTTCCAGCGGGCGCGGGCCAAGCTGTTCGGCTACCTTGCCCTGCCCAGCGACACCCTGATTCAGTATCCCCTGACCATGACGAGCATCCCGGCGCGCTATGCCCGGGCTTATGCCTGGCACAAGGATGCGTTCCTCGACAAGTCGATGGCCGAGACCGATTCGCTGCTCGCCGGGGCGCCCAACGATCCCTATTTCCTTGAACTCAAAGGCCAGGTCCTGCTTGAGGCAGGCAAGCCGCAGGAGGCGCTGGTGCCGCTGCGCCGGGCGACCGAGATCACCGCCAACCAGCCGCTGATTGCCACCACGTTCGGCCACGCCCTGATTGCCACCGAGGACAAGGCCAATTTCCCCGAGGCCGAGCGCGTGCTCAAAGCCGCTGTAGCGCGGGATCGCGAGAACCCGTTCGCCTGGTACCAGCTCGGCATGGTCTATGCCGCCAGAGGCGACCTGCCGCGGGCCAAGCTTGCCAGCGCCGAACAGCAAGTGCTGAGCCTGGAAATGCCGCAGGCGCTGCGGAGCGCCGAGGGCGCCGAGGCTGAACTGCCCAAGGGCTCGGCTGATTGGTTGCGCGCGCAGGACATCGCGATGCAGGCGCGCGCGGCGATTGAACACACCCGCAAACATCACTAGGTCTCGCAGCGATGGAAGCTGCCGCAACGCGCCCTAAATGGACCATGCTCGGAGCCTTGGCCGGACTCGCGCTGGCGCTGCTCGGGGGCGTGGCCGGCTGGGCTTATGGGAGCCACCGTTTCGCCAGCAACCCGGCCGCAGCGCTCGCCGCTGGGGATCGCGCGGCGATCGAGCAGGTGGTTCACGACTATATCCTCGCCCATCCCGAAGTGCTGCCCCAGGCGATCGATAACCTGCGCCGCAACGAGAGCGCTAAGCAGCTGGCGGGGGTAAAGGATGAGGTGTTTGCTGCCTTTCCCGACGCGGTGCTGGGCAATCCACACGGCAAGCTGACCATCGTCGAGTTCACCGACTATGCTTGCACGTTCTGCCGCCGCAGCGTCGCCGATCTGGAGCAGCTGATCGCGGCCGATCCTGAGCTGCGGGTGGTGGTGCGCGAGTTGCCGATCCTGTCGCCGGAGAGCGGCGATGCCGCCAGGCTGGCTCTGGCTGCTGCCCGTCAAGGCCGTTACGCGGCGTTTCACCATGTCATGTTCGAGATCGGGCGGCCCGATCCCGCCACCATGGAAGCAGCTGCCAAAGCCGCAGGGATCGATCTGGTCCGGGCCAGGAAGGCCACAACCGATCCCGCAATCGCCGCCGAAATCAGCCGCAACATGGACCTCGCCCGGCGCCTGGGATTCGAAGGCACGCCGAGCTGGGTGATCGGCAACCAGTTGCTCAGCGGCGCGGTGGGCAAGGACCGGCTGGCCCAGGCGATCGCCGCCGCGCGCGGCTGAAGGCATGGCCATGGGCAGGGGTTGGTTCCAAATTCTCGCCGCGATGTTCGCTTTGGGCGGAGCAACGGTCGCGACTGCGCAGGTGCCCGACTCACTGCTCACGGCGATCCACAGCCTCCAACAGGACGACACCCGGCTTCAGTCGCTCGGTTGGAAGCTGGGCCGCGCCAATGTTGCCTTCTGCCCCACCACGCAATCCGCGATTGGGCTGCTATTGTTCGACGTGCGCAATTTTAACCAGCCCGATCCGCTGCGAATAGCGATCGGCCTGTCGGGCGATATCGGGGTTGAGGCGGTGGCGCAGGGCTCTCCGGCTCAGGCCGCCGGGCTCTCCCCCGGGGATGAGATCACCGCGATAGCCGGGCGCGCGATGGCGGCGTTGCCTCCGGTCAAAACGGGCGATTTTACCCGACTCGGCGGGCTGCACGATGCCATCGACGCGGCGCTGGCAGGCCAGGGAGCAGTCACGCTCGGGGTCAAGTCAGGCGGCGTCGTGCGGCGAGTGACCGTGGTAGGCGAACCGATCTGCGCCAGCCGCTTCGAACTCCTGACCAGCGGCAATCACGCCGGCGCCGATGGCCAGACCGTCCGGCTCGGGCGCAACATTCTGGCCGAAAGCCCGCAGGATGCCGAGGCGGCGACGTTGGTGGCGCATGAGTTTGCTCACGACATTCTTGGCCATCCGGCTCGGCTCGGCGCCCATGGCCGCGCCGCGCGCAAGGTCCGCGAAACCGAGCGCGAGGCTGACCGGCTGGCGGTATGGCTGATCGCCAACGCCGGCTACGACCCTGCCGCCGCGGCTCGCTTCATGCTCGCCTGGGGCGCCCGCCACGATCCAATATGGACCCGCGCGCCGAGCCATGACGGCTTCAGGACGCGGGCTGCGTTGATGGAAGCGGAACGGGCAAAGGTCGCGGCGCGGTTGGGCAGCGGGGCGAAGTTGCCGCTGGATTGGCGGGCGGAGTTTGGGGTCCGGTAAAGCTTACCCTCCTGCGGGGTGAGTGGGCTAACGCGGTTACCCCTCCACCGCAAACGTCAGCCCGGCATTGGCTTCCAGCCGCGCCACCAGTGCCTCACCCAAAATCGCCCCTGGAGTCCCGATCCCGCTCGCCGCGGGGCAATCCAGCAGCGCAATCCCGGTTTCCGCCAGCATCTTGCTGGTCGATCCGTAGCCCGGATCGCGGTCGCCCTTGACGCTGGTGCGGATAGTGCGACCATCAGGCCATTCGCCGATCATCAGCACGTCGTAGAAACCCTCCTCGCGCTCTTGCAACGAGGGCCCTTCGCCCGGCTGGGGATCGTTGGCGCCGCCGATCATTGGGGTGCCCGCGACGAACTTAGCGGCGGCCTCGCCGGCATCGCCCGGGCCGGTCAGGACCATCTCGTCATAAGTGAACCCCTTGCCCCAGGGGTGGCCGAGGAGGAAGTTGGTGCGGTGGACGTTCTTGGTGTTGATCTGGGCCATGATGAATGGCGCGGCCCAGCTTTGGCTGGCTTCATCGAACTCCACCGCATCGCCGCGCGGCTGAGGCGGGCCGGTGAAGCCCGGGGTCAGGGCAAACGGATCGAGCAGCACCGGCAACAGTGAATGGTCCTGACCGATGGCACCGAGCGTGGCCTTGAGGCTGGCTGCGGTGCCGCCCGAAAAGGTTCCCTTCATCGCCCGCACCCGGCACTTCACGCGCGGTGCAGGCTCGCCATAGCGGGCCATGGCCTCTTGCTGGAGCATGACCACGCCGAGGTCGAACGGAATCGAATCGAACCCCGAGGACAGGCAGATCCGCGCCGTGCCCGCGCTCGCTGCCGCGCCGTGGGTGTCGATCATCCGCCGCATCCACAGCGGCTCGCCGCACAGGTCGGCATAGTCGGTGCCCGCCACGATGCAGGCCTCGACCACCGGCTCGCCGTATAGCTGGTAGGGGCCAACTGTAGTGAGCACGACGCGCGCCTGCCCGGCCATCGCCGCCAGGCTGGCGGGGTCGGCAATGTCGGCGACGATCAGCGGGGTATCGGCCGGGGCGCCGATGCTATCGCGAACTTGCGCCAGTTTGTCCGCGCTGCGCCCGGCCATGGCCCAGGTCAAATGCTTGGCGCTTGGGCTACCCGCGAGGTATTCGGCGACCAGACGTCCGGTGAAGCCGGTGGCGCCATAGACTATGATCTCGAATGGGCGTTCGCCGCGTGACGTTTCCGACATTATTCCCCCTTAGCAAAACTTAGAGCGCGCGCGTATCCGGGTTAACCCCCGGCGCCGGCGTCACCACAGTGGTCACCGGTGCCACTGGAGCGGTGTGAACCACTACCGGCTCGTGCGCTGCCTCAGCCGCACCTTCGGCGCGCGCGGCGCGCAGTTCGGCGTCATGGACGCGGGCTTCGGCTTCATTGACGGCAATCTCGTGCTTGCGCTCCTTGCGCATCGAATCCCAGCCGTACCAGATCTGGCTGTGCGCGAAGACCAGCAGCAGCCCGCCGATGAGCGCCACGTTCTTGAGCGCCATGATCGTCTGCGTGGGGTCGGAGAAGTTGTTGTGGAAGAAGATAATCGTCAGGAAGGTGAATCCCGCCAGCAGGACCGAGGCCAGCCGGGTCATGATCCCGAACACCAGGCACAGTCCGGCGACCAATTCGAAAATGCCCGTCGGCACCGCCAGCCCGGCGGGTAGCCCGACCTTCGTAATCATGCCTTCGGTCAACGCCTGTTCCATCAGCTTGTTCGCACCCGAACCGATAAAGATGATGGCGATCAGGATCCGTCCGATGACGGCGGCAATGGTGGACATGGGTCTCTCCCCTAAGAGTGCAGCGCTGTTATGCCGGATAAGCAGGTTGGACGCGGATTGGTTCCCGCGCAAGCCTCACAACCTGGCCATCACAACCTGGCCATCACAACCTGGCGATCACAACTTGGCCATCACAACTTGGCCATCACAACTTGGGCAGCGTTACCCCTTGCTGGCCCATGTACTTGCCCGCGCGGTCGGCATAGCTGACTTCGCAAGGCTCGTTGCCCTGGAGGAACAGGAACTGGCACGCGCCCTCGTTGGCGTAAATCTTGGCGGGCAGCGGCGTGGTGTTGGAGAACTCCAGCGTGACGTGCCCCTCCCAGCCCGGCTCAAGCGGGGTGACATTGACGATGATCCCGCAGCGGGCATAGGTCGACTTGCCCAGGCAGATCACCAGCACATCGCGCGGCACGCGGAAGTATTCGACCGTGCGGGCGAGCGCAAAACTGTTGGGCGGGATCACGCAAACCGGCGTCTTGCGGTCGACAAAGCTGTTGGAATCGAAGTTTTTGGGATCGACAATCGCGGAATCGACGTTGGTGAAGATCTTGAACTCGTCTGCTACCCGCGCGTCATAGCCATAAGACGACAGGCCATAGCTGATGCACCCATCGCGCCGCTGGCTCTCGACAAACGGCTCGATCATGGCGTGCCTCAGCGCCTGCTCACGGATCCAACGGTCACTGAGAATCGCCATGCCGCGTGATGGCGCGGGGCGGTGGGGGAGGCAAGGGTGGGGGGACTTAAATCTGCAATACCAGACTGAAGGCTTTGCCCGTCACATCAAATTAGATCGCCCACCAATTGAAATTATGCCCAACCCTGCAGACCGCCATTACCATGCCCCCTAACCAACAACCGCCCGATAAACTATGAAACACTAACTGGACCTTGGAATATGCGAAGTCGTTCGGCGGCACTGAAGGAAGCTTGTCAAGCTCGTTGCCTAAGCGATTTATGGCCGCTTGCTTCGGCTGCCTCAATGCTGAAATTCGGGCGTGACGCGGTATTCTGTTGATTGCAAGGGGACGGCTTATCCCCACCTTAACCCGCTCATGCTAAGCGCACCTGCATGAATCCCGCCACCATCCTTATCATTTTCGGTACCCGGCCCGAGGCGATCAAGCTGTTTCCGGTGGTTGCCGCGCTCAAGGCCGATCCGCGTTTCAACGTGCAGGTCTGCGTTTCGGCGCAGCATCGCGGGATGCTCGATCAGGTGCTGGCGATTGCTGGCATTGTGCCGGATCACGATCTCGACGTGATGCGCCCCGACCAGAGCCTCGACGCGCTGACCGCCGTGCTGCTTACCGGGCTGGGGCAGGTGATGGATGCGGTCAAGCCTGACCGGGTGATCGTTCAGGGCGATACGGCGACCGCCATGTGTGGCGCGCTGGCGGGGTATTACCGCAAGATTCCGGTCGATCATGTCGAGGCCGGGCTGCGCTCGGGCAATATCTATCACCCCTGGCCCGAGGAAGTAAACCGCAAGGTGATCGGCACGATCGCCAGCCTGCACTTCGCGCCGACCGAGACCAGCGCCGCCGCCTTGCGCGCCGAAACGGTCGATCCGGCGCGAATCCATGTCACCGGCAATACCGTGATCGACGCATTGCAGTGGGTCAGCGCACGGATTGAGGCCGAGCCAAGCCTTGCTAGCGGCCTGGCCGAGCTGGAAGCGCGCTTTGTCGGCAAGCGCATCATCGGCGTGACCAGCCATCGCCGCGAGAACTTCGGCGGCGGGCTGGAGAACATCGCCGAGGCCGTGCGGCGCATTGCCGAGCGTCCCGACGTGGCGGTGATCTTCCCGGTCCACCCCAATCCCAACGTGCGCAAGGTGATGGACGCGGCGCTGGCGGGCCTGGCCAACGTGGCCCTGATCGAGCCGCTCGACTACCCGCACTTCGCCCGGCTGCTGGCGATCAGCAAGATCATGCTTAGCGACAGCGGCGGGGTGCAGGAGGAAGCGCCCGCGCTCGGCAAACCGGTGCTGGTCATGCGCGAAACCACCGAGCGGCCCGAAGGCATCGCGGCGGGCACGGCCAAGCTGGTCGGCACCGATCCCGCAACTATCGTTACCGAAATCTTCACCCTGCTCGACGATAAGGCGGCTTACGAAGCCATGGCGCGGGCGCACAATCCTTTTGGGGACGGGCACGCTGCGGGGCGGATTGTGGAGCTGCTGGGGAATGAAATCGGACAACAAGCCTGACGTCTGTGTCGTCGGCCTGGGTTATATCGGGCTGCCGACGGCGGCGATCGTTGCGCGTGCGGGCTGCAAGGTGCTGGGGATCGACGTCTCGCAAGAGGTGGTTGACACGATCAACCGCGGCCAAATCCATATCGAGGAAGTCGATCTCGACGGGCTGGTCCAGGGTGTTGTCGCGCGCGGCCTGCTGAGCGCCTCCACCCAAATGGCCCCGGCCGACGTGTTTATCATCGCCGTGCCGACCCCGTTCGACAAGGACCACGCGCCCGACATCTCTTATGTGCTGGCCGCCGGCCGCGCCGTGGCGGCGGTGCTCAAGGCGGGCGATGTGGTGATCCTGGAATCGACCTCGCCGGTCGGTACCACCGAGGCGTTGCGCGACATGATCGCCGAAATGCGGCCCGATCTGAAGTGTCCTGGGATCACGCGCGATACGCCCGAGGTCGCCATTGCCTATTGCCCCGAGCGAGTGCTGCCGGGCAAGATCCTGGAGGAATTGACCAACAACGATCGCTCGCTCGGCGGGATCACGCCGCGCTGCGCGAGAAAGGCGTTGGCGTTCTACAAGCGCTTTGTGCGTGGCACTTGTGTGACCACCGATGCCCGTTCGGCCGAAATGACCAAGCTGGTCGAAAACGCCTACCGCGACGTCAACATTGCCTTTGCCAATGAGCTGTCGATGGTGGCTGACAAAATGGGCCTCGACGTGTGGGAGGTGATCCGCCTCGCCAACCGCCATCCGCGCGTCAATATCCTCACCCCCGGGCCGGGCGTGGGCGGGCACTGCATCGCGGTCGATCCATGGTTCATCGTCCATGGCGCGCCAGAGGAAACCCCGCTGATCCGCACGGCGCGCGGGGTCAACGACGGCAAGATCCGCCACGTTATCGCCCGCGCGCAGGCGCTGGTCGAAGCCAATCCCAACGCCCGCGTTGCCTGCCTCGGCCTCGCGTTCAAGGCCAATATCGACGACTTCCGCGAGAGCCCGGCGCGACTGGTCGCAGCCACCCTGGCGCGCCGCTTTGGCAGCCGGATCGAGGTGGTCGAGCCCTATGCAGCCAAGCTGCCGATCGAATTTACCGACACCGGGGCGAAATTGATCGACGTCGATACCGCGCTGGAGGAATGCCAGATCCTGATCGTGCTGGTCGACCATGATGTCTTCCGGGTGGTGCCCCTGGCGGAGCGGGCGGACAAGCTGGTCTATGATACGCGAGGCATCTGGCCCGACCAGCCGGTGGTGGCGGCGGTGAGCGCGCCCGGCTTGCGTTTGGCGGGGTAGTGTAACCCCACTTCCGCAAGCGGGAAGGGGACTGAATGAATGCTCCCCGACCATTGCCCCCAGGCCCCCCACCGGGCATGGCGCGACCATGAGCGAAACATTCGACCTGGCTATCATCGGCGGCGGAATCAACGGTGCCGGGATTGCGCGCGATGCGGCCGGGCGCGGAGCCAGGGTGCTGTTGCTTGAAGCCGGGGACCTGGCGCAGGGGACGTCGTCAGCCTCGACCAAGCTGATCCACGGCGGGCTGCGCTATCTCGAGCATCGCGAGTTTGCCCTCGTGCGCGAAGCCTTGCGTGAGCGTGAGGCCCTATGGAAGATCGCACCGCACCTGATCCGCCCGATGCGCTTTGTCCTCCCCTATGCCCCCGGCCTGCGCCCGCGCTGGCTGCTGCGGCTGGGGCTGTTCCTTTATGACCATATCGGCGGGCGCAAACTGCTGCCCGCGACCGACAGCATCGACCTCACTACCCACCCCGCAGGCAAGTCGCTGCGCCCCGGTATCACCAAAGGTTTCGAATATAGCGACGGTTGGGTCGACGATGCGCGGCTGGTGGTGCTCAACGCGCTCGATGCGGTGGAGCGCGGCGCAACAGTTCTCACGCGCACGCCTTTGATGGCTGCCCGCCGCGAGGGTGACGTGTGGCTGCTCGACACGCCTCAGGGCCAGTTCCGCGCTCGGGGCCTGGTCAATGCGGCAGGTCCAGCCGTGCTCGAGGTGATGGGCCGCGCAGGTGAGGCGCCCGACTATGCGATGCGCCTGGTGCGCGGGTCGCACGTGGTCGTCCCCAAGCTGTTCGACCATCCTTACGCCTACTTCTTCCAGCTTGCCGACGGCCGCATTTTCTTTGCAATACCCTACGAGGATGATTTCACCCTGATCGGCACAACCGACGCCGATCACACCGGGCCGCTCACCCACGTCAAGGCGAGCGCCGAGGAGATCGCCTACTTGTGCGAGGCGGCGAGTAGCTACTTTGCCAAGGGAGTCACTCCAGCTGACGTGGTGTGGAGCTATGCCGGGGTCCGGCCATTGATCGAGGACCAGTCGGGCAAGCCTGAGGAAGCAACGCGCGGCTATCGCCTCGAACTGTCCGAGCCCGAAGACGGCGCGGTTTTGCTGGCGATCTATGGCGGCAAGATCACCACCTATCGCCATCTGGCCGAAGAGGCAGTGGACCTGCTGGCAACTCAACTTTCAGCCTTGCACGGCCCGGCCTGGACCTGCGACAAGCCGCTGCCCGGCGGTGATTTCGCGCGCGGCGGGACCGAGGCGTTGGCCGCCAGTTACGCCGTGCGCCATCCGTTCCTCGACAACAACGAAGCACTGCGCATCGCCCGCGCTTACGGCACTCGCGCCGCCAGGTGGCTGGGCGAGGCGCAACTCCGCAGCGATCTGGGCACCGACTTTGGCAACGGCTTGAGCGCGGCAGAACTGGCCTATTTGCGCCAGGTCGAATGGGCTTGCACCGCGCAGGACGTGCTGTGGCGGCGGACCAAGCTGGGCCTGCGGTTTACCGCCGAGCAGGTTGCGGTGCTGGAGGCGGCGCTGGCGGAAAAGGCGTAGTGGCTATCCATATTTATAACCGGTAAGTAATGTTTTGAAGTCTTGCAGCAATTGCGCTTCGCCCAAGAATACTCTACCTTAATACCCTTGATTAACAGACGTTCATAAATCGCAGAGAGATAACATCTCGTCCCACCAGCCGGGCAACTTGTCCCGGGTTAAGGGATGTCCGGCAACCATTCGTCACGCTGTTGCTTGATTTTTCATGATGACACGCACCAACCTCGTTCGTCCCGCCGGAACCGCGATTGCCGCTGTGCTGGCGCTGTCTTCAACCGCGCTATTTGCGCAGGATGTCGGCTCCGCTGCACCCGCCGCCGATCCTGCCCCAACGCTCATTGTACCTCAGGTCGCTGTACCATTGGAGGCGGCTCCGACCCCGGCCCTGGTTGTGCCCGATATGGCGCAGAACGCTGCCGCTGCGGCCCCGGTCAAATCGGTCGCCGCCCCGGCGCGGGTCGCGCGAATTGCTTCTCCCGCCCGCTTGGCACCTAGCCGGACCGCAGTTGCGACTATCGTCGCGACGTCGTCGCCCGCAATCACTGCCGGAAACGCGGCCCCTGTTATTGCACCGCCCGCACTTATCCAGCCCGCGCCCGTCAGTCGTACGGTAGTCCAGCCTGCGGCGATAGCTTCCGCACCCGCTTCGGGGAGCGATTCGACGCCATTGATCGCCGGTCTGATCGGCTTGGGCGCATTGGGCGCTGCTGGTGCCTTTGCTGCGTCGCGTCGCCGGCGCCCGCTGGCTGAGATCGATGACCGTCCTCTGCTCGCGCCTGTTTCGGAGCCGCTGGTGTTGCGAACCGTCCACCCTGTGAGGGTCGCTCCTCAGTCCGTCATGCCCGAGCAAAGCTCGGATGTGCGGATCGAGGTCCCCGCAGCAGGCAGCGCCGTTACCTCGACTAAAGCCTCGCCATTTACCGCTCCGGCCTTCACCGCTGGAACCACCGGGCGCGAAATCGAGAAGCGCCGGGAGGTGGCGATCGACGCCAACGCGCCGATCCCGGTCGATCGGAAAGGCCGCGACGCGCTGCTCAACGCGATGGTGGCCGCGCCACCCGATAAGGCCAATCCGTTCCGCTCGGCCAAGGCACGCCGTCACCGGGCTCGCCTGATCGTTCAGGGCCAAGCCTATCGTCAGGCCGAGCAAGCCAGGACCGCCAAACCTGCTTTTGCCTGGGATGCGCAACGTCCGGCCAGCGCCGAACAAACCCAGCGCGAGCCTGCCCTGGCCTAATAAGGCATAATCTAACGCGAAAGGGCGGTCTAGTGTTACCGGGCCGCCCTTTTCGATTCCTGCGTCTCCAACAAAGCACCAGAAGCCGCAGCCCCTAGCAGGACTGGCGCCGGGCGTGGCTTGGGGGTAGGATCGCCGAGACCGGCTAGGGAGGCGCGGCGATTCTTCTCGAACAGCGTCCTGACCAAGTTATGGCTGATGCGCCCGATGCGTTCGGCGCCGACGCTGCGCTTGGAGTTGATCCACCGTGGCAAGCCATTGCTCATCCGCGAAAATTGCCGGACCTGGGGCGGGACATCGGCAGCGGGCGCTGGTTCGGCGAGCTGGTTATACTGCTCGTGCTGATGATGGGGACGCTGGCATTCTGGCCTGATTTCGACGCCCTGCCGCAAACCTTCGCCACCCCCGGTGCAAGCATCTCGACTATCGCACCGCTGACTGCGGAACCCGACCGAGCCGCTGCATTTGGCCCGCATTTGGCACTGCTCGGGTACATTCCCGAACGGCCTCGTCTGGATATTTCGGTGGTCCGCGAACCGGGCGAAAGCCTGACGGCGGTTCTGCGCCGCGCCGGGCTAGGCGACAACGATGCCATGCGCGCCGCAGCGAAGCTCGCCAGCGAGGCGATAGTTCCCGGCACGCGCATTGCCGTGGCTCTCGGGCGACTGGATAGGGCAGTAGCCCACCGTCGCTTCGCCGGGCTTGAACTGCGGCCCCGGCTCGATCTTGCGCTCCGCCTGATCCCTTCAGCCGACGGCCTTACGCTGCAGCGCCGCACCGTCGCGGTCGATAATGCCCCGCTGCGCCTGCGCGGCAGGGCCGGTGATAGCGTCAGCCAGGCCACCCGCGCCGCTGGGCTTAGCGCAGCACAAGTCCAGGACTATCTCCAGGCGCTTGACCGTGCGGCGGGCTTCGACTGGGATCTCCGGCCCGGCGATACGTTCGACCTGGTCCTTGCTCGCCAGCGCGCTGCCGATGGAGCGATGCGACTGGGCGGCATTCTCTATGCGGCGATTGAACGCGACGGCGCGCCGCGGATCGAGCTGGGCCGCGCCAGCGAGGGCGAGCGCTTCGCCGCAGCTGGCTCGGCGTCACCGTCGCTCGGCTTCGGCCGGGCCTGGCCGGTCGATGGCAGGATGACTTCGGGTTTCGGCCTGCGCTTGCATCCGATCCTTGGTTACCTGAGGTTACACGCTGGGATCGACTTTGCTGCGCCGTGGGGCAGCCCGATCCATGCCGCGGCCGCAGGTATTGTCGGTTTTGCAGGCTTTCATGGCGGGCACGGCAACTATGTGCGGGTCGATCACGCCGCCGGGCTGGCGAGCGGCTATGGCCATATGAGCCGCATCGCAGTCCCGCCCGGAGCACGGGTCCGGACGGGTCAGGTGATCGGCTATGTCGGCTCGACGGGATTGTCCACCGGACCGCATCTCCATTTTGAAGTATTGCAAGATGGCCACCCGGTCGATCCGCTGAGCTTGCGGCAGGGGGCTGTCGTGGCCGACTCCGGGCAGGCCCGGCTCGCGCTCTATCGTGCGCTGGTACCGCAAGCCCGGGTCGGCCTTCAGCCCAGTATGGCGAGTGACTGGACTACGGCAAACCCGATCGCCGCCGTCGCCAGGTAGGTTCCGAGCGGAAGTTGCAGCGCGCGCGGATCGGCCGAGCGGCGATAGCGCAGGGCGACATCGCCGAGCCCGAGCAGGCAGGCCGCGAGCAATTCCTGCGGCAGCACCGCTGGCCCCAGCCACAGCCCCAGCGCCCCGAGCAGCTTGGCATCGCCCAGGCCCAGGCCCTCCCGCCCAGTGATCCGGCGAAAGCTGCGCGCAATCAGCCATAGCGTCAGGAACCCCCCAGCTCCCGCGGCGATCCTTGTGGCCAGGCCAAAGCGCAGGTCCCATCCCGGCACGATCAGCGCCACCCCAGCGAGCGCTGCGACCAGCCGGTCGGGCAACCACAGATGTAACGCGTCGAAGATGCCGAGCGCAATCAGCAGCCAGCACAGCAAGGCCAGACCCGGCTGGTCCATGGCGAAGAACCACGCCCCGGAGATCGCGCATAGCGCTTCGACCAGCGGCTGGACCGGGGCGATCGTTCCGCCACAGGTGCGGCAGCGACCGCGCGCCAGGACAAAGCCAAGCAGCGGCACAATCTCGAACCAGGCGAGCTGACGCTTGCAATGATCGCAGCGCGAGCGGCCCTTCGCCACGCTTTCGGCCACCGGCCAGCGCAGGAGCAGGGTCGCCAGAAAGCTCCCCGCGACCAGGCCGAGCAGTGCGCCGAAGCTGGCGAGCAGGGCAGGGGGGAGGGTGTTCAGGGCACCTTATCCAGTTCCGGCGCCTGCAGCGGAGGACGCCCCCGCCAGCGACGGATCGCGACCACTTCGGGCTTGCCCTGGGCGATCCGACGGGTGAGCAGGCTGGTTAATTGCTGGCCCGTTTCGCCGATGCGGACCTTGCTGCGCGCCCAGAAATATTGCGACGACAGCCCGGTGCCGGGCGGCAGGACAATCCCGGCAGCCGTTATGTCGCTGTATGTGATGCCGCCCCGGCGCGCTTGCAGCGTCACGATCTTGCGGGCAATTTCCGGGTTGCGGAACAGCGCGGCGATCACGCGTTCGGGTGCAGTGTTGAGGTTGACCGTGGTCGCGCCGGGCAGAACCGTGCAGAAGCGGGCGATCCGACGCAAGTCGTCGGGGCCCACGCCCAGTTTGCCCAGCAATGCCAGGTCGTCGATCGGACCGCCTGTCGGCGCTTCCGCCGCGAATCGCTCCGCCAGGGCTAGATCGATCCCGGCGGCGATTGCGATGTCCTGAAACGTGGCGCGGGTCAGTGCATCGCCGCGGGTCAGCCCGTTGAGATTGAATAGTGCCTGCGCGTCGCTCACCCCAAAGCTGAATCGCCCGCCTTCGATCGCTACGTCCTGGTCGGCAATATGCGCCCAAGCCTCGTCGCGCGAATCGGTAGTGCTGCCCGAGGCCAGGTCGCGGCGCAACGCCGCGACCGCTGACAGCTCTGCACCGCGCGCAATAGCCATGGCCTGCGCGCCTTGGCGCAGGCGAGTGCTGCGCTCAAGGTCGGCATCCTCTCCTGCCAGCATGATCGCCAGCACTGCGGCGGCGAGCATGACGATGACCAGCACGTTGATCAGGATCATGCCGCGTTCGTTGCCGCCGGGCTCGCGGGAGTCGGGCAAAGTCATCGCGGCGCCTCGGTGGGAAGCGCGATCACCCGGCGCAGGGGTCCGCCCGCCTCGCCCGGGCTCGGTGTCAGCATCGCGACCAGCTCGATTGCTTGCGGGCGGCTCGCATCATCTCTGGTAAAGGGAGCGTCCTGCCAGCCCTTGCCGGACTTGTAAAACCGCAGCCTGAGCGCCGCGATCCGGTCGAGGATGACCCGGTCATGGCCATCGAGAGTTCGATGCAACCCGCCGTTTTCCAGACGATAGACGATGCGGTGCGGACCCTGGCTGCCGGTGCGGGTGATTGCCACGCTCCCCTGATCGAGCATGGGCCCTGCTGCCAGTCCTTCGAAATCGGCATCGAGCAGAAACATCGCGCGTTGGATCTGTGCCAGCCGCGCGGCGCGCTCGGCGGTTCGGTGCTGGACTCCGATGACGGTCTCGACCAGGCTCACTCCGGCGACCGAGATCAGGGCGAACAGCAGCAGCGCGACCAGAAGCTCGATCAGGGTAAACGCGTTTTTGGGGGTTGTCCGGGGCAAGTTGCACTTGCCCCTCGCGCGGTGCCAGCCCTCGCCCCCGCCCGACCACCCATTCAGTGTATTCCTATAAGTGGTCGGGCAGGGGAGAAGGCTGGCACTGCACCCCGCCGTCAGGCGGGAAAACAACACTCCCGTAATCACGCCATGACGCCGCTGGCCACCTTGCGGAACTGGCCATTGGTTACCGCCAACACCGCCAGCGCGCGAGCCACGCTGCCATCCTCGCGGAAGCGGACATCGCCGCACACGCCTTTGAAGCCGCCCGCGCTCAGTAGCGCCGAACGGTCGATACCGCCGCCCAAGCGCATCTGCCGGACGATTGCGGCGGCATCATAGGCGAGGCCCGCGATGGTGCCCGGACGCGCACCGTTGCGGTCCTCGAAAGCGCGGGCAAAGCCGGCAAAGCCCAGCGGATCGAGTGCGGCAAGCCATGCGCCGTCAATTGCGCGCAGTGTTTCGGGCGCAAGGTCGAGAGCTTGAACCGCGCCTAGCACTTGCACCCCCAAAGCGGCCGCGGGGGCGGCGCTGCGGGCCAAATCTGCCGCATCGGTGAGGAGCACTGCATCGGGCAATTGCTCTGCTGCGACCGTGCCCAGTGCGGCGATTCCGCCCACTGGAAGTTGAACCACTTCCAAGCCCAGACCGGGGCCTGCCGCCAGCGCGGCATTCAGCGCCTGGCTGCCCCAGCCGGGCGCTCCGCTCGCTACCGCCACCCGGCGCACGCCGCGGCCTTGGGCATAGCGCAGCACCGCCAGCACGCTTTGACGCGCGGTAATCCCGAACAGGAAGGCGCCGCTATCGACCAGCGCGGCGTCATTGCTGAAGCTGACCACCGGGACCACGCCGCCGACTGCGGCCAGCACCCCGGGCACCTCACGCGCGAACACCGGCCCCAGGATGATCGCCGCCTTGGCCTTGCGCGCGGCGCGGGCGGCCAGCACTGCGCCCTCGGGGGTGCCGAGGGTGTCGAACACCATCAACGCCACTTTGTCATTTGCCCCTTGCGCCATTGCCGCAGCGCGCTCCATGCTGCGACCCAGCGCGGCATACTGCCCCGTGCGCGGGATCAGCAGGGCAGCGCCAAGCGGAGCCTTGGCTGCCTGGCTTTTTGCGGCCTCGGCCGGAGTCCACAGTGATGGAATTGATGATGCGACAAGGAATGACGGCACAGATCGCAGCAGCCGACGTCGATCCAGATGCACTGCAGGAACCTCCCGTCGCTCGGCGGCCATTGTCGCGACCGACCGTGCTGTTCGCCTTGGTCGCAGTGCTAGCCTACCTGCTCGGAATTGTCGCCTTCATTCCCGCTCGCGCGCTGGTGGCCGAGAGCGACAGCTTGCGGGTCGGCGGGACGATATGGACCGGCCAGGCCGTGCTCGCCTCGGCCATCCGGATCGAGTGGAAATGGTCGCCGCTGGCCACGCTGACCCGGCTGGGCTTCACCGCCGACTGGCACGCCACCGGGGGCTCGACCGATCTGGCAGGGACAGTCACCAGGCGTGGCGGGAGTTATGACCTGTCGCAGGTTTCGGGCCAGGCCGATGGAATGCTGCTCGATTCGCTCGGGCTGAACCTGCCGCTGACCTGTCGCTTCGTGGCCGATGTCGCGATCGACCGTCTGGTGCTGGGCGGGGCCAACCAGCAGGTCAGCGGCAAGCTGCGCAGCTCTCCGGCCAGCTGCAACGGCCGGGCGCTGGCGGCAAGTGTCGAACTTCCGGCGATGCAGGGCGAGGCGGTTGCGGGTGCCCAATCAAGCATCGGGGCGCTGTCGACCGTCGCCGGGCGGGTTCACCTGATCGAGCTGCGCCTCGCACGCGACGGCAACCTAAGCCTGTGGCCCACCAACGCCGCGGTCGGGGTTGCGCCGCTGCTGGCCGGGATGCGGTGGGATATGAAGGTGGAGTAAAGGCGGTCGTACCGGGCCGGTCCCGGCTTTCGCCGGGATGAGGCTAGGATATCGCCAGGTCGTTGAGCCCGACGATCGGCATCAAAATCGCCATCACCATCAACAGCACCAGCCCGCCCATGGCCAGCAGCACCGCCGGCTCGACCAGCGATACCAGCACAGCAAGCTGCGCCTCGACCTCGCGATCGAGTTCAGTGGCGGCGCGCGACAGGGCCGGGCCGAGCTTGCCACCGGTCTCGCCGCTGGCGACGATCGCGACCAGCATCGTGGGGAAGGCATCGGCCTCAGCCATCGCGCGATGGACGCTCTCGCCCTCGCGCACCCGGGCCGCCACCGCTTCGGCCTGAGCGCGGACGTGGCGGTTGGGAACCACCGCTGCCGCTGCAGTCAGGGCATCGAGCAGCGGCACCGCGCTTTGCACCAGCGTCGCGAGAGTCGCGGAAAAGCGCGCGGCGTTGGCCTGGCGGGAGAACCGCGCGAAAGGCTTGCGCGTGGCCAGGAAGCGGTCAAACTTCAGCCGACTCGCCGGATCGGCCAGCGCCCGCCGGGCCAAAACTACGCCGCTCACCAGCGCGATCACGACTGCCAGGCCGAACCGTGACAAAAAGCTGCTCAGCGCGATCAGCAGGCGGGTCAGAAACGGCAGGTCGGCGCCGCGGTTGACGAAGACCTTTACGATGTCGGGCACGACATAGATCATCATCGCGGTCATCATGCTAGCCGAAACACCGGCCAGCAACGCGGGATAAAGCAGCGCCAGCCGCACTTTCTGATTCGCTCGGTGGCGCGATTCGACGAAGTCGGCGAGGTATGCGAGCACTTCGGGCAGCCGCCCCGATTGTTCGCCCGCCGCGATCGAGGCGCGGTAGAATTCGGGGAAGGCACCCGGATGGGCGGCCAGCGCGCGGGCAAAGCTGGTGCCTTCGAACACCGCGCCACGCACATCGAGCAGCAGCGGCGCAATCGCGCCCTCGCTTTGCCCGGCGACCAGTTGCAGTGCTTCCTCGATCCGCACTCCGCTGCCGATCAGGGTGGAGAGCTGGCGTGTCGCGGTGGACAAGGCGCGGCTCGACACATTCCCTCGGCCGCGCAGCCGTTCGATCAGGCTGGGCGCCGCGCCATCATTGGCTGCTGAAACCGCACGATTGCTCGGCACCACCGACAGCGGCAGCAGCGCCTTGTCGCGCAAGGCCCGCCGCGCACTTGCCGCAGTACTCGCCTCGATCACCCCGCGCTGGCGCTGGCCCCCGGTATCGACCGCCTGATAGGAAAAGGCGGGCACGCTCAGATATCCTCGCGCACGACCCGCGCGACCTCGGCCACGCTGGTCAGCCCGGCGCGGATCTTGGCCACGCCGTCGTCGAGCAGCGAGGGGCCAAGCGCGCGGGCGGCCGTTGTGAGGGCGGCTTCCGAAGCGCCGTCGTGGATCAGGCCTTCGAGCGTGCGGTCGACCGGGATCACTTCGTAAAGCCCGATCCGGCTTTTGTAGCCGTCGCCGTGGCACACGTCGCAACCGACAGGTTGCCAAACCGGCTCACCGACAGTCAGGCTGCCTTCGAGCATCGCGGCTTCGGCGGCGCTGGCGGGACGATCTGCGCGGCATTCCGGGCACAGCTGGCGCACCAGCCGTTGCGCCACCAGCCCGACGATCATCGGTGCGAGCAGATACCGCTCGACCCCGATATCGATCAGCCGGGTTATCGCGCCGATTGCCGAATTGGTGTGCAGCGTCGACAGCACCAGATGCCCGGTCATGCTCGCGCGCACCGCCACCTCTGCGGTCTCACCATCGCGGATCTCGCCGACCATGATGACGTCGGGATCCTGCCGCAGGATCGCACGCAGGCCGCGGGCGAAGGTCATCTCGGTGCGCTGGTTGACCTGGGTTTGCGCGACACCTTCCAGCTCGTATTCGATCGGGTCTTCGACCGTCATGATATTACGACGGGCGTCGTTGAGCCGGCTCAGCGCCGCGTAAAGCGTGGTGGTCTTGCCCGATCCGGTCGGGCCGCTGACGATCAGGATGCCGTTGGGCCGCTCAAGCAGGCGCTCAAGCAGCGCGGCATCGCGCGCATTCATCCCCAGTCCGGTCAGATCCAGCCTCACCGCGCCGCGATCGAGCAGACGCATCACCACCCGCTCGCCGTGCTGGGTGGGGATGGTCGAGACGCGGACGTCGATCTCGTGCCCGCCGATTCGCAGGGTCACCCGCCCGTCCTGCGGCACGCGCTTTTCGGCAATGTCGAGCCGCGCCATGACCTTGATCCGGCTGACCAGCAACGGGGCGAGCGCGCGCTTGGGCTCGATCATCTCGCGCAGCACGCCGTCGACGCGGAAGCGCACCAGCAAGCGGCGCTCCTGCGTTTCGATGTGGACGTCCGACGCGCCCTCCTTGATCGCTTCGAGAAGGAGCGCGTTGATCAGGCGGATCACCGGCGAATCGTCGCGCGTGTCGAGTAGGTCGTCGACCTGAGCGGCGCTGTCGGCGAGGGTCGCGAGATCGACCGCATCGGTCGCTGCGACCCCGGCGGCGACGCTTGCGCTCTGGCGGTAATGCTGCTGCAGCGCGGTCTCGAAGGCCGCATCGTCGAGTACCCGCCAGGTCACTTCGCCATGGAGCCGCTGGACTTCGAGCAGGGTCGGCAGGCTGGCTGAGGCGCGGTGCAGGCACACCAGGGCATCTCCCTCGCGCAGCAACAGCGCGCCACCCTCGCGGGCAAAGGTATAGCTGAGTTCGGGCCCCATCACGATTGGCGCCACGATCGCCTCGGACGCCATCAGCCGCCCAGCACTATTGTGGCGCCGACCGTGCCGGGGGCGGACTTGCGCTGGATATCGGCGCTGATCACGCGCAGGCGGCTGGTCGCTTCGACATCGGCGATCCATTGCATGACCTTGTCGAACGGCGCGTCGCCCAGCACCACGCGGGTGTTCGCGCCTTCCGGCTCGATCCGCTGGAGGGTCAGTTGGGCGGTCGAGATCGCGTCGGTGATGATCGCCGACGGAGCCCCGCGTCGCACCTTGCCGCCGCGCGCCAGGTCCGCTCCGCCGGTCCGCAACCGCGCCTCCAGCAGACTGGCGCTGCGGATATCTGCCAGCGCCGCTTCGCGCGCAGTGTGCAGCGGGGCGATGATTGCGACCAGCAGCAGCGCGACGATCCCCAGCGAGGCCAACACCCCAAGCAGGACCTGTTCACGCAGGCTCCGCTCGGTCCACCACACCCGCCCGCGCTGCCACCATGGGGCCAGCGCGGCCAGATCGAGCCGGGGAAGGGAGCGTAAAGGTGTCACGATCCGCGCACCGCGAAGCTGCCCACGGCCTTGCCCTGATCGACCGACGCCGCGCCCGGTTGAGCCGCTAGGCCCGCCGCCGAAAGCGCGGCGGCGACGCCTTGCAGCGCGGCGATGTCGGGTGCCTCGACCTCCAGGGTCAAGGCGCCGGTCCCGCGATCATAGCCAAGTGAGCGCCACACGACCGGGCGCTGGAGCGTGGCCATGGCCCTGCCGGTGCGCGACAGCAGCGTGAGGAACGGGCTTGGCCCACTGGTTGCGGCGTCCGGAGTCAGCTCGGTAACAGTGCTTTCCAGCGTATCGCCAAAGGTGAAGCCGGGCTGGACGGTGCTTGCCAGTTGGCGCACCTGCGCCTCGCGCTGAGCCGCGATGTGACGCAGCGCCAGCGTATCGGCCATGGCGATCGCGCCGTGGGCCAGGGCGCCGGCGGCAGTGACCCAGGCAATGCGCTTCCATAGCGGATCGATTGTGCGACGGGGTGCGGCGTAAATCCCCTGGCGCAGATCGAGCGCGGGGGCGAGCAGGCGCTGGGCAAGAGGTGCGGCTTCCAGCGCGGCCTGTGCGCCGCCTAAAGCCGGGGGCAGTGGATCGCCGTAAGCGATGCAGTCAGGCTCCCCCGCCGCGTGCCAGGCGGCTTCGAGCAGGGCCACAGGGAGCGCAAAGCCACTGCCGTCACTGGCCCGGACCATCGCTCGCGGCCCGGCCAGGTCGACCGACCATGTCTCCGCTGCCGGCACCGGCAGGGCCAGGGCATCGGGCACCAGCGCGGCGCGTTCGAGGCCCGCTTCGGACAGCCGGGCAATCCATTGCCGCATCAGGTCGTGGCGCACGACTCCGGCGAGATACACATTTTCAGCCTGTTCGCGCCCGAGCGCGACATGGACCTCGTCAAGCGGCTCGGCGATGCGATCTTCGAGCGCGAAGGGCAACGCGGCGCGGCGGCGGGCGACCGAGCCCAGCGGGGGCAGCGCCTGAACCATGGTCAGGACCTGCTCGCTGCGCACCAAGACCACGGCGGGACCCTCGGAGTAAGTTTCGACGCTGACCAGTCGATCGCCGTCGAGCGACCAGATGCCGCTAGCAACGCGCTCCGCCGCGGGCGTTTCAGTTGCGACGAGCGGCGAGTTGGGCGGTAGATTTTCCATGCGGCGGCCGTATAGTAGTGCCGATGGAGCAAGGACCAAAGCCAAATTCTGCTGAACCGATTATTGCTGGCGAGCAGCGAATCGCCGTGCCCGCCGCACAGCTTGGTCTAACCCTGATCGAAATGATCGTAGTCCTGGCGATCATCGCCCTGATTGCGGCGCTGATTGTCCCCAATGTGATCGGCCGCCCCGATCAGGCGCGGGTGACCGTGGCCAAGACCGATCTCCGCACTATTTCCGCCGCGCTCAAGATGTACCGGCTCGACAATGGCGACTACCCCACCACCGAGCAGGGACTCGCCGCGCTGGCCGCCAAGCCGGCCTCGGGCAACGCGAGCTATCTTGAACAAGTGCCGACCGATCCCTGGCTGCGGCCTTACACCTACCGCGCGCCGGGCCAATCGGGCAGCGGCTTCGACATTGTCACCCTGGGCAAGGACGGCAAGCCTGGCGGCACTGGGGTCGATGCCGATATTACTGTCTCTGGCCAGTGAACCTGGATCGTCAGCTGCGCCGCGCCGAGCTGGGGATGACTCTGGTCGAGATGTTGGTGGTGCTCACGATTATCGGCATTACCGCTTCGCTAGCAGTGCTTTCGTTGAACGCAGGCGGACCTGCGCGTGGCCAGGCCGAGGCACGGCGGCTGGAGGCGCGATTGCAGCTTGCGGCGGACGAATCGATGATTTCCGACCACAGCGTGGCGCTCGATCTGGGTTCAGCCTCCTACGGCTTTGTCGAGTGGGACGATGCGAAATCGATCTGGCGCCCCAGCAGCAGCGCGCAACTGGCCGAACGTCATCAACTGCCGGGCGGGATGACCCTGGCCAGCAGCGACGGCCGCCGTCTGATCCCGCTCGGCAGCGACGGCGCGGCGGGCGATGTCGCGCTGATGTTGGGTGCCGGGGCGCAACACTGGACCATCGTGTTCGACGGGCTGACCGCGACAACCACCTCGCCGGGCAAGGTCGGATGATAGCCTCGCCACGCTCGACAGAAAGTGGTTTTACCCTGATCGAGGCCATGGTCGCGATGGTCATCCTGAGCGTCGCGGCAGTGGGTATCGTGCGGGCGTCAGAGGCGCATATCGATACGTTGCATGGCCTGGAACGGCGCGCGGCGGCGCAATGGGTCGCCGAGAACGCACTGGCCGAGCTTAGCCTGACCGGGCCCGCCAGTGTTGGCACCACGCAGCAGGCGATGCTTGGCTGGACCTGGGCGGTAACCACGCGCGCCGCATCGAGCGAAGATCGCGACTTGCGCCAGGTCCGGGTCGAAGTACGCGGAGCCGGGCAATCTGCACCGCTAGTCAGCCTGCGCGGGTTTGTCGATGCCGGGACTGTCACTCCATGACTCCGCGTCAGTTGCGTCGGGGGATCGACATCTACACCGGCGCGGTGATCGCCTCGGTCGCGGTGGCACTGGCCGGGCTCACCTGGCGGCTGACCGGCGATCCGGGGGTCGGCCCGATGGCGGCTCCGATCGCAGCGAATGCCGGCCAGGTGAGCGACTTGCGCCCGCTGATCGCGCTCACGCCCTTTGGTTCGGCTGCCACGATGGTCGTCGCGGCAGGTCCAATGGACACCACGATCAAGCTCAAGGCGATCTTCATGGCGATACCTGCCGAAGCCTCGAGCGTGCTGATCGCGGGCTCTGACGGCAAGGTCGCCGTCTATGGCCTGGGCGCTGCAGTGGGCGGGGGGATAATCAATTCGATCGGGCCCGAACAGATCGTGCTGCGCACCGCACAGGGCTTGCAGACGATCGGGTTCAATCCCGCTGCGGCCGGTGTTGGACCGACCAGCATGACCACGGCGACCATGACCGGTCCTGCCGCACCTACTTCACAGTTGGCGCCGGTCGCGCCGCCTGCGCCGCCGTTGTCTGTTTCTGCTCCTGAGGGTTACAGCGTCGGCAATGCGCCGCCACCGGCCTTGCTCGCCGCCGGGATCCATGCCGGGGATGTAATTGTCCAGCTCAACGGCGCGCCGGTCGGTGCCCGCAGTAATGAGCGCGAACTCGTCGGCGCGGCGATGGCCGCGGGTACCGCAAGGATCGAGGTCCTGCGCGACGGACGCCGGGTATCGCTCAGCGCGGCGATGCACTAGGCATGTGGCGATGACTTCGATTTCACGCAGCACTCTGGGCTTGGTCCTGTCGCTCGGCCTGGTGATGCCTTCGCTCGCCCAGACAGCACCCGGTCCCGCCAACGCCCCCGCCACCGCCGACGTGGTGGTCAACATGCGCGAGGTCGAAGTGGCCGACGTCGCCCAGCAGATCTCGCGGATTACCGGGCGCACGATCATCCTCGATCCCACGGTCAAGGGTGTCGTCAATGTTACATCGGCTACCTCTCTGACTCCCTCGGGGGTGTGGGAGCTGTTCGTTTCGGTCCTGCGCGGTCAAGGCTTTGCCGTGGTCCGCAACGGTCGCGCCTGGCGAATCGTGCCTCAGGCAAATGCCGTGCGCGAGCCTTCGACCGCCGCCGCCAGTGGCCGCGTGGTCACTCGCATGGTCCGCCTGCGCAGCCTGTCGCCCGAGGCCGCGGCGCGAATCTTCCGGCCGCTAGTTGCCCAGTTCGGCTCAATCGAGCCGGTGACCAACCCCAATGCCGTGGTCGTCACCGACTATGCCGACAATGTCGCGCGGATTGTTGCGCTGGCCTCGTCGCTTGACAGTGGCGGGTCGAGCGCGGGCTTCACCACGCTCTCGTTGCGGTACGCCACCGCCCGCGATGTCGCCGCCGCGATCCAGACGGTGCTCGGCGAGGGCGATGCCGCCAACGGCGCCCGCGCCGTCGCGGACGAGCGCAGCAACCTGGTCATCGTGCGTGGCGATGCCCGCGCGCTGGCTTCGGCGCGGCGGGTCGCGACAATGCTTGACCGACCCAGCGGTGTCGCTCCAGTGACCAAGGTGTTCCGCTTGCGCAACAACGATGCCGAGGTCGTAACCCGGATCCTGCGCGGCCTGATGGGTGGCCAGGGCGAGGCGGCCAACAACCCTGTTGCCGCAACGCTTGCCCCGCGCAGGTCAGGGCGCAACGGGCGCGGTAACGCAGGCGGCGGGGCCTCGATCATCCAGGGTATCGCATCGCCTTCGGGCGGGTTGACCGGGCTGACCAATAATCCCGCGGTCCGCGCTGCGGAAAGCCTATCGACCACGGTTTCGATCGATTCGGGCAACAGCGCCACCGGCTTTGCCACCGACGATCTGGCGGTCCAGCCTGCCCCCGAGCTCAACGCCATCGTCGTGCGCGGCAGCCCGGCGGCGATTGCGGCGATCGAGCCGCTGATTACCCAACTCGATGTGCGCCGCCCGCAGGTGATGATTGAAGCGGCGATTGTCGAAATTACCGGCGATCGATCGGAACAGCTCGGCATTCAGCTTGGTCTGGGCGCGGCGGCAGACGGCGTGACCAACAGCGGCGGGACCTCGTTCTCCAACCTGGGGCTTTCGCTCGCGCAAGTTCTGGCAATCGTCGGCTCGCCCGCCGCAGCGGGTCTGGCCAGCGACGGGATCACCGGCAGCTTTGGCAGTCGCGGCAACTTCGGCGTGCTGATCCAGGCGCTCGGCCAGTCGACCCGGGCAAACCTGCTGTCGACCCCTTCGATCACCACGCTCGACAACGAACCGGCAGAGATCGTCGTCGGCCAGAACGTGCCATTTCGTACCGGCTCCTATGCCACCGACGGCAACACCACCACCCCTTTCACTACCATCCAACGCGCCGATGTGGGCATCACTTTGCGCGTGGTGCCGCGCGTCCATGACGGCGATACGGTGCGGCTGGAGGTCAACCAGGAAGTGTCCTCGCTGATCGGCAGCGTTGCCGGTGCGGCGGATCTCATCACCAACCGTCGCTCGATCCAGACCACCGTGCTGGCCGACGATGGCCAGACAATCGTCCTGGGCGGGCTGATCAGCGACGATGCGGTGCGCACGCGCAGCCAGGTGCCCGTGCTCGGCGATATCCCAATCGTTGGCAACCTGTTCAAAAGCCGCAAGGAATCGAAAACCCGGCGGACTTTGTTCGTGTTCCTCAAGCCGACGATCCTGCGGGACAGCACAGCGGTCGCCGCGGCGGCTGACGCCAAGTACGATCGGGTCCGCAATGCCGAGCGGCGGCTTGCCGATGAGCCCAGCCTGCTCCTCGAGCCGCCCCAGGCACGCCTGCCCACCGAGATCGAGGGGATCTACTGAGGCGGTTTGAGAACCGCCTCATATCGCTCTCCCGCCCGTTCGAAGGTTACCCGGTCGGCAGCGATCGAAACCAGGGTCCAGCCCAGAACCGTGCCACCCAAGCGGAACGACTGGCTCTTGCCGGGGCCGATCCTGACCAGCGCTTCGGCGTCGTCGGGGAGGCGTCCGGCAATGCCCAGCAGGTGGGGATGAGGCTCGGAACTGAGAGTGGACCCGCCGAACAGCGGCGGCAGCCTGGCAAGTTCGGGGTGGCTTGCGATCACTGGCACTGTCGGTTGTGCGGCGGGCGACGTGCTCCAGCGCACCAGCAGGAGCGCTTCCAGCTTAACCCCTCCGGCCTCCGGGACGAGCCGCCAGTGCACGAGCCGCGCTGGCACAACGCCGCTTTCCAGACTGTCGGCGACGCCCAGCACTGCCGCCTGAGAGCCGCTTAGCGCAATGCTCAGCTGGAGCAGATCGCGGTTGGTCCCCGAGACGGGAAGCATCTGCCACGTCGCTCCCGAGGTGCGCGCCAGGACCTGCCCGCGCGCGTCGATCGCAGCGGCGGCTTGGGCACGGGTGGCGGCGCGCAATGGCACGGCGTGAGCTTGTGCAGCGGTCAGCGGCAATGCAGCGTTCAAGCGGTAAGTCACCCGAAACCCCGCTGCATGATCCGCCTGCTGGCTGACTTCGGTCACGCCCTCCAGTCCGCCGCGCTTCGTCAGGTTGGCGCGCAGCTTGTCGGGGTCGGCGGTGAGCAGATCGACACTGCCCCGCCCCCAGTCATCCTGACTGAGCGCAGACAGCGCTGTCGCTGGCGGGCGCAGCCTGGTGAGGCGGGTCAGCGTGGCGGCAAATCCGGCCTGGATGAAAGCGGGCGGAAGCGCCGGAGTTGCAACTTTTCGGGTTGCTGGCGGTGCTTCGGCCGGGTGTCGGGCGATCCCCAGCCCGACTAAACCCAGCATCGCCGCCCCCGCTGTTGCGGCGATGATCATGGTGGGCAACGGTTTGCCGGATCGGGCCAAGGCTGGGCGACTCTCTCCCCTTCGCTCCATCAGGCTTGGCCCGGGTCTTGCTGCGAGCGCATTGACCGCGTCGAGCGCCACTGGCTCAATTTTGCAGCCGGTGGCGATGCGCAGCGTCTCAAGCACGTCAGGATCGCGCGGATTAGCCATGGCTACCCTCAATTCGCCCTTGCGCCGCGCCACCGCCACCAGCCCGTGCCGCTCACGATAGCGTGGGCTCAGTCCGGCCAGCGGATCATCTGGAGAGG
This sequence comes from Novosphingobium sp., assembly GCA_043781375.1. Lineage (GTDB taxonomy): Bacteria > Pseudomonadota > Alphaproteobacteria > Sphingomonadales > Sphingomonadaceae > Novosphingobium. The sequence goes on from JAYWBP010000016.1 coordinate 99,335, forward strand.
GCGGCGTGGCGGCCATGGGCACCCGGCAAGGACTGTTGGCCGGTCAGGCTAGCCTCTCTTCCGTGAGGGGGGAAGCGACACCTTTCCTCCGCCGCTCGACCACGCGCTCCAAGGCCAGCGTCAGGGTCGGCAGTACAAACAGGACCAGCGGCGCGCCGATGGTCAGGCCAGCGATGATCGCGGTGGCCAGGGGGCGCTGCAATCCGGCGCCGCGACTCAGGCCCAGGGCGAGCGGCAGCAGCGTCAGGATCGCGATCAGCGCCGACATCAGGATCGGCCGCATCCGCGCGGTGCCCGCGTGGAGCAGCGAGTCGCCGTTTATCGGAGCCGCCGGGTCAAGTTCGGCGAGGTAGAAGATCGCCAACTCGGCGATCATCCCGACCACCATCGTCAGGCCCATCATGGCCGAGATGTCGAGTTCGGTATGGGTGACCCACAGCCCGGCCATCACTGCCGCAATAGCGAGGAGGACCACGCCGATCACCGCCAGGGTAAAGGTCCAGCGCTGGAACAGGACTGTTAGCAGCAGCGCAGAAAGCAGCAGCGCGGCCAGGAACACCATGGTCAAGTCGGAGAACGACTGCTTCTGCTGCGCATAAAGCCCGCCATAGTCGACCCGGATCGAGGGTGAGAGTTTCAGTTCCTTGACCTTGGCCTGCACTGCTTTGATCCCCGAACCCAGGTCGAGCCCTTCGAGTCGTGCAGTCACGGGGATAAACGGGGCGAGGTCTTCGCGGGTGATCTGGCGCTGGCCCGCAGCGATGGAGATCGTCGCGACTGCGCCCAGCGTGGTTGAGCGGCCATCTGCCGCGCGCAGTTGCAGTGCGCCCAAGCTGGCGCGGTTGGCGCGCAGTTCAGCGGGCAGACGAACGCGGACGTTCTCGGGCACACCTTGGTTGAGCACACGGGTGGCGACCGATCCGTCGATTGCGGCACTGACCTGCTTGGCGACCGTGTCGGGATCGAGCCCAGCCAGGGCCGCAGCGCCGCGATCGACCTTGATGATGATCGCATCGCCGGCGACGCGCAGCCCGTCCTGAACCTCGACCACGCCCGCGATCTTGCCGATCCCATCGGCAACTTTGGTGGCGGCATCGGCCAGGGCCTCAGGATTGTTGCCGAACAGCTTGACCTCGATCGGCTGGGGCACCGCAGTCAAGTCTCCGATCAGGTCTTCCATCAACTGGAGGAGTTCGACTTGGAGCCCGGGTACCTGCGCTTCGATCTTGCCGCGGATCTCGCTCATGACTTCTTCGATGTCGCGGCGGCTGCCGTTGTTGAGGCGGACGAAATAATCGCCCTCGTCGGCCTCGGTCAGCCCGCCGCCAAGCTGGAATCCGGTACGGCGCGAATAGCTGGATACCTCGGGAGTGGACTGGATGATCTTCTCGACCTGTCGCAGCAGCCGGTCGGTGTCGCTGAGCGCCGCGCCGGGCTTGGCCTTGTAGTCGAGGATAAAGCCGCTCTCGTCCATTTTGGGCATAAACCCGGATTTCAGCTGGGTGAAAGCGATCCCGCCGACCACGATCAGGATTGCGGCCACCACTGCCGCAGTCAGGCCGGGCCGGGCCAGCGCCTTGCCTGCGCCGCGCCGGTAACCCTGGCTGAGGCGGCGGAGAAACGTGTCGGCCTTGTCCGCCGCGCGGGCATCGTCCAGCGTCAGCCAACGGTCGGCGATCAGCGGCAGGACATAGCGGGCATAAACCAAGGAGGCCGCCAAGGCCGCGACCATGGTGATCGCCAGCGCCTGGAAGAAGCCGCCGGTCACTCCCGAAATGAACGCCAGCGGGAGGAACACGACGATCGTTGCGGCGGTCGAGCCGACCAAGGGCCGCGCCATCTCGCGCGCGGCGTCGAGCATCGAGGGGCGATACTTGCTGTCCTCTGCCTCCTGCATCCGCCGCATCAGGTATTCGAGCATGACCACCGCATCGTCGACCACAAGCCCCACCGCCGCGGCCATGCCGCCCAGCGTCATCATGTTGAAGCTCATCTTGAAGCCGTAAAGGACCAGGCAGGTGGCGGCGAGAACCGCCGGAAGCAGCCCGGCAGTAATCACCATCAGGCGCCAGCTGCGCAGGAACACAAACAGCACGATCCCCGCCAGGAACGCGCCCAGCAGGATCGCGTCGAGCACGGCTGTGGCAGCTCCGGTGACCAGCTCGGACTGATCGTAAAACGGGCTGACCTTGACGTCGGCGGGGAGACCGGCAGTGGCGAGGCGGGCGTTGACCGTCTCTACCAGCGACACCGACGATGCCGCCGGGGTCTGGCGGATATTGAGCAGCACCGCTTCCGTGCCGTTGGATGTGACCCGGGTCCAGGCGGTGGCGGGCGCGCGACGGATCGCAGCAACCTGACCCAGCGTGGCGACACCGGCTCCGCCAGAGGCATGGATCGGCACGGCGGCCAGGTCGACCTCGGAGGTCAGGCGGTTCTCGACCAGCGCGAGGTAGAGCCGGTGGCGATCTTCGATCCGGCCTACCGCGGCAACGGAATTGGCCGAGCCGAGTGCCATGGAAATGTCAGAAATCGTCAGTCCGTGCGCCCGTAACAGGCCGGGATCGACCTCGACCACCACTTCGGGCGCGGCGCCACCGAGCACATCGACCCCGGCCACGCCCGGTACCGTCGAGAGCAGCGGCAGCAGCTTGAGCGTCGCCAGCTGGCGAAGCTCCACGCCGCTGCGCTTATTTGAGGTCAGCGACAGGCCGAGCACCGGGAAGATCGTCGGGTCGGAGCGGCGCACGGTGAAGCGGGTGCCGGTGGGCAAGTCGGGCAGGGTGGTGGCCAGTTCGCCCTGTGTGGCCAGGGTGGCGGCGACCATGTCCTCACCCCAGGCAAAGCTCAACGCGATCTCGGCGGTGCCGCGGCTGGTGGTCGAACGCAGCGAGACAACACCGGGAATCTGGCGCAGCGCGATCTCGGCGGGGCCGGTAACGTCGGCCGCCATCTGGGTCGCATCGCGGTCGCCCGCGTCGATCGAGACGACCACGCGGGGATAGTTGATATGCGGGAACAACGATACCGGCAGGCGCAGCGCGCCGACCAGTCCGGCGATCGTGACCAGAAACATGCCGAGCCAGATGGCCCGACTGTGGCGAGCGAGCCAGGTTCCCTCCAATACGCTCATTTGGGCGTCGGGCCCGTTGTTTGGAGAATGGCATTTTCGCGAACTTTCATGCCATCTTCCAGCGCCGTGCCGCCTTCGGTCACGACATGCTCGTTGGCCGCAACCCCGCGCAGGATGGCAACGCGGTCACCATTTGAGCTGCCCGGCGAAACGTCGCGGCGGTGGGCCTTGCCGCCGCTGATCACATAGACATAGCTCTTGCCGCCATCGTCGAGCAGCGCGGTATAAGGGACGGTAATGCCCAAAGTGGTCGCGCCGACCACCACGCTGGCGCGCAAGGCCTGGCCGATCCCGACGCCCTGCGGCACCCGGGCGAAGACCGAGGCGAGCTTGGTCGTGGCATCGATTGCCGGATCGACGCCGACGACCGTGCCGCTGAACGCTGTGCCGCCGGTGGCCGAAGAAATCTGCAGGACTTCGCCCGCGCGGATGCGCGGCGCGACCGAAGGATCGATCCCGAACCGTGCCCGGCGCTCACCCGCAGCGGCGATGGTCGCCAGGGTGGTCCCCGCGGGTATGACGTCGCCGGGCTTGGCGGTGAGCGCCTGGACGGTCCCAGCGACCGGTGCGCGCAGGGTCGAACCGCCGCCCGAAGCGGCCTGCAATGCCGCGTGGGCGCTGTTGAGCGCACCTCTTGCCACTTCGACCTCGGCATTGCTGTTGAGCCCATCGGCCCGCAGTCGCAACGCGCGGGCATAGGCGGCGCGGGCCACCGCCTGGTCGCTCGCCGCCTTGCGCTGATCGCCCAGCACGCGCGGCGTCGGGCGCAGGCTGACAACCGCAGTACCGGCTCCAACCGAAGTTCCGCTTGGTGCCAGGATCGCCACCAGCGTGGCCTCGGTGGGGGTCGCAAGGGCACGTTCGCCGCCCGGTCCGGCCTCGGCCACACCATAGAGCTGGAGCGTATCGCTGCTCGATCCCAGCGTTGCCAGCGCGGTCTTGACCAGCGCCACCGGCTCGGCGGTCGTGGCTTCCTCGGCAGGCTTGGAGGTGCTGCATGAAGCGGTCAGCAGGGCCAGCGGCATAGTCAACGACCGGGCGAGGGCTATCCGCTTCATCGTGTCCATCCTTCGCTGGGCCCGCCAGAGAGAAGCTCCAGCGCGATCCATGCCTCGGCCGCAGCCTGTTCGAGTTGTAGCAGGGCCAGGTGCCGATCGCGCAGCGATTGCTCGGTCGCTTCGGCAGCGGTCATCGTAATGTCGCCGCGCTGCGCGGCACGGCGCGCGGTCGCAGCAAGTTGCTCGAGCGGGCGCATCTGCGCGATCAGTTCGCCGCGCTGGTGTCGGCTAAGCTCGATCAGGCTGGCGGCGGCGGCGATCTCGGCGCGGGTCTGGAACAGGCGGGCATCGTATTCGGCACGCAGTTGCTCGCGCGTCGTCCGGGCCACCGCGATCCCGCCGCGGTTGCGGTTGAACAGCGGCAGGCTGAACCCGATCTGCGGTCCCAACGTATAGTTGAGACTGGTATCGCGCGCCGCCGCAATGGTCAGCGACAGGTTGGGAAACTGGTCGAGCACGGCCTTGTGGACGTCTGCCTCGGCAGAATCATAGCCCGCGCGCAAGGCTGCCAGGTCGAGGCGCTGGGTGATGGCCAAAGTCGTCAAGGCAGCAGGTCCGATACCAAGCGAGGGGAACGGCGCGGGCGCGATCTTCAGCACGGAGGATGGCGCGAGGCCCAGCAGCTTGTTCAGCTCGAACCGCGCGGCAGCCAGGTCCCGCTCGGCGGTTCGCAGCTTGTCGCCGCTGTCGATCCGCCCCTGACGCCGGGTCTCGACCTCGGGTGAAGCCAGGTCGCCGCGGGCAAAGACGCGATTGACGATTTCCAGCCGACGCTGGCTCTGCGCGACCGACAGCTGCAGTAGCGGCAGCTGCGCTTCGAGCGCGGTGATCCGCACCCCTTGCAATTGCGCCGCCGAAGCGGTCCGCCATTCGGCCCAGGCGATATCGAGCCGGACCTTCTGGGCGTTTGCGCGAGCCTGTTCGCGGATTGCCCCGGCCTTGCGCAAAGCCGCCAGATCGAAGCCGATCTGGCCGGTGAAACCATCATGTTCGTCGGGCCCCTTGAGTAGCTTGTCGTAGCCAAGCTGCGCGGTCGGATCGGGCAGCAGTCGCGCCGCGAAGCTCTGCGCGGTGTCGAGGTTCAGCCTGGTCCGCATCGCCTTGAGCTCGGGGTTCTCGATCACCGCGATCACCGCCAGCGCGTTGGGCGTCAGCGGCTGGGACAGGTCGATCGTCTGGGGCTTGAGGAACGGCCGTTCGATCCTGGCGGCGTCCTGCGCCAGCCACGCCGGATCAACCGGGGCTAGCGCCACCGATGCGTCGTGCAGCGGCGCCTTGGCATAGTGCGCGCACCCGGCAATGCTCAGCATTGCTAGCGTTGCTCCCGCCCGCAAGACCAGACCTCGAACCATGCTGCTCCTGAAAAATCCCCTGGACGACAATGCTCGCATGCTTGTCCAGACTAAACCTGAACTGGGTCTATAGAGCAAAATTAGACGGAGTCAGGTTGGCGAAAGAATTATCGGCAAGGGTCTGGATCAGCTTTTGAGGAGAGATCGATGTCCATCATGAAACGTGGCGCACTGGCGCTGCTTGCGGCCACCGCCTTGAGCGGAGCCGTGGCAGCTCCGGCCTTTGCTGCCGAGAAGAACTGGACCGCTCCGGCGGGGAAAATCTATGCTCAGGTGCTGTCCGATGCGACGATGCGCGCGCATCCCGATCTGCTCAGCGTCACTTTCCACGGCGTCCCGCCGGGCATGACCGACGTTTATACGATGTTCGCCGGCTCCTATCCCGAGCGGATCGGCAACCCGGACGATCCTGACGATATTGATGTCAGCAAGAAGGGCATCACCATCGTCGATCCGCGCTGGCACCGGACCAAGGATACGGTCGCCAAGTTCGTCTTGCTGATGCCGCTGCGCGATGTGCGCGGTGAAAACATCGGGCTGATCGTCTATGCCTTCAAGAAAGCCGCGCACCCGCGTTGGGGCGAGCGCGAATACTTCAACGCCTCGCTTGTCCTGCGCGATGCCCTGCAAGCGCGGATTCCCAACTACCAAGCTTTATACGCAGCGGCGAAGTAGCGCGCCGGTTACGCCGGGGCCGTTGCGCGGTCCCGGCGCGCCCGACGCTGGCGCAGCTTGCGGCTGAGCCAGCTATCGATCCCCGTATAACCGAGCACCAGCGCGACCAGCGCGGCGAGGAAGATCGCCAGTTGGCCGATCAGTCCGAAGGCCTCGCCAGTGTGGTAGGATAGCATCCAGAAGTAGGCCTTGCTGCCCGGACGGGTGCCTGCATAGGGCGCAAAGCGCAGAACTGCGCCGCTGGTGCTGTCGAGGTAAATATAGCTGCGGGCATTGGGGTGCGGCGCGCCGCGCTCAATCGTGAACACCTCGATCGGGTTCGTCGGGCTTTTGCGGGCGACGTGGATCAGGGCGTCGTGTGGGTCTGGGGTCAGGCGCTGGACTGTCGCCCATTGCGCGGCCAGGCTGGGCGCCGTGACACTTGCCAACTGTTGGCCCTTGGGCGGCTTGGCCTCATTGCCCACCATCGCGATCTTGATCGAATCGAACGCGTTGGGCAGCGCAGTCACCGCGCTGGCGAGCAGCAACAGCGCCCCCCAGGCTCCGACCGTGCGGTGCAGACCAAGCAGGAACGCCGGGCCTTTTAGCCGCCGCTCAAGTTTCAGCGCATCGCGCATCCGGCGCTTGCCCTGCGGCCACCACAGCCACAGGCCCATGCCCGCCAGCCCGAGGATCACCGCCAGCGCGCCCGCGCCCATCAGCCAGCCGCCCTGTGCCAGCCATTGCCCGCGGTGGATGAATTCAAGCCAGCCGAACAATCCGGCGTAGCGGTTCTGGCTGCCGGTCACCGCGCCGCTGCACCGATCGAGGAACAGCGACTGCTTGTCGGTAAACCGCACGATCACCGGCAGTCCCGCGCGCAGGCGGACATAGTCGACATCACGTCCCGGGTGCGCCGCGATCGCGCGTTCGACGAGACTGTCCAGCGGCAGGCCTCGCGCACAGCCAACCGCCTTGAAGTTACTCGGGTAGAGCAGCGGATCGAGTTGCTTGCGGAATGCCATGCCTGCCCCTGTCATGGCTGACAGCAGCACCACGAGGCCCAGGGTCAGGCCGATCCAGCGGTGGACCGCAGTCAGCGTCCGCCGTGTCGCCGGGGTCAAAGCCCGCCTTCCGCCAGTTCATCGGCCAGGGCGACAACGCCTTCGATGCGGATGCCCTTCTTGTTATCACTGAACGCTTTCCAGGTTGGATTGACGGCAAGCTGCGCGCGAACCTTTGCGGTCGTTGCTTCGCGAGCTTCCAACGCCGCGTCGTCACGATAGCGCAGCAGGATCAGCGACTGCCAGGCGCGCGCGGCAGGATAGCGGGCATAGTGCAATTCATAACCGTCGAGCACGTTTTCGTGAATCCAGCCATCGAACTGCGGCAGGGTGTAGCCATCGATATAGGTCATGTATTCGGACGCGGAAACCAGCGGCTGGTAGGGCACCACCAGATAGGCCGGGTGGTTTCCTGGCGTGGGTCCAGCTTTTGTCCGCAGCGCATCGCCGGGGGTGGATTCGATCGATTTGACCAGTTTCAGGGCGGGGCCATCGAGACCTGCCGGGGAATTGCGTTCGATCGCATTCCACCGCGCCTGCATCGCCGCGTCGGCAAAGCCCAACAGTTCCATGGCATCCCACGAAGCGCTATCGGCATGGCGGGTGAACAGCAAGTGATAGCTGACTAGAACGCCCTGCTTGCGCCAGGCTGCGAGGCGGGCAACCTGCCGCGTTTCAAGCTGGCGGCGCAGCGCGGGTCGGTCCGCGGGCTTGACGTGGAGTGTGATGACCAGCGTGGGATGGAGCTCGGCACCAAGCGCGCCCGGCGCCGTAACGACCAACAGCGCTGCAGCCAGCGCCAGCCTCACTTGCCCGCTGCCCAGGCAACTGCTGCATCGAACAGGCGAGTGCCTTCGTCGTGGAGGTTGGGGAAGGCCGCGTTGTCGATGAACAGGAACACCCGCCGCGCCGGAGCGAGGTTCTCGCCGTCCATGCTCGCGCCTGCCTCATAAGCGAATTCGGTGGCCATCGTCGGTTCGCCCGGGAAAGTCGAGATGATCGAAGCGCCCGGGCCGGGATGGCCCCAGTTCATGCTGGCGCCTTTGACATAGACGTTGAGCAGCCCGGCGTGGAGCCCGGCCGACAGCGGATGGGGTGCATTGACCAGCTGGATGTAGCGCTCTTTCTCGCGGGTGCCAAAATCCACATTTTCGCGCAAGCCGGACATCCCCATGTGGCGCAATTCGTAGCTTTCCATGACGAGAACCGGCACCCGGGCGGTGCGGTACTTGTCCTCCAGCTTATGCGCGCTGGCCGTGGCCGAAATCACGATCAGATCGGCTCCGGCGGCGGCGCTGGCTGGTTCGGCTTCTTCCAGGATGCGCGCGGCATAGCCCAGGCTCTGCAGGTGGGCGAGCATTGCCGCATCGCTCGCCAGGGCCTCGGGCGCGGCTTTGAGCTGGCTGACGATCACGACGTTGAGCGGCGCGTTGGCGCTCGCCCCGGTGGCGCCAAGAAACGCAGCGGCGGCCAGGAGCAGCGATCGGGTGCGCATCGTCAGCGGACCGCCTTCCGCGGTGCGACATCGAACCACATCAGCCTGCCCATCGCCCCGCTCTCGCCGGGCGAAGCTGCGACCCACAGGCGGTGATGGACCGAATCGAGGATCGCGGTCTTGGCGCCGGGCAGGCTGGGGATGCGTGCGGCCTCGCGGTAATGATTGGCGTCGTCCTGCTCGATCACGCTGATATAGCCTTGTCCGCCGGTCACGTAGACGCGGCGGTTGGCGGCGTCCCAGATCACCTGGTCGGTCCGTGCCGGGGCTTCGAATGCGGCCACCGTGGCCCCGGTCAGCGCATTGATTACCAAGGTCTTGCCCGGCTTGCGGGTCACTACAAACAGGCGATTGCGCGCCTCGTCGAAGGCCAGCGGAGCGTTCTGCTCGGCCTCGTGGATCGGCCACTGGTGCACAATCTGCCCGCGTCGGCGATCGACCACGGCTATGGTATTTTTGTCGGTTACGCTGATGAACAGGTTGGGACTGCGGGTGGAGATCGCCATTGCCTCGACGTGGTCGGCATCGAAGTGGACATTGCGCAAGGTCTTGCCGGTGGCCGGGTCGAGCTCGGTCAGGTTGCTGTCCTTCTGGGGCACGTCCTTGCCGCCGCTGACCACCCACAGGTGCCGCGCAACCGGGTCCCAGCCGATCGAGTCCGCACCCTTGGCCAGATCATAGCTGCGCTTTACCGCCAGGCTTTGGGCATCGAGCACCGGTGACGGCTTGTCGCCGTCGATCACCAGCAGCTCGTTCGTCGCTGCGGTGTACCATAGCGAATGCGGCGTGCCGAAACCGGGGATCCGGCGAACGATCGCGCCGGTCGCCAGGTCGAACACTTCCAGTTCGGCGTGCTCTTCTCCGGCCAGAAACAGCCTGCTGTCGCGGGTGTCGATGGCGAAGTGATCGAAGTCGCCGGTGTAGTCGGGCAGATCGGTGGTCCCGGCCAGGCGCAGCGGCGCGGGTCGGTCGACTGCGGCCAGGGGCACAGCTGGAGCAGCGAACAGGGCTGCTGCAACCAGCGCGGCGATAAGTGCGGGGCGGAACATCTGGGTCGTCTCCGGGTCAGCGGGCTGGCGCGAAAAGCGCGGCATTTGAGGAAATCTGGCGGGCGAGGTGGTCGCGGATCGCGCGGCCGCGGGCATGGATCGCCTCCTTGTCCGCGCCCGGGTTCAGCTTGAACACCAGCCCCAGCGCGCCGATCCGCGTGCCCGACGCGTCATTGAGCGGCAGTTCGGTTTCGAACCGGTCGCCGCTTTCGGCAACTTCGAGATTGGTTGAGCCTTTTTCGATCACCCGCAAGTCGTCCTCATCGGCTGCCTTGCCGATCCGCGCGATGTTGGAGCCGATCACGATGTTGTGCGCCCCGCCCGGTGGAGTGGCGTGGATCATCATCACCAGCAGCTCAGGATGCGCGGCAATCGTGCGATCGACCAGCTGCTGGGCGCGCGCCGGACGGCGGTAGGCCGGATCCCAGGGCCACGGATCGAGCGAGTTCTTGACCGACAGGCTGGTCAGCGCGAGACGGCTGGTCAGCATTTGCGCCGTGGCCAGGTTGGCCTTGGCCGGGCGGGCGAAGGTGTAGGCGATGGTGCCCAGGCGATGGCCCGAATTGCTCATGAACGGCAGGCGCACCACTTGCTGGCGGCCCATGCGGCTGGAGCCGGTGGCGGTAAGCGGGTGCTCAACCACCTGCATAACTTTGCCCGCGTCGTCGGTTGCGCCGAACACGATCGTCTGTTTGTCGCTGTCGCGCGCGCCTTCGACCTCGATCCGAGCAATCCCGGGATGCGCGGCGCGGATTGCCACGATCCGGTGCTGGACCCAGGTCTGCCCGCCGACGACAGGCGGGATGATGTCTTCGGCCCAGGCAGTGCCGGGCAGGGCGAGCGCCAGCAGGCTCGCGGCGGTCAGGAGTTTCATGCGGCTTGGTTCCTCTCAATGGAAGCGGGCGAAGGCCGCCAACGCCAGGGTCACGGTGATCGCGCCGCCGATGCGGGTGGCGACCTGGGCGAACGGCATCAGCTGCATCCGGTTGGCCGCGCTCAGGATGGCGACGTCGCCGGTTCCGCCCTGGCCCGAATGGCAGGCGTTCACGATCGCCGCCTCGATCGGGTAAAGCCCGGCGAGGCGCCCGACGAAGAAGCCGGTGCCGATGAGAGTGGAAACAGTGACGAAAATGGTGATCAGTTCGGGGCCGTTGAACGAAGCCATCAGCTTTTCCCAAGGCGTCTTGGCAACACCGATCGCGAATAGCAGCGGATAGGTTACAAGCGTCGCAAAAAAGCGGTAATTGCGGTAGGAGGCGTCTTCCAGCGCGGGCGAGATCAGCCGCCCCAGCTTGATGATCACCGCCAGGAACAGCATCGTCACCGGCCCGGGGAACTTGGTATAGGCCTGGACCAGTGCGCCGATGGTATAGAGCGTCATCGCCAGGATCACCGCGCTGCCGATGGTCTGGAGATCGGACGGGCGGCGATTGCGGTCCGGCCCGGCAAGCTCTTCGTCATGCTCGCCTGGCTGAAGAGTGCCCTCGCCGGTCCATTCCGGTCGGCGCTTTCCGACGAGATTTAAGCAGCCCGAGATCAGCACCGCGCACAGGCTGCCAAACATCACCGCAGGGAGGATTTCCGCCAGGATCACGCCCTGATCGCCGCCGCCCAGTGCGGCATAGCCAATCGACAGCGGGATCGCGCCTTCGCCTACTCCGCCGCCCATGATCGGCACGACGATCCGGAACAGCGCATAGTGCCACTCGATCCCGAGCAGGGTCGCCACGCCCATTCCGACCACGCCGGCCAGGATCGACCCACTGAACAGCGGCACGAAGATCTTGGCAAAGCCGCGGATCAGCATCCGCCGGTCCATCGCCAGGATCGAGCCGACGATGATCGAGCCGATGAACAGGTAGAGGAAATTGCTCTGCTCGGTGAAATCGACGATTGACTGCTTGAGCGGGGCCGGGATGATCTTGGCCCAGACCAGGTACGAAGGCAGGAAGGTGGCGACGATGGCCGGCGCGCCGATCTTGTTGAGCCCGGGAATCCACTTGCCAATCTCGGCGCTGGCAAAGCCGCCGGCAGTCAGGATCAGGATGTTGGTGGTGAGGTCGGCAGGAACTTTGCCCTTGGCCACGAACATCGCCAGGATCACCGCGATCGCCAGCAGCAGCGGCAAGGGCACGATCCCGATGCGCCGGTCCATCAGCCGGGCAAAACCGGTGACGGCGGGCTCTTCCGGCTCGATCGCAGGTGACGGAGGCGTGGGCGGCACTGTTTGCGTCATGGTTCTCTCCCTGCCGGCACTCTGGCGGTGCACTGGGCAGTCATGGGTCCGGGTTTAGTTGGGGCTGTAGGTCAGCACTGTCGTGGTGTTGTCGAGATAGCGGTTGGGGTAGAAACTGCCAGCGCGCAGGTTCCGTTTTCTCGCCGGATCGACCATGCCCTCGGCGACCATGGTGTAGATGCGCCGGGTTGCAGGATCGTAGGCTAAGGTGCGCGCTATGGGCCGCGTGGTGAAGGCGCTGGCAAAGACATAGTGATCGGCGTCGATTTGCTGGACGATCACCATGTTGGCGTCGATCCCGTTGGCCGTAATAATCCGGCGGGTTGCGGGATCGAACACGACCCCATCATTGCCGCGCCCGATCTCGAGCGTGGTGACCATCTGACCGCTGTCGCCGTTGACCACGGCAAGCACTGGCTTCTCGCCCTTGCAGCCCACGAACACGCGGTGATTGGCCGGGTCATAGGCAATCCCGGTCGGCAGGGTGCAACCGGGCAGGTCGTATTCGGCGAGCAGTTTGTGATTGCGGGTATCGACGCGGGCCAGCTTGCCGATGTCGCGCTCGTTGACGAACAGCGTGCCGTCGCCGACAATTGCCACGCCTTCGAGTTCCTCGGCCGACATGGCCAGATGGGCAGTAACCTTGTCGGTGGCTGGATCGAAGAAGATCAGTTCCTTGCTGTCGCCAAAGGTAAATATCACTTGTCGGCTCGCCGGATCCCAGAACGCGGCGTCGGCCGCCTCGCCCAGCTGGATCCGCTTGAGCGTTTTGAGCGTGGAGAGCTGGAACTCGGTGGTCGAGCCGTCCTCGTTGGCGGTATAGCCGCGATCGAGGGCGGGGATGATCAGGGCGACGTTGGCCTTCTCCGAATTAGCGATGGTGGCGATCTGCCGGTTGGTCTTGAGATCGATCACCGACACGCCGGCAGCGCGCCTTCCCAGGAACAGGCGGCCGTGGGCGAGGTCGAGGCTGAGGTAGTCCCAGCTTGGCGCAACGCCGGGCAAGTTGAGCGTGGACGACAGGCGGTAAACCGGAGCAGGCGGGGCCACGGGCGCGACAGGGGTACCTGGCTCAGCGGCGGCGAGCGACGCGCAGCTCAGAAGCGACAGTGCCAGAGCGGCTAGAACCCGCATAAATATCCTTTCAGGGGATTTCGTTGCCAGCCTGATCGGATGGCTTCCTGAACCGAGCCTAACAACGCCAGCTTCATCCGCCCGATTGACGTCGCCCTACTTCCGGCCCGATACTGGGCGCGCATCGCGCAGCAGACGCGGGCGAGAGGTTACCGCCGGTGAAAGTACTGATTGTCGAAGATGAAGAGAAGCTTGGGCGCTTCCTGCGTGACAGCCTGGCGAGCCACGCCCATATCGTCCATCTGGTTGGCAGTTGCGCGGCGGCCAACGATGCTTTGGCCGAAACCGCTTATGAAATCGTCATCCTCGACCTGGGTCTGCCCGATGGCGACGGGCTCGACCTGATCCGCGAATGGCGTGCTTCGGGTTTTGTCGAGCCGGTGCTGATCCTCTCGGCGCGTGACAGCCGGATGGACCGCATCGCCGGGCTCGATCTGGGTGCCGACGATTATCTGCCCAAGCCGTTCGGGCTGGACGAGCTGCTTGCCCGCATTCGCGCCCTCGTCCGGCGCCAGGCTGTGCGCAAACAGACCTTGTATGAGCATAACGGGATCAAGCTCGATCTGCTCGGCAACCTGGTTTCGGTCAACAACCAGACGGTTGACCTGACTGCGCGGGAATATGCCTTGATGGCGATTTTCGTCCAGAACGCCGGACGGGTGCTGCCGCGTTCGTTGATCGCCGAGAAGATCTGGGAATCGCACTTTGATGTCGATGCCAACCTCCTCGACGTATATATGAGCCGGCTGCGCAACAAGATCGGCGCCTTGACCGGCAAACCGGTGTTCAAGACCGTGCGCGGGATCGGCTACCAGTTGATATGATCCCGTGAAACGCATCGGCACACGTTTGGCGGTGCTCTACGCAATCGGGGCGACGATCAGCTTCGCCATCCTCAGCCTGCTTGGTGGTAGCCTGATGATCGCGCACATGATCGGCAGTCTCGATGCGCTCAACGCTGCTGAATTCCGTCAGCTGCAGCGCCAGATCGGCCCGGATTTCGCCACCGTCGGCTCGCGCGTCCTGGAGACCCGGCTCAAGAGCGTCGATCAGTACCAGTCGGTACTGTTCTACGTCAGCATCGATTCGCCCCAGCGCCACGAACACGTGTTCCGCTCGCAAAATCTGCGCGGGCGCGAAATTCCCGATGTAAAAGGCCAGCGTGCGTTCAACGCCGCGACACCGGGGCTGGGGTCGCTGCGGGTCGGCGAGTTCCTGCTGCCGCCCTATGACGTAACCGTCGCCACCTCGGCGCAGGGCGTCGACGAGGTGGTGCGCGCCTTCACCAGGATCAGCGTCGGGCTGATTTTCGCCATGCTGGTGGTCAGCCTGCTGTTGGGCGGGATCTTCGCACGCTATATGCTCGAACCGATCCGCGCGATCCGGGCGACTGCCGACCGGATCGGCTCGAACAACCTGGTCGAACGGATCCCGCTGGGTCCGGTGCGCGACGAGGTTGATGAACTGGCCGAGCTGCTCAACCGCATGTTCGACCGGCTGGAAGACGCTTTTGCCCAGATGCGGCGGTTTTCGTCCGAAGTGTCGCACGAGCTGAAGACGCCGCTATCGCTGTTGCGTTTGCACGCCGAAAGCATCGCCAAGTCGGGCGCGGAGTCCGCCATAACCGAGGCTGCGGTCGAGCAGATCGGCGAGATTGCGCGGCTCAATACCTTCATCGACCAGATGCTGTTCCTCTCGCGCGCTCAGGCCAAGGCGATTGCCTTTGACCTCAAGACCATTGATCCGCGCGAGTTCCTGATCACGTTCGCCCACGATGCCGAGGCTCTGGCCGAGCACAGCGGGCGGCGGTTCGTGCTCGACGCGCGGGGCGCGGGCGAAGTCGGGCTGGAACAGAGCTGGTTCCGCCAGGTGCTCCTCAACCTGTTTAGCAACGCGCTCCATGTCACGCCACCGGACGGGGAAATCCGGCTGATTTCGCGGTTTGCAGGAGATGAGTGGATCGTCTCGATCGAAGATGAAGGCCCAGGGCTGGACTCTGCGGACTGCGAGCGGATTTTCGAACGCTTTGTCCAGCTTGGCACCAAGGCTCGCGGCGATCGCGGTGCGGGGCTGGGCCTGTCGATCGCGCAGAGCATCGTTACCCTCCACGGCGGAGTTATCACTGCACACTCGCTTGGCTCGGGACGCGGGCTGGGTGTAACGGTGCGCTTGCCGCAGGTTCTGGCGCCCGTGTCAGCCTCGCTCGTGCTGGCATGAAAGGTTGGCGTAAGGTGCTGACGCGAAAGCTTGCAGCATGATCGAACGCCCCGCATCGCTCGCCGCCGCCGCGCTGTTCCTGACCCTGACCTGCGCCGCCGCCCCGCCACTTGCCAACGCGCCGCCCCCGCCAGCGATCCAGCCGGGTAATACCGTGTGGCTCGAGCCGACCCGCGCCCAGGTCCATCCCCAAGGTAATGCGGAAAAGCAGGCGCAGATGGTCTCGGGGCGAATTCTGCCGACCCCCGAATTGCTCCAGCCAGAGGTCGACGCGACGCTGCCAGCCTATCATCCGACTCCCGGTCTCACGATCAGCAAGACTTTCCGCGCCGGATCGTCTGACATCCTCCCCGGGCTGGTGGAGGCCTGGAGCGCAGCGTTCCGCGCCTATCATCCCGGCTTCCAGCTCGAGCTGGTCCGGCCGCTGGCGGGTAGCCTTGGCGCGGTCGAGCTGATCAAGGGCAATCTCGACCTGGTTTTCGTCTCGCGCGAACTTCGTCCGTCCGACATGGCGGGGTTCCGCGAACATTATCATTACGATCCGCTTTCGATCCCGGTCTCAGGCGGCTCGTGGCGCCAGTTCGGGTTCCTCGATGCAGTGCCGGTGATCGTCAATCCGGCCAATCCGGTGCAGCATCTCTCGTTCGCTCAGCTCGATGCAGCGTTTTCGACCACCCGCCATCGCGGGCTCAGGCCAGCGCAGACCTGGGGCGATCTCGGCCTGGCCGGGGCCTGGGCGCGTCACAAGGTACACCTCTACGGGATCAAGCCGTGGAACGGCTACGAGGAGTTCATGCGCCAGCGGGTGTTGTCGACCCCCGGCCACCGCGGCGAATGGCGCGCCGACATTCATTATGACGAAACCTTCTTCAACCTCGCCCGCCGGGTCGCCGCCGATCCCGACGCATTGGGCTATAGCGGCTTGTCGGCAATCGACAGCGCAGTGAAGATTGTGCCGGTCAGCGTGGAGCGCGATGGCCAGGGCGTCTCGCCCAGTTACGAAGCGGTTGCGGCTGCGCGCTATCCGCTGGCGCGGGTGACCTATCTCAACACCAACATCGCGCCCGGCACGGCACCCGATCCGGCGCTGAGCGAATTCATCCGCTTCATCCTCAGCCGCGAGGGTCAGGCGGTTGTCCGGGCGCAGGGGATTTTGCTGCCGTTACGCGCGCAACAGGCTGCGGCAAGCATGACCTTGCTGCCGCACCCTTGATCCGCGCCGCAGGATTTGTGGCTCTGGCATGGGCCGCGCCGACGCAAGCGGCTGAAATCTGCCAACCTTACCAGCCGCGCCCGGTCGTGGTCCTCGCCGAGGCTCCCTATCGCCTGCCCGATGGCAGGGTTCGCGTCGTCGGCTACAACGACATGGCCGAAATGCTCGGCGCGCTGGGCACAGCTTTCACCGCGCGCCAGCCGGAAATCCGCTTCGTCTTCACCCTCGAAGGCACCCGCACCGCCCCGCCCGCGCTGATCGATGGGACAAGTGCTTTCGCCCCGATGGGCGCGGAATTTACCCACGAAGACCTGACGCGATACCGGGCGCGCTGGGGCGCTGAGCCGGTGCCTTTGCGGATCGCCCACGATTCGGTGGATCCACGCGCTCGCTCCTCGCCGATCGGAATTTTCGTTAATTCCGCCAATCCGCTCGCGCGGATCACTCTGTCCCAAGTGCGCGGCGTGCTGAGCGGGCGGATTACGCGCTGGAATCAACTTGGCCTCGCCAAACCGCCGGGCTCCATCCATCCGACCGGCCTCGCCGCAGACCGCGCGCTGGGCCTCTATATGCGCAACCGGCTGCTCGGCGGCGGCAATTTTGCGCCGGGTTATGCGGGTTTCAACCAGTCGCGCGCCGCCATCGCGGCGATTGCGAGCGATCCTCAGGCACTGGGCTTTGCCGATCTTAGCCATGCCAGTAAGGGCGTGCGGGCCTTGGCGCTGGCCGAACGCCACGATGGCCCGTGGCATAGCGGTAGTGCCGCCGACGTGGCCGGTGGCACCTATCCGCTCGATCGGCATCTGCTGATCTATGCCCCGCATAATGCATTGGCCACAGCGGCAACCATTTCACGCGCCTTCCTTGACTTCGCGCTGTCGTGCGAGGGCCAGGCGATTGTCGCGCAAGGCACCCTGGGCTATGCGCCGCTCGACCCGGAAAGCCTTGCGGGCGAGCGTTCGAAGCTTGGAAAGCCTTGAAAGGTTCGCGTCAGGTGACGGCCATAATCGCCGGGCGATAAACAGGGAGAGTTTGGTATGGATCGCAAATCCGCACACGCCGGCCTGCGCCAGGTGCGCCGCGGGCTAGTTCTGGGCAGCGTCATTCTCGCTGCATTGCCATCGCTGGCGGCGGCCAAAGCCCCGGCGTCAGCCGCGCAGCAACCGCCCACCGATGCGCCGTCCGACGCTGACATCATTGTCACCGGCCGGTTTCTGAATTCCGGCGCATCAAGCGCGACCAAGCTCGACATCCCGGTGCTCGACACCCCGTTCAGCGTCGCCGCCTATAACAAAAACTTCCTCAACGCGATCGAGACCGCCAACGTCTCCGATCTTTATCGTTACATGACCGGGATCCAGCGCGCGGGGAACACCGGTTACGACATCTCGTTTCGCGGCTTCAAGACCTCGGGCAACGATCGCAATGCAATCCTGACAGATGGCCTGCCCGGGCTGTCGGTGCGCTTCGGCTCACCGCCGACGGTGGGCACCGACCATATCGAGCTGGTCAAAGGCGCGACCTCGGTGCTCTATGGCCAAGCCCAGCCAGGCGGCTTCATCAACATCATCACCAAGAAGCCGCTGAGCCATGCCGCCAACGAAATCACCCTGCGCGGCACGGCTGGCCTGGGCACCTTCCATCGCCAATTGGGCGGGCTGATCTCGATCGATTCAACTGGCCCGCTCGAAGCGTCGGGGAACCTTGATTACCGCGTCGTGGCAGAGGTTGGCGACTCGCGCGGCTTCCGCAAGGATTCCTACGAGCGCCCGATTTATATTGCTCCCAGCATCGCGATCGAACTCGGGCCGCGCACCAAGCTGATCCTGCAGGGCGAGTTCCGCCGGGTGAAGACGCATTACGATACTTACCTGGTCGCGCCCAACAAGGACGTCAGCCTGATCGCGCCGATCGACACGGCCTATCAGGAGCCCAATGACTACCTGACCGAACGTGGCCTGATCGGAACGGTGCTGTTCACTCACGAAATCAGCTCGGCGGTGAAGTTCAACCTCAATTACCGCTACGTCGACCATGTCGACACGCAGAACAATTTCGACGTTGTCGGCTTCAAGGCGGCAACCACCGCCAATCCCACCGCGCCGCTGACCACGCTCAACCGCCGCGCCCGCGGACAGATCAACAACCGGACCTACAGCTTCGTCGACTCCAACATTTCGGCCAAGTTCGAGACCTTCGGGATCCGCCACACCTTGCTGGTCGGCGGCGGCGGCGGCGAGGAAACCGCCAGTCTCAACCGCACCCAGTTCTACAACTGCACCTGCACCGCGCTCGACGTCAATGTCTCCAACCCGGTGCTCGGCACGGTCGGCCTGCCCAGCCAGTATCCACTCGATACGTCCGCCACCCTCGCCAACCTGACCTGGCGCTACACCACCCAGAATTCGATCGGGGTCTATGCCTCGGACCTGATCGAGTTTTCGGATATGTTCAAGGTCATGCTTGGCGTGCGCTATGCCGATGAACACCAGACCATCCAGGACCTGCGCAAGCCCGCCGGGGTTACGTTCAAGGCCGATCACAAGACGCTGCCGATGGTCGGGATCCTGTTCCGCCCGGTGCCCAATGTGTCAGCCTATGCCAGTTATTCGACGGCGTTCGTGCCCCAGGCCGCCGCCTCGCAGGACAATTTCGGCAACAACCCGTTCCTGCCGACGTTTTCCAAGGCCTATGAAGCCGGGATCAAGGCCGAACTGCTGGACAAGCGGATCAACGTATCGGCCGCCTATTTCGACATCAGGAAAAACAATACCCTCAACACTTTTACCTGCCTGACTGCCGCACAGCTGACCGCCGGGGGGATCGCGATCCCGACCGGGGCGATCATCGCCAGCGGGACTTGCTCGACCCAGATCGGGCAGGAACGCTCGACCGGATTCGAGATCGAGTTCAACGGCTCGCCGCTGCCGGGCTGGACGCTGGAGGGCGGTTTTGCCCATACCAATGCCCGGGTGACGCAGTCCAACATTATCCCGCAGGTCGGCGCGCAGCTGACCAATTCTCCCAGCAACGCGTTCAACATCTGGTCGCGCTATGACTTCAAGAGCGGGATGCTGGACAACTTCGGGTTTGGGCTGGGGGTGTCCTCCATCGGCGCGCGCGCCGGTCTGCTGCCGACCGTCGCCGCACCCACCGCGATCCTGGCGTTGCCCGCCTATACCACTGTCGATCTCGGGCTTTACTACAAGGCCAGCTCGGCGATCGACATGACCTTCAAGGTCACCAACCTGTTCGACCAGCGCTATATCGAGAGTGCCGGGTTTACCGGAGATATCAACCTGGTCCCGGGCACGCCGCGCTTCGCAACACTGACCGCGCGGATACATTTCTAGGCCGATACTTCGCGGCAAGGGGCAGGAACGGGGACATGGCGACAAGTCGCTGGCC
Source organism: Novosphingobium sp. (assembly GCA_043781375.1). GTDB lineage: Bacteria > Pseudomonadota > Alphaproteobacteria > Sphingomonadales > Sphingomonadaceae > Novosphingobium. The sequence goes on from JAYWBP010000016.1 coordinate 119,348, forward strand.
TTGCGGCCCGCGCAAGTAGGCGATCCATTGCTGCAGCGCGGCTGATTGAGGGCCGGGCGCAGCGTAGAGATTGATTGTGCGGGCGAGTGGATAGGCAGCACTGGCAAGGCTTGTGGAATCGGGCGGGACGGCTTGCCCGCCGATGCGAATCGCCAAAATGTGTGCTCCCGCCACCACATGGCCAAGGCCGGTGAAGCCGATTGCCAGTGGATCGGCAGCGACCCGGGCGGGAACATCGGCTTCGGTGCCAGTGGCGAAAGGCGCGCGGAAGGCTTTGCCCCTGAGCACTACATCGCGCACCACCCGCGCGCGGGCAGATTCGCTTGAAGTCCTGCCCTGTCCGCCAATTAGATGGACTGCCCGGCCATGCCAGATCGGAACGCCGAGGCTCTCCCAGGCCGGAGCCGAATCGGCGCGCAGGAGCGTCTTGAGCTGATCCAGCGTCACCGCCCGCAGGGGATTGGCATCGTTGACCACAAACACCACCGGATCGAGCAGCCCGAATGCCTTTGCGCTGCCTCCGGCCACGGGAATACGGCGGGGCGTGGCGTGATAAGTCTGCCGGTAGCGCGCCTCGTCAGCCGCGCTCAGGTCGCGCGAAACCAAGGCAAAGTCACGCTTTCCTGTCAGAAATTGAGCCAGTCCCGGATTGTGCTCGCTGAGCGGCGGGCCAGCCGGTGCATCGATCGCCACCGGAATCGCGGGGTATGTTGCAGCAAACCCAGCGCGCCACTGTTCGGCCAGGCTGGCGGTGATGTCGGTGGCACTTCCGCTCAGGGCGACGGGACAGCCGGCAGCGGCAGGAGTTGTCCAGGCCAGGGTCAAAGGGATAAGCCAAGCGCGCGGGTGCATCGCTGCAGCCTACAGCTTTGACAGGCCCGAGTCAGATTGAACTGCCATTCCGACCCGAGAAAAACGACCAGGAGAGACCCATGCCGATCCGCAAGACCACCCTGCTGGCTGCAGCCGCTGCTATCGGCCTGGCCGGTCTGGCGGCAATGCCCGCCCAGGCGCTCAAATATGCCCGCCACGAGCACACCATGCGCGCCGATCCGCGCATCCCAATGTGGGCGCCCGGTCCGGTTACGGTCCAGCCCGAGGAAGAGTTCAACATCGTCGGTGCGGATGTGATGGATGAGATGACGCTGGGTTGGGCACGGCTGATGCGCAAGGCCTATCCCCGGCTCAGCGTGACCATGGAAGCGCGCGCCTCAGGCTCGGGCGTGCCTGCTCTGACCGCCGGGATTGCCCACGCCGCCCCCGTCGGACGCGAGGCGCTGCCCGCCGAGGAAGAAGCGTTCGTGGCCAAATATGGCTACAAGCCGACCGCAATCCGCGTCGCCACGGGCAGCGTCGGCTCGCTCGGCAAAACCGCCGCCTCGGTGATCATGGTCGACACGGACAATCCGGTGCCGTGCCTGAGCCTGACCCAGCTTGACGGCATTTATTCCTCGACCCGCAACCGTGGCGGGGCAGATATCACGCGCTGGGGCCAGCTCGGCCTGACCGGCGCCTGGACTGATCGTCCGATCCATCTCTACGGGCTCAAGCATCCCAACGGAATCGAATGGTATTTCCAGATCCGGGTGATGAAGGACGGCGCCTATCGGAACGGGATTCAGTTTACCAAGGGGCAAGGCTTCACCCACGCCTTCAATGTCGCTGCCAACGACATGCGCAGCCATCCCGGCGGGCTGACCTATGCGCTGATGGCCAATGTCCAGGCCAATACCCGGATCGTCGCGCTGGCGGAGGAGCCGGGCGGGCGCTGTGTCATGCCCACGACGCCCAGCGTCTATGACCATTCCTACCCGCTCTCACGCTATGTCTATGTTTACGTGAACAAGCGCCCCGGCCAGCCGCTGGAGGCCAAGACCCGCGAATTCCTGCGCGCGATCCTCAGCCGCGAAGGACAACAGGCGGTGGCCGACGATGGCGTCTACCTGCCGCTCCAGCCGCAGGTCGTGCGCGAGGAACTGGCAAAGGTGGCGGCGTTGTAGGGACGCGGCGGCTCAGACCCTGGCGGGTTGCAACACCCGCACGCGGTGGCGGAACAACAGGTTTACCCGGTCCGACAGCAACAGGTAGGGCAGCCAGATGATTACGCTGGCCAGCACCTTCTTGAGGTTGCCGGTGAGAAAACCAGCCATCGCATCGCCAACGAACTGGGGCAGGTCGGTGCTGCGCGAAGCAACACTGGCGAGACCCAACTGGAGCAGGATGTCGAGGATCCAGGCGAACAGCAGCATCCGCGGAAACAGCGGCATCGAGCGCAGCGCCATCACGAAACACACGGTATAGAGCAGGTTCATCGCCACTACGTCGAATGTCAGCAGCAGTGACAGCAGGTGCGCCCACCCGGGAGCCGAGGCCTTGATCGCGGGCACTACCGCTAGATACTCCATGCTTCGCACCGGCACGTTGAGCAGGATGCCGACGATCAGCGAAACGAGGAAACCAGCGCGTCCGGCGATCTCTCCGCGACCGAGTTCATCCTCGCTCGCCGCCCGCCACGAACCGTAACGCGCCAGGCGGAACGAGGGCTGGGCCGAGATGCGCCCCTTGGGGAAGGCGCCCGATGCGAGGCGAAAGCCGATCACTGGCGCCGCAGCCATCAGCAGAAACGGGAGTGCCATGGCCAGCATTTCGAGCAATGAGGTCGGCGGTTCGGGCGCGAGCAGGACTTTCGCGATAGTCGCTACAAACATCAGGACGATCCAAGCCGGGATCATCGCCTCGGTCTGAACATCCAGGTATCGAGCGAGTCGAATACTGCGGCGCAGCAAGCCGCGTTGAAACAAACCGACAAAATTTCCAATATTGCTCAAATTGTCCTTCAAAGCCTATGCCTTAGGTTGGATGCTGTGTCGCACTATAATGACTCAAATACGGTCGAGTGCCAAATGCCTCAGCTAAGCGTTTGTTCGTAAGGCAAAGGGTCCTGCGATTCGGTTAAAGCGTGGCAAAAAATCCACGCGCAACGGGCTGGAGAGATGGCCTGGCAAAACTGCACAGTGGGATAAGTGGATTTTCTGCCTGACGGCGGCCATCGTGCCGCATGACAGGAGAGCAAATGAGCAGACGACC
>JAYWBP010000017.1:0-2689 GCA_043781375.1 Novosphingobium sp.
CGGCAACTGGATGGCGCGGCCTCGACCGCGTCGATGTTGCCAAGGATCGCCGATGCGGTGGGCGATCAGACCACGCTGCTGGTCGATGGCGGCATCCGCTCCGGGCAGGATCTGGTCAAGGCGCTGGCGCTTGGCGCAAAGGCGGCGCTGGTCGGACGGCCGTGGGTAATGGCACTTGCCGCAGGCGGCGAGGCCGCGCTGGCGCGGATGCTCGGACTGTACAAGCAGGACATGCGGACGGCTTTGGGGTTGACCGGGGCGGTGAATGCAAAGGATGTCGGGCGCGGGGTGTTGTTGGGAGATTGAAGCGCGGATTGTCGGCTTTGGGGTGGAAAGAGGACGTTCCTCAGTTATGGTGACCGCCTATGGACATGACCAAGCATGATCGTGGCTTTCACAAGCTACTCACCTTTTTGGCAAGGATACCGGCTGTTCAGACCAACGACACGCCGTGGGGCGGCTTTGGTTCGGGATTGAGCGATGTCGGATGGTGGGTAAAGTTCTCACTGGACGTCGATCATCACCTTGCATGGAACACCGTTCAAGAGATTGGATACGTTCTCAACGAGCTATCGCTTTCGGAGCGCCTACCGACCGTGTTCAAGCCGGTTTCTCCACCGCCATACCTCAATGGCGGTCCGCGCGATTACCTTCGGTGGGTGATCGAGTGCGATGATCGGGAGATGAGGCCGGGAACCATTGCCGATTGGCTGGAGGGGCGGCTGCCGAAGCCAGTCGAAGACGAAGCAGCTTGGCCAGAAGCCGAGTAGGGCGAACGTCCACAATCGGGTCGAAAAGGGGACACTACCCCAACACCTTCCCCGGGTTCAAAATCCCCTTTGGATCGAGCGCATTCTTCAACGTCCGCATCAGCGCCAGTTCTTCGGGCCAGCGGGTCAGAGGCAACCACTCGCGCTTCTCCAACCCAATCCCATGCTCGGCCGAGACCGAGCCATTGTATGGCACCAGCGCCCGGTAAACGATCTCCTCCGCGCGGTGCCTTGCCGCTGAATCATACGGGCGCGGGCCGATGATCAGGTGGAGGTTGCCGTCGCCGATGTGGCCGAACACCACCAGCTTGGCCGCATCGCCCCATTCGCTGCGGACTGTGCGGGTGACTTCGGCGACGTAGGCCTCCATCGTCACGATCGGCAGGCTGACATCGAAGGTCACGCTGGGTGCGGCGTAAGCGAACAGCCCTTCGATATCGTCGCGCACCCGCCACATTGCGTCGGCTTGCGCGCCGCTGGCGGAAATGGCAGCGTCGGCAATCATTCCTGCTTCGAGCGCCCGCCCCAGCACCGCCTCAAACCGCGCGGCATCAGCGTCGGGGTCGGCCCCGCTCGCCTCGAGCAGCACATAGTGCGTATGGCCGCCCGGCAGCGGCGGGGTGTGGCGGCCCGAATCGACCGCCAGCGGCGCGTAGAAATTATCCCACATCACCTCGAACGCGGTCAGGCCTGAACCAAGCTGCTAGCCAAGCTCGACAAACAGCGCCTGCACCGCCGCGAAACTGTCGAGCGCCAGCAGCGCCGTCTGGGTCGAGAGCGGCGCGGGGTGCAGCCGCAGCACCGCGCGGGTGACGATTCCCAGCGTGCCCTCGCTGCCAATGAACAGCTGCTTCAGATCATAGGCGGCGTTGTTCTTGAGCAGCACGTTCATGCTCGAAATCACCGTGCCGTCAGCCAGCACCGCTTCCAGCCCGAGCACGGATTCGCGCATCATCCCGAAGCGCACCACCGAATTGCCCCCGGCATTGGTCGCGATCCCGCCGCCAATCGTGGCCGATCCGCGCGCGCCCCAATCGACTGCGAATTTGAGGCCCTGCGCCGCCGCGGCTTCCTGCACCGCCTGCACCACGGCCCCGGCCTCGACCGTCATGGTTCGCCCGACCGGGTCAACCGCGCCGATGCCCCGCATCCGCTCGAGCGAAATCTGGATCTGGTCGGGAGTGCAATCGGTGCCGTGGACCAGGCCCGTGAGGCCGCCCGCCGGGACCACGCTTTGCCCCGCAGTGTGGCACAGCGCCATGATCTGGCTGAGTTCCTGGGTTGAGGCCGGGCGGACGATGGCCTTGGCCTGGCAGGTGCTCAGCCCGAGCCAGTCGCCCGCACGGGCTGCAACGTCCGCTCCCGTCAACAAACCTTGCGGCCCGGTGATTGCGGCGATTTGTTCGAGCAGGTCGGTCATGGGGCGAGGTTACTGCGAACCCCAAGCGCAAACAATAGCCCCTCCCCATTGGGGAGGGGTTGGGGGTGGGGGTTCAACGCAAGCGCAGACGCGCGGCTTCGCCTCGCTCCCCCACCCCTGACCCCTCCCCGTCCTTCGACAAGCTCAGGATGAGCGGAGGGGAGGGGGATTGATCAGATCCGCTCGATGATAATCGCCGGGGCCATACCGCCGGCCGCGCACATCGTGATCAGGCCATAACGCCCGCCGGTCCGCTCAAGTTCGTCCAGCGCGGTGCCGATCAGGATCGAGCCGGTCGCGCCGATCGGGTGGCCCAGCGCCATCGCGCCGCCGTTCGGGTTGACCTTGCTGCGGTCAAGATCGAGGTCGCGGATGAACTTTTCGGCGACCACAGCGAAAGCCTCGTTGATTTCCCAGACGTCGATATCGTCCTTGGTCAGGCCGGCTTTGGCGAGAACCTTCTTGGCCGCCGGAACCGGCGCGTTGAGCATCAGCGTGG
>JAYWBP010000018.1:0-2656 GCA_043781375.1 Novosphingobium sp.
CCTGAGGATGTTCACGAACAACTGTGGGGCGCAATCGCCGCGGTGTTCGACAGCTGGGATTCGGACCGCGCCAAGGTCTATCGTCGGCTTAACGCGATCCCCGGCGCATGGGGCACCGCCGTCAATGTCCAGGCGATGGTCTTTGGCAACATGGGTGAAACGTCCGCGACCGGGGTCGCCTTCACGCGCGATCCGGCCACCGGCGAGCGAGCTTACTATGGCGAATGGCTGGTCAATGCTCAGGGCGAAGATGTCGTCGCCGGGATCCGCACGCCGCAGTACCTGACGCGCGCTGCGCGCGAGAAGGCCGGGGCCAAGCCGTTGAGCATGGAGGAGGCGATGCCCGTGGCCTATGGCGAACTGGCCCGGGTGTTTGACCTGCTTGAACGGCATTACCGGGACATGCAGGACATCGAATTCACCGTCGAGCGCGGCAAATTGTGGATGCTCCAGACCCGCAGCGGCAAGCGCACTGCCCGCGCCGCCCTGCGCATGGCAGTCGAAATGGCTGGCGAAGGCCTGATCGACGAGAAGACTGCGGTGAGCCGGATCGATCCGATGGCGCTCGACCAATTGCTCCACCCCACGCTCGATCCCGACGCGCCGCGCGACGTCATGGTGAAAGGCCTCCCCGCCTCTCCCGGCGCAGCTTCCGGTGCGATTGTTCTCGACGCCGATACGGCCGAACGCCGCGCTGGACTGGGCGAGGCAGTGATTCTGGTGCGCGTTGAGACTTCACCTGAAGATATTCACGGAATGCACGCTGCGCGCGGAATTCTTACTGCGCGCGGTGGCATGACCAGCCACGCTGCGGTAGTCGCGCGCGGAATGGGGCGGCCTTGCGTGTCGGGCGCCTCGGGCGTCTCGATCGACCTGGCGGCACGCACGTTGCGCCTCGGCGATCGCGCGCTCAGGGAAGGCGACTGGATTACCCTCGACGGGACCAGTGGCGAAGTCATGGCCGGCGAAGTGGCGACGATCGAGCCCGAAGTGGTCGGCGATTTCGCGATCCTGATGGGCTGGGCGGATCGTCATCGCCGGATGAAAGTCCGCACCAATGCCGAGACTCCGGCGGATTGTCGCACCGCGCTGCAATTCGGGGCCGAGGGCGTCGGCCTATGCCGGACCGAGCACATGTTCTTCGATGCCGGGCGGATCAGCGCCGTGCGCCAGATGATTCTGGCCGAGACCGAAGCCGGGCGGCGCACTGCGCTGGCCAAGCTGCTACCCGAGCAGCGCCGTGATTTCCGGGCGATCTTCGAGGTCATGGCCGGATTGCCAGTCACTATCCGCCTGCTCGATCCGCCTTTGCACGAATTCCTGCCCCACGCCGACGCCGAGTTCGCCGAGCTTTCCGAAGTGCTCGGCCTGGGCGTTGACGCGCTCAAGCGCCGGGCTGCGGAATTGCATGAATTCAACCCGATGCTTGGCCACCGCGGCTGCCGTTTGGGGATCACTTTCCCGGAAATTTACGAGATGCAGGCCCGCGCCATTTTCGAGGCCGCGTGTGAAGTCGCCGCCGCTTCGGGCGCTGCGCCGGTGCCTGAAGTGATGATCCCGCTGGTCGCCACTGCAAAAGAACTCGAGATCCTCAAGGTTTTGGTCGATCGGATGGCCGAAACCGTGTTCACCGAGCAGGGAAGACGGGTGGACTACCTGGTCGGTACGATGATCGAGCTGCCTCGGGCGGCGTTGATGGCGGGCGAGATTGCGCGCGAAGCAATGTTCTTCTCGTTCGGGACCAATGACTTGACCCAGACTACTCTGGGCGTTTCACGCGACGACGCTTCACGCTTCCTCGGGCCTTACGTGGAACAGGGCATCTATCCGCGCGATCCCTTCGTCAGCCTTGATATCGAGGGCGTGGGGCAGTTGGTAAGCCTTGCGACAGAGCGTGGCCGGGCGACGCGGCCGGCGATCAAGCTTGGCATCTGCGGTGAACATGGCGGCGATCCGGCAAGCATTGCATTCTGCGAAAAGGTCGGGCTCGACTACGTTAGTGCTTCACCCTACCGTGTGCCGATCGCCCGCCTGGCCGCCGCGCAAGCCTGTATCGGTTAGCGGTTCCAGCCACTTAGCGTCATTATCTCAAACTTTTCGGTAACCGAGGACCCGAAGGCATCCTGCGCCAGCTTGCGCCGCGCCTGGCTCAACGACGGTCCTGGGCGGGCGAGGACGTTGCTTAGGCCCTGAGCCCGCAGGTCGGCGACAAGAGCATCAAAGCTGCGAAACCGCACGGTCAGCGCATGACTGTCGCAAACCCCATCGGCAAAACCCGCGCGCTGGAGCAACTGCCCGCCAGCGCGAACGTCGACCATCGGGTGCAGGCGGGGCGCGGGCCGCTCGGCATCGGCCAGGCGCATCGCTTCGCGCAGTTGCATAAGGCTGCCTGCACCGACGAAACTGGCGATCATGAGCCCGCCCGGTGCCAAGGCCTGGCGCAAATGGATCAGCGCTCCGGGGAGGTCGTTGACGGTGTCCAGGTGGCCCAGGCTGGCAATAAGATCGAAGCCTTGGCTGTTACTGAGCTCGCCGGGAAGGGGTTGCTCCTCGTCGATCGCGTGCTCCCCGGCAAAGGGCGCGGGGTCGGCCGAGACCACCGCGATACCCGTCGCGCTCAGGGACAGGCAAAGCGCCTGGGTCCAGTCACCGATGA
>JAYWBP010000019.1:0-2653 GCA_043781375.1 Novosphingobium sp.
CGCGAACCGTTGCGGGTCCACTGCCGGCATCGCCATAGGCATGGGCAATCGAGACAATTCCAGGCCGCACCCCCGGGGATGCTTCGGCCACCCCGACGATGCTGCCGACCGTCGATTCGATCGACACCAGATCACCTTCGGCAATCCCCAACCGCTCAAGATCGGCGGGATTGAGGTGTGCCGGGTTGGTCGTGCGTTTGGCTTTGAGCGCCTTGAGGTGCCCACCGGTGGAATTGAAGCGGGTCTTGGTGCGGCGCGAAACCAGCAGAAAATCGAATCCGGCGCGTTCGGCCGCAAACCCTGCCGCGTTTGCAGCCAGTTGGCGCGGCATGTCGCCAGCGGCAAGATTGAAGCGGCTGGCGCTACCTGGGTCGGCTGGCTCGACCTTGGGATGAAGCTCGGCGTAGATCACTGCTTGGCCATCGACCGTGTCCGCCCGGACGGTGCTGGGCGAAACCAGACATCCGGCCGCCATCAAATCGAGGTAATCGGCCTTGCTGGGCAGGGCATCGACGGGGCAGGGCCCACCCGCCAGCGGCAGCGCAAAGCCCATCCGCTGCGCCAGTCCCCACAACACTGCATACTCGTCCATCAGGTCGCCCGGGGCCTCGACCAAAGCCTCGGTATAGCGGGCATAGGGCACCTCGTACCACCATTCCGAGAGGTTGCTGATGTCCTCGCGCTCAAGACACATTCTTGGGGCTAGCACGTAGTGCGAGCGGCGCGTGGTCTGCGCCATGATCACATCGACACTGACCAGCAATTCAAGCGAATCGAGCGCACGTGTGATCTTCTCCTGATCGGGGAAGGCCACCACCGGATTGCCGCCGATATTGATCAATGCGCGAATTTGGCCGTCGCCCGGGGTGAGGATTTCGTCGGCGAGGACATTGCACGGCATTTCGGTGCCGAGGTGGGTCAGATCGCGGAATCGAGATTTGGGGAACCCCTCTCCATACAGTGGGATCGGTGCGCCGACCTGCGCGCGGCGCGGCGATACGGCGGTAAAGACGCGCGGGATCGAGGACAGTTCGCCTTCCTGGCAAAAGCGTGCGCAGATGATGTTGAGCGAGCAGACGAGATAGGCGACCAGCGTGCCTTGCCCGGCCATTTCGGTCCCGGTCCCGGTCGATGCGATGCCGCGTTGGGCCCCGGCAAACAGCCGCGCTGCTGCCACGATTTGCGCCGGATCGAGCCCACACCGTGCGCCGGCCATTGCGGGACTATAGTCCGCCACCGCTGCCTTCAATTCATCGAACCCGTCGACGTGCGCGCCGACGAAATTGCGGTCGTACAGTTCCTCGTCGATAATCACGCGGATCATCGCCGCAAGCATGGCGGCATCTTCACCCGGAATCACCGGAAGATAGAGATCGGCCAGCTTGGCGACATCGCTTTCACGCGGGTCGGCGACGATCAGCTTGAGCCCGCGCGCCTTGGCATCGCGCAATCTGCGTGATGGTGAAAACGGCGGCAGCGAACCAGGTGGGGCATAGTGCGATACGATCGGATTGTTACCGATCATGAAGCAGACGTCAGCGGTATCGAAGCTATGCATCCCGGCTTCCCAATAGCCGTAACGCATTGTCGTATAGACCTTGGCCGGCTGATCGAGGGTGACGCTGGTGTACATGTTGCGTGTGCCCAGACCTTGCGCAAAGGCAGTGGCGGTAGCCACCCCGGCGCTGTTCTGGAAAGCGTAAGAACCAGCGTAGATCGCCACCGCGTGCGGGCCGTGTTTTGCCACAATGTCAGCCAGCTGCGCGGCGATTTCGTCCAAAGCATCAGCGCTTGAAAGATCGGCCCAGCTGCCGTTAGCCAGACGCTTCCGGCATGATTGCAACCGGTCGGGCGAATTGTGCGCCTCGGCCAGTTGCCGCCCCTTGATGCAGGTATAGCCGCCAAACACCGGATCGTCCGGATCGCCCCGAACCGCCACGATCTTGCCATCGTCGACATCGGCCAGCATCGCGCAATTCGCGTGGCAAAACCGGCAGAAAGTGCGGCGCGTTTCGACCGTCATCGACTGGTCCCCTCAAGGCATCGATCGCCCATGTTACAAAACGAGCCTAGGCCGGAGCGAGCGAAAACCGACTGTCATTTTTGCCGGTTGTGCGCTTTCTCACTCTTCAACAGTCTTGGTCACATTCGGGAACTATCGCTGCGGATAAACCGCGGGACCCGGATCAACTGGAGAGGGAGGCACCCATGAAAACCCTAACGGCGCTCAAGCTGGTTTCGACAGCAGCGATTGCAACTGCATTGGCGCAACCGGCATTCGCCCAGGACAAGGCTCCCGATGAAGAGAAGGGCGCTATTCGCGAGATCGTGGTGACCGCGCAGAAGCGGTCGGAAAGCATTCAGACCGTGCCAGTCGCGGTTACGGCATTTGACCAGAGGGCGCTGGAACAGGCCACGATCAAGGACATCCGTGACTTGGCCGGACGGACCCCCAGCCTGGTAATCGACAGCGTGGGCGCTGGCCCCAGCGCGGCGGCCATCGCTATCCGCGGCATCAGCTTCGAAGATATCGAAAAGAGCTTCGACCCGGCCGTCGGCGTGTCGGTTGACGGGGTGTTCATCGGCACCAACACCGGCCAATTGCTCGACAGCTTCGATATGGAGCGGCTCGAAGTGCTGCGCGGACCGCAAG
>JAYWBP010000020.1:0-2650 GCA_043781375.1 Novosphingobium sp.
GCGAGCAGCGTTGCGGGCGGCATGGCCTCGCCCAGCTCCGCTTCCAGCTTGCGCCAGACCGATGCCGCCGCCAACACACTGACTTGCTGGCCGACAATCGTGCGCAGCAATGTGACATAGCCGGTCGGGCGGATCCGCGACTCGGGATAACCGACTATTGTCAGCGCCCGGGCTATCGCTGGCTCGCGCGCGGCAATAGCGTCGAGGTCGTCGTGCAACCGTTCCGCCGTCAGCCCCATCGCGCCGCGTTCCTCCGCCCGCTTGCCAAATCCCGACCCAGCCTTTAGCAGCCCGGCCAAAGCGCGGATAGACCGCCGCTGAAGGCCGTCAAAGGAAACATGCAAGCCATGCCGAAACTGGTCGTCATCAATCGCCAAGGTGCTGAAACGACGGTCGATGCCCGTGCCGGGCTGAGCGTCATGGAAGTGATCCGCGACAATGGCTTTGACGAGCTGCTGGCGCTGTGCGGCGGCTGCTGCAGCTGTGCCACCTGCCACGTCCTGGTCGACCCCTCGTTCAAGGACAAGCTGCCGGCGATGAGCGAGGACGAGAACGACCTGCTCGACAGCTCCGATCACCGCACGCAGGACTCGCGCCTGTCGTGCCAGCTCCAGCTGACCGACGAGCTCGATGGGCTCAAGGTCACGATTGCCGAGGAAGACTGAGCGCCACGGAAGACTGACCGCCACGGAAGACTGATAACCTTGCAGCGGGGCGTCGTGCAGCTTACTTCCGCCGGATGATTGCACCCGCCGCCCGCTCCGATACGCTCGCCCTCATTGGCCATACTCCACTCGTCCTGCTCAAGGGTCCGAGCGCGGCGGCGGGTTGCGAGATCTGGGGCAAGTGCGAATTTGCCAACCCCGGCGCCTCAGTCAAGGATCGCGCGGCCTTGTGGATTGTGCGCGATGCCGAGGCGCGGGGTACACTTCTGCCCGGCGGGACCATCGTCGAAGGGACTGCTGGCAACACCGGGATCGGCATTGCCCTGGTCGCCAATGCGCTGGGCTACAAGACGATCATCGTCATGCCCGAGACCCAGTCGCGCGAGAAGATGGACACCCTGCGTGCGCTGGGAGCCGAGCTAGTGCTCGTCCCTGCCGCGCCGTTCTCCAATCCCGGGCACTTCGTCCACACCTCTCGGCGCCTGGCGGAGGAAACCGAAGGCGCCGTCTGGGCCAACCAATTCGACAATATTGCCAACCGCCGCGCCCACATCGAAAGCACTGCGCCCGAAATCTGGGAGCAGATGGAGGGGCGGATCGACGGTTTCACCTGCAGTGCGGGAACCGGGGGGACGATTGCCGGGGTCGGCCTGGGCCTGAAGGCTTTCGACGAGAACGTCACCATCGCCCTCACCGATCCGCATGGCGCCGCGCTCTATGCCTACTATGCCGAGGGCGAACTGCGTTCCGATGGCAATTCCGTGGCCGAGGGGATCGGTCAGGGACGGATCACCGCAAATCTTGAAGGGGCGCCGATCGACACCCAGTTCCGCATTTCCGACGAAGAAGGCCTCGAATGGGTCGGGCGCCTCCTCAAGGAAGAGGGGCTGTGCCTCGGCCTGTCCTCGGGGATCAATGTCGCCGGGGCGGTAGCGCTCGGAAAGCAGTTGGGCCCGGGCAGGCGAATCGCGACGATCCTGTGCGACACCGGGTTTCGCTACCTCTCTTCGCTATACAGCGCAGAGTGGCTCAGGTCGAAGAATTTGCCGGTGTTTGCCTGGCTGCAATGATCGGCTATAGAGCTTGGTAATGCCAACATTGCAGCAAACTTCGCTGAACCCCCTGAATATTGCGGTCCTTCCGACCGCGCAGCAACTGTTCGTGCCGCCAACCTCGCGTGAGCGGCGGGCGCAGGCGGTGCATCGCCTGCAGGTCGGGATGTTCGGGCTGGCGGCGATGCTGCTCCTTGTGGGCCTTGCCAATATCATCATGGACCGGGCGCGGCTGGCCGATCAGGCGAGCGCGCTATCCCGTCCGGCGGCGCAGCAGGCCGCCAGTAATTCAGATCCACTGGCCGCCATCGGGGTGGTCCCGGCGGCGGAGAACAGTGGAGCGACATTGCCCAGGGCCAGCAACTCGCGGACCCCTGCTGTCCGTTAGCCGAAGCAAGGCTGCGCTGTTCGGGGCGCTTGCTGCGCTGGCGAGCGTGCTGGGTCTCTTGCTTGTTTCGCATTCCCCGCCAGCCACATTACCAAGCCACCCGGTCGGCCTGTTCACCAGCCTGCCGATCCGGTGGACCGAGACCGAAACCGTCGCTGCAATGCTCCACCCCTCACCGCCACATTGGGCGCGCAAGGTGCTGGAAGCCACCGGCCCGATCCGTGCGCTCAATAGCCTGACCGACGAGGGCAGGGCCGGGCTGGCGGGCCTAAGCCTGCTGGTCATGGTCCAGCCGCGCGCGCTGTCGCCGCAGGAAAATGTGGCGTTAGATCGGTGGGTGCGCGGCGGCGGCCGACTGCTGCTGTTCGCTGATCCCATGCTGACCGCGCCCTCGACCTTTGCCCTGGGCGACAAGCGCCGCCCGCGCGACGTGGTCCTGCTGTCGCCGATCCTCACTCACTGGGGCTTGGAGCTTCGTTTCGACGAGGATCAGCCCGCCGGGCAGCGGATAGTGCAGGTGGCAGGTGCGTCGATCCCGGTTGATC
>JAYWBP010000021.1:0-2646 GCA_043781375.1 Novosphingobium sp.
TGGAGCAGCATCGAGGCCTTTGCCGTCGAAATTCCCGGCAGTGCTGACGGCATATAGAGCAAGTCCCCTTCGTTCATTTGCGGCATGAACTCGCCGCCAGTCTGGGTGATCGGCCAAAGGCTGGACGCGAACACCAGCGCCGCGATCAGCAGCGCGGCCTTGGGCTTCGCCAGCACCCAGTCGAGCGCGGGGCGATAAACGCGCGTCAGGAAGCGGTTGATCGGGTTGCTATCCTCACTCGGTATCCGTCCCCGGATCAGCCAGCCCATCAGAACCGGGATGAGCGTGATCGACAACAGGGCCGCGCCTGCCATCGCATATGTCTTGGTGAAGGCGAGCGGCGCAAATAGCCGCCCTTCCTGACCTTGCAGCGAGAAGATCGGAATGAACGAGAAGGTGATGATGAGCAGGCTAAGGAACAGCGCCGGGCCGACCTCTGCCGCCGCATTGGTGACGACACCCCATCGTTCCGCACCTTCCAGCTCTTTGCCGGGGTTGTCGTGCGACCAGCGTTCGAGATGCTTGTGGGCGTTCTCGATCATCACCACCGCCGCATCGACCATCGCGCCGATGGCGATGGCGATGCCGCCCAAGGACAGGATATTGGCGTTGAGTCCCTGAACCCGCATGACGATGAAGGCGAGGAGGATGCCGAGCGGGAGGGTCAATATCGCCACCAGCGCCGAGCGCGCGTGCCACAGGAACAGGCCGCAAACGAGCGCGACGATCAGGAATTCTTCGAACAGCTTGCCGGTCAGGTTTTCGACCGCGCGGTCGATCAGGCCCGAGCGGTCATAGGTGGTGACGATCTCGACGCCGGGCGGCAGGCTTGCCTTGAGTTCGGCGAGCTTGGTGCGGACGCCTTCGATCACCTCGCGGGCATTCTTGCCCTGGCGCATGACGATCACACCGCCCGCGACTTCGCCTTCGCCATTCAGTTCTGCTATCCCGCGCCGCATGTCGGGGCCGACCTGCACCGTAGCAACGTCACCCAATGTCACCGGCACTCCGCCCGCAGCGGTGCGGATCGGCACGGCCCGGAAATCGTCCAGGGTTTTGAGATAGCCGGTCGCGCGGACGATATATTCCGCTTCGGCCATTTCGACGACACCGCCACCAGTTTCCTGATTAGCGCGCTTGAGGGCCTCGCTCACATCGTTCGCTGTTACGCCATATGAAGCCAGCTTCTGCGGATCGACGACGACCTGGTATTGCTTGACCATGCCGCCGATGCTGGCGACTTCGGCGACGCCGGGAACGGCCTTCAGCTCATAGCGCAGGAACCAGTCCTGGATGCTGCGGAGCTGTGCGAGATCATGCCGTCCGGTCTTGTCGACCAGCGCATATTCGTAAATCCAGCCAACGCCGGTGGCATCGGGGCCGAGCGAGGCGGTTGCACCTGCTGGCAGACGGCCTTGAACCTGCGAGAGATATTCCAGCACGCGGCTGCGCGCCCAATAGAGATCGGTGCCATCCTCGAACAGCACATAGACAAAGCTGTCGCCGACGAAAGAATAGCCCCGCACCACCCGCGCGCCGGGAACCGAGAGCATCGTCGTCGTGAGCGGATAAGTGACCTGGTTCTCGACAATCTGCGGGGCTTGCCCCGGATAGGTCGTGCGGATGATGACCTGCACGTCCGAGAGGTCCGGCAATGCATCAACTGGCGTTGTCCTGACCGCCGCAATGCCGATTACCGACAGCACCAGCGCCGCGACCACGACCAGCCCCCGTGCTTTGACCGAGGCGCGGATGATCCATTCGATCATTTCTTGGCCCCCAGCTTTCGGGCTTCGATACCGGTCAGGCTCGCTTCGGAATCCAGCAGGAATTGACCCGAGGCGACAACCTTTTCGCCTACTGCCAGTCCTTCGAGTATCTCGGTCTGTCCGCCGCCTTCGCGGCCCGTGCGGACTTCGGCGGGCTGATGGCGGCCATTGCCGGTCGCCAGCATCACTAGCGTTCGCGTGCCGGTGCGGATGACTGCCTCGCTTGGCACCAGCAACACCGTGCTACCCGTGCCGCCGAGTGCCACTTGTGCAAACATGCCGGGGCGCAAGCGACCGCCGCGATTGGCCAGCTCGATGCGGACGGTGACTGTGCGGCTCTCGGCCTGCGCGGTCGGAAGAATCGCGACGATGCGCCCACTGAACATCTCACCAGGGAAGGCGGCAAGCACGGCGCTCGCGCTTTGACCAACGCGGACGCTTCCCGCCTGCGCCTCCGGCACGGCAGCATTGAGCCAGACAGAGCCAATGCCGGTCACCTGGGCCAAGGTCTGACCCTGAGCCAGCGTCATTCCAGCGCGGACATCGAGGGTCTGAATTACCCCGGATA
Source organism: Novosphingobium sp. (assembly GCA_043781375.1). GTDB lineage: Bacteria > Pseudomonadota > Alphaproteobacteria > Sphingomonadales > Sphingomonadaceae > Novosphingobium. Next base: position 2,338 of record JAYWBP010000021.1, read on the forward strand.
TCGGCGAGGTAATCGTTACCGTGCCATTGGTCCGCCCTGAGCGCTCGACGCTGGCGATCAAGCCATCGGACATACCCAGCAGCTTGAGCCGCTGGCGCGCCGCAGCGGTGAGATCGGGTCTGCCGAGCCGTTTGACCGCGAGGAACTCGGTCTGTGCGCCGCCCCATTCGGGCAATTGGACGTCGGCTATCGGCGCACCGGATCGCACGACATCGCCTGGAGCGCGGGCATAGACGCGGGCGACGAAGCCGCCCGACCGCGCCTGAATGATCGCGACATCGCGCTGGTTGAAATCGATGCTGCCGGTGA
>JAYWBP010000022.1:0-55112 GCA_043781375.1 Novosphingobium sp.
CCGCGACCGCACGCTGCATTCGTCGGCGCCGGCGCTGATCCATTCGGACAGCGACCTGGTCAAGCGCGCGATCCGCGACATCTACAACCGCGACATCGAAGAAGTCGTGGTCGAAGGGGACGACGGCTACCGCGCCGCGCGCGATTTCATGAAGCTGCTGATGCCCAGCCATGCGCGCCGGGTGAAACACTACGCCGATCTGGTGCCGCTCTATCAGCGCTATGGCGCCGAGGATCAGCTTTCGGCGATGTACGATCCGGTGGTGCAGCTCAAATCGGGCGGCTACCTGGTCATCAACCCGACCGAGGCGCTGGTTTCGATCGACATCAACTCGGGCCGTTCGACCAAGGAACACGGCATCGAGGGCACCGCGGTCGGCACCAACCTCGAAGCCGCGCGCGAAATTGCCCGCCAGTTGCGGCTGCGCGACATGGCCGGGCTGGTCGTGATCGACTTCATCGACATGGAATACAGCGGCAGCAACCGCAAGGTCGAGAAGGCGATGAAGGACGCCCTCAAGAACGATCGCGCGCGCATCCAGATCGGCCGCATTTCAAGCTTCGGCCTGATGGAAATGAGCCGACAACGTCTGCGCACCGGGGTGCTTGAGGCGACTACGCGCGGCTGCCCGCATTGCGACGGCACTGGCCTGGTCCGCACCGCCGGATCGGCCGGGCTTTCGGCCTTGCGGATGATCGAGGACGAAGCGGCCAAGGGCAAGGGCAACGTCATTACGCTCTACGCCAGCCAGGAAGCCACGATCTACGTGCTCAACGCCAAGCGGGCCGATCTTGCCGAGATCGAGATGCGCTATGGCGTGCGCGTCGAAGTCATCCCCGAGGGCGAGAACGAGGGCGCCAAGATGCGTGTCGGCTCGTCCGGCCCGCGGCCCGAATTCGTCCCCCGCTTCGAGCCGATCGTGATCGAGGAAGACGATGACGATCTGCCGATCGAGGACTTCGACGACGAAGAGGAAGAAGTCGCGGAGCGCAACCAGGACGAACCCCGTCGCGAGCGCAGCGACGAGGATCGCGGTCGCGGCAAGCGCCGCAGTCGGCGTCGCGGCGGTCGTGGACGGGAGCGCGGCGAAGGCGAAGCGGGCGAAGGCGAAACCGGTGAAAGTGGCGAAGGCCGGGCCGACGAGCAGCGCGGTGCTGGTGACAGCGCCGAAGCCTCCGACGAAGACGGCGACGACGAGGGTCGCACGCCTGAGAATCGCACTGAGAGCGATCTTGACGGCGACGGCGAAGGCCCACGCAAGCGTCGCCGCCGCGGTCGTCGTCGGCGCGGTGGCCGGGGCCGTGATGGTGCAGTCGATGGCGAAACCCAGGGTGAAGGCGGCGAAACTGCCGAGACCGACGAGGTCTCTGCCGAGGCGCCTGAAAGCGATACTGTCGTAGCAACCGAGCGAGAGGCCGAAGCCGCTCCGGCACCAGCCAAGCGCCGCAGCCGCCGCAAGCCGGTTGCCGCCGAGGCTGAAGCTGAAGCCACAGCCGCGGCCCCCACCCCGGAGGCTCAGGTCGAAACGAGCGAAGAAGCTCCGGCCAAGCCGAAGCGGACCCGGGCGCGCAAAGCCCCCGCGGCTACCGAAGCTGAAGCCGCCCCCGCCGAGCCCGCTCCGGTTACCGAAGAGGCCGCCGCAGCGCCTGCTGCCAAGCCCAAGCGCAGCCGGAGCAAGAAGGCCGAGGACAGTCCGGTCGAGACTGCCCCGGCCCCGCGCGAACCCGAATTGGCCGATGTCGAGGACGACGGCTCGCCGCGTCGCGGCTGGTGGCAGCGCACCTTCGGCGCCTGATCTATCGCGAACCCGCCGCCTCAAGCGTCGGGTTCGCGGTGATTCTCTAACCCGCCGCCAGCGCTTCGGCGATCATCGCCTTGGCAATCGCCAATACACTCAGCAGATCCTCGTGGGCCGAGGGGATCATCGCGCGATAGCTGGCGAAGCCGTGGATCGTCCCGACAATCTCACGGTAAGTGGTCTGCACCCCCGCTGCGATCGTGGCAGCGGCATAGGCGCGGCCCTCGTCGCGCAACGGGTCGAGTCCGGCGGTCACCACGAACGTGGGTGGCAAGCCTGCTTGATCCGCCAGCAACGGCGATCCCCGCCAGTTGTGCGCATCCGAGGCATAGGCCGACGTAAAATAGGAAAGGTTGGCCGATTCGAGGCCGTAACCGTCGGCAAATTCCTGATGCGACGGGTATGCGCGGGTCGAGTCCATTTTGGGATAGATCGGAAACTGCATCAGCACCGGCAGCGCCGTTGGCTTGTCGCGCAAAGCCAGCGCAGTGATGACGGACAGGTTGGCTCCGGCGCTGTCGCCGCAGAGGATCAGGCTGGTGAACTGGCGCTCGAACACCGCCCCGTGGTCGGCGATCCACCGCGCTGCAGCTTCGGCATCGTCGGGCGCGGCGGGCCAGCGGTGTTCGGGAGCAAGCCGATATTCGACCGAGATCACCGGCAGGTCGAGCGAACGCGCGATCTCTGCAGCGAAGCCAGCATGGGTATCGATGCTGCCGACAACGAATCCGCCGCCGTGGCAGAACACCACGACCGGCCCCGGCTCGCGGGTCACCCGAGGATCGAACAGCCGCAGCGCGATCTCTCCGCCCGGTCCGGGCATTGCCACATCTCGGATCGTCGCCATTTCTCCTACCGGCCGGTCCATCGTGGCCATCATCTCCGGCGGCATCTGGCGGATCATCGCCATCAGCTCGTCGGTAAACACCGGGCGCGGATTGGCGGCCAGCATGTCGAGGAAGGCCCGGACATCGGGACGGACGTAAGGTTCGGTCATGGGTGACGGGCATCCTTGGCAAGATCGCAATTCTCCATCAGATGCCACGCTCTTGCCCAACCCGCCAGCCGAAGTCGGTCTTTCATCGTCTGCGCTGTCCTGCCCCTTGCCCCGCTGGCCTGAATTGCTAGAGAGAGCCCGCGATGCGGCGCATGGCGCCATGGAATTCGGGAATCACGATGGCCACCTTTACCCTCCCCGCGAACAGCAAGATCAGTGGCAAAGGCCGCGTTCACAAGGCTGCCCCAAACGCAGACGGAGGCGCTGCGCGGGTCAAGCGCTTCACGGTCTATCGCTACGATCCCGACAGCGGCGAGAACCCGCGCTATGACAGCTTCGAGATCGACCTCGCCACCTGCGGCCCGATGGTGCTCGATGCGCTGATCAAGATGAAGGGCGAGCAGGACCCGAGCCTGACCTTCCGCCGCTCGTGCCGCGAGGGGATCTGCGGATCATGCTCAATGAACATGAACGGTCGCAACGGCCTGGCCTGCACCACTGCGATCGAGGACCTGCCCGGCGAAATCCGCATTACCCCTCTGCCGCACATGGAAGTGATCAAGGATCTGGTCCCTGATTTCACGCACTTTTACGCTCAGTACGCTTCGATCAAGCCGTGGCTGCAAACCGTTTCGACCACCCCGTCGGGCAAGGAGCGGCTGCAATCGCCCGAACAGCGCGAGAAGCTCGACGGACTCTACGAGTGCATCCTGTGCGCCTGCTGTTCGACCGCCTGCCCGAGCTACTGGTGGAATTCGGACAAATTCCTGGGCCCGGCAATCCTGCTTCAGGCCTATCGCTGGTTGGCCGATAGCCGCGACGAGATGACCGGTGAGCGGCTTGACGAGCTGGAAGACCCGTTCCGGCTGTACCGCTGCCACACGATCATGAACTGCGCGAACAACTGCCCCAAGGGCCTTTCGCCGGCGCGGGCGATTGCCGAAATCAAGAAAATGCAGGTCGAACGGCAAATCTGATCGTGACCGGGCCGGAGGCGAGCGGCGCTGCTCCTGTATTCATCTATGCCCCCGATCCGGACAATCCCGGCTGGCTGAGCTGGGACACAGTCGATCGCGAGCGCTTCAACGCCCAGGTCATGGGCAAGCTTCTTGTCCGCTCTGAAGGTCCGAAAACCTGCCGCCTGCGCATGTTCCCCCAGGTGCACCACAGCAACATGCTCGGCGCGATACATGGCGGAGTGACTCTGGCGCTGATCGACATCGCACTGTTCGCCGCGATGCGCACCTTGCTTGATGGCGACGCGGTGGGATCGGTGACGCTCGACCTGACGAATCAGTTCATCGGGGTCGGCCATCTCGATGAGCCTCTCGACGCGGTCACCGAGGTCCTGCGCGAGACCCGGCGGCTGGTATTCCTGCGCGGCCTGGTGGTCCAGGGCGAGCATCTGGTCGCATCGTTCACCGGCACCTTGCGTAAACCGCGCAGCACGTGAGCGGCTTGCTCGACAGGTACCACGCGCTGATTGCCGCCGGCGAACTTAGCGCCGATCCCGAACAAGCCAGTGCGGCGGCGCGGCTTGATCGGGTTCAACAGCAGCTGGAGACGGCCAAACCAGGCGGCAGGCTGCTATCCTCGCTGTTCGGCCGCAAGCCTGAGCATCGACGAGGCGTCTACCTGTGGGGCGGCGTCGGGCGCGGCAAGTCGATGCTGATGGACCTGTTTCACCAGACCCTTGATATCTCGCAAAAGCGCCGGGTCCACTTCCACGCCTTCATGCTGGAGGTCCATGCCCGCCTGCGCGACGAACGCCAAAAGGAAGCGGGCGACCCAATTCCCCCGGTCGCCGCAGCGTTGGGCAAAGACTTGTGCTGCCTGGCCTTCGACGAAATGGTGGTCAACAATTCGGCTGACGCGATGATCATGAGCCGGCTGTTCACCGCGCTGATCAAAGACGAAGGTGTGGCCGTGATCACCACTTCAAACCGCGCGCCGTCCGAATTGTACAAGGACGGCCTCAACCGCGAGCACTTTTTGCCCTTTATTGCCCTGATCGAGCGCGAGCTCGACGTCCTGGGGCTCAACGGCCCGGTGGACTACCGCCTCGATCGCCTCGATGGCCTGGCGACCTGGCATTACCCAATCGGCGATGCCGCGACGGCACAGGTCCGCGAGGCCTTTTTCCGCCTGACCGACTACTCCCCCGAGGACAGCGCCAATGTTCCCTCGGCCGATCTCGATCTGGGCGGCGGACGTAGCCTGCATGTCCCAAAGAGCCTTAAGGGCGTGGCGGTATTCAGCTTCAAGAAGCTGTGCGCAGAAGCCCGCGGCGCTGCGGATTACCTGGCGATCGCCCGGGCCTATCACACGGTGATCCTGGTCGGCATTCCGCTTATGGGGGTCGATCAGCGCAATGAGGCAGCGCGGTTTGTGACCCTGATCGATGCGCTCTACGAAGCACGGGTCAAGTTTTTCGTTACCGCCGCCGCCCCGCCCGAAGTCCTTTACGAGACTGGCGATGGCAGCTTCGAATTCGTGCGAACCGCCAGCCGTCTCGCCGAAATGCAAAGCGAGGAATACCTGGCGCTGGGCCACGGCGAAGACTGAGTGCGCCGAGTTGAACGCGGCTGCAGCATTGTCGCTTGATATGTTGTATCATTGCATTTAGAGGTCCCCATGATTAATCAAGGGCAAGCCCGTTGCGCACACTTTTTCTCTGCAGTTGCCTGGCGCTGGTCGCGCCGGTCTTCCCTAGCCAGGCCATAGCCCAGAGCGCCGCGCCCGCGCCCACTCCGGCCAAGGCTGACGATGATGACAATGGCGACAAGTCCAACGCGGCGATTGTCGTTACTGCCCGCAGGCTCGACGCGGCGCGCGATTCGATCCAGACTTCGATCGGCGCCAGCCAGTACCATCTGTCGCGCGCGGATCTCGACGTTCAGCCCGGCGGAGCCGACCGCAGCCTGAAGGGCGTACTGCTCCAGGCACCGGGCGTGGCACAGGATTCTGACGGCGACGGCGACATCCATATCCGCAACGAACATGCCAACATCCAGTATCGCCTCAACGGTATCACCGTACCCGAAAGCTTCACCGGCTTTGGCGCGCTGGTCGATCCGCGCGTGGCTGAATCGATCGAGGTGATTACTGGCGCCCTGCCCGCGCAATACGGCTTGCGCACCGCCGGGATCGTCGCACTCAAGACCCGCACCGACAGCTTCGATTTCGATGGCGACGTTGGCGTCTATGGCGGCAGCAACGGGGCATTCCAGCCCAGCGCAACGATCCGCGATTCGGTCGGCCCGCTCAACATCTTCGCATCGGGAAGCTATCTGCGCAGCAACCTGGGGATCAGCAACCCGACCCCGTCACGCACCGCGATCCATGACCGCACCGAACAGGAGCGCGGCTTCGGCTACCTGTCCTACCTGACCGGCGACAACAGCCGGATCACCGCGTTTGGCGGAAGCAGCGTGGGCAGGTTCCAGATCCCCAATTCGCCCGGTGTAGCATCGCAGTACACTTTGAACGGGCAAAGCACGTTCGATTCAACCAAGCTTGACCAGAACCAGCGCCAGCAGACCCACTTCGGCGTACTTGCCTTCCAGCATTCGGCCGGGAACTTCGATTTCCAGATTGCGCCATTCGTCCGCTACGCCAAGGCCCATTTTACGCCCGATCCCAAAGGCGGCGAACTGATCTTCAACGGCGCCGACACCGATCTGTCCCAGTCCAGCCTCGCCTATGGTGCCCAGGCCGACGCCAGTCTCAAGCTGGGCAGCAGCCACACCGTACGCGGCGGCCTGTTCTTCCAGCGCGACCGCACCCGCACCGTTAGCATCAACCGCGTGTTCGCAGTCGACGCGCAAGGCAACCAGACCAGCGACGTGCCGATCGTGATCCCCATCAACCAGCGGCTGACCGGGACGACCGTCAGCGCCTATATCCAGGACGAATGGCAGATCGGGGATCGCCTGACGCTCAACTACGGCCTGCGCTACGACCATGTCGTCGGCCTGGTCTCGGAAGGCCAGTTGAGTCCGCGTGCGGGGCTGGTGTGGAAGCCTGGCAGCGGGACGACGATCCACCTGGGCTATGCTCGCTATTTCACCCCGCCGCCGCTTGAACTGACTGGCAACGCCTTGGGCACCGCGTTCAACGGCACGACCGGTGAAGTCGGCACTCTGGCAACCGACCCGATCCGTGCCGAGCGCGAGCATAGCTTCGATATCGGGGCGCAGCAGAAATTCGGGTACCTGACCCTGGGCATCGATGTGTACTACAAGTTCGCCCGCAACCTGCTGGATGAGCAGCAGTTCGGCTCGACCCTGATCCAGTCGCCCTACAACTATGCCAAGGCCCGTAACTGGGGCGTTGAGCTAAGCGCAAATTACGAGCACGGTCCGGTTGAGGCCTATGTCAATGTGGCCCGCGGCCAGCAGCGCGCGACGCAGATCGTGTCGAACCAATTCCTGTTCGATCCGGCCGAACTCGCCTATATCGCCAATCATTACATCTACACCGATCACAGCCAGAAGTTGACGATCTCAGCGGGCGGCTCGCTCAAGCTGAACAACGGCCTCGGCCAGTTTCAGCCCAGCTTCGACCTCGTCCATGGCGACGGCTTACGAGCCGGCGATCCGGCCGGAATCGTTCCCAACGGCGGCAAGCAGCGACCCTATACCCAGGTCAACCTCGGCCTCGCCCAGCGCTTTGGCTCTAACGCGGAAAATGCCTTTACTGTGCGGTTCGACGTCATCAACCTGTTCGATCAGATCTACCTGCTCCGCGATGGCTCGGGCGTCGGCGCCGGACAAAACCAGTATGGCCCGCGCCGGGCGTTCATGTTGGGGGTGCGCAAGAGTTTTTGAGCCAATGTGATTCGACCTCTTGCAGTTCACATTGCAATGTGAAATTGCAGGAATCATGAACACGCCAATGATCGAACGCGTCCGCAAGCTCGTCAGCGACGGCGCGATGAGCCGAGCGGGCTTAGCTCGTGCTGCTGGGCTTCATGCCAATACCTTGCGCGATTGCACCGAACTCGGCTGGAACCCCACCGCCGATACCTTGGGCAAGCTTGAGCGTTTCATGCTGGTCAACGACGATCGTCCGGTGCTGGTCCCGATCGAAGAGATCATCGACGAGGCGCGCAATGGCCGGATGTATATTCTGGTCGATGACGAGGATCGTGAGAACGAGGGCGACCTTATCATCCCGGCGCAAATGGCCACGCCCAATGCGATCAACTTCATGGCCACCCACGGCCGCGGGCTGATTTGCCTGACGCTCACTGGCGAACGGATCGAGCAACTCGGCCTCGAACTGATGAGCCGCCACAACGGCACCCGCCACGAAACCGCCTTTACCGTTTCGATCGAGGCGCGCGAGGGCGTAACCACCGGCATTTCCGCAGCCGACCGCGCCCGCACGATCAGCGTCGCGATCGACGGCTCCAAAGGCAAGGGCGACATCGTCACCCCCGGACACGTCTTCCCGCTGCGCGCACGCGACGGCGGGGTGCTGGTCCGCGCCGGGCATACCGAGGCGGCAGTCGACATCTCGCGCCTCGCCGGACTCAATCCCTCGGGCGTGATCTGCGAAATCATGCGCGACGACGGGCAAATGGCGCGAATGGAGGATTTGGTTTCCTTTGCCCGGATGCATGACCTCAAGATGGGCACGATCCGCGACCTGATCGCCTATCGCCGCCGCCATGACCGCCTCGTCGAGAAGAAGTCTGAAGAGCGCTTTGTCAGCCGCCACGGCGGCGACTGGACGATGAAAGCCTTCTCCAACCGCGCCACCGGTGAGGAAATGATGGCTCTGGTGAAGGGCCGGGTCGATCCCGACAAGGCAACCCTGGTGCGGATGCACACGCTGTCTATGTTCAACGACGTGTTCGGCGAGCAGACCGAGCGGGCTGATCTGCTGGTGCGCTCAATGGACCTGATCGGCAAGGAAGGCTCGGGCGTGATCGTCGTGATCAACCGACCGATGTCGCGGAACATGAGCAAAGTCATTGAATTTCGCGAACTCGCCCGCGCCGGCGAAGTACCACCCACCGAGGAATTGCGCGACTATGGCTTTGGCGCCCAAATCCTCGCCGAGTTGGGGGTGCATGACATGATCCTGCTGACCAATACCCACCACGCCCTTGTCGCGCTGGAAGGCTACGGCCTGTCTATCGTCGGTGAGCGACGGATCGATCAGGAAGCATAGAGATGGCCAAATTCCTGATCGTGGAAGCGCGCTACTACGCCCACCTCAACGATATGCTGGTAGCCGGTGCCCGCGCCGCGCTCAAGGAAGCCGGGCACAAGGCGGAAGTTATCACCGTGCGCGGAGCGCTCGAAATCCCGGGCGCTATCGCCTTGGCGGATGCCTCAGGCGAATACGCCGGCTACGTGGCGATCGGCGTCGTGATCCGCGGCGAAACCTACCACTTCGAGATCGTCGCAGGCGAGAGCGCACGTGGGCTGATGGCGCTGACGATGGATGGCGTGGCGATCGGCAACGGCATCCTGACGGTCGAGAACGAAGCCCAGGCGCTGGTCCGGGCCGATCCGGCACAGAAAAACAAGGGCGGCGAGGCGGCCCACGCAGCGCTGGCGCTGCTGGCTCTGAAAGAACGCTTCGATGGCTGACCATCGCGGACTGTCTGGACATCGGGGACTGGGCGGCATCCCCCTGGTATTCGGTGGCAATATTTTTGGCTGGACCGTCGACCGCGACCGCAGCTTCGAGCTGCTCGATGCGTTTTATGCCGCTGGTGGCCGGATGATCGATACGGCCGACGGCTACTCGGCCTGGGTTCCCGGCAACAAGGGCGGCGAGTCCGAAACGATCATCGGGCAGTGGCTCGAGAGGCGGGGTGTGCGCTCCGACATGCGCATCGCTAGCAAGACCGGCATGGGCGGACCTCCCGGAGGACTTGCCCCGGACAAGGTTGCCGCCGCCTGCCAAGCCTCGCTCGAACGGCTGCGGACCGATTACCTCGACCTGTATTATGCTCATCGGGACGACCCCGAGACGCCGCATGACGAGGTCGCCCAGGGCTTCGATGCTCTGGTCAGGGCGGGCAAGGCGCGTGAACTGGGAGCGTCGAACTTCACGGCCGAGCGGCTCGCTTCCGCGCTCGACGCCGCTGCCCGGATCGGCGCGACGCCCTACACGGTGCTCCAGAACGAGTTCAATCTGGTCACCCGAAGCGAGTACGAAGGCGCAGTCCAGCAGCTTGTCGTAAAGCGTGGCATGGCCTCGCTGCCGTTCTATGGACTTGCCGCCGGCTTCCTCAGCGGCAAATTCCGCAGCGCCGGGCAATGGGCCGGATCGCCCCGCGCTCATGCGCTGAACGCCGCAGCCGACCGCGGCGGTTTCGAGGTCCTCAAGGTCATGGACACGATCGCCGCTGCAACTGGCGCCACCCTACCCCAGATTGCGCTGGCCTGGTTGCTCGCCCAGCCCGGCGTTGCCGCGCCCCTGGCCAGCGCAACCAGCACAGTACAGCTGGCCGAGCTGGTCGGCGCGGTTTCACTGAGGCTCAGCCCCGCTCAGCTCGCCCGGCTAGGCGCCGCCGGCCAAGCCTGATCCCTCACCACAGGCGCGCACGCTGCTCGGGCGCGAGATACAGTTTATCGCCCGGTTTGACGTCGAACGCCTTATACCAGGCATCGATGTTGCGCACCGTCAGCGCGCGATACATGCCGGGCGAATGGCCGTCGGTGGCGATCCGCTGGCGCAGGCTTTCGTCGCGCATCTTGGTCGCCCAGCTTTGCCCAAAGGCAATAAAAAAGCGCTGGTCGCCCGTGTAGCCGCCGATCACTGGAGCCTCCTTGCCCCCTAGGGAAGCGCGGTAAGCGTCGTATGCGACTGCCAGACCCGCCACGTCAGCAATGTTCTCGGCCAACTCCTGCATGCCGTTGAGGTGCAGATCGGGGAACGGCGCATAGCTGGAGAACTGGTCGGCCAGCGCTTTACCCTGATCGGTGAAGTGCTTGAGATCAGCCGGGGTCCACCAGTTACGCAGCGCGCCGGTCGAGTCCACCGCCGCCCCGCTCGAATCGAAGCTGTGGCTGATTTCATGGCCAATCGTCGCGCCAATCCCGCCGTAGTTGTAGGCCGCATCGGCGCGTGGATCGAAGAACGGCGGCTGAAGGATTGCGGCGGGGAAGTTGAGCGCGTTCTGGACCGGCAGGTTAACTGCGTTGACCAGTTGCGGGTTCATCCACCATTCGTTGCGGTTCATCGGCTTGCCGAGTTTGGCCAGTTGCTGGACGGTATTGGCGTGGATCGCGGCAAGGCGGTTGGCATAGGCGTCACTGTTGCTGATAGTGACTTGCGAGTAATCCTTCCAGCTATCCGGATAGCCCACGCCGACGACGATCGACTTGACCTTGGCCAGAGCCTCTTTCTTGGTCTTCGGCGCCATCCAGCCGATCGCCTGGATCCGCGCGGCAAAAGCATCCTTGATCTGGCTTACCATATGCTGGACTTCGGCCTTGGCCGAGGCGGGAAAATACTTCACGACATAAGCCTTGCCCAGAAGATCGCCCAGATCGACGTTGAGCGCGGCAAGTGCCAGCTTGTTCCTCGGGCGCTGCTGCGGGGTGCCTTTGAGAGCCGTATCGTAGAACGCGAAGTGCAGGTTACCAATTTTGCTCGGCAGGACGTCGGCGTTGCTGTTGATCTGGTGGAAGGTCAGCCAGTCCTTCCAGCTATCCAAGGGCTCGGACGCGACCAGCGCCGCCAGCCCGGTGATGGCGTGCGGATTATAGGCCGCAAAATTGTCCTGGCGGCTGAGCTGCGCAGCAGCGAAGAACTCCGGCCAATCGATCCCCGGTGCCTTGACGGCAAAGTCGGCCTGCTGCCACAGCGTCGGATTCTTGGCAAAGTCTCCGACCTCTACCTGACTCGCCTGAGCGGCAGCGATCTTGGCTTCAAGATCGTAGACCCGCGCAGCGCGGGCGGCGGCATCGGGAATCCCCGCAGCGGTCAGCACGTCGGCGACATAGGTTTTGTACTTGGTCCGTAAGCCGGCCATTTTGGCATCGCCGGACAGATAATATTGGCGTTCGGGCAAGCCGATCCCGCCCTGGAGAAAATAGGGCACGACTTCCGGGCTGGCCAGCGCCTGGGTCACGAACAGCCCGAAAAGGTTCTCGGTGCGCAGGTCGGTCGAGTTGAAAATATCGACATCGACCTGGGTCTGCTCACCGAGCACTTTGGACAAAGCGGTTTTGTCGGCAATTGCCGCGAACCGGCCGAGATCGGCCTGGATTGGCTTCATCCCCATCGCGTCGATCGCGGCCTGGTTGTTGTAAGCAGTGTAATAATCCTTGATCCGCGCGGCATCGCTGCCCGCGACTGGGCTCGATTTCAGAATGTCAGCGAGCAGCGCGTTCTGGTTCTTCTCGGTCTGGTTTGAAGCAATCAGATACGCCCCTGTGTCCGAACGGTCGGCCGGGATCTGCGTGGCCCTGGTCCAGCCGCCGTTGGCGAAGGCGTAGAAATCGTCGCCCGGCTTGACGCTTTTGTCCATCGAGGCGGGGACGATGCCCCAGGCGGAGCCTGGCGCCGTGACCGGTGCGGAAGGCGTGACGTTGCACCCGGCAGCGCCGCTCATGATGGTGGCTGCCAGTAGCGCGCTGGCGAAAAGACGGCGGTGGATCATGGAGTGCTTTCCTCGGGCTGCCTGGTCGGCGCCTGGCTGGTTTCAATCGCAACCATCCTAGCGTCACACAGGTAAGGTGAAAACCCACTTTTGCCGCGTCCGTTCCGGAGCTAATTGCCCGCTAGGTTAATGATCGTGGTCAAGGCATAGCAGAATTTGACCATTCTGAGGCGATAGGCGTTGTTGCTCAGGCATAGTGGAAGTACAGATGCAAGACTCAGAACACCCTGTCATCCTGCTCCGCAAATTGCAGGACTGCCTCAAGGCTCTCGACGAAATGGGGGCCACAATTTCGGCTGCTCAGCTGTCGGCTGCAATCGCGTCATTTACAGAACAGTTCATTATGGATGATGCTAGGTCCGATTCCGGCTCTTGAACCATTACAACGGGTTATTTCAGTTCATTTTGAACCATGTTCAAGATTGTTTCGGAACGAATCCGCCGCCAGATCAAGATCCACGCAGGATAACAAGGATCTGGCGATGTTCATCTACCGCCGCATCGAGTGCTTTCGCTACGCTCCGGCAGCTTAGACGGTGGCCAGAGAACTCCTGCGCGACAAGGCCCGACGGCTAATCGCGACCGCAAATTCGCTTTTGGCCCTGGCCCGCGAACTCGAAGCCACCTCAGAACTCGGAATGGACCTCGGCACTGACGACCAGGCCCCGTTCAACTTTGCCGTAAAGGGCGACAATCCCGAACTCGGTGCCAAAGCGCGTCAGATTTACGCAAACCGGCGCCGCCGTGGGATCATTTTCGGCGATGCTTCGATCTTCGGTGAGCCCGTCTGGGACATCATGCTCGATCTGTTCGTTGCCGCCAAAGGCCAAAAGCGCGTCGCCGTGACCAGCGCCTGTATCGGCGCCGCAGTGCCCGCAACCACCGCGCTGCGCTGGATCTCGGTGCTGGAGGAAAAGGGCCTGATCCTGCGTGAGAACGATCCCGACGACAACCGCCGGGTGTTCGTCCGACTGACTGCCGCCGGCTACTCGCGGATGGTCAATTATCTGGCCGAAGCCTGATCCTGGTCCCTGCTACGCCAGACGCCCGAATGCGCCAACGCCGGCATAGACCGCGGCTTCGCCCAGTTCTTCCTCGATCCGGATCAGCTGGTTATACTTGGCCAGCCGGTCAGAGCGCGCCAGGCTGCCGGTCTTGATCTGGCCGCAGTTGGTGGCGACCGCCAGATCGGCAATAGTCGCATCCTCGGTCTCACCCGAGCGGTGCGACATCACCGCAGTATAGCCCGCGCGCTGCGCGATCGACACCGCTTCCAGGGTTTCGCTCAGGCTGCCGATCTGGTTGACCTTCACCAGCAGCGAATTGGCCAGACCCTTGCCGATGCCCATTTTCAGCCGTTCGGGGTTGGTCACGAACAGGTCATCGCCGACCAGTTGGGTTGTATGGCCGATCTGCGCGGTGAGCGCGGCCCAGCCCTCGAAATCGTCCTCGCCCATGCCATCCTCGATCGAGCGGATCGGATAGGACCGGGTCAGGTCGGCGAGGTAATCAGCCATGGCGTGCGGGGTCAGCGAGAGCCCCTCACCGCTGATCTCATACTTGCCAGCCTTGAAGAACTCGCTCGCCGCGCAGTCCAGCGCCAGCGCGACTTCGCTGCCCGGCTTGAACCCGGCCTGCTCGATCGAAGCCATGATGAAGTCGAGCGCGGCGCGGGTGCTGGCGAGGTTAGGCGCAAAGCCGCCCTCGTCGCCTACTGCGGTCGCCAGGCCCTTGTCGTGGAGGCCCTTCTTGAGGGTGTGGAAAATCTCCGCGCCCCAGCGCACCGCTTCGGCCAGGCTGGGTGCGCCCAGCGGAACGATCATGAATTCCTGGAAGTCGATCGGATTATCGGCATGCTCACCACCGTTGATAATGTTCATCATCGGTACCGGCAGGACGTGCGCCGAAACCCCTCCGATGTAGGAATAGAGCGGCAGCCCGCGCGCGTTCGCCGCCGCCTTGGCCAGTGCCAGGCTGGCGCCAAGGATGGCGTTAGCGCCCAGCCGCGCCTTGTTGGCAGTGCCATCGAGCGCAATCATCGCCAGGTCGCAATCGCGCTGATCCTCTGCATCGCGCCCGAGTAACACGTCGCTAATCTCGGTATTGACCGCGCGCACGGCCTTCAGCACGCCCTTGCCGAGGTAGCGGCTCGTGTCGCCGTCGCGCAGTTCGACAGCCTCGTGAGCACCGGTCGACGCGCCCGAGGGGACCGATGCACGGCCAAAGCTGCCGTCATCGAGCAGCACATCGACTTCAACTGTCGGGTTGCCACGGCTATCGAGAATTTCGCGGGCGTGGAGATCGATGATCGCAGTCATGTGGCGGGTTTTCCTAAGTGTCAGCTAGTGTAGCGGCGGCTTGCCCCTAAATAGCGGAACCTTGGCAAGCAAGGTGCGTTGCAGCATTATCGTATGTCGGGACCACTTGCGGTCTCTGGCATTACGCACCATTTGAAACAAGGCTCCGCCTCCGCGGGCATAACAAGGGCACAACCAATGGCCGATACCCCGACCCCCAAGGCGACCAAGCCCGCCACCACCCGCAAAAGCACTGCCACCCCTTCAAAGGCGGCAAAGGCGACTTCCAATAGCACAGCGCCCAAGCCCGGGACTTCGACCGCCAAGTTTGCCAAAGCGATTGAAGAAGCGAAGGCTGGTGCTCAGGCATTCGGCAAGGAAGCCCGCGAAAGCGCCGGTGCCTACCGCGATAAGCTGACCGACGCGAGCACCGACTGGGTCGGTGAAGCCAAGGCCATGGGCGATACCGCCAAGGTCCGCGCAACCGAGATGGCCAAGGACGGCAAGGCCAAGGCCAGCGATGCAATTTCCAGCCTGGGCAAGATCGTTTCCGATAACGCCGCATCGATCGACGAGAAGCTTGGTTCCAAGTACGGCGATTACGCGCGTACGGCTGCGCGCACGATGCAGGAAACTGCGGCGAAGATCGACGCCAAGGACGTCAACGAACTGGGCGACGACGCGCGCGAATTCGTCAAGAAGAGCCCGGGCATGGCCATTGGCATTGCCGCTGCGGTCGGCTTCATGGTTTCGCGCATGTTCCGCAAGGGCAGTGACTGACCAGACGCGGCCCAGAGGCGGCAAAATTTTGCTTGCCTGCCGTCCATGAGCGAAAGCCAGCCTTCCCCGCCAGTGTCCGATGATGCTGCCGAGCATTCGCTGATCGATGATCTGCGCCTGCTGGTCGACGACAGCAAGACGTTGGCGGAGGCCGAGATTGCGTTTCAGGCAGGACGGATCGGGTTTGTTCTCGGCCGTTTGAAAAGCATTGCTGTCCTGGCCATTCTCGCCCTGCTGCTGGTGTTTTTCGCATTTGTCGCACTTACGGTTGGACTGGTCTTCGCGCTCGTCCCGCTGGTCACGGCATGGGGCGCGATGGCGGCGGTAACCCTGCTATGGCTGGCTCTGGCAGGCCTGTGCGCGAAGCTCGCATTCGATCGCGTCAAGGCCACGATGGCGGCGTTCAATGGCGAAGATCCTGACCGATGACGCGCAAACTCAAGCCCGACGAAGCTAGCCTGGCGCAGGATCGCCTGGCCCGCGACAGCGCGCACGCCCTGTTCGATCATCAGCTCAATCAGGTGAAGAACGACCTTTCGGCGCGCGGCATCGGCGGGCGAATGCTCGACACCGTCACTGGCCAGGCGCGCGACGTGATCGATCAGGGGATCGAGGTCGCACAGGCCAACAAGAGCGTCATTGCCGGAACGATTGCCGCGCTGGCGCTTTGGATCCTGCGACACCCGATCATCGCCCAGATCAATCGCTGGCGTAATGCCGCCGATTGATTGAAGCGCCTGACTCAAGCGTCCCTGAGGAGCATAATGTGACCCAAGCCGAAAACCGCCGCAAGCGCGTCGCCACGAAAATCGCAGCCTCGCAGAATCGGCTCGATCGCGATGCTCCCGCCAAGAAGCCCCCCCCAAAGGCAGCCAAGATCCCGGCACGCAAGGCTGAGCCGCCCGAGACGATCAGCGGATTGGCCCGCGACTATCCCATACTGATCGTGCTCGGCGGCTTGGCTGTCGGAGTATTGGCTGCCAGCCTGCTGCCGCGCGGAGCGGCTCGAAGGCTGGCTACGCGCGCTGCGGCTCTGGCTGCCGTAGCCGGTGAACTTGGCGTGACCTTCGGTCACCAGGCTTACGATAAGGCTGGCGATGCCGCGCGTGACGGACGCGAGAAGCTGGGCGAAGGCTTGGCGATTGCCGCGCGCGAAGGCCGTCATATGTCCGCTAAGCTTACTGACAGCCTCGGCGAGACACTGACGCTTGCAGCCAAAGAAGGCCGCGACAAATTCGGCGAGGTCAGCACCATTCTTGGCGAAGTGCTAAGCGAGGCCCCCGCCCAGGCCCGCGAGCAAGGCAAAAAGGCCGTCGAAACTGCAAGCGACGCCGCCGGTTCGGCGCTCGATACCGGGATCAAGCTGGCCCGCGCGGCGATTCGAATGGCAGCATCTGTACGGCGATGACTTGCGGCAGGCGACCAGCGCGCTAAGGGAGCGCTTTCTGGCTGGAGATCGCTCGACAATGCAGAAGCTTCATCTCGTTATGGGCGGCCGCGTCAGCGATCCCCAGGGAATCGACTTCGTCGATCTGAAGGCGCTTGACCTGGTCGGGGTCTATCCAGATTTTGCCAGCGCCGAAGAGGCATGGCGCAGTTGCGCTCGGCGGACACTCGACGATGCTGAGATGAAGTACGTTGTCGTGCATCTCCACCGGTTGCTCCAGCCCGAATAGTCGGGCCGAGCAATCCGGTGGCGGTGCTCAGATGAATTCGAGTTTTTTGACCAGGTAGCAGCGATCGCCCGACGGCACGGTGACTTCGATCTCTTCATCCACCCGGCGCCCGATCAGCGCTTTGCCCAGCGGCGAATTATAGCTGATCCGGCCGACCCTGGCATCAGCCTCATAGGGACCGACGATCTGGTAACGGACCTGCTTTTCGTCGTCGTCGAGCATGGTGACGGTCGCGCCAAAGACGATCCGTTCACCCGAAAGTGTGGTCGGGTCGATGATTTGGGCCCGACTGATTCGGTCCTCGATATCGCCGATCGACGCCTCGACCTGGCCCTGACGCTCCTTGGCGGAGTGGTATTCGGCATTTTCCGACAGATCGCCGTGCGCGCGGGCTTCCTCGATCGCCTGGACAATCACCGGCCGCTCCTCGCGCAGCGCTTTCAGCTCTGCAGTCAGCCGTTCGTAGCCTTCCGCCAGCATCGGCAGCTTTTCGACACTCGCCATCCCTGTTCGTCCTCCTGCACCATATAGTCTTGCGCCCACCCGGCGACGGAAGTGCGATCGTCCCACCAATCAAGCGGCGAAACGGCATCAGGCACCGCGGAATATGGATACGCGTCAGATATCGCTATAATAGGATTGAAGCGAGCGCACTTCAAGTTTTGCGCCCCGCATCGCGCCGATTGCCTGGGCGGCAGCGACCGACCCGGCTGCCGTGGTGAAATATGGCACCCGTCCGCTTAGCGCCGACCCACGGATCGATTGCGAGTCCTTGTGGCTTTGCCAGCCCTCGGTTGTGTTGAAAATCAGCGCGATTTCACCATCGATGATCCGGTCGACAATATGCGGCCGACCCTCGGCAACCTTGTTGATCCGCTCCACCGGAAGCCCGGCGTCGGCAAGATATTTCTGCGTTCCGCCGGTTGCAACAATGGTAAAGCCCAGGTCGACAAGTTGCTGCACCGCAGGCAGGATTACCGTCTTGTCGCTGTCCTTGACCGAGACAAAGACCACGCCGGACTGGGGCAGGATCGTGCCTGCACCGAGCTGCGCCTTGGCAAAGGCGGTGGCAAAATCGCAATCGATTCCCATAACTTCGCCGGTCGACTTCATTTCAGGGCTGAGCACCGGATCGACGCCGGGGAAGCGGGCGAATGGGAACACCGCTTCTTTGACCGCCATGTATGGCAGATCGCGCTTGAACGGCGGGAAGGTCGACAGCTTTTCCCCGGCCATGACCCGTGCGGCGATCTTGGCCACCGGTTGCCCGATCGCCTTGGCGACGAATGGAACCGTCCGGCTGGCGCGCGGATTGACCTCGATCAGATAGACGTCGCCGTCTTTGACCGCGAACTGGATGTTCATCAGACCCTTGACGCCCAGCGCCAGCGCCAGCAACTCGGTCTGGCGCTCCATCTCGGCGATCACCTCGGCGGGCAGGCTGTAGGGCGGGAGCGAGCAGGCGCTGTCACCCGAATGGATTCCGGCCTCTTCGATATGCTGGAGCACACCGGCGACCACCACGTCCTCGCCGTCGCACAGCGCATCGACATCGCATTCGATCGCGTCACGCAAGTACTGGTCGATCAGCACTGGACTGTCGCCCGAGACATTGACTGCGGTGTTGATGTAATTGTCGAGCTGGGTCTCGCTCTCGACGATCTCCATCGCCCGACCGCCCAGCACGTAGCTTGGCCGCATCAGCACCGGATAGCCGATCCGCGCCGCGACATTGGCCGCTTCGTCACGGCTGCGGGCGATGCCGTTGGCCGGCTGGCGCAGCTTGAGATCGTTGACCAGCTTGGCAAACCGCTCGCGGTCCTCGGCCAGGTCGATCGCGTCGGGCGACGTGCCCAGGATCGGGATTCCGGCATCTTCGAGCGCTTGCGCCAGCTTGAGCGGGGTTTGCCCGCCGAACTGGACGATCACGCCCACCAGCTCGCCATTCTGCTGCTCGACGCGGAGGATTTCGAGCACGTCCTCGGCGGTCAGCGGTTCAAAATAGAGCCGGTCAGAAGTGTCGTAATCGGTGCTCACCGTCTCTGGATTGCAGTTGATCATGATCGTTTCGAACCCGGCTTCTTCCAGCGCAAAACAGGCGTGGCAGCAGCAATAGTCGAACTCGATCCCCTGGCCGATGCGGTTTGGCCCGCCACCCAGGATCACGATCTTGCGCCGGTCGGACGGCGCGGCCTCGCACTCGGGCTCACCGAACATCGGAGCCTCATAAGTCGAGTACATATAGGGCGTGATCGCCTCGAACTCGGCGGCACAGCTGTCGATCCGCTTGAACACCGGGTGCACGCCCAGTTTGTGGCGCAGTTGGCAGACCTCGGCCTCGCTGGTCGCGCCGGCCATCGCGCGCAGGGTATCGTGGAGCAGGCCAGAGCGCTTGGCCTGGGTCTCGCCCATCCCCCCTGCCACCCCAACCGAGCGCACGGCCAGCGTCGCCAGCCGCTTGTCTGAAAAGCCCATCGCCTTGAGCCGCCGCAGCCCGGCGGCATCGCCCGGCAAGCCATCGCGGGTGATCGCAGCTTCTTCAGCGATGATTTCGGCGATCTGGCGCAGGAACCACGGATCGTAATGGGTTACGGCGTTGATGTCCTCAACACTGAGCCCCTCGCGGAAGGCCTGGCCGACGACCAACAGCCGGTCGGGCGTCTGGCGGCTGAGCGCGGCGGTAATCTCGTCCCGGTCCACGCCTTCCAGCTCGACCACGCGATTGAACCCGTCGAGCCCGGTTTCCAGCCCACGAAGGGCCTTCTGAAGCGATTCCTTGAAATTCCGCCCGATTGCCATGACCTCACCGACTGACTTCATTGCGGTCGACAGCAGCGGCTCGGCGCCTTTGAACTTTTCGAAGGCAAACCGGGGGATCTTGGTGACGACGTAGTCGATGCTTGGCTCAAAACTGGCGGGCGTGGCACCGGTGATCTCGTTGGTCAGCTCATCCAGGGTATAGCCGACTGCCAGCTTGGCCGCGACCCGGGCGATGGGAAAGCCGGTGGCCTTGGAAGCCAGCGCCGAGGAACGCGAGACGCGCGGGTTCATCTCGATTACGATCAGTCGGCCGTCCTTGGGATTGACTGCGAACTGAACGTTTGAACCACCTGTTTCAACACCAATTTCCCGCAGGACCGCGATCGATGCATTACGCATGATCTGGTATTCCTTGTCGGTCAGGGTCAGTGCGGGGGCGACAGTGATCGAATCGCCGGTATGGACCCCCATCGGATCGACATTCTCTATTGCGCAGATGATGATCGCATTGTCGTGGCGATCACGCACGACTTCCATCTCGAACTCTTTCCACCCGAGCAGCGATTCCTCGATTAGCACTTCGTTGGTCGGCGAGGCATCGATCCCGCCGCGCACGATGTTCTCGAACTCGGCACGGTTGTAGGCGACCCCGCCGCCAGTCCCGCCCAGCGTAAAGCTGGGGCGGATAATCGAGGGCAGACCGGTACGTTCGAGCACCGCAAAAGCCTCGTCGACATTGTGGGCAATCCCCGACTTGGCCGATTCGAGCCCGATCCGGTCCATCGCCTGGCGGAATTTCATCCGGTCTTCGGCCATGTCGATCGCCACCGCATCGGCGCCGATCATCAGGCAGCCATATTTCTCCAGCGTGCCGTCGTTGGCCAATGCCAGCGCGGTGTTGAGTGCGGTCTGTCCACCCATCGTCGGCAGAACCGCGTCGGGGCGCTCTTTCTCGATGATCCGGGCGACGATCTCGGGGGTGATCGGCTCGATATAGGTGGCATCGGCGAACTCGGGATCGGTCATGATCGTGGCCGGGTTCGAATTGACCAAGATGACGCGATAGCCCTCTTCCTTGAGCGCCTTGATCGCCTGCGTGCCCGAATAGTCGAACTCGCAGGCCTGACCGATGACGATCGGGCCGGCGCCGATGACCAGGATGGTGGAGATGTCGGTGCGTTTGGGCATTAGTGAATCTTCGCCGCGATAGGGATGACGAACGCCAGAGTCGTTGAGATTGCTGCAATCAAAATCAGAACCTCCTTAATGATCGACCATGGTGGGTTTGGCGTTTGAGCAAGTGTTGCAGCAGCAGCTGCAAGCAATGCAGCCTGCACTTTGTCAGCTTGTGGAAGTACTGAATCGTCGACGTAGACTCTAATTTTGGAAATCTCTGAAATGATCTCCTCAATTTCCGCATGACTAAGAGATTTAATTGATTTTGGTTCAATCTCATCTAGTATTTCTATAAACCCAGCCTTGGCCTCGATCCGCTCCCATTTGTGTGAAGCCGCAACCAACGAAAGAGCATGATCGAAGCCCTCTTGTCCAAAATTTTCAATGAGAGTTTGAATAAGTTTGTAACTATTACTTTCCGATCTCAGTTCATCAACGCATACTCGATACTTATCGATATCGAAGGTGACTTTTTCGCCAAAAAGACTGTCTTCAGATATTGTAAATATATCATTTACAGAGACTTTTTCCCAAACTAGCGACGAGATATCGGCATATTTTAGTTTTGTTTTAAAACCAAACCTTAGTATTGATTCAGGAATGATGAATTCGCCGATAGAATACAAATCTGATCGACTTTTTACCCGACTGAGGCGAGAAGAAATGAAATCAAGGCTGCCCAAATATTGGAGAAGCATATATTTAATTAGATCTTCGGGTTTGGTCATCCTAACATCCCCATGAACTGCGCAAACAGGTAGAAACTGTCCTGCGGGCCGGGGCTAGCCTCGGGGTGATACTGCACCCCGAACGCCCGCTTGCCCTTTAGCGCAATCCCGCAATTCGAGCCGTCGAACAGCGAGACGTGGGTTTCTTCGACGCTGTTGGGCAGGCTCGTCCCGTCAACCGCGAACCCGTGGTTCATGCTGGTGATCTCGACCACGTCGTTGGCCAGGCGCTTGACCGGGTGGTTGGCGCCGCGGTGACCCTGGTGCATCTTGGTGGTCCGCGCGCCTGCCGCCAAGCCGAGCAGCTGGTGGCCCAGACAAATCCCGAACAGCGGCACATCGCGCTCCAGCAGGCCCTGGATCACTGGCACTGCATAGGCTCCGGTGGCCGCCGGATCGCCCGGACCGTTGGAGAGAAATACCCCGGCGGGCTCCAGCGCCAGGATCGCCTCAAGCGGCGTCTGCGCGGGCACTACGGTGACTTGCGCCCCGGCTTTGACCAGATTGCGGAAAATATTGTCCTTCGCGCCATAATCGATCGCCACGACGTGCGGCCGCTGGTTGTGCGGCGAGCGGGCATAGCCCGTGCCCAGCGTCCACACTCCGCCCTGCCATTCCTCCGGCGCGGCGCGCGAAACGACGCGGGCGAGGTCCATGCCTTCCAGCCCCGACCACTCGGCAGCGCGGTGGATCAGCGCGGGGATGTCGAACTTGCCATCGGGATCGTGCGCGATCACTGCATTAGGCGCACCGTTAAGGCGGATGCGGCGGGTCAGGGCGCGAGTGTCGATGCCCGAAAGGCCGATCTTGCCGCGCGTGGCCAGCCAGGCACCAAATTCGCTTTGCGCGCGGAAGTTGGACGAGTGCGTGACCTCCTCGCGCACCACGCAGCCGATCGCGCCATCGACCTTGGCCTCGACGTCCTCGTCGTTGGCGCCGACATTGCCGATGTGGGGAAAGGTGAAAGTAACGATCTGAGCGGCATAGCTGGGGTCGGTCAGAATCTCCTGATAGCCGGTCATCGCGGTGTTGAAGCAGACCTCGCCAACCGCCTGGCCACCTGCGCCAAAGCCTCGGCCCCAGGCGACCGAGCCATCGGCCAGGACCAGAACGCCCGTCGCGTCCTTGGGTTGGGGCGCGTGCGGAAGGGCGGGGTCGGCCATGGTGGGCGCTCCGTTAGCGGGGTCTGGCGATGGTGCTAAGTTGGGCGCGCTAGACCCCTCGCCCGGCAGCGTCAACCTAGGAAGCTGTGCAAGTTTACGCTAGAACCGTGCTTTGCCCCCATTGGGCTCGCTATCCACAGGAATCCCACGAAAATGATCCGCGACTCGATCAAGTCCGCGCAGATTGCGGCAATGAAGTCCGGCGATAAGCCGCGCCTGGGGGCGGTCCGCCTGATCCTCGCCAAGCTGAAGGACCGCGACATCGAACTGCGTACCGCCGCGCAGCAGCCCGACGACGATGTGCTAGTCGTCGAAGTCTTGCAGAAGATGGCCAAGCAGCGCCGCGAATCGATCACGATGTTCGAACAGGGCGGCCGTCAGGAACTCGCTGACGTGGAGAAACGCGAGCTGGCGGTGATCGACGGCTTCCTGCCCCAGCAGATGAGCGAGCCCGACACTAAAAGCGCGATCGAGCTGATCAAGGCCGACTTGGAGGCCAGCACGCTCAAGGACATGGGCAAGGTCATGGCCGAACTGAAAGCGCGCCACGGGACCACGCTGGATATGAGCAAGGCGAGTGGCTGGGTTAAGGCGGCGCTCTCCTGACATGAGCCTCACCCCCCAATGGCTGGACGAATTGCGCGCGCGGGTATCGCTGTCGGCAGTGATCGGGCGGACGACGCGGCTGACCAAGGCGGGGCGCGAGTTCAAGGCATGCTGCCCGTTCCATTCGGAGAAAAGCCCTAGCTTTACCGTCAACGACGAGAAGGGATTTTACCATTGCTTTGGCTGCGGCGCGCATGGCGACGCGATCCGCTGGATGACCGACCAGCGCGGGCTGAGCTTTATGGACGCGGTCAAGGAACTGGCGGCCGAGGCAGGACTGGAAGTCCCCGCCCCCGACCCGCGTGCTGCCAAAGCCGCTGAACAGCGCGATTCGCTGCACGATGTGATGGCGGCGGCACAGGCGTGGTTTGCCGCCTCGCTGGCCGCTCCCAAGGGTGCAACGGCACGCGCGTATCTGGCCACGCGCGGCTTCGATGCGCATACCATCGCGCGGTTCGGTTTCGGGTTTGCACCTGAAGGACGCCAGGCGCTCAAGGCTGCGCTGGGCCAGTTCCCCGAGGCGCAGCTGATCGAGGCGGGCCTGCGCATCGTGGTCGAGGGCAAGGAGCCCTACGACCGCTTTCGCGGGCGGCTGATGCTGCCGATCGAGGACGCGCGCGGGCGGGTGATCGCATTCGGCGGGCGGATTCTCGACAAGGCCAAAACAGATGCTCCCAAGTATTTGAATTCGCCTGATACACCACTGTTCGACAAGGGCCGGAATCTTTACAATCTGCATCGCGCTGGACCGGTTTCACGCCAGTCTGGACGGCTGGTGGTGGTCGAGGGCTACATGGATGTCATCGCCCTGGCCGCTGCCGGAATCGGCGAGGCTGTGGCGCCGATGGGCACTGCGCTGACCGAACGCCAGATCGAACTGCTGTGGCGGCTGGTCGAAACGCCGGTGCTGTGCTTCGACGGCGATGCGGCGGGGCAGCGCGCGGCGTTCCGGGCGATCGGGCGGGCGCTGCCGATGCTGCGTCCGGCACACTCGCTGGCGATTGTGCGGCTGCCGACGGGGCTCGATCCCGACGACTTGATCAAGCGCGACGGGGTCCAGGCGCTTGAGGCGTTACTGGGCCAGGCACAGACACTGGTCGATGCGCTGTGGCTCCATGAACGCGACTCCGCACCGCTCACTACACCCGAGGACAAGGCCGGGCTCAAGGCGCGGCTACTCGACCATGTCGAGACGATCGGTGACCAGGATATTCGCGCACTGTACCGCCGCGATCTGCTCGAGCGATTTTCCGACTTCGCTTTCCCTCGCCGCGCGGCCTTCACGCCGCGCGAATCGGGCTGGCAGAAGGGCCGCCCCGCCGGTCGCCCTGTCTTGACCCAGCCGATGTCACCTGAGAACAAAGCCAAGCTGCGCCAGACCGGGCGCGGTGCCTCGCGCGATGCCCTGGCCGCCGCAGTAATCGCCGGGCTGGTGCGCTTTCCCGCCGAGATCGGTCGCCACGCCGAGGCTCTGGCACGCGTCGCTTCGGCCGATCGCCGGATCGAATTACTGCTCGACCTGTTCGATTCGGGCCAAGCGCTTGAAACACAGCGCATTGTCACCATATTTGCTGAGCAGAGCGTGGCTCTCCCCCTTGGGGACGATTATGCGGCAAACAGATTCGGATTCCTGGGCGATGGCATTTCTGCGCAGTTGGCGGCAGCCAAGCTAGCCGAAGCGGTATCGCTGATGATCGAACGCCCCGCTCTGGAAGAGGCTCTGGCAGCATCCACCGACCGCTTTGCAAGCGATCCGGACGGCGCTTATGAAGAACAACAGCGTCTTCGGAAGAGAAAGCTGGAATTTGACGCCCGTCTGCGCCACATGGCCAGCGAACGGGGTATACTCAACGCGAATGACGATCCGGCCGGAAGTTCTCCGGCAGGAGCCGATCCCAAAAGCATGGCGGAATGATGGAACTCGACAACTCCGAAGATATGTCGGCAGACAAAGGCGAGGGTGGCGATGCGCCGCTGATCGACCTTAACGAAGCCTCGATCAAGAAGCTGATCGCCCGCGCCAAGCGTCGCGGCGTGATCACCTATGACGAACTCAACGAGGCCTTGCCGCAAGACCAGATGACCTCCGAGCAGATCGAGGATGTCATGTCGGCGATCTCCGAGATGGGCGTTAACATCGTCGAGAGCGACGACGAAGCGGGCGAAGCTGAAGCCGAGGACCCCGCGGTCGATGAGGTCGAGGATGCGGACGGGACCAGCGAACGGCCCGACCTTATCAAGAAGAAGGAAATCATCGAGCGCACCGACGATCCGGTGCGGATGTACTTGCGCGAGATGGGCGCCGTCGAACTGCTCAGCCGTGAGGGCGAAATCGCCATTGCCAAGCGGATTGAAGCCGGGCGCGACACGATGATCCTGGGGCTGTGCGAAAGCCCGATCACCTTTCATGCGATTATCCAGTGGTCCGAAGCGCTTAACGCGGGCGAGATGCAGCTGCGCGAAATTCTCGATCTCGACGCCATGCTCTCCAAGGAACCCGCGCCTGAGGCGATGGCCGACGATGCACAGGACACCGAAAACAGCGAGATCAGCGAAAAAGTCGCCGGCCCTTCCTACAAGGAAGAGGAAGACATCGTTGAGGAGGAGCCCGCCGACGAAGATGAGGACGAGGATGGCGTCGAACGCCGTGCACGTCGCCCGGTCGAGGAAGAGGAAGAAGACAACACCCTCAGCCTCGCTCAGATGGAGGCGCAGCTCAAGCCCGAGGCGCTTGAGAAGTTTGCGCTGATCACGCAGATATTCAAGAAGTTTGAGAAGATCCAGGGTGATCGCCTGGGAGCGCTCGGCTTCGGTAATCCGTTCCCCGCCAACAAAGAACGCCAGTACCAGTCGCTGCGCGAGGAGCTCACCGCCCAGGTCGAGTCCGTGCAGTTCCACGCGACCAAAATCGAATTTCTGGTCGACAATCTCTATGCCTTCAACCGGCGGCTGACGGCGCTGGGCGGCCAGATGCTGCGCCTGGCCGAGCGTCACAAGGTCAACCGCAAGGACTTTCTCGACAGCTACGTCGGGCGCGAGCTCGACGATGTCTGGCTGCAGGAAATGGCCGGCAAGGACAAGAAGTGGGCCGCTTTTGCCGGTACCGAGGCCGACCCGGTCGAACGCATCCGCGCCGAGGTTTCGGACATTGCCGCCGCCACCGGCATGTCGCTCCCCGAATTCCGCCGGATCGTCAACATGGTCCAGAAAGGCGAGCGCGAGGCGCGCATCGCCAAGAAGGAAATGGTCGAAGCCAACCTGCGCCTGGTGATCTCGATCGCCAAGAAGTACACCAACCGCGGCCTGCAATTCCTTGATCTCATTCAGGAGGGCAACATCGGCCTGATGAAGGCGGTCGACAAGTTCGAGTACCGCCGCGGCTACAAGTTCAGCACCTATGCCACCTGGTGGATCAGGCAGGCGATCACCCGTTCGATCGCCGATCAGGCGCGCACGATCCGCATCCCGGTCCACATGATCGAGACGATCAACAAGCTGGTCCGCACCAGCCGCCAGTTCCTCCACGAGCAGGGCCGCGAGCCCACCCCCGAGGAAATGGCCGAGCGCTTGTCAATGCCGCTCGAAAAGGTCCGCAAGGTGATGAAGATCGCCAAGGAGCCGATCTCCCTCGAAACGCCGATCGGTGACGAGGAGGATTCGCACCTGGGCGATTTCATCGAGGACAAGAACGCAATTATCCCGGTCGATGCCGCGATCCAGGCCAACCTCAAAGAAACCGTGACGCGGGTGCTCGCTTCGCTAACGCCGCGCGAAGAACGCGTGCTGCGGATGCGCTTTGGCATCGGCATGAACACCGATCACACGCTCGAGGAAGTCGGCCAGCAGTTCTCAGTGACGCGCGAACGGATTCGGCAGATCGAGGCGAAAGCCTTGCGGAAGCTGAAGCATCCGAGCCGATCACGGAAAATGCGGTCGTTTCTTGATCAATGAGTTAGGCGCGCGCATCCCGATCACGTCATCCCTGACTTGTCTCAGGATCCATCGTGCCGGTGTGTGCCGATCAATCCTGGGCACGCGACATGGCATCGCGGACCTCGTGACAAGCGAGATGGACCCTGAAACGAGTTCAGGATGACGATCGCGGCAGGTCGGTGCATTGATGGGTTGAGCGCCTTCGCCTCTGGCATCAACCACCAGACCTGACTATGTGGAGCCCAACGAATCCACCGCCAAGGACAGGCCGACCCCGCCCATGCGTATCGCCATCGCCTCCGACCATGCCGCCTTCGCCATGAAGGGTGAGCTTGCGTCGTGGCTCGCTGAGCAGGGCCATGACGTGGCCGATCTGGGCACCGACAGTGGCGTGTCGGTCGATTATCCCGACTACGGCTACCGCCTCGCCAGCCACATTGCCGCGGGCAAGGCCGAGCGCGGGATTGCGTTGTGTGGGTCAGGCATCGGCATTTCTATCGCGGTCAACCGCAACCCGAAGCTCCGCTGTGCCTTGGTGTCCGAGCCGCTGTCCGCAGTTCTTGCGCGCGAGCACAACGACGCCAACGCCATCGCGCTGGGTGCGCGGTTGATCGGGCTGGACATGGCCAAGGCCTGCGTCACCGCCTTCCTCACCACGCCGTTTGCCGGCGACCGCCACCAGCGCCGCGTCGACAAGCTCTCCCACCCCGATCTCACCCCTTCTCCGTCAAACAGGCAGCCCGCATGAGCACGAACCCCGCCACGCTGATCCGCACCACCCAGGACGGCTTCTTCACCCGCTCGCTGACTGACAGCGATCCCGTTATTGCGGGCTGGATCGGCAAGGAACTGACCCGCCAGCGCGACAAGATCGAGCTGATCGCCAGCGAGAACATCGTCAGCCGCGCAGTGCTCGAAGCTCAAGGCTCGATCCTCACCAACAAGTATGCCGAGGGCTATCCCGGGCGCCGCTATTACGGCGGCTGCGAATACGTCGACGAGATCGAGACGCTGGCGATCGAGCGGGCCAAGCAGTTGTTCGGCGCGGGCTTCGCCAACGTCCAGCCCAACTCGGGCAGCCAGATGAACCAGGCGGTGTTCCTCGCCCTGCTCAATCCGGGCGATACTTTCATGGGACTCGATCTGGCCGCAGGCGGGCATTTGACGCACGGCTCGCCCGTCAACATGAGCGGCAAGTGGTTCAGCCCGGTGCCTTACGGGGTGCGCGAGGATGACCAGATCATCGACATGGATGAAGTCGCGCGGATTGCCCGCGCGTGCCAGCCCAAGCTGATCATCTGCGGCGGCACCGCCTATTCGCGAACGTGGGACTTCCCCCGCTTCCGCGAAATCGCCGACGAGGTTGGGGCCTATCTGATGGCCGACATGTCGCATTTCTCCGGGCTGGTGGCGGGCGGGGTCCACCCCAGCCCGGTGCCGCACGCCCACGTCACCACCACCACCACCCACAAGTCGCTCCGGGGCCCGCGCTCGGGCATCATCCTGACCAACGACGAGGCCCTGGCCAAGAAGTTCAACAGCGCGATCTTCCCAGGGCTCCAGGGTGGCCCACTGATGCACGTCATCGCGGCCAAGGCAGTCGCCTTTGCCGAGGCGCTGCGGCCCGAGTTCAAGGTTTATGCCCAGGCCGTCGCCGACAATGCCAAAGCGCTTGCCTCCAGCCTGCAGGAACAGGGCCTGGCGATCGTTTCGGGCGGGACCGACAACCACCTGATGCTGGTCGACCTGCGGCCCAAGCAGGCCAAGGGCAAGCACGCCGAAAAGGCGCTCGATCGCGCGTCGATCACCTGCAACAAGAACAACATCCCGTTCGACACCGAAAAGCCGCTGCTGACCTCGGGCATTCGCCTGGGCACCCCGGCGGGCACCACCCGCGGCTTTGGCGTGGCCGAGTTCCGCCAGATCGGCCAGCTGATTGCCGAAGTAGTCGAAGGCCTGCGCAAGAACGGCGAGGCCGGCGACGCCCAGATCGAACAGTCTGTCCGCGCCCGGGTGGAAGACCTGTGCGCCCGCTTCCCCATCTACGAAGGAATGTGAACCATGACTGATCGCCAAGGCGGCAACGGCCTGATCGAAGATGCCCGCGTCGAAGTGGTCGGCATGGCCAAGGAAGGCATGTCCCACCCCTCGACCAAGCCGGTGCTGATCGGTGCGGCCGTAGGCGCTGTCGCCGGAGCAATCCTGCCGGTGGTGAGCCTGCCGGTCGGCTTGCTCGCCGGTGCTGCCTTCATGCTCTACAAACGGATCCGTCCTTAACCGATGCGCTGCCCGTTCTGTGCCCATGACGACAGCCAGGTAAAAGACAGCCGGCCGACCGAGGACAACGCCGCGATCCGCCGCCGCCGCCAGTGCGAAAGCTGCGGCGCGCGTTTCACTACGTTCGAGCGGGTGCAGCTGCGCGACATTGTGGTGATCAAGAACGGCGACGCGCGCGAGCCATTCGACCGCGCCAAGATCGAGCGCTCGGTCGCTCTGGCCTGCCGAAAGCGCGGGATAGCGCAGGAGCGGCTCGACCAGTTGGTCTCCGGCATCCAGCGCCAGATCGAGACTCTGGGTGACAGCGAAGTGCCCTCGACCAAGATCGGCGGAATGGTCATGGACGGCCTGCGCCAGCTCGACAGCGTCGCCTATATCCGCTTCGCCAGCGTCTACCGCGACTTCAGCGAGGCCCGCGACTTCGAGGAATTCGCCAGCACCGTGCGCGATGCCGGGCCGGAGTAAGGCTTGGCCAACCTGACTCCCATCATCGTGCTCGTCCGGCCGCAACTGGGCGAAAACATCGGCAAGGCCGCACGCGCGATGCTCAATTTCGGGCTGACCGAGCTGCGCCTGGTCGCCCCGCGCGATGGCTGGCCTAATCCCAGCGCCGGGCCGGCCGCTGCCGGGGCAGACGTGGTGCTCGAACGCGCGACGATCCATAACTCTCTGACCGAAGCCGTCGCCGACTGCGCCAATGTTTACGCCTCAACCGTGCGCAAGCGCGGCGTATCCAAGCCGGTGCTCACGCCCGAGCAGACGGCTCAGGCAATCCACACCCTGCCGGGCCGCTCGGCGCTGGTATTCGGGCCCGAGCGTTCGGGGCTGGCGACCGAGGACGTTGCCCTTGCCCGCGCGATCGTGACCGTGCCGATCAATCCCGCGTTCGGCTCGCTCAACCTTGCCCAGGCGGTGATCCTGTGTGCGTACGAATGGTCGAAAGGCCAGGCTCCGGCGCAGAATATGGTGCAGCCACCGCTAGAGGAATTGCTGCCCCCGGCCCCGCAGATCGAACTGGAAGGAATGATCGGCCAGCTTGAGGCAATGCTTGATCCGCGCGGCTATTTCGATCCGCAGGACCGCGCCTCCGCCACCCGCCACGCTTTGCGCAACATCCTGACCAAGCCGGGCTGGAACCACCTTGAAGTGCGCACCTTGCGCGGTGTGCTGACAACGCTTGGCCGCAAGCTGAGGCGCGATTAGGTCGCGTCTTTCGAGGCATCCCAATGATGCAGCTCATAAGCAATCGAGGCTTCGACTAGCCGCTCCCAAAGATCCGCGACCATATCGACGGGCACACCGATCGCTTCTGCCCGCGCTTGCGCCGCAGCGATCACCTGCGCTTTGCGCGGCTCGTCGCGGACGCTGTTGCGGTCAGGCTTGATGCGGGCGGCAGCGCGCATGTAGGCAAAGCGGATTGCCAGAAGTCCAACCAATTCCGCGTCAAGCGCATCGACCCCGGCGCGCACTTCGGCCATGGTCAAGCACTGCGCGGGCTCCTTGATTTCCAATGGCATAGCGCCCTTTGCCCTGCCCGGTGACCGCTGTCGAGAGGCTGTGCGCTTGACTTTGCGCAGAGCTGCGGCCATGGGCGCGCCTTCGCAATTGGTCCCGCACTCCGGTGAAGCGGTGGCCGCAGTTCGCAACAGGCGGGCTGGTGCGGGTCCGGGCATAGAGCTGGGCGATTGTCGTCCTTGCAAGCAAGTTGGAGCAGACGCGCATGTCGAAGCGCAAGACATCGAAGTATAAACTCGATCGCCGCATGGGCGAGAATATCTGGGGCCGTCCCAAAAGCGCGGTCAATCGCCGCTCGTATGGTCCGGGCCAGCATGGCCAGCGCCGCAAGTCCAAGGTCTCTGACTTCGGCATCCAGTTGCGCGCCAAGCAGAAGCTCAAGGGCTACTACGGCGACGTCACCGAAAAGCAGTTCAAGCGCACTTATGCCGAAGCCGCACGCCTCAAGGGCGATACCGGCCAGAAGCTGATCGGCCTGCTCGAGCAGCGCCTGGACATGGTTGTCTATCGCGCCAAGTTCGCGCCGACGATCTTCGCCGCGCGCCAGATCGTCAGCCACGGCCACATCCGCGTCAACGGCGTGAAGTGCAACATTGCCAGCCGCCGCGTGATCCCCGGTGACGTCGTCAGCCTCGGCGAAAAAGCCAAGGAAATGGCTCTCATTGTCGAAGCCCAGTCACTTGCCGAGCGCGATATTCCCGAATACGTCGCGCCCGACGGCACCGACAAGGTCACTTTCGTACGCGTCCCGACGCTCGACGAAGTGCCCTATCCGGTGAAGATGGAGCCGAACCTGGTGGTCGAGTTCTACTCACGCTAGACGTCGAATTATGACGTTAGACAAGAGGGCGGTCCTGCGGGGCCGCCCTTTTTGTTTGCCGGTCGCAAGCTGGCGCGGACACTGCCCCGCCGCGATAATCGCGGTGAAAAGCGGTGACGAAAGCCGCGAACCGCCCCTCCCCAATCGCATCGCGCATCGCCTGCATCAGTTGCTGGTAGAAAGTCAGGTTGTGCTCGGTCATCAGCATGGCACCAAGTATTTCGCAGGACTTGGTCAGATGATGAAGATAGGCGCGGCTGTAGCTGGCGCAGGCCGAGCAGGGGCAGGATTCGTCGAGCGGGGCAGTATCTTCAGCGTGGCGGGCGTTGCGCAGGTTGAGGGGCCCACGCCAGGTGAAGGCCTGGCCGTTGCGGCCCGAGCGGCTAGGCAGGACGCAGTCGAACATGTCGATCCCGCGCGCGACGGCCCCGACTAGATCGTCGGGCTTGCCCACGCCCATCAGGTAGCGCGGCGCGGCGGGGGGGAGCTGGCCGGGGGCGAAGTCGAGCGTGGCGAACATCGCCGCTTGCCCCTCGCCCACCGCCAGCCCGCCGATCGCATAGCCATCGAAGCCGATCTCGCGCAGGGCTTCGGCGCTTTCGGCGCGCAATTGCTGGTCAAGCGCGCCCTGCTGGATCCCGAACAGCGCGGCGCCTGCGGCGTGATCCTCGCCCGCATCGAAAGCGTCGCGACTGCGTCTGGCCCACCGCATACTCAATCGCATGGACTGGGCGATGATATCGCGCGGAGCGTCGGCACGGGGGCATTCGTCGAAGGCCATGACGATGTCGGAGCCGAGCAGGCGCTGGATTTCCATCGAGCGTTCGGGTGACAGCAGGTGGCGTGAACCGTCGAGATGGCTGGCGAACGTCACCCCCTCCTCGGTGATCTTGCGCAAATCGGACAGACTCATCACCTGATAGCCGCCGCTGTCGGTGAGGATCGGGCGATCCCAGTTCATGAAGCGGTGCAACCCGCCCAGCCGCGCGACCCGCTCCGCGCCCGGGCGCAGCATCAGATGATAGGTATTGCCCAGGATGATGTCGGCCCCGGTCGCGCGCACAGTCTCGGGCTTCATCGCCTTGACCGTGGCGGCGGTCCCGACGGGCATGAACGCCGGCGTGCGGATTTCGCCGCGGCGCATGGCGATGGTTCCGGTGCGAGCCAGGCCGTCGGTGGCGTGGATAGTGAAAGCAAAGCGGGTGGACATCGCTTGGTCGCCTAGCCGCTCAACTCCGCAACCGCCACCCAGTCTTGAAGATCCACGCGATGATCGCGACGCACAGCAGGAGGAAGCCGAAGGTCAGTCCGGCGGCGGCAGCGAAGTCAACGTCGGCCTTGCCATAGAAGGTCCAGCGCAGGCCGTTGACCAGATAGACCACCGGGTTGAGCAGGGTCACCGTGCGCCATGGCTCGGGCAGCATGGTGATCGAATAAAAGGTGCCGCCCAGGAAACTCAGCGGGGTGAGAATCAGCATCGGCACCACCTGGAGCTTCTCGAAGCCGCTGGCCCAGCAGCCCAGGATGAACCCGAACAACGAAAAAGCCAGTGCGATCATCAGGATGAACCCTGCGGCCAGGAACGGATGCATGATGTGGTAATCAACGAACAGCCGCGCGGTGATCAGGATGATCGAAGCCAGGATCAGCGACTTGGTCGCCGCCGCGCCGACATAGCCGAGCAGCGTCTCGGCCACGCCGACCGGGGCCGACAGCAGTTCATAAACGGTGCCGGTGAAGCGCGGCAGGTAGATGCCGAAGCTGGCATTTGCGGTGCTTTCGGACAGGATCGTCAGCATCAGCAGCCCGGGCACGATGAACGCCGGATAGGGAATGCCGCCGACGGTGGCGATCTTGCCCCCGATCGCGGTGCCGAAGACGACGAAATAGAGCGAGGTGGTGAGCACCGGAGAAAAAATCGATTCGAACAAGGTGCGCCAGGTCCGCGCCAGCTCGAATGTGTAGATCGCCAGGGTGCCGCGCAGGTTAAACCTCATGCCTCGGCCCCGACATCGTGGGAGCCGCCGTCGTTGCGGACAAGATCGACGAAGATGTCCTCCAGGCTCGACTGCTTGACGTCCAGCCCGGTGAAATCGATGCCCTGAGCGACCAGCGCCTTGACCAGCGGTGCCACTCCGCCTTTGCGCGCCGCCCCGCCATCGACGCGATAGGTCAGCACTCTGCCGCCATCGGCCAGTTGCAACGGGAATTGTGCCAGTGCGGCGGGGATCGCCGAAAGCGGCTGGGCCAGTTCGAGCCGCGCCTCGGTTCGCCCCAGCCGGGCCATCAGCGCGGTCTTGTCCTCGACCAGCTTGAGCTGGCCCTGGTCGATCACCCCGACCCGGTCGGCCATTTCCTCAGCCTCTTCGATGTAATGCGTGGTGAGGATGATCGTCACGCCGCCGTCGCGCAGTTCGCCGATCAGCTTCCACATATCGCGGCGCAGTTCGACATCGACGCCAGCGGTGGGTTCGTCGAGGAACAGCAGTTCGGGCTCGTGCGCCAGCGCCTTGGCGATCAGGATCCGGCGCTTCATTCCGCCCGACAGCTCCTGGATCCGCACCGTCCGCTTGTCCCACAGCGAGAGCGCACGCAAAATCTGCTCGACCTTGCCCGGGTCGGGCGCCTTGCCGAACAGGGCGCGCGAATAGACCGCAGCCTGCAGGACGTGTTCGAACATGTCGACGCTGAGTTCCTGCGGGACCAGACCGATGCGGGCGCGGGCCGAGCGCCAGTCGCGGGCCATGTCGAGCCCGAAGGCGCGGATCGTGCCGCCAGTGGGGCGGATCATCCCGCAAACCGCGCCGATCAGCGTGGTCTTGCCCGCGCCGTTGGGGCCGAGCAGGGCGAAAATCTCGCCTTTGGCGATCTGGAGATCGACCGCGTCGAGCGCGACTGTGCCGCCCGCATAGGTCTTGCACAGTCCACGAATGTCGAGAATCGGCTCCACTTCCGACTAGATGCGCTAGAACCGTGCCAGTTCCCAGTCCCTTCAGCCCGGCAGCAGCAGGCAGGCGTCGCCGTAGGAGTAGAAGCGGTAGTCTTCGGCGATGGCGTGGGCATAAGCGGCCTGCATCCGGTCGCGGCCGGACAACGCCGAAACCAGCATGAACAGGGTCGATCGAGGGAGGTGGAAGTTGGTCAGGAGGCCGTCGATGGCGCGGAACCGGTAGCCCGGAGTGATGAAGATCGAAGTGTCGCCGGAGAACGCGCGGATGGTTCCGTCAGGAACGGCGGCGCTTTCGAGCAAGCGAAGGCTCGTCGTGCCAACCGCGATCACGCGGCTTCCGGACGCGCGCACGGCGTTGAGGCGCGCCGCAGTATCCTCTGAGATGGTCCCCCATTCGGCGTGCATGATATGATCGGCGGTGTCGTCCGCCTTGACCGGGAGGAAAGTCCCCGCCCCGACGTGGAGCGTCAGCGTTTCATGCCCGATGCCCCGTGCCGCCAGTGCGGCCATCAGCTTCGGGGTGAAGTGCAACGCGGCAGTGGGCGCCGCGACGGCGCCATCCTTGTCGGCGAACATCGTCTGGTAGTCGGCGCGGTCGGCCTGGTCGGCCGGGCGCTTGCCGGCGATGTAGGGGGGCAGTGGCATGGTTCCGGCGCGTTCGAGCAGGACCTCGACCGGTTCGTCTCCAGCAAAAGCCAGGGTCCAGCTGCCATCAGGGTGGAGCGCCTCGGCCTGGGCGCTGACAGTGTGCCCAAAGTCGATCGTGTCCCCTGCCCGCAGCCGCCTGCCGTTGCGGATAAATGCCTGCCAGCGGCGCAAGTCGATCCGCTTGTGCAGGGTCGCGCCGATTCGGGCCTGGCCGCGGATGCCTTCGAGCTGGGCGGGGATGACCCGGGTGTCGTTGAACACCAGCGCGTCGCCGGGCTCGAGCAGATCGGGCAGATCGCAGATACCCTTGTCGGCCAGCGGCTCATCACCCCGGACCTCCAGCAAACGCGCTGCGTCGCGCGGCCGGGCCGGGCGCAGGGCAATGCGCTCGGGAGGGAGGTGGAAGTCGAAGAGGTCTACGTTCATCGGGGACTAAACCCAGTTTCACCCCGAACGGGTCCTGGCCAGTGGAATGCGAGCTCAAAATGAGCCGATCACCCAAACCCTTATTGCGACTTAGAAGCGCTCAAATCAGCCGCAGTAACGGGCGCAGCCACCACCGGAGCGGCTATCCGCGGGGGTGCCTTGTGATCGCTGGCGAGCGATGCCTGGACGATCTTGGTTGGCGCGCTGGGCGGTTCGCCGCGCTGGATCTGGTCGACCACGTCCATCCCGCCGATCACCCGGCCGAAATTGGTATAGTGCCGATCGAGCGCGAAGCGCGGGTAGAAGACGATGAAGAACTGGCTGTTGGCGGTATCGGGCTCATTGGTCCGCGCCATCGCGACGGTGCCGCGCACGTGCGGCAAGGCATTGAATTCGGCCTTGAGATTGGGCAGCGTCGAGCCGCCTTGGCCGGTTCCCGTCGGATCGCCAGTTTG
The DNA here is from genome assembly GCA_043781375.1 of Novosphingobium sp. Lineage (GTDB taxonomy): Bacteria > Pseudomonadota > Alphaproteobacteria > Sphingomonadales > Sphingomonadaceae > Novosphingobium. The sequence goes on from JAYWBP010000022.1 coordinate 36,637, forward strand.
GGCCATGAAGCCGTCGATCACGCGGTGAAAGATGACCCCGTTGTAAAAGCCCTGGCGCGTCAGGGTTTTGACCCGCTCGACATGGCTTGGCGCCCACAGCGGCTGGAGCCGGATCGTGACCCGACCGCCGTTCGACAGGTCCAGATAAAGCACGTTCTCGGGATCGTGCGATACGTCGGGATCGACCATAGACGACAGGATCGGCGCCATCGCGACGGGCGCCAACTTGGGCGCCTTCTTGGCAAGGGCCGGCCCGGCAATCAACGAGAGCGACAGCGAGGCAAGGGCGAGAAAGCGCAGGGTCATGAAGAACTCTCGAACTGGTGGCCACTCGGGCTGGAAGTCAGGCCGGGCGATAGCCGTGCCAAGCTGTCATGGCAATGAATGGTCGGCACTGCTCAGTAGTCACCCATCCGGCCCATCGTCGTTACCCGGGCGATCACGTCCTCGCGCACTTGCGGGCCGACGAATTTGGTAATGTCGCCGCCGAATAGGGCGATTTCCTTGACCAGCCGCGAAGCGATCGGCTGAAGGCAGACGTCGGCCATCAGGAACACCGTTTCGATGGCGTCGTTGAGCTGCTGGTTCATCCCCGCCATCTGGTATTCGTATTCAAAATCGGCGACTGCGCGCAGCCCGCGGATGATTACGTTGGCGCCCTGGGCCTCGGCAAACTTCATCAGGAGCGCGTTGAAGCCGACCACGGAAACATTGCTTATCCCCATCGCCGCCACTTCGCGCTCGACCGAGGCGATGCGCTCTTCGGGAGTGAACATCGGGTTCTTCGATGGATTGGTGGTCACCCCGATAATCAGCCGATCGACCAGCTTGGCGCCGCGGCGGATGATGTCGGTATGACCGAGCGTGATCGGATCGAAAGTGCCGGGATATATGCCGATCCGCGCCCCTTTTTCGGCGTTAGCCGCAGAAACGCCCATCAGCGGTCCCTTTCGACAATATAGCGGGCGAGCGCGCGCAACAGGTCGGCTTCGGCGCCATGCTGATGAAGATGCGCGATTGCCTGATCGACCAGCGCCTGGGCCTGATCCCGCGCGCGGTCGGCACCGAGCAGCGAGACAAAGGTCTGCTTGCCCGCAACGGCGTCCTTGCGCAGCGCCTTGCCTGCCGCGTCTTCGTTGCCTTCATGGTCGAGCAAGTCATCGGCGATCTGGAAGGCCAGGCCGATATCGCGGGCAAAGCCGCGCAAATGCGCCCGGCCCTCGATCGGAACCCGGCCCAGGATCGCGCCCATCTCCACTGCCGCGCCGAGCAGTGCGCCGGTCTTGAGTTGCTGCAGCCGGGTAATCGCCTGAAGATCGAACGTCTCACCCTCGGCAACAATGTCCATCATCTGCCCGCCGGCCATCCCCGCCGCACCGCTGGCCAGGCCGAGCGTCGAGACGAGTTCGATGCGCGTAAAAGGATCGCCCGAGGTCACCGGATCGGCGAGGACCTCGAAGGCAAAAGCGTGCAGCGCATCGCCGGCCAGAACCGCTGTGGCCTCGTCGAAGGCACAGTGGACGGTCGGCTTGCCGTGACGCAGGGCGTCGTCGTCCATGCACGGCAGATCGTCGTGGATCAGCGAATAAGCGTGGATCGCCTCGATCGCCAAACCCACGCGCAGGGCTGCCTCGCGGCTGGCGCCATACATTTCGGCGGTGGCGGTGAGCAACAATGGCCGGATCCGCTTGCCCCCGCCGATCGTGGCATAGCGCATTGCTTCGATCAGCCGGGCGCGGCCGTCCTGAGGCACGGGCAGGAGCAGGTCGAAGCCCTGATCGACCTCACGCGCGATCCGGGCCAGAGCCTGCGACAGAACATCGTCCGCCACGCTCGCCAGCGCCACTTTCAGCGCCCCGAATCATCGAACGGCTGGGTGCCGGTGGCAACGCCGTCGGGTCCGGCGACGATCTTCTCGATCCGCGCCTGCGCCGCATCGAGCCGCGCCTGGCAATGCTTGCGCAAATCTTCGCCGCGACCGTACAGCGTGATCGATTCGTCGAGCGGGACTTCGCCGCCCTCCAGCTTGCGCACGACGTCCTCGAGCGCCTTCAGGGCGTCCTCGAATGTCAGCTTCGACAGATCGGCAGCAGCGTCGTCCATGGGCGCAATCCAATGACCGCGCGCGTGCCGGTGGTCAAGCAGCGAGCGCGTAAGCTGCGCGCCAATCCCGTGGATTATCGACTTGCCCCGATCTAGCCTTGCCGGGATCGCCCCGCTAAGGCGCGCGGATGGACCAGATCACCCCCCCGATCACATCTGACGTCGTCGCCGCGCATGGCTTGTCCGAAGACGAATATGCCCGCGTGCTCCGCGCCTTGGGGCGCGAGCCGAACATGGTCGAGCTGGGCATCTTCTCCGTAATGTGGTCGGAGCATTGCAGCTACAAAAGTTCGCGCCTGCACCTCAAGAAATTGCCCACGGAAGCGCCCTGGGTAATCTGCGGACCGGGTGAGAATGCCGGGGTGATCGACATTGGCGATAACTTGGCCTGCATCTTCAAGATGGAGAGCCACAACCACCCCAGCTACATCGAGCCCTACCAGGGCGCGGCGACCGGCGTTGGGGGCATCCTGCGCGACGTCTTCACCATGGGCGCACGGCCTGTCGCCAACCTCAACGCGCTGCGCTTCGGGCGGCCCGATCACCCCAAAATGAAGCATCTGGTCCAGGGCGTGGTCGCGGGGATCGGCGGCTATGGCAATTGCGTGGGCGTTCCGACGGTGGGCGGCGAGACGAACTTTCATCCGTCCTATGACGGCAACATCCTGGTCAACGCGATGACCGTGGGCGTCGCCGATCAGGACAAGATCTTCTATTCCGCCGCCACCGGCCTAGGCAATTCGATCGTTTATGTCGGCAGCAAGACCGGCCGCGACGGCATCCACGGCGCGACCATGGCCAGCGCCGAGTTCGACGAGAATTCGGACGAGAAGCGCCCGACTGTGCAGGTCGGCGATCCGTTCACCGAAAAGCTGCTGATCGAAGCCTGCCTCGAACTGATGGCGACCGATGCCATCGTCGCGATTCAGGACATGGGCGCGGCCGGGCTGACTTCCTCCAGCGTCGAAATGGCCAGCAAGGGCGGCGCTGGGATCCGCCTGAACATGAACGCGGTCCCCTGCCGCGAAGAGGGCATGACGCCCTACGAGATGATGCTCAGCGAAAGCCAGGAGCGAATGCTGATGGTCCTCAAACCGGGCAAGGAGCCGATGGCCGAGGCGGTGTTCCGCAAGTGGGAACTGGACTTCGCGGTGATCGGCGAAGTGACCGATACGGGCCACATGGTGCTGGAGTTCGACGGCGCGGTCGTTTGCGACATTCCGCTCGGGCCGCTGGCGGACGACGCGCCGCTGTACGACCGGGCCTACCTGTCACCGGCGGAATACAAGGCCTGGGCGCAAGTGAAACCGCTGGGCGACATTCCCGAAAGCACCGATATTGCCACCGATCTGGTCAAGCTGATGGCCTGCCCGGACCTCGCCAGTCGCCGCTGGATCTGGGAGCAGTACGACAGCCAGGTCGGTGCCGACACGCTCCAGAAATCGGGCGGCGACGCGGCGGTCGTGCGCATCCACGGCACGCGCAAGGCGCTGGCCATGACCACCGACTGCACCCCGCGTTATTGCTATGCAGACCCCTACGAAGGCGGCAAGCAGGCGATTGCCGAAGCCTATCGCAACCTGTGCGCGGTGGGCGCAACGCCGCTGGCGGTGACTAACTGCCTCAACTTCGGCTCGCCCCAGCGGCCCGAGATCATGGCGCAAATTGTGGGCTGCCTCCAGGGCATGAGCGAAGCCTGCGTGGCGCTCGACATGCCGATCGTGAGCGGGAATGTCAGCCTCTATAACGAGAGCAAGGCGACGGGGGGTGGCAGCGCCATCCTGCCGACGCCGGCGATCGGCGCGGTGGGCCTGATGCAAGACTATGAGAAGATGGCGACGATCGGGTTCAAGGCGGAGGGGGATGTCATCCTTGCTTTTGGCGGGCATGGATACGGGACACACCTTGGCCAATCCCTGTGGCTGCGCGAATGTTCAGGCCGCGAAGCTGGATCACCGCCGCTGGTTGATTTGCCGCTTGAGAAGCGGACCGGCGAGTTTATTCGAGAACTCGCAATTGCCGGCGCAGCGGTCGCGGTTCACGACATTTCGGACGGCGGGCTGCTGGTAGCAATTGCTGAAATGGCTTTGGCTGGGGGTCTTGGAGCACGGCTGGACCCCAGCCTGAAATCTGATGCCTTGACTGACGACTTACACCTCAAGGCGATGATGTTCGGTGAAGATCAAGGCCGCTATCTGGTCGAGTGCAGCGCGCATGACTGGCGTAAAATCGCCAAGAGAGCAGATGAAGCTGGCGTCAGTTGCCGCTGGCTTGGCTCCGTTGGCGGTCAGCAAATAGGCATCTCAGGCGGTTTCGGTTCCGAATGGGCGTGGACCCTCACTGCCCTGCGCGAAGCCAGCGACAGCTTCTTTCGCGACTGGATGGACGGCTGAGCGGATAGAGCAAATTCAAGCCGCCTTCTTCCCCAGCAAATCGTAGGGATCGATCCCCTGCGCTTTCCAAAGTTCGTGCGCGCGGTGGTAGGTTGTCGGCGGGGTGATCCCGATGCTGGCCCGCGCTTCTTCCAGCGGCATCGCCAGCAATTCGCGGATCGATCGTTCGGCGAGCGGCTCGCAGCCCCGGCCCATCACCTGCATCTCGCGGATCGAGCCGAGGATGGGCGCCGAATTGCCGACCTGCTTCTTCATGTTGAGCCCAGCGGCGTAGCTGATGAACAGGTTGGCGGGGCTCGGCTGCTGGCTGTAGGTATAGGCCAATACGCTCGCCTCGCCCAGTGCATCACGGCCCAGGCCGGTGAGGATATGGAGCAGATCGTGCGTGTCGCGGATGCGATCATAATACCACAGAAACTGATCGTTGAAGCGCGGACCATCGCCAAGAAAGCGTTCGAACTCATCGATCAGGCCCTGCGCGCTCAGCCCTTCGCACTCCATAAAATCGCAGTATAACTGGCCGACCGATCCCGCCGGCAGCTTGCGCAGCGCGGCGTGGTCATCAAGGATTGCGGCGATGCTCGGCTCGCTGACCCGCAACTGCTGGGCAAGCGGCGTTTTCAGCCAGCCTTCGGCTCGCGCCCGCGCGCCGCGCCAGGGCAGCGCTTCGAAGATGCGGAACACCTCCTCGGTGCTTTCCTTGTTCTTCAGCAGTTCACGGAAATGGTGCCAGGCCTTGAATGGACGCGTGCGCATGGCCGGGCGGCGCTCATCATAGAGCGGCAAGGCTGGCGCGATACAGAAAGCCGGAAAATCATCCGTACCGGTATCGGCTAAATCGGCAGTCGGGGCAAAACTTTCCATGCGGGCAATCTGGCCTTTACTGACACTAATGTCAATAGGTGTCTTTACTCCCAGACCCACTCGGTCCGCGGGATGCCCAGAAGTTGCAGCACTGCGGTCAGGTCGCCGCGATCGAGCCAGCCATCCGCCGCCGCGCGCGCCTTCGGCTTGGCGCGGTAGGCCAGGCCATAGCTGGCCGCCTGAAGCAGCGGTATATCGTTGGCGCCATCGCCTGTGGCCAGGCTGGTGCCGCCAAGTCGCATGACTTCCTCAAGCAGCACCGCGCGCTTGACCGCGCTGTCGGTGATCGGGCCGATCAGGCCGCCGCTGAGCTTGCCCGCGACGATTTCCAGCCGGTTGGCGATCACTCGCTCGAACCCCAATTGCTCAGCCACCGGATCGGCAAACTGGTGGAAGCCGCCGGTGACGAGCACCGTGTAGCAACCATGCGCCTTCAGCGTGGCGACCAGCACATGGGCGCCGGGCATCGGTGCGATCCGCTCGGCCAGGCACTGCGCGATGGCGCTTTCGTCGAGGTTTGCCAGCAGAGCCACGCGTTCACGCAACGCGCTGGCAAAATCAAGTTCGCCTAGCATCGCGCGCTCGGTAATCGCGGCGATCTGAGGCTTGATTCCGGCGAAGTCGGCGAGTTCGTCGATGCATTCCGCGGCGATCATGGTCGAATCCATGTCGGACACGAACAGTGTCGGGATCGTCGGAATATGATCGCTGACCAGCAAATCCGATGGTGCGAAATGGCGATCGAGCACGGCGCGCAGCGCCCCGGCATCGCCCTCCGGCAAGGTCAGTTCAACCACATCACCGCCCGATTCCAGCATCGCTGCGGAGGCGACTTCCAGACCTTCAGCAGCCAGTTCGGCGCGCGCCGCGTCGAGACTTGCGGAAATCGTGCCGGGGTCTGCTATTAGTCGGGCAATGAGCACGTCGTCTATCTCCCCGCCAATACCAGACCTGACGCCGGACCTGCCGCCGTTGGCGCTCATTGCAGGGCCGACCGCGAGCGGCAAGAGCGATCTTGCGGTGCGGCTGGCCCTGGCCCTTGAGGAACAAGGACGGCGCGCGGTGGTGATCAATGCCGACAGCGCGCAGGTTTATGCGGACCTCGCCGTGCTCAGCGCGCGCCCGACGCTCGCCGCGATGCAAGGGATCGAGCATCGCCTGTTCGGGACCTGGGACGGCTCCATCGCCTGCTCCGCCGCCGACTGGGCGAATGCTGCCAAGGAGCAGATCGCCGCGGTCCAGGCAACGGGCGGGGTGCCCATCCTGGTCGGCGGGACCGGGCTTTATATACGAACCTTGCTCGACGGGATCGCACCCGTGCCGCCGATCGATCCACAGATACGGGCAGAAGTACGGGCGCTGCCGATGGCTGAGGCCTATGCCGCGCTTGCCAGCGAAGACTCTCCCCGCGCCGCCGCCTTAGGCCCGGCCGACAGCGCGCGGATCATGCGGGCACTCGAAGTGGTGCGCTCGACCGGAAGGCCATTGGCGGACTGGCAGCAAAAGCGCAGCGGCGGGATTGCGGACTGCGTCACGCTCCACCCTGCCGTGATCCTGCCCGACCGCGCGGCGCTCTATGCCCGCTGCGAAGCAAGGTTTGCAGCGATGCTCGAACATGGTGCACTCGAAGAGGTCGAGCGACTGGTCGCGCGCGGTCTCGATCCGCACCTGCCGGTGATGCGCGCAATCGGCGTTCGGGAGATCGCGGCGCTTTTAAACGAAGAACTGACGGTCACTGAGTCCCAACTGTGCGGCGCCCAGGCGACTCGCAACTATGCGAAGCGGCAATTTACCTGGCTACGGCATCAAACCCCAGCGGAGTGGACCCGGCTTGATAAATTTCATTGCGATATTGCCCGAGTTTTCGCATCATTATTTCACACTTAGCTCTTGACACGTTATTTCATGTCGCATAGAGGCGCGGGCACACCGCTTCTGCGGGCTTTGACGAGGTGGAGAGGAGACCCGGTGCAGGCAACTGCGCCGGGTCCGCCACTTTTTGGGAACGCCGGTTTTTGAAGGATTCACAGTGAGCGAGGAGCGCAGCGGCGCCGCCATTCTGGTCGAGAGCCTGGTTCGTCAGGGGGTCGAATTCGTGTTCGGCTATCCCGGCGGCGCGGTGCTGCCGATCTATGATGCGCTGTTCGGCGACGAACGCATCCGCCATATCCTGGTCCGCCATGAGGCCGGCGCGGCCCATGCGGCTGAAGGCTATGCGCGCTCAACGGGCAAGCCGGGCGTGGTTCTGGTCACCTCGGGTCCGGGCGCGACCAATGCTGTCACCGGGATCGCCGATGCCTTTATGGACTCGATCCCGATGGTCATCATCACCGGCCAGGTCGCCACCGGCTTGATCGGCTCGGACGCGTTCCAGGAAGCCGACACCATCGGCATCACCCGCCATTGCACCAAGCACAATTACCTGGTGCGCGACCCGTCCGAACTGGCTGCGACGATCGACGAGGCGTTCCAGATCGCCACTACTGGTCGCCCCGGGCCGGTCCTGATCGATATTCCCAAAGACGTTCAGGTCGCCTCGGCCACCTGGGGCGATGGCCCGATCCAGCGCCGCCAGCGCTATTTCCCGCAACTGACCGGCAGCAGCGGCGACATCGCCCGCGCCATCGAACTGATCGCCAACGCCCGCGCGCCGATTTTCTACACGGGCGGCGGGGTCATCAACTCCGGACCCGAGGCTTCTGCCCTGCTGCGTGAGTTGCAGGCACTGACCGGCGCGCCGGTTACTTCTACCTTGATGGGCCTGGGCGCCTTCCCCGCCGAACACGCCGACTGGCTCGGAATGCTCGGGATGCACGGTACTTACGAAGCCAATATGGCGATGAACCGGTCAGACCTGATCGTGAACGTCGGTGCCCGTTTCGACGATCGGGTGACCGGGCGGCTTGATGCGTTTGCGCCCAATTCGACCAAGATTCACATCGATATCGACCGTGCCTCGATCAACAAGATTGTTCACGTCGACCTGCCGATCGTTGGCGACTGCGCGCATGTCCTGCGTCAACTTGTCGCGGCCTGGGGCACGCGCAAAGCGGCTGACCTGACCGCATGGAAGGCGCAAATCGACTGCTGGCGGGCGCGCGACAGCCTGGCCTATCCCGGTTCTGACACCGAAATCATGCCGCAGCACGCCGTCCAGCGCCTGTTCACGCTGACCCGCCAGCACGATCCGATCATCACCACCGAGGTCGGCCAGCACCAGATGTGGGCGGCGCAGCACTTCGGCTTTTTCGGGCCGAACAAGTGGCTGACCTCGGGTGGCCTGGGCACGATGGGCTACGGCCTTCCGGCGGCAATCGGCGCGCAACTGGGTAATCCCGGCGCGCTGGTGATCGACGTTGCCGGTGAAGCCTCGATCCAGATGAACATCCAGGAACTGGGCACCGCCAGCCAGTACCGCCTGCCAGTCAAGGTGTTCATCCTCAACAACGAGTATATGGGCATGGTCCGCCAGTGGCAGGAACTGACCTATGAAAGCCGCTACTCAAACAGCTATTCGGCCAGCCTGCCCGATTTCGTCAAGCTGGCTGAGGCTTACGGCTGGAAGGGCATCCGCATCGAGGACCCGGACGATCTTGACGCCGGGATCGAAGCGATGATTGCGTATGACGGCCCGGTGATGGTCGATTGCCGGGTGTCCAAGCTGGCCAACTGCCTGCCGATGATCCCGAGCGGCGCGGCGCATACCGAGATGATGCTCCACGGTGACGAAGTTGCCGGCACGATGGACGATGAAGCCAAGGCGCTGGTGTGATGATGAAAATCCACCACGCCGAGTCAGAACGCCACGTGCTCACCGTCACCGTCGATAACGAAGCTGGCATCCTCGCCAAAATCGCCGGGCTGTTCACCGCGCGTGGCTACAATATCGACAGCCTGACCGTGGCTGACATTTCGGAGAACCACGCGGTCAGCCGGATCACGATCGTCACCCACGGGCCGCCCGCCGTGATCGACCAGATCCATGCCCAGCTCGAACGCCTGATCGCGGTACATAAGGTCGTCGACCTGACCGAAATGGGGCCTCACGTCGAACGCGAGCTGGCGCTGATCAAGGTGGCCGGCACCGGTGAAAAGCGGGTCGAGGCAATGCGCCTGGCCGACGTCTTCCGCGCCCGCCCGCTCGACACCACCACCGAAAGCTTCATCTTCGAGCTGACCGGCACCCCCGACAAGATCGACAGCTTCATCGCCCTGATGCGCGAACTGGGGCTGGTCGAAGTCGGCCGCACCGGGATTGTCGGGATGATGCGCGGGGCTGAGGGGTCATGAATGGCGCCACGCTATGGGTCGCTGTTGTCACAATGGTGCTTACGGCTGTGGCTCATTCCGTCCTCGGTGAGCGCCGCTTGATCATCCCCTTGCTGGCGCTCAATCAAGGCGTCATGGCCCGCCCGCTGAGCCGCGACGTTATGCGGCTGGCTTGGCACGGAACCTCTATTCTTATGGCTGCGTTGGCATATGTTTTAGCCTATCAGGCGCTACATCCCGATCTGGCGCAACGACCGATCGTGCTTGCGATTGGTCTTGCCATGACCGGCTTCGGCTTACTCGATGCAATCATCAGCAAAGCGAAGCACGTTGGCTGGCCGCTCCTCACTCTGGCAGGGTTATCCGCCCTCGCCTCGCTCTATTAAGCAGACAGGGAACTGACGAACATGAAAGTCTATTACGACGCCGATTGCGATCTCGATCTGATCACCGGCAAGAACATCGCGATTGTCGGCTATGGCAGCCAGGGCCACGCCCACGCGCAAAACCTGCGCGACAGCGGTGTCAAAAATGTCGCCATTGCACTGCGCGAGGGCTCGGCCACAGCGAAGAAGGCGACCGACGCCGGGTTCCAGGTGATGACCAACAAGGCCGCGGCCAAGTGGGCTGACATCCTGATGATCCTTGCGCCCGATGAAACGCAGGCGGCGATTTGGGAAAATGACCTCATGGGCAATATGAAGCCCGGCGCGGCGCTGGCTTTCGCCCACGGCCTCAACGTCCACTTCGGCCTGATCGAGCCGCCCACGGACATCGACGTGATCATGATCGCGCCCAAGGGTCCGGGGCATACCGTGCGCAGCGAATACGTCCGCGGCGGCGGCGTGCCGTGCCTGATCGCGATCCACCAGGACGCCACCGGCAATGCCCACGACGTCGGCCTGGCCTATGCCTCGAGCGTGGGCGGCGGGCGCTCGGGGATCATCGAAACCAACTTCAAGGAAGAGTGCGAGACCGACCTGTTCGGCGAGCAGGCGGTGCTGTGCGGGGGGATCACCCACCTCATCCAGGCCGGGTTCGAGACTCTCGTGGAGGCCGGATACGCCCCCGAGATGGCCTATTTCGAGTGCCTCCACGAGACCAAGCTGATCGTCGACCTGCTGTATGAAGGCGGCATTGCCAACATGCGCTATTCGATCAGCAACACCGCCGAATATGGCGACATCACCAGCGGCCCGCGCATCATCACCGCCGAGACCAAGGCCGAGATGAAACGCATCCTGGCCGACATCACCAGCGGGCGCTTCGTCAAGAACTTCGTCCTCGACAACCGCGCCGGCCAGCCCGAGTTGAAAGCCGCGCGCAAGGCCGCCGAGGCTCATCCGATCGAGAAGACTGGCGCCCAGCTGCGCGCGATGATGCCGTGGATCGGCAAGAACGCGCTGGTCGACAAGGCGAAGAACTGAGCTGTCGGGCCGGGTGCGGCGATCGTGCGCACCCGGCTCAGCATCTGCGCCAGCAAGCGCCGTTATCCGACCGCGCCGGATGCACGGGCGGACGCGGAGCGATATGGCCTGCCGCTCAGGCCCTATTGCTGCGACCGCTGTGGGCAATTTCATCTGACCAGCCGCACCAAAAGCAAGCGTGTTCCGCGTCCTGAGCAGGCCGGGGTGTAATTGGCGATGGCGCGGCTGATCCTGTTCAACAAGCCGTTCGGTGTCCTGTGCCAATTCACCGATCGCGGCACCGCCGGATCGAAGCGCCCGACGCTGTCGGACTATATCGCCGCACCCGGCGTTTATCCCGCAGGGCGCCTCGATCTCGACAGTGAGGGGCTCTTGTTGCTCACCGACGATGGCCGCTTGCAGGCGCGGATCGCAGACCCGAAGTTCAAGCTGCCCAAAACCTATCTGGTGCAGGTTGAGGGAGAGGTGCCAGATCCGAGCCTCGTAGTCCTCCGCCGCGGTGTCAGGCTGAACGACGGAATGACCCTCCCCGCCGGGGCTGAGCTCATCGAGAACCCTGCCCTGTGGCCGCGCGACCCCCCAGTCCGCTTCCGCAAGACCGTGCCCGACTGCTGGCTCAAACTGACCCTGCGCGAAGGCCGCAACCGCCAGGTTCGCCGGATGACCGCCGCTATAGGACACCCCACCTTGCGGCTGGTGCGCTGGGAGATCGGCGAATGGACAGTCGCGGGTTTAAAGCCGGGGGAATGGCGGGAAGTGGCAGTCTAATCGGGCAAGTCAAAAGCTACACTGCCCTGGTTGAGCAACGTTTCCACCAGCTCCATCGCCGCCTCCGCGTGGGACAGCTCCGGATCGATCATCACGCGTTCGCCCGAACAGAGGCGTTCAGCCAGTGCCCCAGTCGCACCATCACATTCGAAGCACTCGCCGTCCACGAACAGCAGCACCGCATCCCCGCCCTGGCGGATGAATGAAAAGCGGCTCGCCGGGTTGCGGGATAGTGGGGTGCCAACGGCGATCGCCTCCCGCACCTCATCGATCGAAATCGGCGCGTCCGGTTGCCAGTCCAGCTCGGGATATTTGGGGGCGGTGGTGTACCCGCCGAACCAGCGGGCAAAAGCCTGCCGATCGGCCAGTTTCTCGGCAATCAGCCCGTACAGCGCGGCGATGGCATCGGCGGATATTTCGCCGGGGTTCGCTTGCGCAGGCAAGCCCGGATCGGCGTAGCGGTCGTCATCGCTCAGCTCGGTGACCAGATCGTCGCACCACCCTTCGATCAGTTCGCTCCGGGACGGCGCGCGAAAGCCGATTGAATAGGTCATGCAATCATCACCTACGGCCACGCCATTGTGCGCAAAGCGCGGCGGGACATAGAGAATGTCGCCTGGGTCGAGGAGCCACTCGTCGGTCGCCGTGAAATCCGCAAGCAGCCGCAGATCGTCATGCGGCAACAGCGCGGTGGCCTCATCGCACAGCGCGCCCACCTGCCAGCGGCGCTGGCCCAGGCCCTGGATCAGGAACACGTCGTATTGATCGAAATGCGGCCCCACGCCGCCGCCATCGCTGGCGTAACTGACCATCACATCGTCGATCCGCCAGTCGGGAATGAAGCGGAACGGCTCGATCAGCGCGGCCACCTCGGGCACATAGTGGTCGACCGCCTGGACCAGCAGTGTCCACGGCGCTTTGCCGATCTTGCCAAACCGCGCTTCGGCAAAGGGACCGTGCTCGGCCTGCCACATATCCGGCTTTCGCATGATCAGGCGCGCTTCAATTTCGGCTTCGCAGGCCAGCCCTGCCAGTTCATCTGGCGCAAGCGGGTTGCGCCATTCCTGCCACGGATTGCGGATCAGCAGGGGACGTTGTTGCCAATGGTCGCGCAGGAATGCGGCGCGGTCGAAAGTCTGGAGCTGCATCGAACCTCATTGCAAAAATTGGCCGCAAAATCCGCGCCTGGCGCAGGCCATAGCGCAGACCACGCCGGTTGCCCTATCCCAAGCGCAGCTTCTGCCCTCTTTACAAGTTCCGCCCTGCCTTCCATAGCCGAGGGTATGATCGGTTCTGGCCTTCTTCTGCGACTTATCCGCCCTTGGGCGTGAGCTGAGGCGTCCGTGGGGCGCGCGGCGCGCTCAAGGGATGTCCGCCCCAACCATCGCATCCAGCCTGCCGAGTTCTCCGCCATGACCATGCTGCGCAACCCTTCGCACAAGTATCGTGCCTTCCCCCAAATCAATCTGACCGACCGGCAATGGCCATCGCAGGTCATCACCAAGGCCCCACGCTGGCTCTCGACCGACCTGCGTGATGGCAATCAGGCGCTGATCGATCCGATGGGCGCGGAGAAAAAGACGCGCTTTTTCGACCTGCTGGTCAAGATCGGGATCAAGGAGATCGAGGTCGGCTTCCCCGCCTCGGGCGCGACCGACTTCGACTATATTTCCGGCCTCGTCCGTTCGGGCCGCGTGCCTGACGACGTCACCCTGCAAGTCCTGACCCAGTCACGCCGCGACCTGATCGAGACCTCCTTCGCCAGCCTGGCGGGAGCGCCGCGCGCGATTGTCCACCTGTATAACGCGGTCTCCCCGGCCTGGCGCAAGATCGTCTTCGGGATGAGCCGCGACGAAGTCCGTCAGATCGCTGTAGACGGCGCCAAGGTCCTGCGCGACCAGGCGGCGAAATATCCCGAGACCGAATGGCACTTCGAATATTCGCCCGAGACCTTCTCCACCGCCGAAATCGATTTCTCGGTCGAGGTCTGCGCCGCAGTGATGGATGTGATCCAGCCCACCGCCGAACACCCGATCATCTTCAACCTGCCCTCGACTGTCGAATGCGCCACGCCCAACATCTATGCCGACCAGATCGAGCTGTTCGGAAGGATGATCCCGAACCGCGAAGCGGTAGTAATCTCGCTCCACACCCATAACGATCGCGGCACCGGGATCGCGGCGGCAGAACTGGGCCTGATGGCCGGGGGAGACCGGGTCGAAGGCTGCATCCTGGGCAATGGCGAGCGCACCGGCAACTGTGACCTGGTGACGATGGCGCTCAATATGTACACGCAAGGGGTCGATCCGCAGCTCGACCTGTCGGACATCGACGGGATCGTCAACACGGTCACTTACTGCAATCAGCTGCCAGTCCACCCGCGCCATCCTTATGCCGGGGAGCTGGTCTATACTTCGTTCTCCGGCAGCCATCAGGACGCAATCAAAAAAGGCTTTGCCGCGCAGGCAGCCAAGAACGACGCACTGTGGGAAGTGCCCTACCTGCCGATCGATCCGGCCGACCTGGGGCGCAGCTATGAAGCAGTGATCCGGGTCAATTCGCAGAGCGGCAAGGGCGGTTTTGCCTGGGTGCTCGAGCAGGACCAGGGGCTCAAGCTGCCCAAGCGGATGCAGGCCGACTTTTCGCGCCACGTCCAGGAACTGGCCGACAGCCTCGGTCGTGAACTGTTTGCCGACGATATCTGGGAGGTGTTCCAGCGGGTCTATCGCCTAAGCAGCCCGCAGCATCTGCAACTGGTCGACTATGAGGAAAACCGCGCTGCGGACGGCACTCGGCTGTTCGTCGGCAAGATCGGCGTCGACGGGCGCGAGCAGTCGGTTAGCGGGCGCGGCAACGGGCTGATTTCGTCGGTCGTGGCAACGCTCGCCGACAGCTTTGGCGTGGCGCTGGAAGTGCGCGACTATTCCGAGCACGCCATGGCGACCGGGTCCGACGCGCGGGCTGCGGCCTATGTCGAATGCGTCACGGCCGATGGTCGGATCATCTGGGGCGTGGGGATCGACGAGGATGTCGCCACCGCCAGCGTGCGTGCCGTGCTCAGCGCGGCCAATGCGCTAAAGGGCTAGGCTTGCTGGCGCACCCGCCAGCCTGGCAGCACGAAACCTGACAGGCCGTCGCCAGGCCCCAGCACAGCCCCTGAAGCCAAAGGTGGATTTCGCGATCTATCCCGGCTAAGGGGCGCCGACACGCCTAGCCGTCCGGACTGCATCACGCTCCGACCAAGGCCCTGACGCACGCGCCCCGACGTTCCTTTTGCCGAGCCTCCCGCCGGCATGATCTGTGAGATTTATGTCCTTTCCCGAACTCCCCCCGCCGCTCGCCGAGGCGCTCGACGCGCATGGCTATACCGCACTGACCCCGGTCCAGGCCTCGGTGATCGAGCCTGAGGCCCGCAGCCGCGACCTCGTCGTCTCGGCCCAGACCGGCTCAGGCAAGACCGTTGCCTTCGGCCTGGCCTTGGGCGACGAACTGCTCGACGCCGAAGCCAAACTGCCCCCCGCCGCCGCTCCGCTGGCGCTGATCATTGCACCGACGCGCGAGCTGGCCCTGCAGGTCAGCCGCGAACTGGACTGGCTCTATGCCAAGGCTGGCGCGCGCATTGCAACTTGCGTGGGCGGCATGGACCCCTCGAAGGAACGCCGCGCGTTGAACTACGGCGCGCACATCGTCGTCGGCACTCCGGGGCGGCTGCGCGATCATCTTGAGCGCGGGGCGATCGACCTTTCCGCCTTGCGTGCGATCGTCCTGGACGAAGCCGACGAGATGCTCGACATGGGCTTCCGCGAGGACCTTGAGCAGATCCTCGATGCCACCCCTTCAACCCGCCGCACCCTGCTGTTCTCGGCGACCATGCCCAAGCCGATCGTGGCCCTGGCGCGGCGCTACCAGAACGAGGCGCTGCGCATCTCGACCGTGGGCGAGGATCGCGGCCATGGCGACATCACCTATCAGGCGGTGACCGTTGCCCCGGCCCAGATCGAACACGCGGTGGTCAACCTGCTGCGGTTTCACGAAGCCGAAACGGCGATGCTGTTCTGCGCCACCCGCGACAATGTCCGCCACCTTCACGCCATCCTGGTCGAACGCGGCTTTGCCGTGGTTGCGCTGTCGGGCGAGCATAGCCAGAATGAGCGTAACGCCGCGCTGCAAGCCTTGCGCGATCGCCGCGCCCGCGTCTGCGTCGCCACCGACGTGGCCGCCCGGGGCATCGATCTGCCCAGCCTGAGCCTGGTGGTCCACGTCGAAATCCCGCGCGACGCCGAGATCCTCCAGCACCGCTCGGGCCGCACCGGGCGCGCGGGCAAGAAGGGCACCGCGGTGCTGATCGTGCCCTACCCGCGCCGTCGCCGGGTCGAGATGATGCTGCGCGGAGCGCGGATCGAAGCTGAATGGCTCGAAGCCCCGACCCCCGAAGCAATCCGCGCCCAGGACCGCAACCGCCTGATCGAGGCGCTGCTGGCCCCGGTCGAAGCCGACGAGGAAGACCTGGCAATTGCCGAGCAACTGCTGGCCCAGCGCAGCCCGCAGGACATTGCCGCAGCCCTGGTTCGCGCGCATCGCGCCGCCATGCCGCAGCCAGAGGAGCTGATCGCCAATACCCCCGACGCACAGCGCCAGGCCCAGGCCGAGCGGCATCGCCCCGGCTTCGACGACGTCGTCTGGTTCCGCATGGACGTCGGCCGCCGCCAGAACGCCGACGCGCGGTGGATCCTGCCAGTGCTGTGCCGCCGCGGCCACATCACGCGCAACGAGATCGGTGCGATCCGCATCGCCCAAAACGACACCCACTTCCAGGTACCGCGCACGATCGCCGACAAGTTCGCCGATGCGGTCCGCCGCACGGCCAATTCCGATGGCGACGACGAGAGCGGCATTACTATCGAAGCGGCACCCGGCGGCCCCCGCGAACAGGCTCGGGAACACCGCAAGAGCAGCAGTCCGCCCCCGCGCAACGGGCCCAATCCGCCCGGGCCGGGTCACGAATATGTGCGTGCCGAACGGCCGCGTGAGAACCGCACCGAGCATCGAGCCGCGCCGTCCGCAGCCCCAAGGCCGTCCGCACCGCCAAGGCCGTCTGCAGCGCCCCCCCGCGCTGCGCCCGAACCCCGCTACGAACCGCTGGCCGTCGACACCGCCCAGCCCCGCGCCCAGCTCGCCCCGCGCCCCAGCACCGGCGCGCCGAAGAAGGACGGTCCCAAACCCTATCACGGCAAACCGCGCGGGCCGATGGCGGGGAAGAAACCCTTCATGCGCAAGCCGCCAAAGCGGTAGTCGCAAACCTTCCGCATTGATGGGGGAAGGATACTGGGCCTTGCGAAGCGTAAGCGAAGTTAGGCGGAGTTGGTTGAGGACGTAATCCCCGTCACCTCGATCGCTTCATCCACCCCGTTGAAGTCAACCAAGTCCCCAACCTCGGCCCCCATGATCGCCCGGGCCAAGGGTGCGGTGAAGGCCAAGCGGGCGTTTGCCGGATCCGCCTCGTCATGCCCGACAATGGCAATGGCGCGCGCCATGCCATTTAGGCAAAACTCCACCCGGCAGCCAAATTCAACGCGCTCCCCCGAAGGCAGCGGCGCCAGTTCGGCGGTAGCGAGGCGACTGCGCCAATACCGCAAGTCCCGCTTCAGCCGCTTGCGCTCGTCTTCGTCGGAAACCTCCGGAACTATTGCCTCCAGCTCCGCCACCCTGGCCGCGATCAGCGCCAGCCCCGCTTCCGTCACCAGATTAGGCCCGGGCGGCAGCGGCAGTTCGAACTTGGGCTCTAAGTGTTCCTCGTCGCTGTCACGGCGGAACGCGACGCTCATGCTGCTTCGGCCTGCAAGTCCAGCGCCTCGCTCGCTTCCAGCCACGCGGCTTCGGCTGCTTCGAGCTCCTCAGCAGCCTTGCCGCGGCGGCGCGACAGTTCGCTCATGGTCAGCTTGGCGAGGTCGGCAGTCGCGTTGGCGGGGTCGAACATCGCCCGGTCGAGCGCGGAAACTTGCGCCTGCAACCTGGCCACTATCGCCTCGGCATCGCTGGCGCGCTTACGCTGGAGGCGGGCTTCCTCACGGGCTTGCGCGGCGGCTTTCTTATCCAGCTTCAGCCCCTTGACCCTCGCCTCACCCTTGGGCTGGTTACGACCCAGGATGAAGTCGATGTAGTCCTCGATGCTGCCGGGATAGTCCTTGGCAGTGCCGTCATCGACCAGGACCAGACGGTCGGCGGTCAGCTCGACCATATGGCGGTCGTGGCTGATCAGGATCACCGCGCCGTCATAGGAATTGAGCGCCTGGACCAGCGCCTCGCGCGCATCAATGTCAAGGTGGTTGGTCGGCTCGTCAAGGATCAGCAGGTGCGGCGCATCGCGGGTGACCAGCGCCAGCGCCAGCCGCGCGCGCTCGCCGCCCGAAAGGGTGCCGATCTGCGAGGTTGCGCGGTTACCGGAAAAGCCGAACCGGCCGAGCTGTGCGCGCACGGCTGCCGGGGTCTTGCCGGTCATCGCGCGGACCATCAGTTCGAGCGGGGTGGAATCGGTCGCCAATTCTTCCACCTGGTACTGGGTGAAATAGCCGATCTGCATCTTCCCGGCGGTGTGGATCTCGCCCGCCATCGGAGTCAGCTGCGCGGCCAGCAGCCGCGCCAGCGTGGTCTT
>JAYWBP010000023.1:0-2615 GCA_043781375.1 Novosphingobium sp.
CGAGGATCATGTTGCCCCTGCTGGAAGCGTGGCGCAGTCTGCGATCCCGAGCGGTCGATCTTGACCGGCAGCTGATTTCATCTGCGCGCAAGAACGAGGGTAACCCTCCGGCGGGTCCCGCCTTGTCAGGGCGGTGAGTGAGCGGTCTTGAGTGTGCTCTTATTTGCGCACTCAGGAGCGGTTGATGGGTCAGATCACGGTGTTTTCGGGTCCGGAGCGGCGCCGTCGGTGGCGCGAGGAAGAGCGGGTTCAGATTCTGGCCGAGGCATTTTCGCCCGGAGCCTGCGTGACCGATGTGGCGCGGCGGCATGATGTTTCGACTGCGTTGATCTACACATGGCGGAACAAGTTGCGCCAGCCTGTCGCCGAACCCGGTTTTGCCGAGGCAGTTGTTGTTGCTGGAAGCCCCGCGGAGCCACCGATTGCGCCGCCGGCGATTATCGTCGAGCTGGCGCGCGGCAATCGGGTGAGCATCTTCGCATCGGCACCGCCGGCATTGGCAGCAGCGGCGTTGAAGGCGCTGCGGTGATTCCGCCGGGCGCGCGGGTGTGGATCGCGATGGGCCACACCGATATGCGCAAGGGCATGCAGGGCTTGGCGTTGATGGTCCAGCAGAGCCTCAAGCGTGATCCCCACGGCGGCGATCTGTTCGTCTTCCGCGGACGCGCTGGTTCGCTGGTGAAGATCATCTGGCACGACGGGATCGGCATGTCGCTTTACGCCAAGCGGCTCGAGAAGGGGCGGTTCATCTGGCCCTCGGCGATGGACGGCATGGTGTCGTTGACCAGTGCTCAGCTGGCCTGCCTGCTCGACGGCATCGACTGGCGTAACCCGCAGTATTCGTGGCGTCCGGCGAGCGCCGGATAGGACGCGGATTTTCTCTTCAGGCCTGCATTTTCCGGTTGCGCCGGGGGCCAGATGCTGATTCATTTCAGCCATGGAAGCCGCCGTTTTGCCCTTGCCGAACGACGTCGAAGCGCTGAAGGCGCTGGTGGTTTCCATGACCCGGCGCGCCACCGAAGCCGAGGCGGAACTGGCGGGCGCCCGTGCCAAGGCGTCCGCCGACCAGGCCCTGATTGCCCACCTCAAGCTGCAGATTGCCAAGCTCAACCGCGAGCGCTTCGGTCCCCATTCAGAGCGCAGTCGACGCCTGCTCGACCAGCTCGAGCTGCAGCTCGAAGAGCTCGAAGCCAGCGCCAGCGAGGACGATCTCGCGGCCGAGATGGCCGCCGCCAAGACGACGAACGTCGCCCCGTTCGAACGCCAGCGGCCTGCCAGGAAGCCGTTCCCCGAGCATCTGCCGCGCGAGCGCGTCGTCATTCCGTCCCCTTGCGCCTGCCCGGCATGCGGCGGTACGAGGCTCTCCAAGCTTGGCGAGGATGTAACCGAGACGCTGGAGGTAATCCCGCGCCAGTGGAAGGTCATCCAGACGGTACGCGAGAAGTTTTCGTGCCGGGATTGCGAGGCGATCACGCAGCCACCCGCGCCGTTCCATGTCGTGCCGCGTGGCTGGGCGGGACCCAGCTTCCTCGCCATGCTGCTGTTCGAGAAATTCGGCCAGCACCAACCCTTGAACCGGCAGGCCGACCGCTTCGCTCGCGAGGGTGTGCCCTTGAGCCTGTCGACGCTGGCTGATCAGGTCGGTGCCGCAAGCGCTGCACTGATGCCGCTCTATCGCCGGATCGAGGCTCACGTTTTGGCCGCCGAGCGATTGCACGGCGACGATACAACCGTCCCGGTGCTCGCCAAGGGCAAGACCGATACCGCCCGATTGTGGGTTTACGTTCGTGACGATGCCCCGTTCGGCGGACCGGCGCCGCCCGCCGCGTTGTTCCATTACTCACGCGATCGCCGCGGCGAACATCCCCGCGCGCATCTCGCAGCCTGGGCAGGCATCCTGCAGGCCGACGCCTATGGTGGATATGGCGAGCTCTATCGCGACGGCCGCGAGCCCGGTTCCGTGCTCGAAGCCGGCTGCTTCGCGCACGCACGTCGCAAGTTCTTCGAGCTTGCCGATGTCGAAGGGGCAGCGCGCAAGAAGAGCCGCGGCGAGCGGACAGGACAGATCTACCCGATCGCGCTCGAGGCCGTGCAGCGGCTCGATGCCCTGTTCGATATCGAGCGCGCCATCAACAGCAAGGACGCCGCCGAGCGCCTTGCCGCGCGCCAGGAACACAGCGCCCCGCTGATGGCTGATCTCCAGACCTGGTTGCACGCCCAGCTTGGCAAGCTCTCGCGCAACCACGATCTCGCCAAGGCCATCAACTACATGCTTCGGCGCTGGCCGGCGTTCACTCGCTTCCTCGATGACGGCAGGGTCTGCATCACCAACAACGCCGCAGAGCGCGCCCTGCGCGGCATAACTCTTGGCCGTAAATCATGGCTGTTCTGCGGCTCAGATCGCGGCGGTCAGCGTGCCGCAGTCATGTACTCGCTGATCGGCACGGCCAAGCTCAACAATACCGATCCGCAAGCCTGGCTCGGCGACGTCCTTGCCCGCATCGCAGAGCATCCCGTCAGTCGCCTCGACGATCTGCTGCCCTGGAACTGGTGCAAGCCGAACGCCGCTCTCGCCGCTTGAAGCCATTCACGTCGCGGTATTCGCCGGATGCTTA
>JAYWBP010000024.1:0-2598 GCA_043781375.1 Novosphingobium sp.
AATTCGATCTCGGCGAAGCGGTCGCACAGACGCTGGGCCTGGCGATCGACCCCTACCTTGAAGGCCCGGGCGCCGAGGAAGCGCGGCGCAAGCTGGCCGAGCAGGAGCCCAGCGGGCCGTTCGCCGCACTCAAGGATTTGCTGGGGAAGGGTTGAGCCGCGCCATAGCTAAATCCCGTTCGTGGTGAGGAGGGACAGAGCGAAGCGAAGGCCCGTCTCGAACCACCGCCCCATGCGCGCGGTCCTTCGAGACGCGTCTTCGCTTCGCTCTGCCGCTCCTCAGGACGAACGGATTGTGGTCTGATTATTTCACCTCAGAACGGGATATCGTCGTCCAGATCGTCGGCAAACCCGCCGCCGCCGCCGACATTGCCGCCACCCGAACGCTGTCCGCCACCGCTCGGCGCACTAGCGCCGCCGCCGCCACTCCACTCACTGCGTTGGCCACCACCGCCACCGCCCTGGCCGCCACCAGGCGCGCCGTCGAGCATGGTCAGCACCGACCCGGGGCCTTGCAGCACCACTTCGGTCGAGTAGCGGTCATTGCCCGAAGCATCCTGCCACTTGCGGGTGCGTAGCTGGCCTTCGATGTAAACCTTGCTGCCCTTGCGCAGGAACCTTTCGGCGACCCCCGCCAGACCTTCGGAAAAGATCGCGACCGAGTGCCATTCGGTGCGT
Source organism: Novosphingobium sp. (assembly GCA_043781375.1). Classification (GTDB taxonomy): domain Bacteria; phylum Pseudomonadota; class Alphaproteobacteria; order Sphingomonadales; family Sphingomonadaceae; genus Novosphingobium. The sequence goes on from JAYWBP010000024.1 coordinate 678, forward strand.
TCCTGCTTCTCACCGGTGTTCTTGTCTTTCCAATTTTCCGAGGTGGCGATCCGCAGGTTGCAGACCTTGCCGCCGTTCTGGAAGCTTTTGACTTCGGGGTCAGCGCCCAGATTGCCGACGATGATTACCTTGTTGACGCTGCCTGCCATCGAATCGAGTCCCTTTGGAATTGTGTGGTTGGACTAGCCGGTTGACGGAGTGAGTGCCAGTTTGGCCGGTACAGATTTCCCCACAGGCGTGGAGCAGGCGCTCGCAAAGGCGCGAAGCAAGTGCAAATTCCTGGCGGCTTTGCGCCTTTGCGAGCGCCAATCCTACCCGAGTCCGAGCCAGACCGCCGCCCAATAGGTCAGTCCGGCAAAGAGGTAAGCCAAGGCAAACAGGTAACCCAACATAAAGGCGGGCCATTTCCACCCGTTTGTTTCGCGCCGGGTGACCGCGATGGTGCTCATGCACTGCGGCGCGAACACGAACCAGGCGAGGAACGCAAGCGCGGTGGGCAGGCTCCAGTTGGCTTTGAGCTGATCGCCCAGCTTGACCGCGACTGCAGCGTCATCGGGGGCGGAAACCGCATAGGTCGTGGCGAGCGAGCTGACCGCAACTTCGCGCGCGGCCATCGCCGGGATCAGCGCCAGCGCCATGTCGCGGTTGAAGCCGATCGGTTTGACCACCACTGCCAGCCCATTGGCGATATGCCCGGCGATCGAGGCATCGACCTGATCCTCGCCGGGAGCGGCGCGCGGGAAGTTGAGCAGCAGCCACAGCACCACAGTGACCATAAAGATTATCGTGCCGGCCCGCCGCAGGAAGATGACCGCGCGCTGCCACAGCCCAAGTGCAATATCTTTGATCGTCGGCAGCTGGTATTTGGGCAATTCCATGATGAAGCCCGAAGCCGCGCCCTTGGTTACCGTGCGGCGCAGCACTAGTGCAATGACCATCGCTGAGACGATCCCCGAGAGATAGAGAATAAACAGCACAAGCCCTTGCAGGCCGATGCCTCCGGCAAGGCTTCGTTGTGGAATAAATGCCGCGATCAGGACCGCATAAACCGGCAGCCGCGCCGAACAAGTCATCAGCGGGGCGATCAGGATCGTGGTCAGTCGGTCCTTGGGATCGGCAATGCTGCGGGTCGCCATGATCCCGGGGATCGCGCAGGCGAAGCTCGACAGCAGCGGGATGAAGCTGCGCCCCGAAAGCCCGACCGCAGCCATCATCCGGTCCATCAGAAAGGCGGCGCGGGCCATGTAGCCGGTCGCCTCGAGCACCAGGATGAAAAAGAACAGGATCACGATCTGCGGCAAGAAGGTGATCACGGAGCCAACCCCGGCGATGATTCCCTCGGTGAGCAGATCACGCGCCAGACTGGGCGGGAGCAGGGTCTTGACCCAGATGGCTAACCAACCAATCCCGCTGTCGAGCCCGGCGACCAAGGGCGCGGCGCCACTAAATACCGCCTGGAACATCACGAACAGCAGGGCGAACAGGATCAGCGGGCCGAGCCATGGATTGAGCAGCACCCGGTCGAGCTTGCTGTGCAGTCGGTGCTTGGCGGTTTCCGAAACGATCGCAGCTGCGGCAATGGCATGCGCGGTCAGCCGCCGCTCGGTCATGGTGACATGCGGGCGGTGATGCTCGGGCGAACGCTCCTCGGCGGCAGCAATCGCGGCGGCGAGTTCATCGAGCCCGCGCCGCCGCACCGCGACGGTCGCCACCACCGGCACCCCGAGCGCTTCCTGCAAGGCAGCGGGATCGAGCACCAGCCCGTCGCGTTCGGCCAGATCGACCATGTTGAGCGCGATCACCACCGGGCGGCCCAGCGCGATCACTTCCTGCGCAAAGACCAAATGCTGTTCGAGGTTCGAGGCATCGAGTACCACCACCAGCACCTGCGGCATCGGTTCGCCGGGAAACTCGCCGAGGA
>JAYWBP010000025.1:0-2595 GCA_043781375.1 Novosphingobium sp.
GGCGCGATGGGATCGCCCGCGCGATCTACGTCACTGTCTCGGGCAAGCGGGCAGTCATCGTGCGGGTGTTCCGCAAGAAGACCCAGAAGACGCCGCGTAGCGAGCTTCGATTGGCCCTCAGAAGGGCGGAGACTGTACAATGACCGATTATATCCCCGCGTCGAAGCTGTTCGACAAGCTGTCAAGGAACCCGGCGTTCGTCCGCGAGTACGACGCGTTGGAGGAGGAATTCGCACTCGCCGCAGCACTGATCAAGGCCCGCGCCGATGCCGGGCTGACGCAGGAGGAACTGGCGCAGCGCATGGGCACCACCCAGAGCGCGATCGCGAGGCTCGAAGGCGGCAAATCGCGGCCCTCGACGACGACGCTGGCGAAACTGGCGAAGGCTACGGGGACGCGGTTGCGGGTGAGTTTTGAGCGGGTGGTTGGGTGAGCGGCGTGAACGCTATTCTTCAAATGTTTGAACAACCAAGATCATCGGCTGTTCGGTCCATGAAGTTGATGACTGACCTTTCCCACGAAACCAACGATCTCTCCTTGCCATGCGACCTACGAACGCGCTTGGCAGCGGGATGCCATTTCACATCGATGGAGCATCAGGCAGGAATCGCGCTTCTTTTCGGTGTTGGACACCCGGCCCCAGCTCTTGCATTGCTGCGACCGGTTTTTGAAGCACACATTCGCGGAATTTGGCTCTCTGAGTGCGCCGATGAAGACGGCATCGCGGCATTCTCGACGGGCAGTTGGAAAGATATTCCTCCGATACACTCCATGATTGATTGTTTGGAAAATACCAAAACGTTCAACACCGGAGTTTTGCGCGAAAGCCATCTGAAGAACTGGGAAACTCTTTGTGGATTCACGCACACTGGGATTGAGCAGGTGAGTGTGAGTTTGACCGAAGATGCAATCGAGCGGAACTGCACTGACGAGCAGGTCGATGAAGCGCTGGGATTTGCAAATTCATGCGCCATATTGTCCGGGATTGCGGTGGCAAGTTTAGCCAAAAACGATCAAGTTGCATGTCGGATTCTTGAAATTGGTAAGGAGTTCGTTTGCCAGTCGAAAGACTGAGCAAAATCGCGGTTAGCTCACGCCAGCTCTACCCTAAGCGTCCTCCCCACGGCCGCCGCTGCGCGCCGCAAGGTTGCGAGCGTCACCGAGGGATTTGTCGGATCGAGCAGCCGGTCGAGCTGCCGCCGGTCGGTCTTCATCCGCGCCGCCATCGCGGTCTTGGTCAGATGCTGCTCGGCCATCGCGGCCCTGATCTGGTCGGCAATGATTTCCTTGATCGCGTCCTCTTCGCAAGCAGCGAGCAAGCCTTCCCCGGCGAGAAACTCGTCGAAGGTTTCATCGCTTACGCGGGCCTTGCCAAGCTGATCCATCAGTTTAGTTCCTTCATCCGTTGCAGCGCGAGGTTAATGTCTTTCGGCGGAGTTTTCTGAGACTTTTTTACGAAGCCGTGGAGCAGGACCATCTCCCCATCACGGATGGCGAACAACACGCGCGCGATCCGGCCCGAGGAAATGTTGCTCCGCACTTCCCACAAGCCGTGACCAAGCGGGCGACAGTAAGGCATCCCAATTGGCCAGCCGAACTCGACCTTTTGAATGTCCTTGCCGATCTCGCGGCGGTCGGATTGGTCAAGATCAAGCAACCATTCCCGCACCGGCATCTTGCCACTGGCCGCAACAAAGAAACGCGCTGCGATCTTCTTGGTGCGATCAGGCGTCACAGCGACTATGTGTCAAAAATGACGCGATTTGTCAAGTTGCATCACCGCGCCCCCAAATCGCCCATCCCCACCGTCCCGCCAGCCATCTCCAGCATCCGGTCCAAACTCTTCTTCGCCTGCAAGCGCAGCCCTTCCTCGATCTCGATCCGCGGCTTGAGGTCGCGCAGCGCCAGGTACAGCTTCTCGAGCGTATTGAGCGCCATGTAGGGGCAGATGTTGCAGGCGCACTGGCCGTCGGCGCCGGGCGCGCCGATGAAGGTTTTGTCCGGCACCGCCAGTTCCATCTGGTGGATGATGTGCGGCTCGGTTGCAACGATCAGGGTGTCACCGGTGAAGGTCTTGGCGAATTGGAGGATGCCGCTGGTGCTGCCGATATAGTCGGCGTGGTCGGCGATGTGCGGCGGGCATTCGGGGTGCGCGGCGACCGGCGCGCCGGGGTGCTGGGCTTTCAGCTTAAGCAGCTCGGTTTCGCTGAACGCTTCGTGCACAATGCACACCCCCGGCCACAGCAGCATCTCGCGGTCGAACTTGCGCGACAGGTATCCGCCCAAGTGGCGGTCGGGGCCGAAGATGATCTTCTGGTCCTTGGGGATCTGCGACAGGATTGTCTCGGCGCTGGATGAGGTGACGATGATGTCGCTGAGCGCCTTCACCTCGGTCGAGCAATTGATGTATGTCAGCGCGATATGATCGGGATGGGCCTTGCGGAACTGCGCGAACTTTTCGGGCGGGCAGCTGTCTTCCAGGCTGCATCCGGCGTTGAGATCGGGCAGCACCACGATCTTTTCGGGCGCGAGGATCTTGGCGGTTTCGGCCATGAATTTGACCCCGCAGAACGCGATCACCGCGGCGTCGGTGGC
>JAYWBP010000026.1:0-2595 GCA_043781375.1 Novosphingobium sp.
ATGGCGATAGGCCAGCCGAGCCCCGCCTTGCAGTGTGTGGAATTGTGTTTCGCTCACAGGCCCGAGCGCATCGCCCGGCAGCGCGGTTCCCACGGGCTGGCCGCTTCCAGCTCGCCCGCCAGGGCCAGCAGCAGCGCCTCCTCGCCCACGCCCGCGACAAATTGCACGCCCACCGGCAGGCCGTCACCGCTCCAGTGCAGGGGAAGCGAAATGGCTGGTTGGCCGGTGCCGTTTTGCAGCGCGGTAAACGGCACATAGTCGATCATCGGCGCGAACGCCTCGAGCGGATTGGTATTGGTGAAATCAAACGTGCCATTGGCCACCGGCGGCAGGCCCAGCGTGGGGGTGATCCACACATCGTAGGTCTGATGCCAGGCCGCAACGGCGCGGCTGACCGTGTGCAGGGCGGCGATCGAACCCAGCATCTGCGCCCCGGTTATGGCCTTGCCGGCGTGGTACAGACCGAACGTAAGCCCCTCCAGGTTATCGAGCGATGGGGTCTGTCCGGTCAGCTGGCAGATATAGTCGATCTGCATCGCCAGCCCGCCTGTCCACAGCGCCATGAACGGCATGGTCAGCGTATCCTGGTCGACCGGCGGCGCGGCTTCATCCACTACGTGGCCCAAGCTTTCGCACAGCTTGGCCGCCGCTTCGGCCGCCGCGACGCATTCGGGGTGGAGCGGCTGGCCGTTCAGTTTGGTGCGGGTAAAGGCCACCTTCAGCCGAGGCCCCTTGCCCTCAAGCGCGGCGGCAAAGCTGGTCGGCGCTCGCGGCGCGGCATAAGGATCGCCCAGCCCCGGCCCGTGCGTGCAATCCAGCATCCGCGCGGCATCGCGAACCGAGTGGCACACCACGTGTTCCTGCACGAGACCGCCCATGATGTCGCCCACGAGTGGCCCGAGCGGATTGCGCGCGCGCGTTGGCTTCAACCCGACCAGCCCGCAGGCCGAGGCCGGAATGCGGATCGATCCGCCGCCGTCGTTGGCATGGGCAATAGGCACCATCCCGCTGGCGACCGCCGCAGCCGATCCGCCCGACGAACCGCCGGCCGAATGCGCGGCGTTCCACGGGTTGCAGGCCGGGCCATAAAGCGCCGATTCGGTGGTGGCGACCAGCCCGAATTCGGGCACGTTGGTCTTGCCCAGCGGATTGAGACCGGCGGCAAGGAAGCGGTCGGTGAGTTCGGCGTTCTGCGCGGCCGGAACCGGCGGGATGATCCGCGAGCCCTGCCGGGTCGGCTCGCCCGCCAGATCGCCGAGGATATCCTTGAGCAGGAACGGCACCCCGGCAAAAGGGCCGGCCTGCGGCTGCTGTGCGGCGGCGCGCGCCCGATCGTAAAAGGTGTGCACCACCGCATTGAGCCGAGGATTGAGTGCCTCGATCCGTGCGATCGCGCATTCGGTCAGCTCGGCCGCGCTGACCTCGCCCTTGGCCACCATTGCGGCGAGGCCAGTGGCGTCCTGTTCGAGGTATTCTGCGATCATAAAAGCTCTCCTTCGCGCGGCAATCTGCGCGAGCGCGAGCCGGCGGGCAAGCGGTCAATCGCGGGTGAAAATTTCCTCGATCCGCGCCTCGAACAGGTCGGCGATGCGGAACGCGAGCGGCAGCGAGGGATCGTACTTGCCGGTCTCGATCGCATTGACGCTCTGGCGGCTGACCCCCAGCTGCTCGGCAAGGTCCTGCTGGCTCCAGCTCCGTTCCGCGCGGAGCACTTTGAGACGGTTGTTCACATCAGACCTGCTGTGCCCATCGTCACCCGGTTGATCAGCGCACCGACCGCCAGCCCCGCGCACCAGATCGGGAAGACCCAGAACACCTCAAGCTTGGGCACTGCGGTGAAAGCCTCGAGTAGGCCCCAGATGCTGGTCACCGCCAGCGTGACCCCGGTGGCGATCAGCGATTTGCGCACTTCGAGCAGGCGCAGGTATTCGTCCTCGAGTTCGAACAGCAGGCGGCCAATGGCATAGAGCATCAGCAGCACTGCCAGCCCCGGAAGCAACGCGAGTGCGATCGCCAAGGGACTGATCGGGGCGGCATGGTGCAATGTCTTGGCGGCCACGAATATTGCCACCAGATAGAGCGCGGCGGCCAGCAGCATGCGCCGCAAATAGCGCCGGTATGGACCAATGCGCGCGCTCATGCCGTCACCTTGCGCAACCGGCATCGGCCCAGCCCGCCGCTCGCCACCCACACCGCGGGCAGGATTGCAAGCATGGTGGTCGCGTCCTTGTCGGCGATCAACCCGAAGCGATTGGCGAGTGCCAGCAGTACGAAAGCGGCGGCCCAAATCAAGCTGGAGCGAAGATTGGTCATGGTCAAGCGTCCTTGTTATTAAGTCAAGGACGCTTGTCATAGTCCACGCTCGATGTCAAACGACCTTGTCTCCGTTCAATCAGCCCGACATTGCCCTGTCACGAAAATTTGTTACGCTGCCCTAAAAATCAGGGAGATAGCGATGTCGATGTACCCGCCCGAACCGGCCGCAATTGCGCACACCAGCCGCCGCACCGCGCTTAAACTCGCCGCATTGGGGATGGCAGGGCTGTCGGTGCCGCTGCTGGCGCAGGCTCCCAAGGGTTTTACGCATGGAGTGGC
>JAYWBP010000027.1:0-2594 GCA_043781375.1 Novosphingobium sp.
GTCGCGCAGCGTCTGGCGAATGTCGGCCATCTTCGATGGCGGGGTTCCGCTCTCGATGATCGACGACACAAAAGCCGCAAAGCCGGGCCCGTCCCAACCCGGCTGGGACGACAGCTCCGGGTGGAAGAAGTCGAACCCGTACAGCGGATGGTCCTTGTTTTCGATGCGGCCGTACATGTGGGTGCCGCAGGCCGAGCAGGCGTGGCGCTGGATGGCGGCTTTCTCGTCCACCACCTTGAGCTTGTCGCCATGCGCGCCGACGGAAAGCTTGTCGCGCGGTACCACGCCCACCACCGAAAAAAGCGCACCCTTCGGCTTCCAGCATTTGGTGCAGCCGCACGCGTGATTGAACGCCACCTGCGCGCCGATTTTCACCTCGACCTTGTCCTGGGTGCATTGACACTGCAAGCTGCCCCCCGCAAAGCCCTCGGCGCCCCGGCTGACGCCCCGGTCCACGGTGGGATGGATGGCTGTTGTCATTTCGTTGTCTCCTCTGTGGCGCGAGCTACACGCCTGTTATGCACGGAACGGCCGTGCGCCCGGCCCGCAACACGGGCGATAGCTGCCTGTTCGCGGCCTATGCCGCGTCCTGGAATCAAGGGGCAATATACCCTGCCGGCGAATAGCCGGGTACCGTGGGTTCCCCCGCCTAGCTGCAACTGGCCGCAGCCAAGAAGCGCATAGCACAGCTTGTGTCCGATGAATCCGCGGCTGGCCAGATCGTGCAGACACCGTCTGCACAATTGCTACGCCTGCCCGCCAATCTGCTTGCGCAGCCGCTCCTCCTGCTCCCGCAGTTCCGGCGTGAACGCCTCGCCGAAGTCCTCGGCCTCGAAGACCTGGCGGATCTCTACTTCGGACTCGCCCAGCATCGGGTTGGGGCAGCGCTTGACCCAGCTTATCGCCTCCTGCATCGAGGCGCACTTCCACATCCAGAAGCCGGCGACCAGTTCCTTGGTCTCGGCGAACGGCCCGTCTATGACCGTGCGGCTCTGGCCCGAGAAGCGCACGCGGGCGCCCTTGGAACTGGGCTGCAGGCCCTCGCCGGCCAGCATGACGCCGGCCTTCACCAGTTCCTCGTTGAACTTGCCCATGTCGGCCAGCAACTGTTCGCTGGGCATCACGCCCGCTTCGCTGTTGTGGTCGGCTTTGATCATGATCATGAATTTCATCTCGGTCTCCTTACGTGGGGTTGCGGAATATTGTCGCTGCACCCTACGACGATCCAGCCGGCGCGATTTCGACATAATGCCCGTGTTTGCGGACGACGCTGCCTTCAGTACAACAGCTTCTTATCAAAAATATTGTGCAGTTTGTCCAATTTGCCGCTGAGGTAGATATCGATATTCCTGCAAAAAATTTCCGTAATCTTTGTGTTTTCGGCGGTCACCGTGCTCGCCGAGTGCGGGCATATCAGTACGTTTGGCATATCCCATAACGGGCTTGACAGTGGCAACGGTTCGATCATCGCAACGTCGAGAGCTGCAAAGGCGATCTTGCCGCTGCGCAGCGCGGCTATCATCGCGACTTCGTCAATCGTGCTGCCCCGACCCGTGTTGACGAATGCACATCCATCGCGCATGGCCGCTATCGCCGAATAATCGAGCATGTTGCGGGTCTCCACGGTATCCGGGACGGTCGAGACGACGGCATCGGCGTGAGGAAGAAGCCTGCCCAATTCCGAAACAGCGTGAATTTCATCAAAGAGATACATGTGTTCCCGCTGCTTTTCGGGACTGCGCGTGACTGCGATGATGCGCATGCCCAGGGCACGCCCGATAACAGCGACACCGCGCGCGAGGTCACCGGCACCGATGGTGAGCAAGGTTCGGCCCGCAACCTCCTCGTCGCAGTAACGCTCCCAGCGATGGGCGCGCTGTTCGGCTTCGAGAAAGCGGGCCTTTCGGAAATGCATCAGCAGGGCCATGAACGTCCACTCAGCCAGGGGACCGGAATGCACGCCGCGCGCCGTGGTGATGATGATGTCCGTTTTGTCCAGGCCGGTTTTCCTGACCATTTCGCCAACGCCGCTGCTGGTGGTTTGAAGCCATTTGGCGTTTTTTGCGTAGACGATGTCACCTGGTCCATCCGCGGGCGGGAGAGGGCAGTCGAACAGGATTTCGGCGCGCGCCAGTGCCGAGCGCCAGCGCCCGGTCTGCTCGGTCGTTCGCTTGAAAGTCGGAACGCCCTTGTGATCGCATAGGTAGCGCAGTGGCGGATGCAGATCGGGTTGGTATATGACGTCAAGCCGTTCGGGATCGACCACGCGAATTTTCGCAACGAGTTCCGCTTCAAGCGGCGAGGTGATAAACAGCGGTATTTTGGGCATTTCGCGTCTCTGGCTTTCGGTATTCTTGCGGGCAGCTGTCAATAAAGAACCCGCTTGTCGAAGACGTTGCGCAGCGCATCGAAGCGACCATCCAGCCAACAGCGCAGATTCCAGCAAAAAATTTCGGTGATCTTGGTGTTCTCGGAGGCCACCGTGCTCGCGGAATGGGGACTGATCAACACATTGGGCAGGGTCCACAGAGGGCTTTCTTGCGGCAGCGGCTCCACCGTGGCGACATCCAGTGCAGCGAAGCCAAGGTGGCCGG
>JAYWBP010000028.1:0-2581 GCA_043781375.1 Novosphingobium sp.
CAGTAGAAGGCCTGCAGGTGGGTGACATCCTGCGGCTGCGCGCCTCAATAACCAAGAAGGACCCCGCCCTGGGCGGGCGCACTCAATGGATTTCACCAATCGTCGCTTTGCCAAAGCGGCTCAGCGCAGCGAGCTTGCGGTTGTCTTGGCCAGTTACGCAGCCGGTCCAATGGAAGATGCTGGGCTATTCGGTCGAATCCCGGCAAGTCCGCGATGGCAAGTATCAGGTGCTGACACTCACACTGCCGGCACCGAAGCAGCCCGAGATGCCGCCCGACGCACCGGTGCGGTACCAGCATCCACCTTTGATCGAGACAAGCAGTTTTGCCGATTGGCGCGATGTCTCGAAAGTCATGTCGCCGCTCTATGATACTGCGCATGCCATCCCGGCAAGCAGCCCGCTCACAGCGGAAGTCTCCCGGCTCATGCTTGCCGAGACTGATCCCGCGAAGCGCGCAGCGCTCGCTCTACGCAGCGTTCAGGACAACGTACGTTATCTGGCGGTTGGCATGGATGGCGGCAACTACATCCCGCAAACCCCGGAAAAGACCTGGTCGGTGCGCTACGGCGATTGCAAGGCCAAGACGCTGCTGCTGCTGGCGATGCTCCATGCGATGGGGATCGAAGCTGAACCCGTCCTCGCAAGCATCGGGCTCGATGGCCTGGTGCCCGAGGGCGTACCGAGCGCAGCTGCATTCAATCACGTGTTCGTTCGGGCGCGGATCGGCGGTGTTTCCTATTGGCTCGATGGCACCGGCAGCGGAACCCGTTTCGCGGATCTGGGCGATACGCCCCCCGTGCATAATGTCCTGCCCCTGAGGGCCGACGGTGCCGAGCTCGAGATCATTCCGTGGCACGCGCCCGCGCGGCCCAATCTGGATATGGACCTTGCGATCGACGAGAGTGCCAGCGTCGATCTGCCCAGCGTGATCGATGCGACACTGACGGTGCGGGGCGAGCGGGCAAATATGCTGACGCTCGTTTCAAACCAGCTCGGCCCTAAGGAAAAGAACGATTTTCTCGGCCAGATACTGTCGGCGCAGCTCGGCGAAGGCCAGGTCAAGGGCGCGTCGATGTCTATCGACCCCGACGCGGGAACGGTGACCGTCAAGGGGCGGTTTGTCGGAAGCACCGCCTGGCGCACGCAGGACCGCCGGTCGAAGCGCAAGCTGTCGTTCGCAGCCGACCAGATCACCTTCGCACCTGACCGCTCGCGGGCGGCGTGGAATACGATCCCGGTTTCGACCGGCCTGCCCGACCGTTCGCACTACAAGGTCAGGATCCGCTTGCCCGAACAGGGCCGCGGGTTCGCGCTCGAAGGCAATACCGGCGTGGGCGCGGACAAGGTCGCCGGCTACAACGTCGAGCGTACTGTTGCGCTGACCAGTGGCTCGGTCGAGCTGGACGAGATGATGACGAGCGATGGCAGCGAGGTCCCGGCAAGCGCGATCCCGCTTGAGCGGAGCCGGCTGGCAAAGGCGCAGGCCCAATTGCCCCGCGTCATCGCGCCGATTGATACCCGTCGTCGCTGGGAACTTGCCGGTACCGACCCGGTGGGGGCGAGCCAGGCCAAGGCAATCGAAGAGGTCTTTGCCGCGACGATTGCGGCGGCGGATCCGGACGACATCAGCGGGCTGACGAGCAGGGCCAACTATCGGCGCGGAATTGGCGACTTCAAGGGTGCGCTGGAGGATCTTCGCCTGATCATCGCGAAGCAGCCTTCGGTCGAAAACTATGCCGCGCATGGCGGTCTGGCGATTCAGGTCGGCGATATGGCCACGGCGCTCGCTGACGGCGAAGCCGCACTCAAGCTCGAGCCCAATTCCGTTGCTGCGATCGGCCTGGTTGCGCAGGCCGAAGCCGATCGGGGCAATATGCCCCACGCTCTGACTCTGTTGGACGAGCGCATAGCATTGGGAGGGGAAGACCGCGCGGACATGGTGCTCGCCAAGGCAGCGCTCATCGGTGAGTATGGCGATCCGCACGAAGCTCTCAAGCTTCTTGACGACCTCATAATCGAGAAGCCTGGCAATCCGGCGATCCTCAACTCGATGTGCTGGATCAAGGCGACCCGCGCAATCGATCTCGATTCGGCGCTCAAGAATTGTACCAGCGCGATTGAGCTGGCGAGCGACACCGCGCCGTTCCTCGATAGCCGCGCGGTGGTTTGGTTCAGGCTCGGGCGCTATGACGATGCGCTGCGCGATGCCGACGCGGCGCTGCTCCAGACGCCGTCCCTCGGCCCGACCCGGTTCATGCGCGGGCTGATCCTCAAGAAACTGGGCCGCACAGAAGAAGCAGCCCGTGAACTCACCCTCGCCCGCCGATTGGCACCCGGAGTGGAGAAGGAATATGCCCGGTATGGCTTGAAGCCCTGATTGTCTCCGAGGTTTGGTCATCGACCGACCGTTCGCCGACGGGCTCACCCCGGCCAACGTTATGTCCAGATGGTCTGCCCCACTGATATCAAGTGACCGACTGCCTCAGTCGCTACCGGGGTTGAACTGGCCGGTGCAGGCCTTGAGCAGCGTCGCGATCAGTTTGAGGTTGCCGGCGATGGGGGAGATCTTGGTCGGGGCCT
>JAYWBP010000029.1:0-2568 GCA_043781375.1 Novosphingobium sp.
ACGATCTCAAGGCAATGGTCGCGGCGTGGAGCGTGGGCGATGCCGAACAGCTGGCCGCGCTGATGAACGCCGAAGAGGACGATCCGGCGATGATCGAACGCCTGCTGATCGGGCGCAACCGAACCTGGGCGGGCTGGATCAAACAACGCCTCGACAAGCCGGGGACGGTGTTCGTGGCGGTCGGGGCGGGGCATCTGGCGGGCAAGGGTTCGGTGCAGGATCAGCTTGCCGCGCGGGGGATCAAGACATCGCGGGTGCAGTGAGAGTTGGGCTGCGCGTGCCCTTCGCCGGGCTCAGGGTGAGCGGGGCTTTGGTGTGAGGCTTTTACTTGCATGCCTAATGGCCCTCGCCCTTGCCGCCTGCGCGCCCACGCCCGATCCGGCGCATCCGGCCCTGTGGCGGGTTGACGGACCGCAGGGTCAGCGCGGCTGGCTGTTCGGGACGATCCATGCCCTGCCCCGCCCTGTCCTGTGGCGGTCGGCGACGGTGGATGCCGCTTTGGCTAGTTCCGACCGGCTGGTGCTGGAAGTGGCGCGGATCGATGACGACAAGGCGATTGCGCGCAAGTTTGCGGAGCTCTCGCACACGCCGGGTCAGCCTTCGCTCGACGCCCGGATCGCACCCGCGCTCCGTCCCGCGCTCGATCGGCTGCTGGCCGAGGAACGCCTCGACCCCGCACAATTCGGCGATACCGAGACCTGGGCCGCCGCCTTGGCCCTCGCCCAGCATCTCGAGCGCCGGGTCGGCAACGACAGCGGCAATGGCATCGACCGGGCGCTGCTGCGCGCTGTTCCTGGCAAACCGGTGGCCGAGTTCGAAGGCGCCGACGCCCAGTTCGCCACCTTCGACCGGCTTCCCGAAGCAGCCCAGCGCGAACTGCTCGCTGCCATCGTCAGCGGGGCCAATACCGCCCAGGACGACACCCTGCGCCTTGCCAAGGCCTGGCGTTCTGGCGACATGGCGGCGATTGAGGCCGATACGCGCGCCGGGTTGCTCGCCTGGCCAGACTTGCGCGAGGCGCTGTTCGTAGCCCGCAACCGCGCCTGGGTGGGGCAACTGGCCGCCATGCTCGACCACCGCCAGCATCCCTTCGTGGCGGTCGGCGCGGCGCATATGGCAGGGCCCGCGGGACTCCCGGCGATGCTGACCCAGCGCGGCTACCGGGTCACGCGGCTACAGTAGCCTTGCATTCCCGCCCCCTTGCCTATAGGGGCGCTCGCTTCCCCGTACTATGATCATCCCTGGAGGCGTGGCGGGCGAAGTTTATCAATCACGTTCTTGAAAGGTAGCTAATATGAGCGATGCTCTGACCCTGCCGGCCGAAACGCGCGAACGGAATGGCAAGGGAGCCTCCCGTCTGCTGCGTCGCGAAGGCCGCGTCCCCGCTGTTGTGTACGGCGGCAAAGAAGCCCCCCTGTCGATCCATCTCGAAGAGAAAGAACTGCGTCGCCAGCTTGGCCTCGGGCACTTTTCCAACTCGGTGGTGATGATCGAAGTCGGCGGCAAGACCATCCGGACGCTGCCCAAGGACGTTGCTTTCCACCCCGTCAGTGAACGCCCGCTGCACGTCGATTTCCTCCGCCTGGGCAAGGACGCCACGGTCGAAGTCGCGGTGCCGGTGCACTTCGTCAACGAAGAAGAATCACCCGGCCTGAAGCGCGGCGGCGTGCTCAACATCGTGCGTCATGAGCTTGAGCTGGTCTGCGATGCCAACCGCATCCCCGATCAGATCGACATCGACGTGACCGGGCTCGAAGTGGGCGCTTCGATCCACATCAGCGCGGTCAAGCTGCCCGACGGCAGCGTCAGCGCGATTACCGACCGCGATTTCACGATCGCCACGATCGTCGCTCCGTCTGCCTTGCGCAGCGAAACCGGCGACGGGGAAACCGCTGCCGAGGACGAAGGCGCTTAAGCGTCATTCCGGGCTTGACCCGAGACCGCTGGCATCATCGAAGCTTCGGTGGAATGATGAGGCCAGCGGTCCCGGCGTTTGCCTGGATGACGGAGTATTGCGATGCAACTGTGGGTCGGCCTCGGCAATCCTGGTCCAACCTACGTCATGCACCGGCACAATGTCGGATTCATGGCGGTCGACACCATTGCCGAGATGCATGGCTTCGGCCCGGTCCAGAAAAAGTTCCTGGGCTGGACGCAGGATGGCCGGATCGCCGGCGAGCGCGTAATCCTGCTCAAGCCCGCCACCTTCATGAACGAAAGCGGCCGCTCGGTGGGTGAGGCCTTGCGCTTCTACAAGCTCGATACCGATGCGCTGACTGTATTCCACGACGAGCTCGACCTCGCCCCATTCAAGCTCAAGGTAAAGCAGGGCGGCGGCACTGCCGGGCATAACGGCCTGCGCTCGATCGACCAGCATCTGGGCACCGACTTTCGCCGCGTGCGCCTCGGCATCGGCCATCCCGGACACAAGGACCGGGTCACCGGCTATGTTCTGGGCAATTACGCCAAGGCCGAGATCGATCCGCTGGCGGCGATGCTTGGCGCAATCGGGGCCGAGGCGGAGTGGCTCGCCAAAGGCGACGACGTCCGGTTTATGAATGACGTGGC
>JAYWBP010000030.1:0-2559 GCA_043781375.1 Novosphingobium sp.
CTGCGGATCATCAATGAGCCGACGGCAGCCGCGCTGGCCTATGGCCTGGACAAGAACGACGGCAAGACTATCGCGGTCTATGACCTTGGCGGCGGCACCTTCGACGTCTCGATCCTCGAGATCGGCGACGGCGTGTTCGAAGTGAAGTCGACCAACGGCGACACATTCCTGGGCGGCGAAGACTTCGATTCCAAAATTGTCGAATACCTTGCAGACCAGTTCAAGAAAAAGGAGAACATGGATCTCAAGACGGACAAGCTGGCGCTGCAGCGGCTGAAGGAAGCTGCCGAAAAGGCCAAGATCGAGCTCTCGAGCACCGCCACCACCGAGATCAACCTGCCGTTCATCACCGCCCGCATGGAAGGCGGCAGCACCACCCCGTTGCACCTGGTCGAGACGATCACCCGCGCTGACCTCGAAAAGATGGTCGCCGGCCTGATTGAGCGCACCAAGGAGCCGATGAAGCGGGCGCTTGCCGATGCCGGGCTCAAGGCCTCGGACATCGACGACGTTGTGCTCGTCGGCGGGATGACCCGCATGCCGCGGGTGCGCGAAGTGGTGAAGGAGTTCTTCGGCAAGGAGCCGCACACCGGGGTCAACCCCGATGAAGTCGTCGCCATGGGCGCGGCGATCCAGGCCGGCGTGCTGCAGGGCGACGTCAAGGACGTGCTGCTGCTTGACGTGACCCCGCTGTCGCTGGGGATTGAGACCCTGGGCGGCGTGTTCACCCGGATGATCGATCGCAATACCACGATCCCGACCAAGAAGAGCCAGATCTACTCGACTGCCGATGACAATCAGCAGGCAGTGACGATTCGGGTATTTCAGGGCGAGCGCGAGATGGCGGCGGACAACAAGATGCTCGGCCAGTTCGACCTGGTCGGAATTCCCCCGGCACGGCGCGGCGTACCGCAGATCGAGGTGACCTTCGACATCGACGCCAACGGTATCGTCAATGTCAGCGCCAAGGACAAGGGCACCGGCAAGGAACAGCAGATCCGCATCCAGGCTTCGGGTGGGCTCAGCGACGCCGACATTGAACAGATGGTCCGTGATGCCGAGGCTTTCGCCGAGGAGGACAAGAAGCGCCGCGCCGAGGCCGAGGCCAAGAACAATGCCGACAGCCTGGTCCATGCGACCGAGCGCCAGCTTGAAGAGAACGGCGATAAGATCGACGCTTCGCTCAAGTCTGAAATCGAGGCGGCGATCACCGAAGCCAAGACCGCGATCGAAAGCGGCGATGCCGATGCGATGAACGCCAAGACCGAAGCGCTGACCCAGGTAGCTATGAAGATGGGCCAGGCGATCTACGAGAAGGAGCAGGCTGCGGCCTCTTCGCCGGGGACGGAAGCCCCGGCGCAGGGCGGCGAAGACGTGGTCGATGCTGAGTTCTCGGAAGTCGATGAAGGCAAGTAAGGCCTTGTAACAAGTACCAAGCGTCGTCATTCCCGCGCAGTCGGGAACCCACCTCCCCAGAGTGCCTAAGGCAATCGATCGGAGATGTTCCCCGTCTGCGCGGGATGACGAAAGCGGGGAAGGGCGGGGGTCCGAGAAGCACTGATGTCTGCGCAAGTCGATTTCTACGAACTGCTCGAGGTCGAGCGCACCGCCGACGACAAGACGATCAAGTCTTCGTACCGGCGCATTGCGATGGTGTGCCATCCTGACAAGAACCCCGGTGACGCGCAGGCCGAAGCGCGGTTCAAGGCGGTCAGCCACGCCTACGCCTGCCTCAGCGATCCCCAGAAGCGTGCGGCCTATGACCGCTTTGGCCATGCCGCGTTCGAGAACGGTGGGGTGGGCCAGGGCAGCACCTCCGGCGCCGGGTTCAACGATCTGGGCGATATTTTTGAGTCGATCTTCGGCAGCAGCTTTGGCGGCGGGCGCCAGCAGGCGCGGCGCGGCGCAGACTTGCGCTACGATATGGAGATCACGCTCGACGAAGCCTTCCACGGCAAGCAGGCCGAGATCGAGGTCGAAGTGTCGCAGACCTGCGCGCCTTGCGAAGGATCCGGCGCGACGCCGGGCACCGGCACCCGGCGCTGCAACCTGTGCGGCGGGCACGGCAAAGTCCGCGCCCAGCAGGGCTTCTTTATGGTCGAGCGGACGTGCCCGACCTGCCATGGCCCGGGCGAAGTTATCGAGAGCCCGTGCCACAGCTGCGGCGGCGAGGGCCGGGTCGACCAGGCCCAGAAGCTCGATGTGGCAATCCCCCCCGGGGTCGATTCAGGGACGCGTATCCGCCTGACCGGCAAGGGTGAGGCTGGCCCGTTTGGAGCGCCTCCGGGCGATCTCTATATCTTCCTCCACGTCAATCGCCACGCGATGTTCGAGCGGGACGGAACCACCTTGGTCACCCAGGTGCCGATCACTTTCACGACGGCCGCGCTGGGCGGCGAGATCGATATTCCGGGGCTCGACGGCACCCACCACGCGATTTCCATCCCTGCGGGAATCCAGACCGGCAAGCAGTTGCGCAAGCGCGGCGCGGGCATGCCGGTGCTGCAGGGCCGGGGTCACGGTGATTTGGTGGTCGAGATCATGGTCGAAACCCCGACC
>JAYWBP010000031.1:0-2543 GCA_043781375.1 Novosphingobium sp.
AGCTCGACGCCCTGCTCGGGGGCTAGATCATGCAACGTCTCGCCGTACTGCAGATGACTTCGGGGATCGACCCGGCGGCGAATGCTGCGGCTATCGTCCAGGCCGTCAATGCCGCAGCGATGGGCGGGGCCTCAATGCTGTTCACCCCCGAGATGTCGGCACTGATCGACCGCGACCGAATCCGCGCCACGCCGCAGATCGTTGGCGAGGATGAAAGCCCGGTGCTTGAGGCGGTGCGTAATGCCGCCGCCAGCGCGGGCGTCTGGGTCGCGCTCGGATCGATGGCGGTGCTGCGCGAGGATGGCCGCTGGGCCAACCGCAGCTTCGTGATCGACGGCAGCGGCGCCATCGCCGCGCGTTACGACAAGATCCACATGTTCGACGTCGATCTGGCAACCGGCGAAAGCTGGCGCGAATCCAATGCCTATGCGGCGGGTGAGGGGGCGATGACCGTCCAGACTCCGCTCGGCAAGCTGGGGCTGACGGTGTGCTATGACCTGCGCTTTCCCGCGCTGTTCGAGGCGCTGGGCCGCGAGGCATGCGACGTCATCGCGATTCCGTCGGCGTTCACCGTGCCGACTGGCAGCGCGCACTGGCACGTCCTTCAACGCGCCCGCGCGATCGAGGCAACCGCCTATGTCGTCTGCGCTGCGCAGGTTGGGCGGCATGAGGATGGCCGCGAGACCTATGGCCATTCGCTGGTGGTCGATCCGTGGGGCGAAGTGCTGCTCGACATGGGCGGCGCAGCGGCGGGAATCGCCTTTGCCGAGATCGACCCGGCCCGCATCGCCGAAGTCCGCGCCCAAGTGCCGTGCCTCGCCAACAAGCGCGCGATCGGTTGAGCGCTGCGCGGTGATCGTGTTCGACCTTGCTTGCCGCCCGCATGGCCACTGTTTCGAAGGCTGGTTTGCGAGCAGTCAGGCGTTTGACGAGCAATCCGCACGTCGCCTCGTTTCATGCCCTGAATGCGGTTCGGTCGACGTCGTCAAGGCGGTGATGGCCCCAAGCTTGGGACGCAAGGGCAACCAGATCGTGCCTGCGACCAAGACCGCCGCGCCGACCAGTGTCGCCAAATTGCCGCCTGCGGTGCATGAAGCGATTGCCAAGATGGCCGCGCTGCAGGCGCAGGCCTTGCAGCAATCGACCTGGGTGGGCGACAAGTTCGCCGCGCAGAGCCGTGCAATCCACTATGGCGAGCGCGAGGAAGCCACCATCCATGGCCAGGCCACCGTGGCCGAGGCCGAAGCCTTGATCGAGGAGGGCATTGCGGTGATGCCGTTGCCGTTCCCGGTCGCCCCACCCGACGAAGTCAACTGATTGCCAGTCCCTTGCGGCGTGGCTATGCGGTCCGTGTGCGCCCGTAGCTCAGCCGGATAGAGCATCAGATTCCTAATCTGGGGGCCGGTGGTTCGAATCCACTCGGGCGCACCATCTTTAGATCCAAGCGCCAATTTATCGTAGCTTGCGGACGCTTGGCAGATTTAGTGCTTGAACTGTTGAATCAATTGTGATTCTAAGGGGCTATGGGGAACCGGGGTTCAGTTCAGTTGGCAAGCGAGCGGGTGACGCAGGCGCTTGCGCTGTTCTGCTTGCTGGCAATGGGTGCCTGGGTGCTGTTTGGTCCCAGCGGGCTGATGGCCTGGAGCGAAAACAGCCGCTTGCTTGGCGATCGCCAGAAGGAACTGCAGCAACTCACCGCCCAGCGCAATGAACTGCAGAACCGCGTGGCGCTGCTCGATCCGAATCACGTCGATCCCGACATGGCCGGGCAGTTGCTGCGCGCGCAGCTCAATGTCGTGCATCCCGACGAAATGGTGATGATGCTCAACTGATTGCTTGGGCTTCACGCCCGGATTGGTTTCCTTCGAGATTCAGCCCGAAATACGTATGGAGCGGTTTCCCTTACGGCGAACTGGTCCTATAGGCTGGCTTCGCCGCTTTATCTTGCGACCGACCTTTCAGGGGATCCGATTTGGCCAAGCCTGCCACCAGCCGCAAAGCGCCCGCGAAGGCCGCTGCCGGCGATGACAATTTCGAATTGCGCAGCCTGCAGGAAGCGCACCTGGCCAATCCCCGCTACAAGGCCAGCGACGACGAACTACTGGCCTTTTATGAGCAGATGCTGCTGATCCGCCGGTTCGAGGAAAAGGCCGGGCAGCTTTATGGGCTGGGCCTGATCGGCGGGTTCTGTCACCTCTACATCGGGCAGGAGGCGGTTGCGGTCGGGCTGCAATCGGCGCTCAAGCCCGGGCATGACAGCGTCATCACCGGCTACCGCGATCACGGCCACATGCTCGCTTACGGGATCGATCCCAAGGTGATCATGGCCGAACTGACCGGACGCGCCGCCGGGATATCGCGCGGCAAGGGCGGGTCGATGCATATGTTCTCGACAAGCCACAAATTCTACGGCGGCCACGGCATCGTCGGCGCGCAAGTTCCGCTCGGGGCGGGGCTCGCCTTCGGCCATCAGTACCGTGAGGATGGCGGGCTGTGTCTCGCCTATTTTGGTGACGGTGCAGCGAACCAGGGCCAGGTTTACG
>JAYWBP010000032.1:0-2537 GCA_043781375.1 Novosphingobium sp.
GGCAGTGTCCGAAAGCGCCGTTATCAGTCAGGCGACCGTCGCCGGTACAATCACTACGCTCGCGTTCGATCAGGCCCTGTCGAGGATTTACGACCGCGCAACGGTTACGGTGAACGCGAACACTGTGACGGCGACGAATGGCGAGACCGTCCACGAAATCCTGGGCAGCGGAGATGCCACCAATGCCGCGCTCCAGTTCACGCTGAAGCAAAGTCCGCTCACGTACGTGAGTTCTTCGGCAGCATTGGGCGTTCAATCCACCCTGCAGGTTTGGGTCAACAATCTTCAGTGGCATGAGACGGAAAGCTTCCTGTCGTCGCTGCCGGCCGACCGCACTTTCGTGACGCGGGCAAATCAGACCGGCAACACGATCATTCAGTTTGGCGATGGCACGGAGGGCTCCCGTCCGCCGACCGGGCAGATAAATATTCGGGCCATGTATCGCAAGGGCATTGGTGCCGCCGGCATGGTGAGTGCGGACCAGTTATCGCAACCGCTTGATCGCCCGCAGGGCCTGAAGAGCGTTACCAATCCCGACCCGGCGACCGGAGGCGCGGACCCCGACACCGCCGCCAACGCCCGCATCAGCGCTCCGCTGCACGTCTTGACTCTGGACCGCGTGGTTTCGCTGGAAGACTATCAGAACTTCGCGCGCGCCTTTGCCGGAATCGACAAGGCGCTCGCCACATGGACCTGGTTCGGCAAAACGCGTGGCATTTTCCTGACCGTCGCCGGCACGAACGGATCGCAGTTCAACGCGGGCGATCCCACCATAGTCCACCTCACGCAGGCGCTGCAGAACGCCGGCAATCCGTTCGTACTGGTGCAGGCGACGTCATTCACTCCCGTTTTATTTGAGATCGCCGCGAACGTGCGCGTGGACAGCGTCAACTACGACCCAACTGAAGTGCTGGGCCGCGTATGGCAGGCTCTCGCGGCAGGCTTCGCTTTTGATTCCCGGGACCTTGGGCAGGGGGTTGCGCAGAGCGAAGTGGTCGCGCTGATCCAGCAAACCGCTGGTGTAGTGGCGGTGGAGCTGACGGCCTTTAACCGCAGCGGTCAGGCAGCAGCTTCGCCCCTGCCTGCTGTGTTGCAGGCAGCCGCGCCCATCACGGGTGGCAACGTCATACCGCAAGCCGCGGAGATGCTGCTGCTCGACCCGGCGTCCCGCGGAAATATCGGAGCGTGGTCATGAGCCTGAACGCGGCCCAACTCTATGCACTGCTGCCTGCCATCTACCGCACGCGCGACGCGGAAAACGGCTTCCCGCTGCAGGCGCTCATCAGCGTGCTGGTTTCCCAGGGTTCAATCCTCGAAGAGAACATCCAGCAACTCTACGACGACGGGTTCATCGAAACCTGCGCGTCATGGGTCATTCCCTATATCGGCGATCTGGTCGGGGCAAATCCGATTTACGAAATCAACGCAGCCGCGCTGGGGCGGCGGGCGGAAGTAGCCAACACGATCGGTTATCGCCGGCGCAAGGGAACGCTGCTCGCGCTTGAGCAAGTGGCGATGGACGTTTCCGGGCTGAGTGCGGCGGCGGTTGAGTTCTTCAAGCTCGTCATCACGAACGAAAGCATGAAGCACCTGCGACCGGATCATGCCGCCACGCCGGACCTGCGCGCAGGCCGCAAGCTCGCGGCACTCTACTCCGCGTTTGATACGGTGAGCCGCACAGTGGACGTGCGCCGGATTGCGCCGCGCGTTCGGACCATCGCGAATCCCGACCCCACCCCGCTCGATATCGCATTGCACGGCGGTGGCAAGTACAACGTACCCGATATCGGAATTTATCTGTGGCGCTGGAAGCCGAACTCTGTGATCAACGCACCCGCGTATCCAGTGGACGCGCGGCGCTATATGTTCAGCCCGCTCGGACAGAATATTCCGTTGTTCAACCTGCTGCCTCCCCGCGATTCCTTCAGCCGGCTCACCACGCGGCTGGACGTTCCTCAACCGATCCGCCGGCGCGAGTATTATGACACGCCCGCTGCTTTTTACGGCCCCGGCCTGAGCATTCAGCTTTTTGCCGACGGTGCCGCCATCGACATCTCGCGCATTTGCGTGCGCGATCTTTCGGATGCCGCGGCGGGGCAATGGAACGGCTGCACCCGAAAAGGGATGATCGCGATCGATCCCGAACTCGGACGCATTCAACTGGCCGGCGATGTTCCCGTACCGCGGCAATTGCGGCTGAACTACGCCTATGGATTCCCGGCCGATATCGGCGGCGGCCCTTACGACCGTTCGGCGAATCTTCCCTCCCTCGCTCCCGCGGGCTTCTCATTCAACGCCGTCGTCGGTTCGGCGGCCACACCAACGCTCGAGAGCGCCGTGGCGTCCTGGAACAAACAAAAGGCCGGAGCGAGTGGAGTGATTGTTCTGCCTGCTTTCGAAACTTATTCGGTCGACCTCACGAAAGCCGCGGCGATTGTGCTGCCTTCCACAAGCCGTCTCTACATCGTTTCCGCCCAGCTGGAACCGGGCGGAATTCCCGGCCTCAGCGGATCGTGCGTAACGCTGCGCGGACCGGT
>JAYWBP010000033.1:0-21831 GCA_043781375.1 Novosphingobium sp.
GGCCATTCGCCCAGGCGCAAGCCCAGCAGCAAATTGTCCCAGGCCTTTTCGGCGCGCCCGCTTGCATTTTCCCATTTGGCAACTTCATCGCACCAGGCATGACTGTGCTGTGGCCCACGCAGGCTGTCCGGCTCGCCCGCAGAATAAAGCGTGGCCTGCGCGCCGTTGGCCCATTGCAGCCGCCGCAATGAGGGCTCGAACTGCGGTTCCTTGCCCGGTGGACTGATCGCGATCAGCCCGCTTTCGCCCTCGACCATCACCGCCCGAACATCGCCGAGCGAAGCCCCGACCAGCGCAAACCGCGCGGCCGGATCAGCATCGGCAATTTCGCGGACCCATTCGGCCCCAGCCCGGGTCTTGCCGAAGCCGCGCCCGGCCAGGATCAGCCATAGCCGCCAGTCGAGCACCGGAGAGACCTGCTCATCGCGCGCCCACAGCCGCCAGTGATGGCGAAACTTACGGCGCTCTTCGTCGGTGAGTTTTTTCAGTTCCTTCAGCCGGTCGGTTGTTTCCAGCGCCAGCAACAGTTTCAGCCGCGAGTTATTCCCCATCTTCGACGTATTTTCCCGCGGCGATTGCTCGTTCGCGCATCAGATCAAGTTTGGCATTGATCGACTGGATGATAGCCTCGGTATCCTCATTGTCGTGGATCGCGCGCTGGCGGGCTGTACTGGCACGATGGGCGGCGAGCAGGCGCAGGGCTACCGCATTGTCGAACGTGCGCTTTTCTCCGACCGCAGGCTTGATCTCACCTTCGCGCATCCGGCTGAGCAATTCGATTTCGAGGCTGTCATAGCCCTCGACGAGCGCCATTTGCCACTTGCGATTGAATTCGGATTTGGTTCTCCGCGCTGCATAGACAGTCGAGGTGCAAACCTTCGCCGCGTGCGCTGCTGCGGATACGTTGGAGGTAGCAGCCAGTTCCTTGAGAAAAATCTTGTTCCATTGCGGATAAGTGGGTGCCTTCGCCTTCGCGACGCACGGCGTCTTGCGCTTTTGCGCCATGGTGGGTGATCCCGGTGCTGACAGAGGTTGTGGCGAAAGCGGCTGCCTGTGAGGCGACTCGGTATTTCGCGATCTTCCTGATGTCTAACCATATAGCGTGACGATGTCAAGTTGAAATAACCTAATAGGTTTTTCTTGTTCTCAAGCTGCCCGGCCTCTAAGTCCATGACGACTTTTCGGAGACCCCCCCATGCTGCGCCGCCTGTACGACTGGACCCTGGCCAAAGCTGCCGATCCGCGCGCCGTCTGGTGGCTGGCGCTGTTCGCCTTTGTCGAGGCCAGTTTCTTCCCCGTCCCGCCGCATCCGCTGCTGGGCCTGATGTGCCTGGCCGAGCCGACGAAGGCGATCCGCTTTGCCCTGGTGGCGACGATGTTCTCGGTGCTCGGTGGGCTGCTGGGCTATGCCATCGGGTACTTCCTCTATGCCAGCGTCGGTACTCAATTGCTCTCGCTGCTCGGCCTGACCCACAGCTTCCCCACGGCGGCATGCTATCTGCGCGAATACGGCACCGAGATCATCATGATCAAAGGCGCGACCCCGATCCCGTTCAAGCTGCTGACCATCACCGCCGGCTTCATCGCCATGCCCTTATTGCCGTTCATCGGCGCCAGCCTGATCAGCCGTTCGATCAGCTTCATGATCGTGGGGGTGCTGTTCCGGCTGTTCGGGGCTCGGATCAAGAGCTTCATCGACCGCTATCTGGGGCTGGTCACGATTGGCTTCGTCGTTCTCGTGGTCGCCGGCTTCGTGGCGGCGAGCATGCTCAGCAGCGGCAAAAGCAAAACCGACGCCTGCGAAGCCGCCGCACCGCTACAGCCCGCCGTTACCACAAGGTAATGCGCCAGGCGACCGTTGCAGTTCCACAATAAGGCAGTGGTCACCGCCCAAGACCATTGCGCTCGCCCACGGCTGCCCTAGGCTGCTAGCCGGGTGGCAAGTGTTGGGGGACTTCGATGAAAAACGCGCCTGACGATGCCGAGCCGACAGCGTTGCGCGCGGCGATAGGCAAGGCCAAATGGCGGATCCTGCCGCTGCTCGGGCTGTGCTACCTGATCGCCTACATGGACCGCGTGAACATCAGTTTCGCGGCCACCCAGATGAACGATGCGCTGGGCTTTTCGGCGACGATCTACGGGATCGGCGGGGGGCTGTTCTTCCTCGCCTATGGGCTGTTCGAAGTGCCCTCGAACATGGCAATGCTCCGCGTCGGCCCGCGCCGCTGGATCGCGCGAATCATGATCAGCTGGGGTATTCTGGCCGCCGGAATGATGTTCGTGCGCACGCCCATGCAGTTCTACGTGCTGCGGTTCCTGGTCGGCATGGCCGAGGCGGGGTTCTTCCCTTGCGCGGTTTATTACCTGTCGAGCTGGTTCCCCCGCGCCGAGCGCGCCCGCGCGATCAGCTGGTTCTACCTGTTCGGACCGCTGGCAGCGGTCGTGATGGGGGCGCTCTCGGGCTGGCTGCTCTCGCTCGATGGGCTTCACGGTCTGCGCGGGTGGCAATGGCTGCTGCTCATGGAAGGGCTGCCGGGCGTGGGCGTGGGCATGATCGTGCTATACGCCTTGCCAGATGCCCCGCCCGGTTCACACTGGCTGGACGAGGCGGAGCGTGGTGCCCTGGCGGCACAATTGGCCCGTGACACCAGCCGGACCGATGGCCCTCCACCGCATGATCTGCGAGCAATCCTGGGCAATCCGCGCGTACGGCTGCTCGCCATGATGGGGTTTTTAACGATCGGCGCGTTCTATCCGTTCATTCTCTCCGCGCCCAAGATCCTGATGATCGCCACGGGAATGACCATCCAGACGATCGGCTGGCTGGTGACGCTGGGCGGCTTCGTCGGCGCGGTGGCCATGGCGCTGGCCGGCTGGGTCATGGACCGCCAGGGCGACCGCTTCCCGACCTTGATCGCGATGATAATTGCCGAGGCGATCGCGCTGGTTGTGCTCGCCCTCATACCTGGCATTGGCCCGGCCGTCGGCGCTTATCTGGTACTCAGTGCTGCGACCTGGGTCGTGTCGCTGGCCCAGGTGGCGATCTGGGCCGACGTCCTGCGCGAGCGCGAACTGGCGATTGGTGCGGCCTTCATCAATTCGGTCTCTCAGATCGGCGCATTTGTGTCGCCAATCGTGTTCGGGATGATGAAGGATAGGACCGGCACTTATACCGCGGGGCTGCTGACCCTGCCGGTCATGCTCGCCCTGCTCCTAGGGCTGGTCCTGATATTACGCCGCCAAGTTCGCCCTCAGCCGCAATTGCAACTGGCAATCGCGTAGGCAACTAGCAGTCGCGTAGGCGTCAGATGATCCCGGTCGCCTTGCCCGCGCGTTCGAACATGCCCAGGATTGTCTGGACCTGTTCGGCGCTGTGTTCGGCGCACAGCGAGCAGCGCAGCAGAGTCATATTGGCGGGGGTCGCAGGGGGGCGGGCCAGATTCACGTAAAGCCCCTCGTCGAGCAGCGCTTCCCACATCGCCGCGCCTCGCTCCAGGTCGGGCATGATCACCGCAATGATCGCCGATTGCGGCGCGGCGGTGCCTAGCTGGAAGCCCAAGGCGGTCAGCCCGGCGTGAAGAACCTTGGAGTTCTCCCACAGGTGCGCGCGCTTGTTCCCGCCGTGCATCAGCTTGCGGATCGAGGTAGCGGCGGTGGCGACTACACTGGGCGGCAGGCTGGCGGTGAACACGTAAGGGCGGCAGACCAGCCGCATGATCTCGAACTTGGGATGGTTGGATACGCAGAAGCCGCCGACCGTGCCGACGCTTTTGCTGAACGTCCCGATCACGAAATCGACCTGGTCGAGCACGCCCTGGTCTTCGGCCACGCCGCGGCCGTTTGGGCCGATGAAGCCCATCGAATGCGCCTCGTCGACCAGCACCATGGCGCCGTTTTCCTTGGCGACGCGGACCATCTCCTTGAGCGGGGCGATATCGCCGAGCATCGAATAGACGCCCTCGAGGATGACCAGCTTGCCCGCGCCCGCAGGAATACGCTTAAGGCGCTTTTCCATCGCCTCGATATCGTTGTGCTTGAACGGCACCACTTCGGCATCGCCCAGCTTGCAGCCGTCCCAGATGCTCGCATGGCTATCGATATCGAGAACGATGTAATCGCCCTTGCCCGCGATCGTGCTGATGATGCCAAGGTTCGCCTGGTAACCGGTCGAAAAGACCATCGCGTGGTCCATCGCGTAGAATTCGCGCAGCGCGGCCTCGCATTCGCGGTGGCCGCGGTAGGTGCCGTTAAGCACTCGGCTGCCGGTGGTGCCCGCGCCGAAATCGTCGAGCGCCTGCTTGCCCGCGGCGATCACCTCGGGATCGAAGGTCATCCCCATGTAATTGTAGGTGCCCAGCAGGATCGTCTCGCGCCCGTTGCACACCGCCACCGTGGGTGAGATCACCTGCTCCATCACCAGGCTGAACGGATCGGCCTGGCCTGTCGCGAGCAGAGCGCGGCGCATTTCGATCAGCGGATCGAACTTGGAGAACAAGTCGGTTCCCGCAGCGTTATGGACGCCCATGAGAGGGGGGGGAGGGTCGGGCTGGAAAGTGCTTTCGCTCATCGGCTTAGCCTTTCAACTTCACCACAGCATCGACCAGTTGGCCATAAGTCTCGATTTCGGCCTGTTGGTTCATCGAGATGATGATGTCGAACTCATCCTCAATCAAGGCGACGAAATCCATCACCGTCAGGCTGTCGAACTCCAGGTCGCCGGCAAAAGTGCTGGCATCGTCGATCTCAATGCCCTTCTTGTTGAACGGCGCAATCAGCGCAGCGATACGTTCGGCAGTGGCGGCGCGGTCCATATACAAAGCTCCGGTGTTGCTGGGGGCGCGTGTGGCGCAGGAATGGGGCGGAAAAGCGGCGCCCAGTTTCACGCCGTCCAGTCTCACGCCGTCCAGTATGAAACGCCTAGTCTCACACCATCGCCCGTTCCACCAGTGCGCGTACTGCGGCCATGAACGGGCCGATCGAGACCGGCTTGGCCAGGTAACCCTCTGCCCCAGCGTCGCGGATGCGTTCTTCATCACCTTTGCCAGCGTAGGCGGTGACCGCCAGCACGGGAATTGCGCGCAACAGGGGATCGGCTTTGGCCGCCTCAATCAGGTCGAGCCCCGAGACATTGGGCATCTGGATGTCCATGATGATCAGATTGGGCACAAAGCTGCGCGCCCGGTCGAGCGCTTCCAGCCCGTCGGCCACCGGCTCCACCGCATAGCCCTGGCTTTTCAGGACATCGCAGAACAATCGCCGGTTGAGATCGTTGTCCTCGACAACGAGGATTCGCTTTGCCATTTGCCTGCCTGTGCCGATAGACGCGCGAGGCCCGCGCCGCCCAACCGCCTTATGACTTCGCAAAGGTCCTGACAATTCTCCGCAATCCGCCATCTCCCGCTGCCGAACCTGAGGCGCTGGCGCTTGCCGCGCTCGGCTGGCTGCTCGCCGACGAACGCCGGGCCGAACGCCTGCTCGCGCTGACCGGCCTGAACCCCGAAGCGCTACGCCACGGCCTGGGCGATCGCGCGGTGCTGGCCGCGGTGCTTGGCTTCCTCAGCGCGCACGAGCCTGACCTCGTCGCGGCCGCGCATGAACTGGGCGTAGAGCCGCAGGCACTGATCGCCGCTCACCGGGAGTTGGAAGGATGAGTCGGCCACTGATCATCTCGGACTGCGACGAAGTGCTGCTTCATATGATCGCTCCGTTCCGTGACTGGCTGGGCGAGGTCCATGGCATCGACTTTGCGATGGACAGCAACGATTTCAGCCAGGCGATGCGCCTGCGCAGCAATGGCGAACTGATCGCACCAGACGAGATCTGGCGCCTGCTCAACCTGTTCTTCGATACCGAGATGCCACGCCAGCAGGCAATTAAGGGCGCAGTCGAAGCGATGGCGCGCTTACGCGAACACGCTGACCTGGTAATTCTGACCAACCTCAAGGATCATCGCCAGGCCAGCCGCGCGCAGCAGTTGCGCGAGGCCGGGATAGCGGCCCGGGTCTTCACCAACCAGGGCCCCAAGGGTCCTGCGCTCCAGGCAATCCTCGACGAATATCAACCCGCTCGCGCGTTTTTCATCGATGATCTGGCGCAACATCACGACTCCGTGGCCAGCACCGCGCCCCATGTTACCCGGCTCCACCTGTGCGGCGAGCCGCTGCTCGCCCCGCACATCGCCTGCGCTCACAAGGCCGGCCACGCTCATGCCCGGATCGACACCTGGGACGAAGCGCTGCCATGGCTGCTCAAACGGCTTGAAAAGGACCCCGCATGACCGATAATGAGTTCGACGCGAAGCTGGCCGAACTGGGCCTGGCCCTGCCTCAGGCGGCCGCGCCGGTGGCGGCCTATGTCCCGGTGGTGGTTGCCGGCGGACTGGCCCATGTTTCCGGCCAACTCCCGTTCGTTGGTGGCATGCTGGTCAAAGGCCGGCTGGGTGAAGACGTGACGCTGGAGCAGGGTGTGGCGGCGGCGCAGGCGTGCGGCTTGATGATCCTGGCCCAGCTCAAGGCCGCACTGGGCTCGCTCGAACGGGTCGAGCGGGTCGTCAAGCTGGGTGCCTTCATCAGCTCGACTGCAGATTTCACCGACCAGCCCAAGGTCGCCAACGGCGCCTCCGAGCTAATGGCGGCGGTGTTCGGCGAGGCCGGGCGTCATGCCCGCAGCGCAGTGGGAGTTCCGGTGCTGCCGCTGGGCGCTGCGGTTGAGGTCGATGCGATTGTCGCTATCAAGCCTGCTTGATCGCTGGTTCGCCCCAGCACTCGATCCCGAACGGGTGGCGTGGATTGCGGGCGGAACCTTTGCGCACCGTGGTCGTCATGATCAGACCGTGCCGGAAAATTCCCCCAGCGCCTTTGCCGCCGCGATTGCCCAAGGGCTGGGGATCGAGTGCGACGTGCAGCGCTCCGCCGATGGACAGGTGATGGTGTTCCACGATGCCGCGCTTGAGCGGCTGACCGGGGCAACCGGTGCACTGATAAAGCGGACCGCCGCCCAGCTCGGTACGATCCGCCTGACCGGCAGCACTGACACGATACCGACCCTGCGCCAATTGCTCCACCAGATCGGCGGCACGGTGCCGCTGCTGATCGAGGTCAAGTCGACCCGGCTAACCGCCATCGCACCGCTGTGCGAAGCCGTGCTGAGCGATATCTCCGGCTATCGTGGCCTCCATGCGATCATGAGCTTCGATCCACGCATCTCCCGTTGGTTCGCAAACCGCGCCCCCGACACAGCGCGCGGCCTGGTGATTACCGAGGAGCGCGACCGGGGCCTAATCGGTCGCCTGCGCCGCCACTTTTGGCTGTGGATCGCCCGCCCCGACTTCCTCGCTTACGACATTCGCGACCTGCCCAGCCGGTTCGCCGCCAGTCAGCGGCGCCGCGGACTCCCCATCGCGACCTGGACCGTGCGCAGCCCTGACCTACTCGAACGCGCTCGCCTCCACGCCGACGCCCCGATTGCCGAAGACGCAGGCCTCGCATGAGCGAAAGCGCGATTATTGCCCGGATTGCCGAGTCGGTCGGTGCACTGCCCGCCGCGCAGTGGGACGCGCTCAACGATCAGGGCAATCCGTTCGTGTCGCACGCTTTCCTCAAGGCAATGGAAGATTCGCGCAGCGTCGGCGCGCGCTCGGGCTGGGACCCTGCACCAATCGTGATCGAGAGCAGCCAAGGCCAACTTGTCGCTGCACTTCCCGCCTATCTCAAAAGCCACAGCCAGGGCGAATATGTCTTTGACCATGCCTGGTCCGATGCCTGGACGCGCGCCGGGGGCCGCTATTACCCCAAGCTCCAGATCGCTGCGCCGTTCACCCCCGCGACTGGCCCGCGGATACTGACCCGCGAACCCGCGCTGGCCGTGCCCCTGCTGCGCGCTGCCGAGCAGTTCTGCCAGCAAAACAGCCTGTCCTCGGCCCACGCCACTTTCATCGATTCGGCGCAACTGCCGCTGTTCGAGGCCGCCGGCTGGCTGTTGCGCAGTGATATCCAGTTCCACTGGGAGAACCGCGGCTATGCCACTTTTGACGATTTCCTCGCCGCGCTGTCCTCGCGCAAGCGCAAGGATATCCGCAAAGAACGCGCCGCCGCGCAAGCTGGCGTGGAGATCCGGGCGCTCAGCGGCGACCAGATCCGTCCCGAGCACTGGGACGCCTTCTGGCAGTTCTACCAAGACACCGGCTCACGCAAATGGGGTCAGCCCTACCTGACCCGCGAGGCCTTCACCTTGCTGGGCGAGCGGATGGGCGAGCAGATCCTGCTGGTCCTTGCGTTCATCGATGGTCAGGCGATTGCTGGAGCACTCAACTTTATCGGCCGGGATGCGCTCTACGGGCGATATTGGGGCGCACGGCTGGACAAGCCGTTCCTCCATTTCGAGCTGTGCTATTATCGGGCGATCGAAGCTGCGATCGAACGCGGCTTATCACGGGTAGAAGCCGGGGCTCAAGGCTCGCACAAGCTGGCCCGCGGGTATGAGCCAGTTCAGACTTGGTCGGCGCATTATATTGTCCATGCGGGTTTTCGCGAGGCGGTCGCCGATTTCCTCGAACGCGAGCGCGAAGGCGTAGCGGCAAACCAGTTGTACCTAGGTGAGCGAACCCCATTCAAAAAGGTGTAGGTTTCAATCCTCCGCGGAACGGGGAGGCTCCAGCTCAAGCCGCCTTGCGGATGCTCGCGGCGATCCAGGCGCGGGCGCGGCGTTGGGCTTCGGCGATCTCGCGGGCCGTCATTTCGTCGGAGATGTCGGCGCGGCACATCTGGGCTTCGCTGTGGCCCGAGACCGCCGCCAGGTTGAACCACTTGTGCGCCTCGACCAGGTCGCAGTCGACGCCGTGGCTGCCGGTGGAGAAGGCCACTCCCAGATCGTAGTAAGCGCTAATGTCGCCCTGTGCGGCGGCGGCCAGGCAGCTGGCGACCAGCAG
Organism: Novosphingobium sp.; assembly: GCA_043781375.1. GTDB lineage: Bacteria > Pseudomonadota > Alphaproteobacteria > Sphingomonadales > Sphingomonadaceae > Novosphingobium. The sequence continues at coordinate 8,927 of JAYWBP010000033.1, forward strand.
GTCGGCCCCGGTTTCGTCGGCCCCAGTTTCGTCGGCCCCGGTTTCCTCAACGGCGGCAAATACGGCGGCGAAGCTGCTGGCGCTGTCGCTGTGATTGATCCAGCTGGTACCCATGGTCTTACCCCCAAACAAGCGGACCTGCACCCCTGTGACCGTCCGACAAGGGCCAAGCTGGGCTGTCATGGTCAACAATTGGTTAACGCGCGCGACGATTTTGTGACGCCAGCCTGAAAAGACCGTTCGGCCCTGCTTAATCGGTCGTTGTTAGATGCCCCCCGGATTGGCGCTTGTCTCGTTTCAGACCCCAAACTATAGGCGCCCCTGTGCTGGCCCGCTGGGCTGCTACCGGGAAAGCCCGGGGTGGTTGTCGCAATAGCGGGATGCGCATTGTGGAGGCTTCGATGGCAACTGTGCTGGGTGACGAAATCGATGTTTTGGCCAAGGCCAAGCGGACCCTGGGCGAACACTATGTGCCCGCGGACAGCGACCCCTACATGAGCGAGCCACAGCAGGATTATTTCCGCAGGTTGCTGATGGAATGGAAGAAATCGATTCTTTCAGCTTCGGCTGGCACGCTCCAGCAACTCCAGGACGGGCCGATGCGCGAGCCCGATCTCAACGACCGCGCATCGAGCGAGACCGATTGGGGGATCGAACTGCGGACCCGCGACCGCCAACGCAAGCTGATTACCAAGATCGAGGCGGCGTTGCGCCGGATCGAGGAAGGCGAATACGGGTTCTGCGAAGTGACCGGTGAGCCAATCGGGCTGGGTCGGCTGATCGCCCGCCCGATTGCGACCATGACCGTCGAGGCTCAACAGGCCCACGAGCGGCGCGAGAAAGTTTCGCGCGACGATTAAAAAAACATGATTTTTGACCAAGGCAACGGCTTAAACCGAAGCGAACCTTAAAGCTTTGTTCGCCATTCGTGGCTACGTTGCAGGGATCAGCCGGATTTACTCGGCATGCTAAACCCCGGGCATTCGCTGTCGCCCGGTATTTGCGGGTGTGAGTGAAAGCTAGTATGGACGATACCGATCAGAGGCAGCTTGCGCGTGACAGCCTGTTTGTCATGTCGGACCTGCGTCTGGAGGGCGAGGGCATCGAGCACCGGATCAAAGTCCGCAACCTGTCGTCGGGCGGGATGATGGGCGAGGGCCCGGTCCACGTCGTGCGCGGCGCGGCGGTGTGGGTCGAAATCCGCAACATCGGCTGGGTCGAGGGTACGGTCGCCTGGGTTCAGAACAGCCGCTTTGGGCTGGCTTTCCGTGACGAGATCGACCCGCGCGTGGCCCGCGCGCCGGTTGGACAAGGCGAATCAACACCGCGCTTCGTCAAGCCGCCGCTAACCGTAGCGGGCGGGGGATCGCCCGCACAACAGCGCAAGATCTGAGGGTCGGCCCGGGCATTACAGTGATTCCAATCTGCCTTCGCCGGGTCTAGGAACCTTGCAATGGCAACGGTACTTTCCACTCTCTCCAGAATCATTGCCGCGTTGGTGCTGGCCTTTGCGCTCGCTGCCTGCGGCAAGGGCGACAGCGATCGCCCGGTCGAGGTCGTCGTCATTGGCGCGCCCGGGGCAGCTTTTATCGCCGGACCGCGGCTATCGCCCGCCGCGCAGTTATTGCGCAATGCGACACTGGAAGGGCTGGTCGGGATCGATGAGCAGGGCCGGGTCATCCCCGCGCTGGCCGACCGCTGGATCGTCACCGACGACGGCCAGAGCTATATCTTCCGCCTTCGCGACGGAACCTGGAGCGATGGCAGCCCAATTACCGCCGATAGTGCTGCCGCCGCGTTGCGCCGGGCGCTCACCCCGCTCAGGGGGACCGCCCTTGGCCGCGATTTGGGCGATCTGTCGCAGATCCGGGTCATGGCCGGGCGGGTAATCGAGCTGCGTCTGGCCCAACCGGTGCCCGATCTGCTCCAGTTACTGGCTCAGCCCGAACTCGGCCTGGCCTATCGCGGACGTGGCAATGGGCCGATGGCGCTTCGGCGAAATGGTGACACGGCCCGGCTTATTCCAATCGCTCCCGAAAAGCGCGGGCTGCCCGCCGAGGATGGGTGGAATGGCCGCTTTCGCGCGCTGGTGCTGCGCTCGCTGCCCGGCCAGGCCGCCTTCGCTGCATTTGACGCTGGCGAGGCAGATGTCGTGCTGGGTGGGGGAATCGAGCAGTTTCCGCGCACCCAGGCCGCCGGGATTTCCCGCGGCGCCATCCACCTCGATCCGGTACTTGGCTTGTTCGGGCTGGCAGTCGTCCGTGCTGACGGGTTCCTTGCCGCGCCGGAAAACCGCGAGGCGATAGGCATGGCGATCGATCGCGACAGCCTGATCGCGCCGTTTGGCGTGGGCGGCTGGACCCCGACAACTCGCGTAATCGCCCCCGGACTGACCGGCGATACCGGTCTTACCAAGGAGCGCTGGCTCTCACTCTCATTGACTCAGCGCCGCAGCGAGGCCGGAGCTCGCGTCACCCGCGCCAAAAAGTCCGGGCGCGCCCTGCCCCGGCTGCGCATCGCCCTGCCAGCGGGGCCGGGGAGCGACCTGCTGTTTTCGAGGATCGCCGCAGACCTCGCCGCCATCGGGCTCGATACCGCACGGGTCGGGGAGAACGATCCGGCCGATCTGCGCCTGCTCGATATGGTCGCCCGTTACGCCCGGGCCGACTGGTTCTTCAACCAGTTAGCTTGCGCCAACCGCGCTGAGCTGTGCAGCCCGGCTGCCGATGCCCGCGCCGAAGAGGCTCGGCTCGCCACCGCTCCGGCGACGCGGGCTGCCTTTTATGCCGAGGCCGAGGCCGAGCTGACCTCGTCCAATGTCTATATACCGTTCGGTCCACCGGTGCGCTGGTCGCTGGTGCGCGGCGATATCGCCGGCTTTGCCGAGAACCGCTGGGGCTTCCATCCCTTGATGCCGCTGGCCACGCGCCCCAAATAAGCGCCGTGCCTTATAAGGAGCCCGCGATGGATCAGGCCGACCGCCTTAGCAAGATGACCCAGAGCCTGCCCTTGGGCAACGATCCCGCAGCAATTCGCCGCCGGATCGAGGCGATGGAGAAGCTGCTCGAAGGGTTGTTCGTGATCCCCGGGATCAACCGCAGGGTCGGCCTCGACGCGATCGTCGGCTTGCTCCCAATCGCGGGGGATCTCGTCACTGCCGCGCTGGGCATGTACATTGTTTGGGAAGCGCGCAACCTGGGTATGCCCAAGTGGCAGCTGTGGCGAATGACAGGCAATGTCGGCTTCGACACGCTGATCGGCGCCGTGCCTCTGATCGGCGACGTGGCCGACTTCCTGTTCCGGTCGAATACCCGCAATCTGGCAATCATTCGTCGACATCTCGACAAGCACCATCCGCACACGCGGATCATCGAAGGGTAGAAAGATGAATCCCTCCTTCAGCTGCAGAGCGGCTGACGGAGAGGTTCGTGTAAACACTTAGCCCTCCAGCCTCGAAACCCGTCCCAACCAATTCCGTGTCTTTACCGGAAATTAACCTTTCATCTTCATTGGTCATATGGTTAATGCACGACAACAACCCTGACCAAAGGGTTGGCGTCGAGCGATTAGGGGCAAAGGGGACTCCCATGCGCGTTTTGTTGATTGAGGATGAGCCGACCACGGCCAGGGCGATCGAGCTGATGCTCACGACCGAGGGCTTCAACGTTTATTCGACCGATCTGGGCGAAGAGGGTTTGGACCTGGGCAAGCTGTATGATTACGACATCATCCTGCTCGACCTGAACCTGCCCGACATGCACGGTTACGATGTGCTCAAGAAACTGCGCGTGGCCAAGGTGCAGACCCCGGTACTGATTCTTTCAGGCATTTCCGAAATGGATTCGAAAGTCCGCAGCTTCGGCTTCGGCGCCGACGATTATGTGACCAAGCCGTTCCACCGCGAAGAGCTGGTCGCCCGCATCCACGCCGTGGTCCGCCGGAGCAAGGGCCATTCGCAGTCAGTCATCCGCACCGGCAAGCTGGCGGTCAACCTCGATGCCAAGACCGTCGAAGTCGACAGCGCGCGGGTTCACCTGACCGGCAAAGAATACGCGATGCTCGAGCTTTTGAGCCTGCGCAAGGGCACCACGCTGACCAAGGAAATGTTCCTCAACCACCTCTATGGCGGGATGGACGAGCCCGAACTCAAGATTATTGACGTGTTCATCTGCAAGCTTCGCAAAAAACTGGCGCACGCTTGCGAGGGCGAGAACTACATCGAAACCGTCTGGGGCCGCGGCTACGTTCTGCGCGATCCCGACAGCCAGGCCGAAGCGGCCTGACACGCAATTCGTGGTGGCAACCAATAGCGGCCTGTCCTTCGGGGCGGGCCGTTTTTGCTTGTAAGTTGCATCGGAGGCGTGGCGCGACATCCTTCGACGGGCTCAGGATGAGCGGGTTCGGGGGAATGGGCGTCTCAAAATCAATATCATCCTGAGCTTGTCGAAGCCCACGCGAACTGCCACCCGATTGCGTTTCCGCCCGCACCACACTAGCGCGCGCAACCATGACTGCGCACAAACCCGGCGATCCGACCACGCTCAACCGGCTCTATGGCCGGTCCAAGGGCAAGAAGCTGCGCGAGGGCCAGCAGGGCCTGATCGACACACTCCTCCCCCGCCTCGCCGTCCCCCATGAAGGCGAAGTCACCGCCGCGCGCCTGTTCGGCTCCGACCGGCCGCTCCATTTCGAGATCGGCTTTGGCGGCGGGGAGCACATGGCGGGGCGCGCGGACATGCTTCCCGATCATGGTTTCATCGGTGCGGAACCGTTCGTCAACGGGGTCGCCCAGGCGCTGGTCCACGTCGACGGCGACCGCACCAGCGAGGGGCTTGCGGCCAACCCTCCGCTGGGCAACGTCCGCATCCATCATGGCGACGCGCTGGAAGTGATCGCCCGCATTCCCGACGGAACTTTGGCTTTCGTGTATCTGCTCCATCCCGATCCCTGGCCCAAGGCGCGTCACGCCAAGCGGCGGATGATGAACGATGGGCCGCTCAACATGATCGCGGCCAAACTGCGCCCGGGCGGCGAATTCCGCTTCGGGACCGACCATCCGATCTACCTGCGCCACGCGCTGATGGTGATGCAGCGCCACGGGGGAGCGTTCGAGTGGCTCTGCGAAGGACCCGGCGACTTCCAGACCCGTCCCGGCGGCTGGCCCGAAACCCGCTACGACGCCAAGGCTCGCGCGCAGGGGCATGAAGTGTGGTACTTCCGCTATCGTCGGCGGGGGTAGGGGGAGGTTGCGCAACGACCTTCGACGAACGCAGGATGAGCAGGGCGGGAGCAGCCGTTCTAGATTACTTGGCCGCACCCCAACATCCGCTCAGGCTGAGCCCGTAGAAGCCCACACGCAGGCCTTGCCCGAACAGCTTCGCTTCACCGCGCAAAGGTTTCCTTTGACCGGCTGACGCGTTTTCTTTGTCGCCGCTCTGCTCAGATCATTCTAGCAAAACTCTACCATTTTAGTGGAACAGGGGATTCGCTCGCCATGCGTCGTTGCGCCTTTATCGCCTCTGTCTTCCTTGCCGCTGCGCTCTCGGCGTGTTCAAGTGGCAAGTCCTCGGATGGCAAGTCGGTCGAATTGACTAACGTCTCCTACGATCCGACCCGCGAGTTATACCAGGCGATCAACCCGGCCTTTGCCGCGGCGTGGAAGGCCAAGACCGGGCAGACGGTCACCTTCCGGATGAGCCACGGCGGTTCGGGCAAGCAAAGCCGCGCGATCATCGACGGGCTCGACGCCGATGTCGCGACCCTGGCGCTTGCCTATGATATCGATGCGATCGCCGCCCGGGCCAAACTGCTCCCGGCTGATTGGCAGAAAGCCCTGCCCGACAATAGCGCGCCCTATACCTCGACCATCGTTTTGCTGGTCCGCAAGGGTAACCCCAAGGGCATCCATGACTGGGCCGACCTGGTCAAACCCGGCATCGCAGTCATTACCCCTAACCCCAAGACCAGCGGCGGAGCGCGATGGAATTTCCTTGCCGCCTGGGCCTATGGCCGCAAGTCTGGCGGATCCGATGCGGCGGCGCGCGATTATGTCGGCAAGCTGTTCGGCAATGTTCCGGTGCTCGACAGCGGCGCGCGCGGCGCGACCACCACGTTCGTCGAGCGCGGCATCGGCGACGTGCTGCTGGCCTGGGAAAACGAGGCCTATCTGGCAGAAAAGGCCATGGGCAAGGGCAAGTTCGAAGTGGTCGTGCCGAGCATCTCGATTCTTGCCGAGCCTTCGGTCGCGGTGATTACCCACAATGCAGCCAGACACGGCACCTCCGCTGCAGCCAAGGCCTACCTTGAATTCCTCTATACCCCCGAGGCGCAGGTCGCGATCGCCCGCAACTACTACCGGCCACGCGATCCGCAGGTGATGGCGCAGTTCAGTCAGCAGTTCCCGGCAATCAATCTGGTCACGGTCGACAGGGATTTCGGCGGCTGGGCCAAGGCGCAGAAGCAGTTCTTCGCCAATGGTGGCGTGTTCGACCAGATTTACGCCAAGAAGTAGGCTAGAGGCACCGGGTCGCTCCGCTCCAACCAAGTTGACGTTGATGTCTTCAATCGCAATCCCGCGCGGACGCTGGCGCCAACCTTCGGTCCTGCCCGGCTTCGGGCTGACCATGGGACTGACCCTGGCTTGGCTGAGCCTCATCGTGCTGATCCCGCTGGGCACGATCTTCCTGCGCTCGGCGGGCATGGGCTGGCACGATTTCGCCGCCGTGGGCTTCTCACACCGGGCGATGGCGGCCTATCGCCTGAGCTTTGGCACCGCCGCCGCCGCCGGGCTGGTCAACGCAGTCTTCGGGCTGCTCGTTGCCTGGGTGCTGGTACGCTATAATTTTCCCGGCAAGCGGCTGGTCAGCGCGTTGGTCGACCTGCCGTTCGCCCTGCCCACCGCCGTGGCGGGCATTGCCCTGACCTCGCTCTACGCCCCCAATGGCTGGATCGGGCGCTGGCTCGAGCCGATGGGGATCAAGGTCGCTTTCACCCCGCTGGGCATCACCATCGCGCTGGTGTTCATCGGCCTGCCGTTCGTGGTCCGCTCGGTCGAGCCGGTCCTCGCCGATATGGGCAAGGAAGTGGAGGAAGCCGCTGCAACGCTGGGCGCCAGCCGCTTCCAGACCTTTAACCGCGTGATCCTGCCTGCGATCGGCCCGGCGCTGCTGACCGGTTTTGCCCTCGCCTTCGCGCGCGGCGTGGGCGAGTACGGCTCGGTCATCTTCATCTCGGGCAACATGCCGGGCAAGACCGAAATCGCCCCACTGCTGATCATCACCGAGCTGGAACAGTACAACTACCCCGGTGCCACCGCGATCGCGACAGTGATGATGCTGGTCTCGTTCGCGGTGCTGCTGGTGATCAATGTGATCCAGGCGCGCGTTCGCAGGCGCTCGTCATGAGGTGGCCATCATGAGGTTTCGGCGCAGGTCTACTTCCGAAGGACGTGGCACCCAGTTCCTCCTGGTCGGCCTGGCCCTGGCCTTCCTCGGCTTCTTCCTGCTGCTGCCGCTGGTGGTGGTCTTCAGCGAAGCTCTGAGCGCGGGTTTGGGCGCATTTCTTACCGCCATCGCCAACCCGGACGCGCTGGCAGCGATCCGCCTGACCCTGATCATCGCCGCGATCAGTGTGCCGCTCAATGTCGCCTTTGGGCTCGCCGCAGCCTGGGCGATCACCAAGTTCAGCTTTCCCGGCAAGAGCCTGCTGATCACCCTGATCGACCTGCCATTCTCGATCTCGCCGGTGGTCTCGGGACTGATCTTCATCCTCCTGTTCGGCGCGCAGGGTTGGCTTGGGCCGTGGCTGTCGGCGCACAACGTCAAGATCATCTTCGCCATCCCGGGGATCATCCTGGCGACGGTGTTCATCACCTTCCCATTCGTGGCCCGCGAGCTGATTCCGCTTATGGAGGAGCAGGGTCGCGATGATGAGGAGGCGGCGATTTCGCTGGGCGCCAACGGCTGGCAGACCTTCTGGCACGTAACCTTGCCGAACGTGCGCTGGGGCTTGCTTTACGGCGTGCTGCTGTGCAACGCGCGGGCCATGGGGGAATTCGGTGCCGTGTCGGTCGTGTCCGGGCATATTCGGGGTGAGACCAACACCATGCCGCTGCATGTCGAGATCCTTTATAACGAGTACGATTTTGTCGGCGCGTTCGCAGTGGCCTCGCTGCTGGCGGTACTCGCGCTAGTGACGCTGGTGGTCAAGACCGTGCTGGAATGGCGCTTCGATCTGCATCGCGGTGGATCGGTCCATTGATCGAGGTCCGCGGCATTTCGAAGCGGTTTGGCGACTTCCCGGCCCTGCACAGCATCGACCTGAACATCGCGCCGGGCGAATTCATTGCCCTGCTCGGGCCGTCAGGATCGGGTAAGACGACCCTGCTGCGGATCATCGCCGGACTTGAATTCCAGGACAGCGGCCAGGTCCTGTTCGATGGCGAGGACGTTTCGCAAAGCAATGTCGCCGATCGCGGGGTGGGCTTTGTATTCCAGCACTACGCGCTGTTCCGGCATATGACCGTGGCGGAGAACGTCGCCTTCGGGCTCAACGTGCGCAAGCGCCGCAACCGGCCGCCGCGCATCGAAATCAAGGAAAAGGCCGAGGAATTGCTCCGCCTGGTCCAGCTCGGCGGGTTAGGTAAGCGCTTCCCCGACCAGCTCTCCGGAGGCCAGCGCCAGCGCGTCGCCCTGGCCCGCGCCCTGGCGATCGAGCCGCGCCTGCTGTTGCTCGACGAGCCGTTCGGCGCGCTCGATGCACGCGTCCGCAAGGACCTGCGCCGCTGGCTGCGCGACCTTCACAAGCAGATGGGCCTGACCTCGATCTTCGTCACCCACGACCAGGAAGAGGCTCTTGAACTGGCCGACCGGGTGGTAGTGATGGACCACGGCCGGATCGAGCAACTGGGCACGCCCGAGCAGGTCTATATGGAACCTGCCTCACCGTTCGTGGCCGAATTCGTCGGCGAGACCAACCGTTTGCCCGGATCGGACGGCGACGTCCACGTCCGCCCACACGATCTGGCAATCGTCAGCTCGGGCGGCGAGGCGCTGGTGGTCGACAATGTCTTCCGCAAGGGCGGAGTGTGGCGGGTCGAAGGCGTGCTCGCGAGCAGCGACCGGGTGGTCGAGATCGATGTCGATACCAGCCAGGATGCCCCCGCAGTAGGCAGCACGATCCGGATCAAACCGCGCCGGGCCCAGAGCTTTGACCAGTCAGGTTAAGGCGCCCGAAGCCTACCCAGCCACCCCCGCCGCAGCCAACACCGCCAAGGTCAGAACATCGGGCGCAATCGCGGTCATCGGCGCAATCTGGACTGGCTTTTCCATGCCGATCAACATCGGCCCGATCGTGGCATTACCCGCCAGCTCGCGCAGCAGCTTGGCTGACAGGTTGGCCGATTGCAGCCCGGGCATGACCAATACGTTGGCCGGCGCGGACAGCCGGCTGAACGGGTAGTTCTTCATTACCACCGGGTTGAGCGCAGCGTCGGGAGCCATTTCGCCTTCGTACTCGAAACCGGGATCGCACTGGTCGAGCACCTGGACCGCGCCGCGGATGTTATCCAGCCACTTGCCCGACGGGTTGCCGAAGGTTGAGTAGCTGAGGAACGCGACCCTGGGCTCATGCCCCAGCCGCCGCGCGACGGCGGCGGTCTCGATCGCAATGTGGGCCAGATCCTCGGCGCTGGGGCGCTCGTTGATCGTGGTATCGGCCAGGAACACGGTGTAGTTCTTGCCGATCATCAGGTGGATCCCGAACGGCAGGTGCCCTTCCTTGGGGTCGAGCACCTGGCGCACCTCGCGCATGGTCTGGGCGAAAGGCCGGGTGTAGCCGGTGATCATCGCGTCACCGTGGCCCAGCGCGAGCAGGGTCGAAGCGAAGATATTGCGGTCCTGATTGACCATCCGGCGCACGTCGCGTTCCATGAAGCCGCGCCGCTGCAGCCGTTCGTACAGATGCGCGACCATCGCCGGGACTAGCGGCGAATTGGCCGAATTGTGGATCTCATAGCTGTCGGGATCACCCACGCCCAGCTCGATCAGCTTGTCACGCACCGCTTGGGTGCGCCCGACCAGCACCGGAATGCCATAGCCGAAATCGCGCAACTGGATCGCTGCGCGCAGGACCACGTCCTGCTCGGCTTCGGCGAAGATCACCCGCTTGGGATTTTCCTTGGCCTGGGCATAGACTTGCGTGAGTACCGAAGTCGTCGGGTTGAGCCGCGCTTTCAGGCTCAGGCGATAGGCGTCGAAATCCTCGATCGGCTTTTGCGCGACGCCTGAATCCATCGCCGCCTTGGCCACCGCCGAAGACACCACTTCCATCAGCCGGGGATCGAACGGCGCGGGGATAATATAGTCGCGGCCGAACTGCTGGACCTTGCCATAGGCCGCAGCGACTTCCTCGGGCACCTGCTGGCGGGCCAGCGCGGCAATCGCGTTAGCCGCGGCGATCTTCATCTCCTCATTGATCGCGGTCGCCCGCACATCGAGCGCGCCGCGGAAGATGAACGGAAAGCCCAGCACATTGTTGACCTGGTTGGGATAGTCCGAGCGCCCGGTGGCGACGATCGCATCGGGCCGGACGGCCATGGCATCGGGCGGGGTGATCTCAGGATCGGGGTTGGCCATGGCGAAAATGATCGGCTGCGGCGCCATCGAACGGACCATGTCCTGAGTCATCGCTCCGGCGACTGACAGCCCCAGGAAGATGTCCGCGCCCACGACCGCCTCGGCCAGGGTGCGGCGGTCGGTGTCAACCGCGTGGGCGGACTTGAACTGGTCGATCCCGGCACGGCCGCGATAGATCACGCCCTTGCTGTCGCACATAATGACGTTGTCATGGCGCACGCCCATCGACTTGATCAGCGAGGTGCAGGCGATCGCCGAGGCCCCGGCGCCATTGACCACGACTTTCACGTCCTTGAATTCGCGCCCGGTAAGGAAGCAGGCATTGGCCAGCCCTGCAGCGGCGATGATCGCGGTGCCGTGCTGATCATCGTGCATCACCGGAATCTTCATCCGCTCGCGCAGGGCCTGCTCGATGACAAAGCATTCTGGGGCCTTGATGTCCTCCAGGTTGATCCCGCCGAAAGTCGGCTCCATCATCGCGATCGCCTCGATGATCGCCTGGGGATCTTCGCTGGCCAGCTCGATGTCGATCGAATCGACATCGGCAAAGCGCTTGAACAGCACCGCCTTGCCTTCCATCACCGGTTTGGAGGCGAGCGCGCCCAGGTTGCCCATGCCCAGGATCGCCGTGCCATTGGTGATCACCGCCACCAGATTGCCCTTGGCGGTGTAGTCATAAGCTTTGGACGGATCATCGGCGATGGCCTGGACCGGCACCGCAACGCCGGGCGAATAGGCCAGCGACAAATCGCGCTGGGTCACCATCGGTTTCGAGGCGATGATCTCGATCTTACCCGGGCGCATCGTACTGTGGTAAAACAGCGCTTCGCGCTCGGTGAAACGGACGTTGCTTTCGTCGGACACGGCGCAGGCTCCCAGCTCTTCACGTGGGCCGTAACCAATGTCGCACGAACGGGATAGGGGAAAGCTTGGCCACGGCGGGTTTCCGAATCGCCAGTGCGATGGCTACACCGCGCGGGTGTCCACTCCGCAAACCCCGATGATGGCCCAATATCATGCGCTCAAGGCGCAGGCGGGCGATTGTCTGCTGTTTTACCGGATGGGCGATTTCTTTGAACTGTTTTTCGATGATGCGCGGACTGCCGCGCAAGTGCTCGATATCGCGCTGACCAGCCGCGGCGAGCACGACGGTGCGCCGATCCCGATGTGCGGCGTGCCGGTCCATGCCGCCGAAAACTACCTCGCCCGCCTGATCCGGGCCGGCTGCCGGGTGGCCATCGCCGAGCAGATCGAGAGCCCCGAGGACGCGAAGAAGCGGGGCGGCAAAACCCTGGTGGCGCGCGACATCGTCCGCTTCGTCACCGCCGGCACCTTGACTGAGGACGCTTTGCTGGAGCCCCGCCGGGCCAATATGCTGGTCGCAGTGTGCGATCTGCGAGGCACCATCGGCCTGGCCTGTTGCGACATTTCCACCGGGCGGATGGAGCTGGAGGAATGCGCGCCCGAGCACGTCGGCGCTGCTCTGGCGCGGCTGGGGGCGAGCGAAATCGTCGCGCCCGAAGGCTGGGATGCCGCGCCGCTCGATGCCATCGCCCGCCCTGCGCGCGACTTCGCCAGCGAACAGGGCGAGGCGCGGCTCAAGGCGGTTCACGGCGTCGCCACGCTCGACGGGTTCGGGGTGTTCAGCCGGGCGATGCTGGCGGCGGGCGGAGGCCTGATCGCCTATCTCGACCATGCCGGACGCGGAAAGCTGCCCTTGCTGCTGCCCCCGGTGCTGCGTGACAGCGGCGCGCATCTGGCGATGGACGAAGCGACGCGGGCCAGCCTGGAAATCGTCGCCTCCAGCCAAGGCGGGCGGAAGGGTAGCCTGCTCGACGCGGTCGATCGTTGCGTCACCGGTGCCGGCGCGCGGCAACTGGCGGAGGACCTGTGTGCGCCGCTGACCGATATCGCGGCGATCCAGGCGCGGCTGGAGCTTGTCGCGTGGCTCCACGACGAGGCTTTGTTGCGCGAAGACTTGCGCGCTGTCCTGCGCGCCTTGCCCGACATCGGCCGCGCCTTGGGGCGGGTGGTGGCCGGACGCGGCAGTCCGCGCGACCTGGGCCAATTGCGTGATGGCCTGAGCGAGGCACGCCGGATCCACGATCATCTTGAAGGCCGCGCCGACAAGCCGACGATGCTCGCCGACCTGCTTCCGCCGCTGCGTGGCCATGGCGCGCTGACCGACCTCTACAGCCGCGCACTGGTCCCCGCGCCGCCGACCGAGCGCGGCCAGGGTGGCTTTATCGCCGAGGGCTACGACGCCGCACT
>JAYWBP010000034.1:0-7816 GCA_043781375.1 Novosphingobium sp.
GTCCGTCGATACCTGGCCAATCCGCCAGATGACCTATCGGGCGCATTCGATCAAACGAGCCAGGCCTTGCTTAAGGCGGGACAGAGCTTCTAAAACGACTGCAATCGGGGGAGGAAGTCAAACTGCGCTTGTTAAAGTTCATTGGCGTGCTTGTGCTGCTGCTGGTGTCGGTTCCAAGCAGTGCAGCGCCTGTGCTCGATCGCCTGGTGATCATCGTCCCCGCTTCGGCTGGCGGCGGCTTCGACAAGACAGCGCAATCGGTGGCGAAAGCGCTGATGGCGGAAGACATTGTGCGGATCGTGGAAATTCGCCGGTCACCCGGCGCAGGTGGTCTGATCGGGCTTGCACAGTTCGAAGGGCAAGCCAATCCGTTCGAGCCCACCATCTTCATTGGCGGCGTTACAATCCTCGGCGCGGAAGCCGTGAACCACTCAATGGTATCGCTCATCGACCTTGAGCCAGTGTGTCAACTTAGCGAAGTCGCTCTGGCCATCGCAGTGCGTGATGACAGTCCAATTCATTCGATCGGCGATTTGATCGAAGCAATGCGGGCCGACCCTGATCGCCTCACTTGGGTGGGCGGCTCGCCCGGCAGCGCCGATGAGGTGCTGTTGTGGGCGATGGCTTCAAAGCTGGGCATTGCCCGTGACCACTTCAGGTTCATGGCCGTTCCAGGTGGCGGCCAGCAAGTGCTCGATCGCCTGTCCAATGGACCGCAATTCGTGGCCATTCGCAGCTACGAGGAATTCGCCTCTTACCCGGGCCGGGGCAAGCTGCGCCTGCTGGCGATTTCGACTGCGGATCGTTTCCCCGGCATCCCCCTGCCAACGCTGCGAGAAGCCGGGTTCGACTTGGTGGTGACCGATTGGAAGGGCGCGTTTGTGTCACCCAAAGCACCAAAAGCCCAGCGCAAGGCGATCAATCTGGTCTTCGTGCGCTTGCTCGCGAGCCCCTCCTGGGCGCACGAACTCGCGGCGCAGAATTGGCGATCACCGAAAGACCCACAAACAGGCTTCAAGGCCAGAATAGCGGCCGACCGCCGGATGGTCAAAGCACTGCTGTCCGGTCCAGTTCCCGACTCGCGGTGGGATGGGCGATTGCGAGACTTGCTGGTCCGGCCGTGGCGCTACGCGCTGCTGGGATTTGCAATTGCCGCGTCGCTGGCACTGGCGGTGGCGTGGCAGCGGCGTTCCGCCAAGGTCAAGGCCGGTGAGCTGAATCGGGCGCTTGAAGCTCTGAGCGAAATTCGCGCTCAAATGGCCACGCGGGATGATACGAGCGATCAAGCCAACGCCGGAGAACGGACCGCAATCGCCCGACAGATGGAAGCCTGGGGACTTTCCAGTGCCGAACTGGAAATCGGCTGGATGATCCTCAAGGGACTTCAGTTCAAGGAGATCGCAGCCGCACGCGGGACCAGCGAGCGCACGGTCCGGCAACAAGCCCAAGCGATTTATGCAAAATCCGGGATTCCCAACCGGTCGGAATTCTCAGCTCATTTTTTGGAAGATTTGCGCTTCTGACGAAAACTCCGTCATCCGTCGGACAAGGAACTCCCACAAATGCCTTCCTGAGACATATGACGGATTGAGGCTCCGCACCAACCGCCGCAACTTCCCGCTGTCAATCTTGACCAGCGTAAGGGCCACAAAGGTCCAACGGGAGGGAATCATGAACCGAATCATTTGCCGGACCTTGCTTGCATGCAGTGCTAGCGCGATTGCGCTCGCGGGGCTCGCTGCCCCAGCCCTGGCGCAAGTAGCACCGGCCAACCCAGCTGATCAGACGACCGCCAGCGCGGATGATTCTCAGCCCGAGGCCAGCGAAATCATCGTGACTGGTTCACTGATTTCAAGGCGCGACTACAAATCCGAAAGTCCGATTTCGACAATCGACAACGCTGCGATCAAGGCTTCGGGTTCACCCTCGCTCGATGGCGTGCTGGGCCAGATGCCGCAGTTCGCCGCCGGACAGGGGGCCAGCAACAGCAATCCCAGCGTGCAAGGCGGGGGCCTCTCATTCGCGGGCGGGCAATCCTACAGCGACTTGCGCGGCCTTGGGCCAAACCGTTCGCTTGTCCTGCTTGACGGGCGGCGGCTGATGTCTTCGGCCCCCAGCGGGGCGATCGACCTCAATCAGATACCGACTGCGCTGATCGAGAATGTCGAAGTCATAACCGGCGGTGCCTCGGCGACCTACGGTTCCGATGCAGTCGCCGGCGTGGTCAATTTCAGGCTCAAAAAGAAGTTCAGCGGGATCGAGCTGGATGTCCAGCACGGCGCGACGACCAAGGGTGATGGTGCAACTAACCAGATCAGCGGCATTATCGGCGG
This sequence comes from Novosphingobium sp., assembly GCA_043781375.1. Lineage (GTDB taxonomy): Bacteria > Pseudomonadota > Alphaproteobacteria > Sphingomonadales > Sphingomonadaceae > Novosphingobium. The sequence goes on from JAYWBP010000034.1 coordinate 2,334, forward strand.
TAGCTTTGGCGAAGGGCGCGGCCACGCCATGCTCGCATTCGGTTATTCGGATCGCGCGACTGTGCTGGGTTCGACGCGCCCCTTCTTCAGAGACACGCGAGAACTTGCCCGACCGCCTGAGGGCATGATCAACCCTGGCAATTATGCTGGCGGTGCGCCAACCATTGCAGCTGTCAACGCGGTGCTGGCGGGTTATGCCGGGACGACACCGATCGCGGGTTCGGGAACCTACAACGGCTCGATTGGTGTGAATACCGACGGCACGATCTTTACGACCAAGGCAGCGCCGAACTGTGTGCAGAATTACCGGGGGCTGGGCTCGATTACTGGGATCAACATCGGTAACGGCGATCTAGATTCGCGCTGTTACAAGGTTCAGGTCGCGTTGGGGCAGCTGTTCGATGTGCAGGTTCCGCTGACCAAATACAACGCCTTTGCGAATGCTGACTATGAGCTGGGCGATCACGTCACGGTATACAGCCAGTTCAATTTCATGGAGACGTCAGCAAAAGACATCACAGGACCGGGTTCGAGCAAGGAATCGGGTTCGCTCACGCTGCAGCTGCCGGTCAGCAATCCGTTTGTGCAAGGCAATGCCGCACTGGTGTCGATTCTCAATTCGGGCACGCCGGCCTCTCCCACAGGAACTTTGCGTGTCACAGCTCTGCTATTGCCGTTTGGTAACCGCGTCGAAACGTTCAAATATGATCTGTGGCAGGGGGTCGTCGGCTTCAAGGGTGACATTCCCGGCACCAGCCTGAAATGGGATGTTTACGGCTCCCTCGGCCATACCCAGTTCATCAACGATACCGCGGGCGATGCCAGCATTTCGGCGCTTACCGCGATGCTTAACGGCACAGCCAATTATACCGGTAAGGCCGGGACCTGTAAGGGCTATGCGTGGAACCCGTTGGGGAACCACCCGCTCACTCCGGGATGTCTTGAGTATGCCGGACGCACAGACCACAACAGCAACGCGCAGTCCCAGAAAATCGTGCAGGCGACGCTCACTGGGCCACTGTTCAAACTTCCCGGCGGTGATTTGAGTTTCGCCCTGGGTGCGGATTATCGCGAGACCAGCTTCACCTACCAGCCGGATAACGCATTCATCATCGGCGATTCTTTGCCGTTTGGATCTATCTCTGCCGCTTCGGGCAGGCAGAAGGTCAAGGAGGTCTTTGGTGAATTGCTGGTGCCGCTGCTCAGCGATCAGCCGTTTGCCGACGAACTTTCGCTCGATCTGGGTTATCGCTATTCCAAATATGACACGTTCTCTGGCCAGAGCACCTGGAAGGCCGATCTGAGCTGGGCGCCGATCGAGCAAGTTCGCTTCCGTGGCGGCTATTCGAAAGCCATCCGTGCGCCAAGTCTGGAAGACCTGTATGGGCCAACCACCAACGCCCAGGTGACCATCGGCAACCCGACGCTCACCGGACTGGCTGGAGACCCCTGTGACATCAACGGCAGTTACCGCAACGGCGCCAATGCCGCGCAGGTAAAGACACTCTGCCTGGCGCAAGGGGTGCCAACCGCCCTGAATAACTCATACACCTATGGCTCGCCATCGGTGCAGGGCACCAGCGGCAGCAACACCACCTTAACGCCCGAGAGGGCCAATGCCTGGTCGATCGGTGTCGTTATATCACCGGACCTGGGCAGCCCAATGGTTCACAATTTTCAGATCTCAGTCGATTACTACAACATCAAGATTACGAACGCGATCGGTTCGCTCAACCTGACCGATATCCTGCCGCGCTGCTTCAATTCCGATGGGGTTAGCAACCCGACCTACTCGGCCACCAATGCATATTGTCAGAGGGTCCAACGTGACCCGTCCGGCGGGGCGATTACGTCAAGCCAGCAGGGCCTGTTCAACTTCGCCACCTATAATGTGAGTGGCATCGACACCCAGATCAACTGGCGCTTTGGTCTCGACGCGCTGGGCATGTCGACAAATGCTGGCAAGCTCTCGATCAACTCGGTCATTTCATATCTCAAGAACTACAAGGTGGCCGGTCTGCTTGGTTCGCCTACCCTCAACTATGCGGGCAGCGTTGGTTATGACCCCGGCACCGGCGATATTTCGCACCCGAAATGGAAGGCGAATACTGGCATTACCTATTCGAACGGCGGCTTTTCCGGCACGATTCGGTGGCGTTACATCGGCGGTATGAAACATGTCGATCGGGTGATAAATCCAGCGGCAACAACTGCCGGGGTGGCTGCCTACAGCTATTTCGACCTTGATGCGCACTATGACTTCAACGAGCACTTCTCGATCGGTGCGGGTGTCACCAATCTCGCTGACAAGGGTCCGCCTTACGTGAATTCGGCTGCACTCCGCACCGACTCTGCGCTGTATGACATAATCGGGAGAACTTGGTTCGTCTCGGCGAAGGTCAAGTTCTAACATTGCCGATCAATCGCTGGACGTCCTGTCGGCATTGCGTCGCCCGCAGGGCGTTTAGCCTTTGAGGTGATGCGACCGGCAGATTCCACTCAGGCGACACCATACGCAGGGCTGTCTCAAGGGCGTTTGTGTAGTGCACAATTCAAATACCGCGCGTATCTTTCCTAAGCGATTGCAAATAAAGGATGTGTGCATGCGGCGTTTGGTATTGTCAGCAGCCCTGTTAGCGGCCGGAGCGATTTCCTCAAGTGCGGCGGAGCCAAGTCGACCGAGCTACAGCACGGCAAGTTCGATCCCCCTGCCCGACGGCCGCTGGGATCTGCTCAGCGTCGATGCAAGCCATCATCGTGTGCTCGTCGCGCGCGGCGACAGCGTATCGATTGTCGATCTTGCGAACGGCACAGCGAGAAGCGTGGGCAGTTTGACCCGCGGCCACGCGGCAGTTCCAATCGATGGAACCGACCTGATCGCCGTAACCAGCGGCGGCGATAGCAGTGTCCGCATCATCAACGGCACGACAGGTGCGCAAACCGCGAGCATTGCAGTCGGCGAAAATCCGGATTCCGCATTTTACGACCCCGCATCGAAGCACCTTATTGTCATGAATGCAAAGGGCGGGACGGTTTCGATTGTTGATCCGTTTGCGGCCAGAGTAGTCAGCACCATTGTCGTCAAACCGGCACTTGAGCTAGGCACGCTGATCGGTCCCGACTTGCTTGCGGTCAACGACGAGGACGCCAACGAGATCGAGCTGGTTGATCTCAAGCGCGGCGCAATGCTGAAACCAATACCGCTGCCCGGATGCGAAGGCCCTACCGGCATTGCCTTCGATGCAACTGACGGGCTGCTGCTTAGCGCCTGCGCGAATGGGCAAGCGGCGCTGGTGGACACGCGGTCGCAGCGACTGACAAAGTTGCTACCGATTGGTAAGGGACCCGATGGCGCGCTGTTCGACCGGCAACGCCGCCGGTTCCTCGTGCCGTGCGGCCAAAGCGGAACATTATCGGTATTCGAAGTCGGCGCAGGTAGACAGGTCACAGCCCTACCCCCGGTTAAAACCGAGACCAGCGCGCGAACCGCTGCGCTCGATGCGGTCAGCGGCCGCGTCTACTTGCCTGCCGCCCGATTTGAACCTGCTGCAGCGGGCGGGCGACCGACATTAATTGCAGGAAGCGTCCATCTGATCGTGTTGGAGCCTGCTCATGTGCGTTGATGGCGTGCGTTCAGTCTGCGCATCGGCGATTAAACCACCTGTTCCAAGCCAATAAGAAGGAAGCCAAGGATGACCAAGAGCGAGGCCCTGACCAAAGTTCCAGCCGTCACGCTAGGGTTTTGGATAATCAAAATTCTGGCCACCACGTTGGGCGAAACCGGCGGCGACACTGTGTCGATGAGCTGGCTGGGCGAGACCACCCCCACTGCGGGACAAGGCGGGCTAAACGGTTACCTGGTGGGGACGGCGATATTCGGTGTGGTGCTGCTGGCTTTGGTCTGGGCCCAGATCAGAACCAAGCGCTTCAATCCATGGCTGTATTGGGCGACGATCATCGCCTCGACCACCGCAGGCACCACCCTCGCGGACTTCTGCACGCGCTCGCTCGGCATCGGTTACCCTGGTGGCTCTTTGCTGCTGTTCGGGTGCGTGCTGGGCTCGCTGTTGGCCTGGAATAGGATGACCGGTTCGATCTCGGTCAATTCGATCGTCAGTCCGCGCGAAGAGACCTTCTACTGGATCACCATCACCTTCTCGCAAACACTTGGCACCGCGCTGGGCGATTGGGTTGCCGACTCCGGGCTTGGTTATGGCGGGGGCGCTGCAGTGTTCGGCGCCGCGCTGCTGGTTTTGGCCGCGCTCTATTACTGGACCGCGATCAGCCGGGTTGGCTTGTTCTGGGCGGCCTTCATCCTGACCCGTCCGCTCGGCGCAACGGTTGGCGATTTCCTCGACAAGCCTATTGCCAAGGGCGGGCTCGACATGAGCCGGCCAATCGCCACACTGGTCTTGGCGGTCGGGATCCTGATTCTGATCATTGTCCTGCCGCAGCGCGCCGGCGACCATTCGGGTGCTGGCCAAGGAGCGGAGAGCTGATCGGGCACCACCGACGGGTCACAAGCGCTTTGGGGCTTGCTGTTGCCATGCTGGCAACTGCTGCCCAAGCTGGGCCGCCATTCCTCACCGACGACCCAGAGCCGACCGAAACCGGGCACTGGGAGACCTATGCACCGCTGTTTGAGGCAGAAGGCAGCGGGAATGGTTTCCAGGGCTCATTCGGCGCGGAGATAAATTACGGCCCGGTAAAGGATGTGCAGCTAACACTAGTCCTACCATTGGCATACACACACGATGCTTCGGGTTGGACTGCGGGTGCAGGCGACATTTCCGCTTCGGTCAAATACCGCTTCTACCATGACGAAGCTGCGGGCGTGCAGATCGCGGCGTTCCCAGGCATCACCCTTCCCACCGCGAGCAAGGGACTGGGAGCGGGCCACGTTACCGCCCTGCTGCCGGTCTGGGCGCAGAAGGACATCGGCCAATGGTCGGTGTTCGGCGGGGGCGGCTATGCAATCAATCCGGGGGCCGGCAATCGGAACTACTGGACTGGGGGCATCGCCCTGACCCGCCAGTTTGGGGAGAAGTTGCTCGTCGGTATTGAAGCCGATCGGCAGGGTGCAGATGCCTTGGGCGGTCATGCAACCACGAGCCTGGGCATAGGCGCGATTTACGACCTGCCCGGTCCATTGCGCTTGCTTGCCTCCGGTGGGCCGACGTTCGAGGACCGTGGCGGCCGAAGCTTCCACGTCTTCGCAGCACTTGGCATCGATTTCTAGAAATAAATTTGCATTGCGAAGTCGCGGACGTCTGGTCCAAGTGCAGCCCTGAAATATTTACAGGGTGCTGGTAAGTATTTGAAACGTATAGACCGATTTTGGCAATGGTTTACAGCGCAACGCCGCAGAAAACCTCACTTGTTGTAAGCTTGGGAAGCTGCTGCTCTACCATTGAGCTACACCCGCAAACCCGCAGAAAACCTGAGTTCCCCTGATGGGCCGTGGATCGGGTTTACAGACTAGT
>JAYWBP010000035.1:0-2531 GCA_043781375.1 Novosphingobium sp.
TGGCTGACCAGGCAATTGAACGATCCTTATGTGCGGCAGGCCAAGGCCGACGGCTGGCGCAGCCGCGCGGCGTTCAAATTGCTCGAACTCGATGACAAGTACGCTTTGCTCAAGCGCGTCCAGCGCGTGGTCGATCTAGGGATTGCGCCGGGCGGGTGGAGCCAGGTGGTGCGCCAACGCGCGCCCGCGGCGACAGTGGTCGGGATCGACCTGTTGCCGACCGAAGCGATCGAAGGCGTCACCATTTTCGAGATGGACTTCATGGCCGACGCCGCCCCTGCCGCGCTGATCGAGGCGCTGGGCGGCGCGCCCGATCTGGTGGTGTCGGACATGGCCGCCAACACCGTCGGCCACAAGCAGACCGATCATCTGCGCACGATGGGTCTGGTCGAAACCGCGGCGCACTTCGCAATCGAGCAGCTGGCGCCCGGCGGCGCGTTCATCGCCAAGGTCCTGGCGGGCGGGACCGATGCCGAATTGCTGACGCTGCTGAAGAAGCACTTCACCACGGTCAAGCACGCCAAGCCGCCATCAAGCCGCAAGGATTCGTCCGAATGGTACGTGATTGCGCAAGGGTTCAAGGGTTAGGTTCGGGAGTGCCCCGAATTCAAAATCCCTTTCCTACATCGGTTGCACGCGTCACATTCCCCTCGGCTCTTTCTCCTCGTTGATCCCCCCTTCGCGGACCGCAGGAACCGGTTCGCTTTTTGCACGTAAGACTGTGGTCCATGCGGTCCAGCGAACCACACCGCACGCCAAAAGGGCGGAGCCTTCCAGCCCCGCCCTTTTGAATTCGTTGGCGAGTAGATTTACTTCGCGGTCTTCAGGTACGCGATCACGTTGGCGCGTTCCTGCGCGTCGCTGAGCCCGGCAAAGCTCATCTTCGTGCCCGGGACATAGCCGCTCGGGTTGCTCAGCCAGGCATCGAGGCTGGCATCGTCCCAGGTTCCGCCCTTGGCCTTGAGCCCGTCGGAGAAGGCAAAGCCGCCGCGGCCTTCACCCTTCTTGTCGCCGTAGATCCCGGCAAGGTTCGGTCCCTGGCCATTCGGACCGCCCGGCGCGATGGTGTGGCACGAGGCGCACTTGGCGAAGCTCTTCTGGCCCTTGACGGCATCGCCGACCAAAGCAACCGCCGGAGCCGCAGCACCGGCAGCGGGGGCCGCCGGAACCGCGGGTAAGGGCAGATTGGAGCCCTTGGAATTCAAATAGACCATCACATTGGCGCGTTCCTGCGGGTCGGTCAGCCCGGCAAAGCTCATTTTGGTCCCGCTGGCGAAGGCACTGGGCGCTTCGAGCCAGGCATTGAGGCTGGTCCAGTCCCACTTGCCGCCCTTGGCCTTGAGCGCGTCGGAGAAGGCAAACCCGCCCCGGCCCTGCGCGATCCCGTCGCCCAGAACGGCGTAGAGGTTCGGGCCCTGCCCGTTGGCCCCGCCCTGATCGACCGTGTGGCAGGACATGCACTTCTTGAAGCTGGCTTCGCCCTTGGCGACGTCAGCAGTGGCGAGGAACGATTCGAACGGGGCCGCAGCTTCGCCGCCGGCTTTTTCATCGTCGTCCGAAACGCCGGCAATCCTGTATCCGGGCTTCTCGGGCTTTTCGAACTTGCCCGCCTCGAAATAGTGACCGGCAATGCTCGACAGTCCGAGCGCGACGATGCCCGAAAACAGCGTCCAGCCAGCGATGGTGTTAAAGCGGTCTGCCATCCGATAAGCCCCGTTGGGAAATGCACCTGTGCGTTCGCGCGTCGCTCTAGTCAGCGCGCGCGCGCGTTGCAAGGGCCATTGCGGCGCGCAGCAATGCCCTCTAGCCATTGCCCCCATGTTTTCCTCTCTCCTGATTGCCAACCGCGGCGAAATCGCCTGCCGGATCATCCGCACCGCCCGCGCGATGGGCATCCGCACCGTCGCGGTTTATTCGGATGCCGACGCCAAGGCGCTGCACGTGCGGCAAGCCGATGAGGCGGTGCATATCGGCGCGTCCCCCGCGCGCGAAAGCTATCTGGTCGGCGCTAAGATCATCGCTGCGGCCAAGGCCAGCGGGGCCGAGGCGATCCATCCGGGTTATGGCTTCCTCTCCGAAAACGCCGAGTTCGCGCAGAGCGTGATCGATGCCGGGCTGATCTGGGTCGGGCCCAAACCGGCCAGTATCACCGCGATGGGGCTGAAGGACGCGGCCAAGCAGCTGATGGAAGCGGCCGGAGTGCCGGTGACCCCGGGCTATCTCGGGGCGAATCAGGACCCGGCGAACCTCGCCAAGGAAGCCGCCAAGATCGGCTATCCGGTGCTGATCAAGGCGGTTGCGGGCGGCGGCGGCAAGGGAATGCGGCTGGTTGAAAACGCCGCCGACTTCGCCGATGCGCTCATTTCATGCCAGCGCGAGGCAGCGAGCTCGTTCGGCAACGCCCATGTGCTGATCGAGAAGTACATCCAGCGTCCGCGCCATATCGAGGTGCAGGTGTTCGGTGACAGCCACGGCAATGTCGTCCACCTGTTCGAACGCGATTGCAGCCTCCAGCGCCGCCACCAGAAAGT
>JAYWBP010000036.1:0-2515 GCA_043781375.1 Novosphingobium sp.
CAGTCGCTTTAGCGACTGACGGAGGGGCTTTGAACGCCAGCGTCGAAACCCCTCCGTCGCGCCTTCGGCGCGCCACCTCCCCATTTGCACTACGTGAAAATGGAGAGGACCTTGGTCACTTCACAACATCCGCCTCATGCCACACCACCGCCTGGGCAACCTTGATCGCCCCGCTGATGTCGTCGAACGCCATCGTCGGTGAACCGTAGAGCCGCCAGCCCTGCTCGAGCGCTTCGGACACACGTTCGCAAAAGGCGCGGTTGTCCTTGCCGGTGAGCAGGCGGTAGATCGGCTTATCGTCGGGGGTCTGCATCGCCGCGTCCTACGCAATTTGCCATTCTGGAGCAATCGCTTGCAGTCCCCACCGAATGGCCCCACCACCTGCGGTGGGTCGGCAAACTGGGGGGAACAGCGTGACCGAAGCGGACCCATCGCCACCGGCAACGATATCGCGCGACAAAGACGTGCTGGGCCAACCGCCCGGGCTGTGGGTTCTGGCCGGAACCGAACTGTGGGACCGTATCTCGTTTCACGGCATGCAGGCGATGCTGGTGCTCTACATGACCGGCGATCTGCTGCTCGATCGCGGTCGCACCGCATCGATTCTGGGCTTCGGAGCTTACCGCCGCGCGCTCGAAGCGGTGGTCGGGCCGCTCAGCGATACGGTGATTGCTACGCAGACCTTCGGCCTCTACCTCGCCTTCGTGACCGGGCTGCCGCTGCTGGGCGGACTGATCGGTGACAAGCTGACCGGGCGAAGGCTGGCGGTCGGCCTTGGCGCGGGGCTGATGACGCTGGGCCATTTCTGCATGACGTTCGACGCCACTTTCCTGTTCGCTCTCGTGTTTCTGATGCTCGGTGCCGGCTTGCTGCGCGGCAACCTTGGCGCACAGGTTCGCTCGCTCTACCAACCGGGCGACCCGCGCGAGATCAACGCATTCCAGTATTACGGGATGAGCGTCAGCATCGGCGGCTTCATCGCGCCGATCGTCAGCGGGGCTGTCGCGGCGGTGTGGGGCTGGCATGCCGGGTTCGGCGTCGCGGGGTTCGGCATGCTGATCGGGCTCGTCGTCTACCTGTGGGGCGGCAAGTTCCTGCCGCCGCAGGCGCGGCTCCCCGCCAGCGCGGTTGTCGCAACCCGGCAAAAACTCGATCCCGCAGCGCGGCGCCGGATAGTGGGGCTGCTGCTGATCTGGCCCTTCGCGGTGTGCTTCTGGATCGCTCAGGCCCAGGTCTGGAACATCTACAACGTCTGGCTGCGCGATCATGTCGATATGAACCTCGGCGGGTTCGCGGTGCCGGTACCGTGGATGCAGTCGCTCGACGGGCTCGCGCCGACGGTGCTTACCTTCGCCTCGCTATGGGCCTGGGGGCGCATGGCCAAGGCCAGCGGCGAGCCGATGCCGCTGGGCAAGATGGCTGCGGGCATGATGATCTTCGGTGCCGGGGTCGCGCTGCTCGCGTTCGCGCCGATCATCCCGGGCGCGGGCGGCAAGGCTTCGCTGGTCATACCGGTGCTGTTCCACCTCGTTTCCAACCTCGGCTGGGTGTGGTTCGCTCCGGTATCCACCGCACTGTTCGCCACGCGGGCGCCCGATAGCTGGCGCGGCACCCTGATGGGGGTCAACTCGCTGTCAATCGCCGCGGGCAGCATGGTCTCAGGCGGCATGGGCGCGCTGTACGAGCGCATTCCCGCCAGCTCGTTCTGGCTGATCGTCGCGGCGATTTGCGCCGGGGGAGGGCTGGTCCTGCTGCTTACCCGCCCGCTGTTCGAGCGCCTCCTGGCGCTCGATCCTGCGCCAGAGCCGGCCTAGAGGATATATTTCGAAAGGTCGGTATCCTTCGCCAGCCCCGCCAGCCGATCCCGCACGTAAGCCTCGTCCACCGTCACCGTCTCCCCGCTGCGATCTTCGGCTTCGAAGCTCAGCTCCTCGAGCAGCTTTTCCATCACGGTCTGGAGCCGCCGCGCGCCGATGTTCTCGATCGCTTCGTTGACCTGCGCAGCGATGCGGGCAACCGCGCGCACCGCGCCGGGGGTAAACTCCACGGTCAGTTTCTCGGTCCCGAGCAGCGCAGTGTATTGTTCGACCAAGTTGGCGCGGGTTTCGCTCAAAATGCGCACAAAATCGTCCTCGCTCAGCGCCTGCAGCTCGACCCGGATCGGCAGGCGGCCTTGCAGTTCGGGCAGCATGTCGCTGGGTTTGGCGATGTGGAACGCGCCGCTGGCGATGAACAGCACGTGGTCGGTCTTCATCGGGCCGTACTTGGTCGCAACCGTAGTGCCTTCGATCAACGGCAGCAGGTCGCGCTGCACGCCTTCGCGGCTGACCGAGCCGCCGCGCACGTCCGACACCGCGATCTTGTCGATCTCGTCGATAAACACGATGCCGTTGGTTTCGGCGTTTTGCAGGGCAACGCGGGCGACATCGTCCTGGTCCATCCGCTTGTCGGCTTCCTCATCGACCAGCTTGGCCCAGGCATCGGGCACCTTCAATTTGCGCCGCTTGAGCGACTG
>JAYWBP010000037.1:0-21505 GCA_043781375.1 Novosphingobium sp.
AGGCCGACATCGTCGAGCGTCAGCGTCTCCGGGCCGCCGGGCCCGTGTGAGCGTAGCGCCTTCACGTCGCTGCTACCGTCATGCTGCGAGGCCTCCGGGATGGGCGAGGAACGGCAAGTCGCGGCTGGCGCGGGCCTCGTAAGCCGAGATGTCGGCATCCTGGGCCATGGTCAGCCCGACCTCGTCGAGCCCTTCGAGCAGGCACTGCTTGCGGAATGGATCGATCTCGAAGCGAAAGCGGTCCTGGAAGGGTGAGGTGACGGTCTGCGCTTCAAGGTCAATGGCGATGGTGTCGGTCTTGGCGACTTCCATCAGCCGGTCAACCTGCTCCTGCGGCAGAGCCACCGCGAGGATCCCGTTCTTGAAGGCGTTGCTGGAGAAAATGTCGGAAAAGCTGGGCGCGATTACTGCGGTGATGCCGATATCGAGCAAGGCCCAGGCGGCATGTTCGCGGCTTGATCCGCAGCCGAAATTGTCACCCGCGATCAGGATTGGCGCTCCGGCGTAAGTCGGGTCGTCGAAAATGTTGCCGGGTTCCGCCCGCAGCACTTCAAACGCGCCTTTGCCCAGGCCCTCACGGCTGATCGTTTTGAGCCACTTGGCCGGGATGATGATGTCGGTGTCGACATTCTTGCGCCCGAACGGGATCGCGCGGCCTTCGATATGGCTGATCGGCTGCATCAGTCGGTCTCGGGTACGTCGATGGGGCGGGTGCGCGCGGCCTTGGCTTCGGCGCTTTCCTTGCGGCGTGAGGCATAGAGCAGCGCGGCGGCAAGCGCGGCCGAGCCGATCGCAGCGCCAGCAAGGGCGGCCTTGCCGGTCCAGCTGGCTTTGTCGGGTTTGTTGGTCATGCCTTCCTATGTCGCGCAGGTGGCGCAGGTTCAAGGCTCAGCAGAGGAATTTCTGCAATTCGAGCCAGCATTCGCGCTTGGCGGCCAGCGTCATGGAGGCGTGGGCCGGGCTGGAGGAGGGGAGATCGACGAGGGTGAGAGTAGTTGCGCCGAGTTGCTTGCGGCCGATCCTGGCGGAGATGGCGCCGTTGAAACCGATCGCATGCAGGGCCGGGAGGGTGACGACAAGATCGCGCAGCGCGGCAGGCTCGGCCTCACGGATCGCAGCGTCCAGGCTGCCGCTACGCTTGGCGGTGGCAATGGTGTCCCACAGGCCGATACCGGCGGAATCGAGTGCGGCGAGCCGCGCGTCGTAATTCATTCCGGCCAGATCCTCGCGCCCGATCACCGCCCCGATCAGCCGCCAGAACTGGTTTTGCGGATGCGCGTAATAGCGTTGTGCGACGAGCGAAGCCTCACCCGGCAGGCTGCCGAGGAGGAGCACCATCGTGCCGGGTCCAGCGACCGGGGCGAAGGCGGACTTGCGGCTCAGAGCGACGGGCCTCCCGTCAAAACGCCTTGCCATCGCCGATGTGACCTGTCGCGGTCACCGGGAATTCGCCGGCGTCCTCTGCCACTGCAAAGCCGTCGAGATAGCGCACTTCTGTGCCGGATAGGTCGGCCTGAGCGAACAGGCGCAGGTTGATCCCGATGCGGTCGGAGGGGTGTTCGGCGGTGTCGGTATAGTGGGTCATCGAACCGCAGGTCGGGCAGAAGTGGCCGACCAGCCAGGCGTCGGCCAGATCCTCGCGGACATAGCTGGCGGTCGGTCCGGTAATGGTCACTTCGCTGGCCGGATAGCGCATCCACGCACCGCCGCCCTTGCGGCAGAACTGGCAATTGCAGATGTTGATATGCGGCGGCGGGGCGGGGACTTCGAGCCGCACCCGGCGGCACAGGCATTCACCGAGCATTTGGAACTCTGGCTGTCATATCAACTCCCGCACATCGGTCAGTCGCCCGGTCACCGCCGCTGCTGCCGCCATCGCTGGGCTCACCAGGTGCGTGCGAGCCCCCGGCCCTTGGCGGCCGACGAAGTTGCGGTTGCTGGTTGAGGCGCAGCGTTCGCCGGGGGGAACCTTGTCAGGGTTCATCCCCAGGCAGGCGGAGCAGCCGGGCTCGCGCCATTCCAGGCCCGCATCGATGAACACCTTGTCGAGCCCCTCGGCCTCGGCCTGGGCCTTGACCAAGCCCGAGCCGGGGACGACGATCGCCCACTTGACGCCCGGCGCCTTGTGCCGCCCGCGCAGGACGGCGGCGGCGGCGCGCAGGTCTTCGATGCGGCTGTTGGTGCAACTGCCGATGAAGACGTTCTGGACTTCGATCTCGCGCATCGGCTGGCCGGGTTCAAGGCCCATATAAGCCAAACTCGCGCGCACCGCTTCCTGCTTGGAGGGGTCGGCGAAGCTTTCGGGGGCGGGAACTACGCCGCCGATGCCAACGGTGTCCTCGGGGCTGGTGCCCCAGGTCACGGTGGGTTCGATGTCCGCTGCCTGGATCGTCACGCTCTTGTCAAAGCGCGCGCCGGGGTCTGAATGCAGCGTGCGCCACCAGACCAGCGCTTTGTCCCAGTCGGCACCCGCAGGAGCCATCGGGCGGCCTTTGAGGAAGGCGAATGTGGTTTCGTCGGGCGCGATCAGGCCCGAGCGGGCCCCGCCCTCGATCGCCATGTTGCACACGGTCAAGCGCCCTTCGATGCTCATCGCCTCGAACGCCGCCCCGCGGAATTCGATCACGTGACCGGTGCCGCCGGCGGTGCCGATGGTGCCGATGATGTGGAGGATCAGATCCTTGGGGGTCACGCCGGGTTGGAGGTCGCCTTCGACGCAGACTTCCATGCTTTTCGACTGGGTCAGCAGCAGCGTTTGTGTGGCCAGAACATGCTCGACTTCGGAGGTGCCGATGCCGAAGGCCAGCGCGCCCAGCCCGCCGTGCGAGGCGGTGTGGCTATCGCCGCAAACGATCGTGGCACCGGGCAGCGAGAAGCCCTGTTCGGGCCCGACGACGTGGACGATGCCTTGCTCGATATCCGCGTCGCCGATCAGGCGCACGCCGAAGTCCGGGGCATTATGTTCGAGCGCTTCAAGTTGCGCGGCGCTTTCAACGTCGAGGATCGGGATCCGGCCGCCCGCAGCATCGCGCCGCGCGGTGGTTGGCAGGTTGTGATCGGGCATGGCCAGGGTCAGATCGGGCCGGCGGACCTTGCGCCCGGCCAGGCGCAGCGACTCGAACGCCTGGGGGCTGGTGACCTCGTGGACCAGGTGACGGTCAATGAAGATCAGGCAGGTGCCGTCTTCTCGGCGCGAGACGACGTGAGCGTCCCAGATCTTTTCATACAAGGTGCGGGGTTTGCTGGCCATGATTATGCGCCTAGAAACCCGGTGCCACGGTTGCAAGCGCGAATAGGCGCTCCGTCCCGGCGCCAAATCTTTGCCCAACGCGCGCGATCGGACTATAGGCGATTTATGAGCACACCTGTTGGCATCCTGATCATCCTTGCCACGATCCTGGCGATGGAAGGCGTCGCCTGGTTTAGCCACCGCTATGTCATGCACGGCTTCGGCTGGGCCTGGCACCGCGACCACCATGAGCCGCACAACGGATTCTTTGAGCGCAACGATCTTTATGGCCTGGTCGGAGCGGCGGCGAGCATCGGCCTGTTTGCGCTGGGCAGCCCGATGGTGCGCGGGACGGCGGCGTGGGAGCCGGCGACCTGGCTGGGGCTGGGAGTGCTGGGCTATGGCATCATCTATACGCTGGTGCACGACGGCCTGGTCCACCAGCGCTGGTTCCGCTGGGTCCCGCGCAAGGGCTATGCGCGTCGCCTGGTCCAGGCGCACAAGCTGCACCACGCCTCGGTCGGCAAGAAGGGCGGGGTCAGCTTCGGGTTCTTGTTTGCGCGCGATCCGGCCAGTTTGAAGCGCGAGCTTTCGGCCCAGGCGAAAGCCGGGCGGACGGTGGTGCGCGAGGCAGAGGGTTAGGCCAGGCGCCCAGCCGTATCCCGGATCAGCGCGATCATGTTGGGCACGCCTTGGGTGCGGTTGGAGCTGAGCTGGTTCTTCAGATCGAACGGTTCAAGCGCCTGGGCTACATCTAACGCCGCAACTTCACCTGCCGGGCGGTCCTGCACCGTGCTTAGCACCAGGGCGATGATCCCTTTGGTAATCGCGGCGTTGCTGTCTGCAAGGAAGTGGAGCTTGCCCTGAACCTGGGTGGGATAGACCCACACGCTGGCCGAGCAGCCCATCACCCGGGTCGCGTCGGTCTTGAGTGCGTCGGGCATCGGATCCAGCTCGCGGCCCAGTTCGATCAGCAGCCGATAACGCTCGTCGCCATCGAGAAACAGATATTCTTCGCGGATATCGTCGAGGCTTCGCATCGGGGGCGGTTAGGGGGTTGTGTCGTGTGGGGCAAGGGGTGCGCTGGGCCTTCGACAAGCTGAGCTCGTCGATCCTTGCGCGCTACTCTCGCTCCAAACCCGCAACTACAGATCCACCCCCGCCGCGATCGCTTCCAGCTTGCGGATGCGTTCCTTGAGGTCGGCGATTTCGATCCGGGCCATGCCGCTGCGCGAGCCGCCCCGCTCGACATTTCCGTGCCCGTCGATCTCGCGCAGGCGCAGGCTGAGCCAGCCCTGCCATGCCTTGAGCAGGCTGGCGGCGACCACGCACAGGCCAAGCAACGCGGCGCTGGACAGCAGGAGAGTGTCACTGAAAATGACATTCGACATTTCTAGGCCTCCTAAATCGCGCGGTCTTAGTGGTCGCGCAGGCTTTCGATTTCCTCGGCAATCGCGCGCTTGTGGCGCTCGTCCGAGGTGTTGGCGTCGGTGGCGATGCGCTCGAGCACCGCAATGCGTGCGCGCAGATCGGTGACCTCGCGGTTGAGCTCGGTTTCGCGGCTACTCGCCTGGTGGTCGAGCGGTTGGTATTCCTGCTGCTGTTCGCGGCGGTTCTTCATCCCGCGCATGATGACAATGGCGATGATCGCAACGATCAGGACCATGGCTTCGGTCGGTGACATAGTGCAGCTTTCCGTTCCTTGGGGATTAGGTGTCAGGCGACCCGGTCGGGCTCGCGCAACTGTTCGATCGCGCTGGCGAGCCGCGCGGGATTGTCGGTGGCGATGCGTTCGAGCACCCGCAGCCGCGCCTCGACGCGGTCAGTCCCTGGCGTTGCTTCGCGTTGCGCTGCCTTGAGTTCAAGCACGCGCTCTTTGAAGGCCAGCCGCCGCTTGTAGGTCTCGGTGAAAATTGCGAGGATCGCGATCAGCCCGATCATCGCAATCGCCAGACCGAATACGTCGCCCAAGCCCATTATGCGTCCTTCCGTTCGATAAGTTGCGCCTCGGTGCGGCGCGCATCGCGGAGCGCCTCGATCTGGGTGGCGACGTCGTAGCCCTTGTCGGTGACGATCCGTTCGAGGACGCGGACGCGGTCCTCTAGCTGCGCGGTATGCGAGGCATATTGCGCTGCTTTCTCGGCGGTCTGGCCCATCCGGCTATCCGCGATCTTGCTCTGATTTTTGATCCAGACGATGGCGACAACCATCAGGAAAGGCGCAGTCACGCTGACGAGCCCAATCAATTCGCCCATAAATGATCCTTCCAGGAAAAGTCGTTCTTAGCGCAGCCGTTCGATCTCGTCGGACAGGCGCGGGTTGGCGGTGACATAGTGCAGCTCGATGTCGGCCAGGCGACGGTCGATGTCGCGGAAGCTGGCACGCACGTCGCGGGCGGTGCGGGCTGGCGACTGGCGAACCTGTTGCCAGAACTTCTGCTCGCGCTGGTCACCATAAAGATGCGCGGGTTTGCGGTTGGCGAGCAGGCCGGCGATGAAATAGAACGGCAGGACGCCGAACCCGGTCATGAACAGCAGGCCGACGAAGCCCAACCGGACCCAGATGACATCCACCCCGGTATAGTCGGCGATCCCGGCGCAGATGCCCATGACCTTGCCATTCTGCTTGTCGCGATAGAAGCTGGTGCGGGGACTGTTCACCGGGTGGTCCTTTCCGTGGTGCGGCCGCGCTTGGCCATGTGGCGTTCGATCTCGCGCAGCGGCTGGTTGTCGATCTCACGATCGGCACGAAGCCGCGGGGTCTTGAAGTCGGGATTGTCAGCCGCGACCAGCCGCTCGACCGTGTCCATCCGGTCGTCAAGGCGGCGAGCAAGCCGGTACAGCTCGTCAAGCATGGTCTCGTCATCAACAGTCAGTGTGGCGGCGGTTTTCCATTTGGTCACATAGTGCAGGATGACCCAGGGCATACCGATGAAGATGGCGATAATCGGGAACCAGTCGTTCATGGCTCAGTCCTTGATTTCGAGAGTCGGGGTTTCAACAGTCGGGGTTTCGAGAGTTTCAGGGGTGCCGGTGAGAGCGGCCTTCATCGCTTCGAGTTCGGCATCGATCTTGTCGCTGCCGGCCAGGGCGGAGATCTGGTCAGCGAGGCTGGGCGTGGCCGTTCCTTCGGCCAGGCTCAGCGCATCGGCACGCCCTTCGGCATAGTCGACCCGGCGCTCAAGCTGGTCGAACCGGGCCATCGCCTCGTCGACCCGTTCGCTGGCCAGCAGCGTGCGCAGCTTGACCCGGTTCTCGGCGCTTTCCAGCCGCGCGGCAATCGCGGTCTGGCGGCTGCGGGCTTCGCGCAGGCGAGTCTGGAGCTTCTCGATGTCCAACTCGTAAGCGCGCAAGGCATCGTCGAGAACGCCGATTTCGACCTTGAGCTGGTCGGCCATGTCGGCGGCCTTTTTCTTCTCGACCAAGGCGGCGCGGGCCAGGTCCTCGCGGTCTTTCGACAAGGCGAGCTGGGCTTTTTCGGCCCAGTCGGCCTGAAGCCGGTCGAGCTTCATCGAGTGACGGTGCATTTCTTTCTGATCGGCGATGGTCCGGGCGGCGCTGGCACGCACTTCGACCAGGGTTTCTTCCATCTCCAGGATGATCATTCGGATCATCTTGGTGGGATCGTCGGCCTTATCGAGCATATCATTGAAATTAGCTGCGATAATGTCACGCGTGCGGGAAAAGATGCCCATGAATTGTGCTCCGGCAGTCGGATGGGGGGAACGGCGCAGGCGGTCGACCTCGGCTTCGAAGCGCGATCCGCGAGAGGTGAAGGGTTGGGCCGGCGCGGCGAGGCGATCAGATCGGGGATCGCCAGCGGGGGGGGCAGGGCGCTCCGGCCCAAGCTCGTTGCCCGATCGCTCGGGACGGAAAGGATCGCGGGGATCGCTCATGCTTGCTGCGCCGTGGGAGCATTCGCTGGGCCAAATTCCGGCGCGGCGTGCAACTGCTGGGCCATTACGAACAGGCTCATCGCGGCCATCGCGGCGATGCTGGCGGCAATGGCGCGATCCAGCGTGCTGGGGGCCTGGGCGGCGCGGGTGGGATTGAAGCGGGTCATGTCGATCTCCGAGGGCGGTCTTGTAATGGATATCGCAAGCGCCGTGCCAATTTGCGCGAAGCGCTCAAAGCTCGGGTTTTTCCGCGATCCCACAAGGCTCGATCAGGCAGAGATTGCCATAGCTTGGGAAAATCCGCTATATCTTGGGCCATGGAGCGGGACGTTCAATTCATCGGCCAGTCGGGCGCCTTTCTCGACGCGGTCGAACGCGCCAGCCGCGCCGCACCGATGCGCCGCCCGGTGCTGGTCGTCGGCGAGCGCGGAACCGGCAAGGAGCTGATCGCCGAACGCCTCCACCGCCTGTCGGCGCGCTGGGGCGAGCCGCTGATCGTGCTCAACTGCGCGGCGCTGCCCGAAACACTGATCGAGGCGGAACTGTTCGGGCATGAGGCGGGGGCGTTTACCGGCGCCACCCGCGCGCGCGCCGGTCGCTTCGAGGAAGCGGACAAGGGCACGCTGTTTCTGGACGAGCTGGCCACGCTGTCGATGGGCGCGCAGGAGCGTTTGCTGCGCGCGGTCGAATATGGCGAAGTCACCCGGATCGGCTCGTCGCGGCCGATACAAGTCGACGTCCGCATCGTTGCCGCGACCAACGAGGACCTGCCGCGCCTGGCCGAAGAAGGCCGCTTTCGCGCCGATCTGCTCGACCGGCTGAGCTTCGAGGTTATCACCCTGCCGCCGCTGCGCGTGCGTGAGGGCGACGTGTTTGTGCTGGCCGATTACTACGCCCGGCGCATGGCGACCGAGCTGGAATGGAAGGTCTGGCCCGGCTTTACCGAGGCGGCACTGAACCAGCTGGAAAGCCATCCCTGGCCCGGCAACGTGCGCGAACTGCGCAACGTGGTCGAGCGCGCGGTCTATCGCTGGGACGACTGGGGCCATGCCGTGGCGCATATCGTGTTCGATCCGTTCGATAGTCCGTGGAAGCCCGAGGCGTCGCCGCGCGCCGATGTGCCTGCAGCTTCGTCGACCGCGCCGACTCACCCGCGCCACACCGCCGACCACGACAGCATTACCGACCTGCGCGCCGCGGTCGATGCTCACGAACGCGCTATCCTTGAACATCACCTGGGCAAGCACCGCTATAACCAGCGCCTCACCGCCAAGGCCCTGGGGCTCAGCTACGACCAGCTGCGCCACTGTATGAAGAAACACGCGCTGATGGAAAAGGTTACCGGTTAATCACCTTTAAACCCCGGGCAGATACGTAGGAACGGTCTTTTCAGGGGGTTTGGCATGTTTGGCGTGGCGAAACTGGTAATACAGAACAAGGTTGTCGTGATCGGGCTGATTGTTGCCGGCGGGTTCTTCTTCATGGGCAACCAGGAAAAGCCCAAGCCGTCGAGTCCATGGGCTTCGGGCGCAGTCGCCTCGGCACCGACGTCTTCGTCGGACAAGGGCTCGATGACTTCCAAGATGATGGGGGTTGTGTCGAGCGCGAGCAAATATGCCGGGGTCGACAAGGTCCTGCCGCACGATCTGGCCAAGCAGACGGTCAACAATTTCGGCACCACCGAGAAGAGCTTTAAGGAAGCCAACCACCGCTCGGAATGACATTGCGTCTGGCGGGGGCCGGGATGTGGTTTTTAGCGGATGTCCGTGAAGCGCTCCAGCCAACTCTTGCTTTCCCCGCAAAACCCGCCTATCTGTTTCTCCGATCCCGACATTGTTAGCAAGGTTTGGGCTGGCGCCGAAAGGGGCCGGCGCGAAACTGCGTTGCGGTTCGCGGGATGGCGAATGGAGCAGGCATGGCGGATATCGCGCGGATTATCGAGGTTGTTGAGCCGGAGGCGCAAGCTTTGGGCTTCGATCTCGTGCGCGTGAAGATTTTCGGCAAAAGCGAGGCCGGCGGCGGCTTGAGCGAGGGCGGCGCCGAGGAACGCGCGCTGCAGATCATGGCCGAGCGGCCCGCCACCGGCCAGCTGGTGATTGAGGACTGCGCCGCGCTTTCGCGCCGCATTTCCGCGCGCATCGACGAGCTGGAAGCGGCTGGTGAGGAGCTGATAGAGGGCGCCTATCGGCTGGAAGTGTCGTCGCCAGGAATCGACCGGCCGCTGACTCGCTATAAGGACTTCACCAACTGGGCTGGACACGAAGTCCGCGTCCAGATCGCCACTGCGCTCGACGGCAACCGCAAGTCGCTCCAGGGCGATCTCGTGGGAATAGAGGGTGACACTGTCTCACTTGACGAACGCAAGTCGGGCCGCGTGACATTCCCGTTCGATGACATCATTTCCGCCCGGCTGGTCTTGACCGACCGGCTGATTGCCGCCACCCGCCCGATTCATATCGCCGGGGATGAAGAAGAGTTCGATTCCGTCGAAATTCTCGAAGAACAGGAAGACTAGACCCATGGCCAGTGCGATTTCCGCAAACCGCGCCGAACTGCTTGCGATCGCCACCGCGGTTGCGACCGAAAAGATGATCGACCGGTCGATCGTCATCGAGGCAATGGAAGAGGCGATCCAGAAGTCGGCGCGCAATCGCTACGGCGCCGAGAACGACATCCGCGCCAAGCTCGATCAGCGCACCGGCGACTTGCGCCTGTGGCGGGTGGTCGAAGTGGTCGAGGAGGTCGAGGACTACTTCAAGCAGGTCGATCTCAAGGCCGCCGAAAAGCTTCAGCCGGGCGCCGCCGTGGGCGACTTCATCGTCGATCCGCTGCCTGCGGTCGATCTCGGGCGAATCGATGCCCAGTCGGCCAAGCAGGTGATCTTCCAGAAAGTCCGCGATGCCGAGCGTGACCGCCAGTTCGAGGAATTCAAGG
Source organism: Novosphingobium sp. (assembly GCA_043781375.1). Lineage (GTDB taxonomy): Bacteria > Pseudomonadota > Alphaproteobacteria > Sphingomonadales > Sphingomonadaceae > Novosphingobium. Next base: position 10,059 of record JAYWBP010000037.1, read on the forward strand.
ACCGTGGCGGCGAGCTGATCACCGGGATCATCAAGTCGGTCGAATTTGGCCATGTCATCGTTAACCTGGGCCGCGCCGAGGGCGTCATCCGCCGCGACCAGCAGATCCCCCGCGAAGCCGCCCGCGTCGGTGAGCGCGTCCGCGCGCTGGTGTTGAAGGTGGAACGCCAAAACCGCGGTCCGCAGATCTTCCTCAGCCGCGCCCACCCCGATTTCATGAAGAAGCTGTTCGCGCAGGAAGTTCCCGAAATCTACGACGGGATCATCACGATCATGGCCGCTGCTCGTGACCCGGGCAGCCGCGCCAAGATCGGCGTGATCAGCCGCGATTCTTCGATTGACCCGGTCGGCGCCTGCGTCGGCATGAAGGGCAGCCGGGTCCAGGCCGTCGTCCAGGAACTCCAGGGCGAGAAGATCGACATCATCCCGTGGAGCGAGGACACCGCGACCTTCGTGGTCAACGCGCTCCAGCCCGCCACCGTCAGTCGCGTGGTGATCGACGAAGACGAAAGCCGGATCGAGGTGGTCGTGCCCGACGATCAACTCAGCCTGGCGATCGGCCGCCGTGGTCAGAACGTGCGCCTCGCCTCGGCGCTGACCAATTCGGCGATCGACATCATGACCGAGGCTGAATCGTCCGAAAAGCGCCAGCGCGAATTCGCCGAGCGTTCCAAGATGTTCGAGGAAGAGCTCGACGTCGACGAGACGCTGTCGCAGTTGTTGGTTGCCGAAGGCTTCACCGAGCTGGAGGAAGTCGCCTATATCGACATCTCCGAGCTGGCGAACATCGAAGGCTTCGATGATGAGCTGGGCGAAGAGCTGCAAAGCCGCGCGCAGGAAGCGCTCGACCGCCGCGAGGAAGCCAGCCGCGAAACCCGTCGCGGCATGGGTGTCGAGGACGCCTTGGCCGAAATCCCGCACCTCACCGAAGCGATGCTGGTCACCCTGGGCAAAGCCGGGATCAAGACTCTGGACGATCTCGCCGATCTCGCCACCGACGAGCTGATCGCCAAAAAGCGGGTCGAGCAGCGCCGCCGCGAAGCTCCTCCGGGCTCGCCCAAGCCGGCCCCGCGCCGCGATGCCCGGCCCGAGGACAAGGGCGGGGTGCTGGGCGATTACAGCCTGACCGAAGAGCAAGGCAACGAAATCATCATGGCCGCCCGCGCACACTGGTTCGAGGACGAAGAGCCAGCAACAGGCGCTGGCACAACTGAGGAGGCCGCCAATGCGGATTCCTCACAATGAGCCGCTAGGTTCCGAAACTTCCGGAGCGCCGCCAAGGCCCGCCCTTGCCGGATCGGCCCAGGACTCGAGAAAGGTCCCGGCTGATCCGCAGAGGAAGTGTGTCCTCTCGGGTCGGATTGCCGACCGCGACAGCCTGATCCGCCTGGCGATTTCGCCCGATGGTGATGTGTTGCCCGATGTTCTGGCGCGCGCGCCGGGACGAGGCGCGTGGATCGGGGTGGATCGCGCGGAACTGGAAACGGCGCTGAGCGCTGGCAAGGGTGGGGGCAAGCTCAAGGGCGCGCTGGCCCGCGCATTCAAGGGTGAGGCGCTGGCGATTCCGGACGACCTTCCTGCGCGGATCGAGGCGGCACTGTTGCGGACGCTTACCGACCGGCTCGGCCTGGAACTGCGCAGCGGCAAGATGCTGACCGGGTCGGACCGGATCGCGGAGAATGCCCGCGCCGGCAAGGTTGCCTGGCTGGCCCATGCGGCTGATGCGGGCGGTGACGGCTCACGCAAGCTCGACCAGGCCTGGCGGGTCGGTGAGGGTGCCGAAGGCAGCGGCAAGGCGGGCACCACCTTGCCTCTGGACCGCGCGGCTCTGTCTGTGGCATTGGGCCGCGACAATGTTGTCCATCTGGCGCTGACCGAACGCGCGGCCGCTAAACGCGTGACCGTGCCGCTCCAGCGCCTGCTGCATTTTCAAGGCCGGTCAGAAGCGACCGAACAAGACATGACCGGACGGACGGCAGACCCCGCCGCGCCGCTCGTCGCGACGACAGATTAAGATTGAAGGACGTAGTGAACCGATGAGCGAGACCGACAACAAACCGACTCTGGGCCGCAAGCCGCTGGGGCTGAAGCTCTCGGTCCAAGCGGGCGAGGTCAAGCAGACCTTCAGCCATGGCCGCACCAACAAGGTGGTGGTCGAAGTCAAGCGCCGCAAGGTGCTCGGCAAGCCGGGCGAGGCTCCGGTCGCCGCCCCGGTTGCCGCTCCGCCGCCGCCAGCCCCTGTGGTCGCCGCACCCACCGCGCCGCCGCGCCCCACCGCGCCGCCGCCGAGCAACGAATCCCGTCAGGAGCTGCAGACGCGCCTGCTGCGCGAGGCCGAAGAGGCCCGGATGACCGCGCAGGAGGCCAACAGCCGCCGCGATGAAGAGATTCGCCTGCGCACGCAGGATGACGAACGCCGCCGCGCTGCGGGCCTCGATGTGGCGCCCGCGCCGGTTGAGCCAGCTCCGGCTGTGCCCGCTCCAGTTGTGCCCGCTCCAATGGCTGCTGCCGAGCCCGTGGCCATTGCGCAAGCTGCAGCGCCCGAGGCCGAAGCTGCTCCGGCAGCCGCTACCGCCGAACCTGCTGCGCGCCGGTTCACGCCGGTCGCTCAGGTCAAGCGCCCCGAGCCGCCCAAGAAGGTCGCCCATCCGCGCGACAAGAGCGGCGCTCCTGACCGTCGCCAGTCGGGCAAGCTGACCGTCAGCAAGGCGCTGAACGAGGACGAAGGCGCGCGTGCACGCAGCCTCGCCGCGCTCAAGCGGGCGCGCGAGAAGGAAAAGCGCGCGCATTTTGCAGGTCAGTCCCAGCCGCGCGAAAAGCAGGTTCGCGATGTTATCGTGCCCGAATCGATCACCGTTCAGGAACTCGCCCAGCGCATGGCCGAGAAGGGCTCCGACCTGGTCAAGGCGCTGTTCAAGATGGGCGTCATGGTCACCATCACCCAGACGATCGATCAGGATACCGCCGAGTTGCTGGTCACCGATTTCGGCCACAACATCCAGCGGGTGAGCGAAAGCGACATCGATATCGACCACTCGGCCGATGTCGACGACGAGGGCACCCAGGTCACGCGGCCACCGGTGGTCACGATCATGGGCCATGTCGATCACGGTAAGACCAGCCTGCTCGACGCCTTGCGCGGTACCGATGTGGTGCGCGGCGAGGCGGGCGGAATTACCCAGCATATTGGCGCCTACCAGATCAAGACCAAAGGCGGCGAACTCGTCACTTTCCTCGATACCCCCGGCCATGAAGCCTTTACCGAGATGCGGATGCGCGGCGCGAACGTCACCGACATCGTCATCCTGGTGGTCGCGGGCGACGATGGATTGATGCCGCAGACGATCGAGGCGATTCACCACACTCAGGCGGCCGGCGTGCCGATGATCGTGGCGATCACCAAGAGCGACAAGCCCGAATTCAACGCTCAGAAGATCCGCGAACGCCTGCTCGAACACGAAGTGATCGTCGAGGCCATGTCGGGTGACGTGCAGGACGTCGAGGTTTCGGCCAAGACCGGGGCCGGACTGGATGAATTGATCGAGAAGATCCTGCTTCAGGCCGAACTGCTCGAACTGGGTGCCAATCCCGATCGCCCGGCTGATGCCACGGTGATCGAGGCCAAGCTCGACAAGGGCAAGGGTCCGCTGGCCACCGTGCTGATCAACCGCGGCACGCTCAAGGTCGGGGATATCTTCGTGGTCGGCACACAATCGGGCCGTGTCCGCGCGATGCAGGACGACAAGGGCCGCCAGATCAAAACCGCCGGGCCGTCATTGCCGGTCGAGGTTCTGGGCCTGGGCGGCGTGCCGATGGCCGGTGATACCCTCACCGTGGTCGAGAACGAGAGCCGCGCCCGCGAAGTTGCTGCCTATCGTCACGAACAGGCCACCGCCAAGCGCACCACCAACGCACCGGCCAGCCTGGAGAACATGTTCTCCGCGCTGACCGCCAAGCAGAACGTGTTGGAGTACCCGGTGGTCATCAAGGCCGACGTGCAAGGCTCGGCCGAGGCGATCGTCAATGCGCTCAACAAGATCTCCAACGACGAGATCAAGGTCCGCGTGCTCAGCTCGGGCGTCGGCGCGATCACCGAGAGCGACGTCAGCCTGGCGTTTGCTTCGGGTGCGCCGGTGGTCGGCTTCAACGTCCGCCCCAATGCCAAGGCGCGCGAGATGATCGAGCGCCACAAGGTGCGGATGAAGTACTTCGATGTGATCTACCACCTGACCGAGGACGTCGCCAAGGAAATGGCCGGTATCTGGGGTCCGGAACGGATCGAAACCGTCGTCGGGCGCGCCGAGATCAAGGAAATCTTCCCCGCCGGCAAGCACGACAAGGCCGCCGGTCTGGTGGTCACAGACGGCTACATCCGCAAGGGCCTGCACGCCCGCATCACCCGCGACGACGTTATCGTCTCCAAGACCACCATCGCCTCGCTGCGCCGGTTCAAGGACGACATCGCCGAAGTTCGCGCAGGCCTCGAATGCGGCGTGGTGCTGCAGGATACGAATGACATCAAGCCGGGCGACGTGCTCGAAACGTTCGATGTCGAGATGCGCGAGCGGACGCTTTGATGAGAGACAAAATGTCTTGAGATATGTGCGACAATATGGCACACTCCAAGCTTGAAGTCGTCTATTCGGATGAAGCATTGCGGACTTTGCGGAGGTCGAACAAGCGCGGTCTTATCCGCGAGAAGATCGAGGAGTTGTCGAGCGATGCGGAAGCATTGCGTGCAAATGTCACGCGTCTGCAAGGACGAGCCGAGAGTCGACTGAGGGTGCAGGATTGGCGGGTGATATTTCGGATTGAGAAGGGTACGCTCTGGATCGATAAGGTTTCCCCCCGCGGCTCGGCGTATGAGGAAGATTGATGAGCGCTCAAATTCTTGAAATTGCCGGCAAAAAGATGGCTGTCCTCCCCATTGAGGATTATCAGCGCCTGCTGGAAATTGCTGAAGATCGAGAAGATGTGCTTGCGGCGGTCGACGCCGAGCGTCGGCGAAACGAAGGCATGGAATATGTGCCCGCAGCTATGGTCAATCGTATTCTCGACGGTGAGAATGCGTTGCGGGTGTGGAGGGAATATAGAGGTTTGACCGTTTCAGACTTGGCCGAACGGGCAGGTTATGGAAATTCGATGATCTCGAAGATTGAAACGGGCTCACGCCAGGGTACTGTATCATTCTGGAATGCCGTCGCCGCCGCCCTCAACGTTTTGCCTGACGATATTATGCCGGTTGATTGACGATATCCTCGCTCGCATAATGCCTCGCTACTGCGCCTTCTTCGGTTCGATCAACGTCGCCGGTAACCGGCTGACGATGGCAGAATTGCGCGCGGCATTTGCTGTCGAGGGGTTTGAGAATGTTGAGACGGTCGTGGCCAGTGGCAATGTGCTGTTCGACTTTGCCGAACGGCCCACGCCGGGGCTAGAGGAAAAGCTTGGGCTGATGATGGCCGAGCGGTTCCAGATGCGTTCGATGGTGGCGGTGCGGGATCGGCCCGAAATTGCCGCAGCGATTGCCGACAATCCATTCGCCGGGAGCGGTGAGGACAAGCTGGTTCACACGCTGTTCCTCGAACGCCAACCTGATCCCGACCAGTTCGCGGTGCTCGTTGAAGATCATGCCGGGCGGGGCCGCGAACGCCTCGCGCTGGGGGATCGCGCGCTCTATATCGACTTTGCCGATGGCGTGGGGGACTCTAAGCTGACCGGACAATTCCTCGAACGGCGGCTGGGGTGCAAGGGCACGGCGCGCAATATGCGCTCGCTCGCGCGAATCCTGGCCAAGATGGACCAACAGTAATGCCCAAGCCCGTCGCCACGCCTGAAACCCGCTCGGTCCGCCTGCTCAAGGTGGGCGAACAGGTGCGTCACGTTCTGTCCGAGCTGCTGCTGCGTCAGGAAGTGCACGACGACGTCCTGACCGCCCACTCGGTCAGCGTCACCGAGGTGCGGATGTCGCCCGACCTGCGCATCGCCAACGTCTTCGTTAAACCGCTCCTTGGCGCGGCCGAGGACAAGGTGGTCAAGGCGCTGCGGACCAACACGGCGTTCTTTCAGCGCGAGGTCGCCAACCGGCTCAAGCTGCGCAACGCCGCCAAACTGCGCTTTCACCCCGACGACAGCTTCGACGAAGCGGCGCGGATCGAGAAGCTGCTGGCGACGCCCAAAGTGGCACGCGATCTTGCGGTGGACGAATGACGGCCCTCCCGCAGATTGACGAGAGGTGCGGTAAGACCTATCTTACCGTTATGACCGCACAGACAAGACTTTCCGCCAAGGGCCAGGTCGTCATCCCCAAGGATGTCCGCGACCGGCTTGGCTGGATCCAGGGCAGCGCTCTGGAGGTAGTCGAAACTGCTGGCGGGATCCTGCTGCGCAAGCCGTCGGAGCGCAAAAAGCTGACGATCGCAGAAGCGACCGCGAAGATCAGGAAGTTGGTCAATTACCAAGGGCCACCGCTGACAATTGAACAAATGAGCTGGTCGGCAGAGGTCGATCGGAACTTCCGGCAAAGCGAAGAGTGATCGCTCTCGATACCAACGTTCTCGTTCGCTACATCCTCCAGGATCAGGCTTCGGAGCAAAAAACTGCTGAGCGGTTGATTGCTGAAAACGACTGTTCGGTTAGCTGGTCGGTCCTCGTCGAGGTGTGCTGGGTGCTCGAATCCCATGCGAGGCTGGAACGCGAAGCTGTGGCCAACGGCTTGGCTGCAATTGGCGAAACTGAGCGAATCTCTGTCCCCGATGAAGCGTCGTTTGGCTGGGCGGTCGAGCGCTACGCCAACGGAGCCGATTTTGCCGACATGGTCCATCTTGCCAGCGCGCTGAACGGGGCCACCGAATTTGCTTCGTTCGACCGCAATCTTGCAAAGCAGGCAGGATCTGACGCGCCGCTCGCTGTCCAGACATTACGCGCCTGACTCTATGGCCAAGCTCTATTTCTACTACGCCAGCATGAATGCGGGCAAATCGACTACGCTGCTCCAGGCCGATTTCAACTATCGGGAGCGGGGCATGGCGACGATGCTGTGGACTGCGGCGCTGGATCACCGGTCGGACCATCTGGCAATCGAGAGCCGGATCGGGCTGAGTGCCGACGCGCATCGCTACGGGGCCGATACCGACCTGTGGGCGCGGATAGGAGCGGCCAACGCTGTGGAGCCGATGGCCTGCGTGCTGGTCGATGAAGCACAGTTCCTTTCCGGCGCGCAGGTCTGGCAACTGGCGCGGGTGGCGGATGAGGGCGGCATTCCGGTGATCTGCTATGGGCTGCGGACCGATTTTCAGGGCGAACTGTTCCCCGGATCGGCCGCCTTGCTCGGGATCGCCGATGCGCTGGTGGAACTCAAGGCGGTGTGCCACTGCGGGCGCAAGGCGACAATGAACCTGCGGGTCGATGCCGATGGTGCCGCGGTAAAAGCCGGGGCGCAGACCGAGATCGGCGGCAATGATCGCTATGTCGCATTGTGTCGCCGCCATTTTACCGAGGCCCTAGCCCGATGACGCCACGATGAACCCCACTCTTTACAGCGCGCTGACGCTGATCATTCCGCTGATAATCGCGATCGTGTTCCATGAAGTCGCGCATGGCTGGGTTGCGCTGATGCTGGGCGATCCGACCGCGCAGGAGCGGCGGCGCCTCACGTTTAACCCGCTGCGCCATGTCGATCCGATCGGGACAATCGTGCTGCCCGGAATCCTCGCCCTGATCAAGGCGCCGATCTTCGGCTGGGCCAAACCGGTGCCGATCGACAAGTCGCGGCTGCGCAATCCGCGCTTCGGGATGATGGCGGTGGCTATCGCCGGGCCGGCAAGTAACCTGATCCTTGCCGGGGTGGCGGCGATCGCGCTTGGCCTGATGGCCCGCAGTCTGGGCGGTCAGGCGCCTGCCCAGGCCGGGTTAGCGGCCTTCGTGGTCGCGAACCTGTTCAATTTTCTGCTGATCAACATCTTCCTCGCGCTGTTCAACCTGCTGCCGATCCCGCCGTTCGATGGCTCGCATATCGTCGAGGGCCTGCTCCCGCCGCGTGCCGCCGAAGTCTATGCCAGGCTGCGCCAGTTCGGCTTCCTGCTGATCGTGCTGCTGCTGTTCGTCCTGCCCAAGCTGATCCCGGGGTTCGATCTGATCGGCCATTATGTCCAGCCGCCGGTCGAGTGGTTGACCAATCATTATCTGGCACTGGCGGCGGCTGTCGCGGGCCGTTGACACCTTGCCCCACGGCTGGATCATCCTCGACAAACCGCTCGGCCTGGGCTCGACTCAGGCGGTCGCCGCAGTCAAGCGCAACTTGCGCGCGGCGGGTTACGGCAAGGTCAAGGTCGGCCATGGCGGCACGCTCGATCCGCTGGCCACAGGGGTGCTGCCGATCGCGCTGGGCGAGGCGACCAAGCTGGCCGGGCGGATGCTCGATGCGAGCAAGGTCTATGCGTTTACCGTCGCATTTGGCGCGGAAACGGAGACGCTGGATCTTGAGGGCAAGGTGATTGAACAGAGCGCGGTTCGGCCGACTTTGACGCAAGTCGAGGCCGTTCTCACCAGCTTTACTGGGCTGATCGAGCAGGTTCCGCCCACATACTCCGCGCTGATGATCGACGGCAAGCGCGCCTATGACCGGGCGCGAGCGGGGGAGGTGGTCGAGATGCCGACGCGGTCCGTCACGGTTTACTCGCTCCAAACCCTCCGCGATCCTGGAGATGGTTCCACTCCGCGGGGCTGGGATGATGAACTGCTGGATGAGATCGAACTAGTCGCCCACGTCTCCAAAGGCACCTATATCCGCAGCCTCGCCCGCGATATTGCCCGTGAACTGGGCACAGTCGGGCACGTTACCATGCTGCGTCGGCTGCGCGCCGGGCCGTTCGGCCTCGACCATGCCATTTCGCTGGACAAGTTGAACGCAATCGGCCAAGGCGCGGCCCTTGAGAACGTTATCTTGCCGCTGGAGGCAGGGCTGGACGACATCCCGGCTCTCGACCTCGGTCCGGAACAGGCAAGAGCGGCCCGCCAGGGCCGGGTTCTGACCGGGCTGGCCTTTCAGGACGGGGTCTACTGGGCGCGATGCGGCACAACGCCGCTGGCGCTCCTGGAGATTTCGGGTGGTAACGCCCGGGTGCTGCGCGGTTTCAATCTTTCCGATGTCGCGGAGCACCTACAATGACGATTACTGCTGAAGCCAAGCAAGGCCTCATCAACGACCACGGTCGCGGCAAGGGTGACACGGGTTCGCCCGAAGTCCAGGTCGCGATCCTGACCACCCGGATCAACAACCTGTCCGGTCACTTCAAGGACCACAAGAAGGACAACCATTCGCGTCGGGGTCTGCTGATGATGGTCAACAAGCGGCGCAGTCTGCTGGACTATCTCAAGCGCCAGAATGTCGAGCGTTACAACGCCCTCATCGCCAAGCTCGGCCTGCGCAAGTAACCCAGCGCGTATACCAGCAAAGTGGCCCCACGCGGGCCACTTTGTGCATTGGGGCTCGGCTCGCAATTCGGCGAGGCGAGGCCATTGGGGCCACAAGTGCCCCGCACCGGGCCGGGACGGCATCCCCGGCAATGAAGGTCCCGCGCCGCATTGGGCGCCGCGGGGTTCGCAAGGAAAATACGAAATGTTCGACGTCAAAACCGTATCGATGGAGTGGGGCGGCAAGACCCTCACTCTGGAAACCGGCCGCATTGCCCGTCAGGCTGACGGCGCGGTCCTGGCCACTTATGGCGAAACCGTGGTGCTGTGCGCCGTGACCGCCGCCAAGTCGGTCAAGGAAGGGCAGGATTTCTTCCCGCTCACCGTCCACTACCAGGAAAAGTTCTTCGCCGCCGGGCGCATCCCGGGCGGCTTCTTCAAGCGTGAGCGCGGCGCGACCGAAAAGGAAACGCTGGTTTCCCGCCTGATCGACCGTCCGGTCCGCCCGCTGTTTCCTGAAGGCTTTTACAACGAAATCAACGTCATCGCTCACGTTCTGAGCTATGATGGCGAGACTGAGCCCGATGTCCTGGCGATGATCGCTGCTTCGGCCGCGCTGACCATCTCGGGCTTGCCGTTCATGGGCCCGATCGGCGGCGTTCGCGTCGGCTATGTCGATGGTGCCTACACCCTCAATCCCAAGCAGGAAGAGGCCGCCGCCGGCGATCTCGACCTGGTCGTGGCTGCCACCGGCAATGCCGTGATGATGGTCGAATCGCAGGCTCGCGAGCTCAACGAAGAGATCATGCTCGGCGCGGTGATGTTCGCCCATGACGAGTGCCGCAAGGTCGTCAACCTGATTATCGACCTGGCCGAAAAGGCCGCCAAGGACCCCTGGGACGTCGCGGTTTCGGACAATTCGGCGATCAAGGAAAAGCTCAAGGGTGTGATCGGTGGCGACATCGCCGCGGCCTACAAGCTGACCGACAAGTCGGAGCGTTCCAACGCCCTCAACGCCGTCCGCGCCAAAGCCAAGGAAGCCTTTGCGGGCGAAAGCGGCCAGCTGCAGATGGCCGCCAACAAAGTGGTCAAGAAGCTCGAAGCCGAGATCGTTCGCGGGGACATCCTCACCAACGGCAAGCGCATCGATGGTCGCACCACCACTCAGGTCCGCCCGATCGAGGCCATGGTTGGTTTCCTCCCGCGTACCCACGGTTCGGCGCTGTTCACCCGGGGTGAAACCCAGGCGATCTGCACCACTACCCTGGGCACGCGTGAGAGCGAGCAGATGATCGACGGGCTGGAAGGCCTGACCTATTCGAACTTCATGCTGCACTACAACTTCCCGCCCTATTCGGTTGGCGAAGTTGGGCGGTTTGGCGCTCCCAGCCGCCGCGACACGGGCCATGGCAAGCTTGCCTGGCGCGCGCTGCAGGCGGTCCTGCCCACCAAGGAAGAGTTCCCCTATACCATCCGCGTAGTCTCGGACATTACCGAGTCCAACGGCTCGTCGTCGATGGCGACGGTCTGCGGCGGGGCGCTGTCGATGATGGATGCTGGCGTGCCGTTGAAGCGTCCGGTCTCGGGCATTGCCATGGGGCTGATCCTGGAAGGCGACAAGTTCACCGTGCTCAGCGACATCCTCGGCGACGAGGATCACCTGGGCGACATGGATTTCAAGGTCGCGGGCACGGAGAAAGGCATTACTGCCCTGCAAATGGACATCAAGATCACGGGTATTACCAAGGAAATCATGCATGCCGCGCTGGTGCAGGCGCGCGAAGGTCGCATGCATATTCTGGGCAAAATGAAGGGCGCGCTTGAAACGCCGCGGACCGAGCTCTCGGCTTATGCGCCCCGCATGATTACGATCAAGATCAAGCCGGAAAAAATCCGTGACGTGATCGGCAAGGGCGGCGCGGTAATCCGTGCTCTGACCGAGGAAACGGGTACTTCTATCGATATCGCCGATGACGGCACCGTAACCATTGCCTGCGTGTCTTCCGAGGGCGGTGAGCTTGCCCGCAGACGGAT
>JAYWBP010000038.1:0-115314 GCA_043781375.1 Novosphingobium sp.
GATGCGTTTCTTGCGCTGTCCTGCTGCGGCAACTTGGGTAAAGCCCGGGGTGTCGGGCGCCACGCAGGTGAAATATGCGCCTCATTGCCCGATCAGTGCCTTGTATTCTGCCGAACTGCGCGGGCTCTGGTGAACCATCAGAAGCAGCGGTCCTGCGCCGCAGCGACGATAGTGCACCTTGCGCGGAGGCCGGACGGCGGAGCCGGGAATGGTGAGGTCGTGCCGAGAAATCATTCCGTATTACCTAACCGCACATGATAACGACCCCGATTAAACTTGGTTTACCAGCTTTGGGTGTCGATCGCTCAGCGGTACGGTTTGTGATCGACAGGCGGAGATCGTTGGCAAGCGCTGGTATCTGTCCCAACTCATACGGGAGGCGGCGTCATGGCATTCAGGACTTGAGGGCGATGGTACGCGCGGCTGCATGACTGGGCCTACTGCGAACTCGCCGATCTCGACGCGGACGAATACGATGAGAAGAAATCAGGCCTCTGGACCCGCGGGCTGCTGATCCGACGGAACATCAGCGATGGTGACCTGGCGTTCTTCACGACCTGGTGCCCCGCCGACACGGACCTCCAGACACTCGTCTTCATCGAAGGTCATCGCTGGGCGATCGAAGACAGCTTTGATACCACCCAGAACGAGTTCGGCCTCGACCACAACGAAACCCGCTCATGGCATGGCTGGCATCGCCCCGTGTCGCTCGTCATGCTCGCCTTCGCCATGATGGCAGTGATCCGATACCGCGCCAATGACGTGACGCCCCCAAAAAGACCGAAAATGAGGACCATCGGGATCTGATCCGTTGGTCGATCCAGGAAGTTCGACGCATCGCCAACAGGCTTGCACTGCGACGTATCCAACCCGCCGATATTATCGCATGGTCACGCTGGATACGGGCACATCAAGCCGCTGACAGGCGGGCTCACGGCAAATCTATAATTGAACTGTAATGCTAGTTACGACTGAACAGACGGTGTCAGCTTGCCCAAGCTCAGGTCAATATCATAAGCTATCGCTACAGAGACGGTGTGGCGCGGACTGAGGGGAATTTCAGAGCTATATTGTTGACCGCTGACGCCAGTCCCAGCGATCACGTAACTGGATTCGACATCATCATCACCGTCACGGTCTGACCGCGAAAGCCTGACAGAAAGTCTCTGGACATGTTGCCATGTTAGCCATGCTGATTGCCGGTCTCCTGGCGGGGCTGGTCAATACGCTGGCCGGAGGTGGGCCGATCCTGACACTGATGGCGCTGACGCTCGCTGGAGTCGATCCGCGCATTGGAAACTTGACCTCGACCGTCGCCCTGCTGCCGGGCCAGTTGGTGACCGGCTGGTCGGGCTGGCGCGCAGGCGGATCGCGCGTTGCACCCCACCCGCTGCCGCTGCCGCTGCTGGCAGGCGCGGCTGCGGGCGGGGCGATCGGCGCGGTGCTGCTGGTGCTGATTCCGGCGCGTGCCTTTGCCGTCATGGTGCCGTGGCTGGTGCTGTTCGCGACGCTGGCCTATCTCGCCGCGCCGCGCGCCAAGGTTCTGGCGAAAGATCGCGGAGGTTCGGCCACGCTGCCCCGGTGGATCGGCGGGGGCGTGCCACTATTAGGCATTTATGGCGGTTTCTACGGCGGCGGGAACAGCTTCCTGCTGCTCGCGATGCTGGGCTGGGCGGCCGTCTCCGGCAAGGCTGCGAACGATACCAAGAACACGCTGGTCGCGGTGATCAATGCCGCTGCGGCGGTGGTGTTCATCGGATCGGGCTCGGAAGCCTGGAAGTTTGCGTGGGCGCTGGCGGCCGGCAACATGGTCGGCTGCCTAATCGGACTCAGACTGCTCGACCGGATATCGGCGCAGTGGTTGCGCGCGGTGGTCGTGGCGGCGGGGCTGGGGCTGGCAGCAGTGCTGTTCTGGCAGGCTTACGCTCGGTAATCCGCCGCGACAATGCCGTGGCGCGCCAGCCGCTCGTAAAGCGTCTTGCGCGGCAGCCCAAGTCGCCCGGTCGCCCGGCGAATGTCACCGCCGACCTCTTCCAGCGTCTGGCGCAGGATTGCCGCCTCATGCTGCGCGATGCGGGCGCGCAGGGTTGGTGCGTTCGTGTGACCCTGTCCGATGGCGACCGGCCCGGCCTGTTCGGCCACGCCATCGGCGGCGGACCGGGCGAAGGCTTCGAGTTCGACAAGGTTGCCCGGCCAGTCATGCCGCGCCAGGTGGGTCCATACCGCCGGGCCAAGTCTGGGCAGCGCGGAGCCGGGGCGTGCCGTGGCCAGCGCGGCGGCAAAGAATTGGCGGAACAGGGGCTCGATATCCTCGCGCCGGTCCCGCAACGGCGGCAGGTCGAGGCGCGTTGCGCGCAGCTTGTAAAGCAGCGAGGTGTCCATCGCTGGCACAGCAGGGCCGCCGTCCGCGCGGTGCGAGATCGCGACGCAGCGCACGTCTACCGCGCGGGCAACGTCGCTGCCCAACGGGACCAACTTGCCGTCTTCCAGCAGGCGTCCCATCCTTGCCTGCAGCGCTGCGGGCAGACCATCGACCCGGTCGAGCACCAGGGTGCCGCGATTGGCGCGCTCGATGTCGCCGGTGCGCGGCATCGTTGCCCCCGAAAAAGCGCCACTAGCATGGCCGAACACCTGTGATTCGGCGCCTGGCAGCGCGGCCCCCAGGCAATCGACCACGACCAGCGGGGCGCCTGACCGCGGGCTCAGCCGATGGAGAAGCCGCGCGATGGTCGAGGCTCCGGTCCCCGGCTCACCCGCGATCAGGCAGGGCAGGTCGATTTGGGCGATGGCGCGGACCTGCTCGAGCACGTGTTGCATCGCTGGCGATGCGCCGATGATTTCGGACCGGGCTGCAACTTCGCGTGCCGAATGCAACCCGCGATTGGCCAGCACGACACGCCGCCAGTCGACCGCGCGGCGTAGCGCGGCCTGAAGCAGCGGCGGGTCGAACGGCTTGGTAATGAAATCGTAGGCTCCGTCGCGGACCGCCTGCATTGCCATGCCGACATCGGCATGCGCACTCATCAGAACGACCGGCAATTCTGGATCGATACCAACCACGCGCCGCAACAATTCGAGCCCGTCGATACCTGGCATCCGGATGTCGCTCAGCAGGATGCCGGGATAGCCGCGCGAAACCGCGCGCAGCGCCGCTTCGGCCGAGCTCGATGTTTCGACCTCGTATCCGGCCAGCGTCAGATTCTGCGCCAGCGCCGACAGCACGTCGGGGTCGTCGTCGACCACCATGATGCGTGACACCGCGATCATGCCGCCGCCAACAGCGTCAGGCGAAAGCACGCGCCGGTCTGGTTCGGTTCGCCAATCCGGCCTGCTTCAAAGGTCAGGTCGCCACCCATGTCGCGGGCAATGTCCTTCGATATGACCAGCCCCAGACCAAGCCCGGTCGCCTTGCCGGTTTTGAACGGCTGGAACAAAGTAGCGCGCATGGCAGCGTCGATGCCCGGCCCGTTGTCGGCCAGGTCGATGTGGATCGCCTCGCCCTGCTGGATGACGATGATCGTGATGGTTGCGTCGGCCAGACCGGCAGTTGCGTCCAGCGCGTTCTGCAGCAGGTTGACGAACACCTGTTCGCATCGCTGGGCATCGGCAGCGACCAGCATATCACCGCGCAGACCCGGGCGCACGATCCGCACCCGCGACGCGACGATGCGGTTGGACAGCAGCAACAGCGCGCCGTCGATTGCCGCGTCGACGTGCGCCGGGCCGGTATCGCGCACCCCGCGCCTGGCAAAGCGGCGCAGTTCGCCGGTGATCGTGCTGATCCGCGTAGTCAGCGCGGCGATCCGCGCAAAGGCCTGCGCGGCGGCTGTATTGTCACCTGCCGCGCTCAATTGGCTGCCGGTGTTGGCCTGGATCGCGATGGCGGTTACCGGCTGGCCGATCTCGTGAGCTACCCCGGCAGCAATTTGCCCCAGCACCGCCAGCCGGTTGGCCTGCGCCAGTTCGTCCTTGAGCAGTTCGATGCGCTGTGCGGCATCGCGCTGGGCGGCCAGTTCGATCGCCTGTCGCCGCCAGCGCGCGAACAGCACGAGCGCCCCAATCGTTGTCATCATGGCCAGGGTGAACAGCCACGCCGTCGCCTGCGCCGCGCGCCGGGCTGGCCTGATCGGCTGGACCACGTGCAGGGTAAGCCCCGGCCCGGCGGGAACCGCGCGATCGACCTGCGTTGCGGCGGCGAGCCCGGTCAGCTGGGGATCGGGATCGAGCGGTGCCGACCCGAAATCAAGCTGGCGACGAAGCGTCGCGCGGCGCTGCGGTGAAAGCGGGGCTATCGTGCGAAACCGCTGTGCCGGATCATCGGTGATCAGCACGACGCCTTCGGGATCGGTGGCGAACACCGCGCCGGGATAGCTGCGCCAGTCGCGTTCGGTGCCATCGAAGCGGATCTTGACCACGATCACGCCCAGCGCGCTGGCCCCGTCGCTGACCCGCCGAGCAAGATAGAGTCCGGGAATGCGGCTGCGCGTCCCCAGTGCGTATTGGCGCTGTTCGCCGAGGTTCAGCGCGTCGCGGAAATAGCTGCGGAATTGATAGTTCTGGCCAACGAAGCTGTCGGGTTTCTGCCAATTGCTAGCGACCAGCGTCTGGCCGTGCGCATCCATCAGGTAGATTACCGAGGCGCCCAGTTCGTCGCGGAGCGACGACAGCCGGCGGTTCAAGGCATCGCGCCGGGCAGGGGTGGGCCGCGCCAGGAGGTCGCGGGCCTCGCGATCGGTCGACAGCGCGATCGTGACCAGTCCAAATTTTTCGACCTCGCTGCGCAATCCGGTCGCCAGAGTCCCCGCCGCCCGTTCGGCGCGCCGATTTTCATCGGCAATCGCGCGCCGCACCAATACTGCCTGCAAGGTCGACCCAAATACAATCGCCAGCGCCAGCGCGAGAACCAAGTCGCGCCACAACGCGCGGAAACGGGGGAGTCGATTGGGCACAGCACATTGTGCGGAATTCCGCACGGCGGCGCAATACCAGTGCGGATTTTCGCACAAGACGGCAGTGTACCGACGCAATTCCCTCGTAATGGCGTCCAATTATTTCGCGTGGCTGCTCGGCTTTTGCGTGGCACTTTGCCGATAACCGATGCTTCAGCAATCGGATCGGGAGAACTTGTGACCACGATCGACTCATCCATCGCGCCTGCTGATGGCCGTTCGGTAGGCCCGTGGTATAGCCAGCTCTATCTCCAGGTCCTCGTCGCGATCACACTCGGCATCCTGATCGGGCATTTCTTCCCGCACTTCGGCGTCGCGCTCAAACCATTGGGCGACGCCTTCATCAAGCTGGTCAAGATGGTCATCGCGCCGGTGATTTTCCTGACCGTCTCGACCGGACTGGCGCGCAGCGCCAATAGTGGCGAGGTGGGCCGGGTCCTGGGCAAGGCGCTGCTGTATTTCATTGCGGTTTCAACGCTAGCGCTGGCGATCGGGCTGATCGTGGCCAACGTGGTGCGCCCCGGCGCGGGGCTGCATATTGACGCCGCCACGCTGGATCCCAAAGCGGTTGCCGAATTTGCCGCCAAGAGCCACGAACAGACGGTTACCGGGTTCCTGCTCAATATCATCCCGACCACCCCGGTCAGCGCGCTGGCCAGCGGAGAAATCCTCCAGGCCCTGTTCGTGGCGGCACTGTTCGGGCTGGCGATGTCGATCGTCGGGGCACCGGCCGCGCCGTTGCTGCGTGGCCTTGAATCGGCCACCGCCGTAGTTTTCCGGCTGGTCGACCTGCTGATGCGGCTCGCCCCGATCGGGGCGTTCGGGGCGATGGCCTTTACCATCGGCCAGTTCGGGATTGCCTCGCTGACCGGGCTGCTCGCGCTGGTCGCCACGTTCTACGGAACCGCCGTCCTCTTCGTCACGGTGGTGCTGGGACTGATCGCGCGCGCGGCGGGGTTCTCGATCCTGGCGCTGCTGCGCTATATCAAGGACGAACTGATCCTGGTGCTCGGCACCTCATCGTCCGAGGCGGCACTGCCCAGCTTGATGGAAAAGCTGGTGGCGGCAGGCTGCCGCCGCGACGTGGTCGGCCTGGTGCTGCCAGCAGGCTACTCCTTCAACCTCGACGGGACCAATATATACATGACCCTGGCCGCGCTGTTCATTGCGCAAGCGCTGGGGATCGATCTGTCGCTGCAGCAGCAGCTGCTGCTGATGGCGGTGGCGGTGATCAGTTCCAAGGGCGCCGCCGGGGTCACTGGCTCGGGCTTCATAATCCTCGCCGCGACATTGTCGGTGGTGCCCGCGGTGCCGGTTGCGGGGATGGCGATCATCCTGGGGGTCGACCGCTTCATGAGCGAGTGCCGGGCGCTGACCAACACGATCGGCAACGCGGTGGCGACAATCGTCATCGCCCGCTGGGAAGGGGCGCTCGATCGCGACCAGCTGGCCGCCGCGCTGGCCCCGGACCGGCTGCGAACCATTCACTAAGATACACACACCGGCACCACGACCGGGAATGACGACACCAGGAGAAGGATTGACTATGACCCGCAAGACCATTGCCGCCAGCGCCCGCCTGGGCGTCTCGCTCGCCGCCATTCTCGCCGCTGCGCCCGTGCTGGCCCAGACGGCCACCGCTGAAAGGACCGCTGCACCGGTCCCGGAAAAGCCCGCTGCTGTGGCTGAGGAAGCACAGATCACCGTGATCGGGTCGCGCGGCAAACCGCGCAGCGATGTCGACCGCCCGGTTGCGGTCGACGTGGTCTCGGCTGCCGAATTGCGCAGCACCGGCCAGACCGATCTTGGCCAGCAGGTCCAGTTCACCTCGCCCTCGTTCAACTCCTCGAAGTTCGGGATCAACGGCGCGACCAATTTCGCCGATCCGGCCTCGCTGCGGGGGATGTCGCCGGACCAGGTGCTGCTGCTGGTTAACGGCAAACGGCGCCACCAGTTTTCCGCGCTCAACCTCAACGTATCCCCCGGACTTGGCACCGTCGTGTCCGATCTCAACAGCATCCCGTCGGGTGCGGTGCAACGGATCGAGGTGTTGCGCGACGGTGCTGCCGCGCAATACGGGTCGGACGCGATCGCCGGGGTCATCAACCTGACGCTGAACAACGCCAGCCAAGGCGGGCTGATCAGCGCGACGGCTGGCGTCAACAAGGAAGGCGACGGGCTGACCTTCAAAGCCTCGGTGAATCACGGGCTCAAGCTGGGCAACAACGGCGGGTTCATCAACGTCACGCTCGAATACTTCGCGGCCAATGCCACCAACCGGTCCGAACCCTATGACGGCGTGCTGTATCCCACGGCACCCAGCCCGTTCACCGGGCCGACCGCAGCGTTTCCTTACGCCACTGCCAACCCGCGCGCCGATCGCGGCGTCTATCCAAGCTATCCGTTCATCGTGGGCAACTACGGCTCGAACAAGAACCGCACCTACCAGGCGTTCGTGAACAGCCAGCTGCCGCTGTCCGACAGCGTCACCGCCTATGCCTTTGGCGGCTATTCGCGCAAGGACATCCAGGCTTTCGGGTTCTTCCGCGCGCCGGGCACCTTTGCCAACTCGAACCTGGCAATCTTTCCCGATGGCTATGTGCCGATTCTGCCGGGCCGGTCGATCGACTGGTCAGCGCTCGGCGGTATCAAGGGCGACCTGGGCGGCTGGGCAATGGACCTGAGCTATGGCTACGGCCACAACCATCTCGACCAGAACGCCAACAACACCGTCAATGCCTCGCTCGGTGCGGCCAGCCCAACCAGCTTCTATGTCGGGCGCACCGCCTTCAACCAGCAAATCGTGGAGCTGACCGGATCGAAGCAGTTCGACGGCATGATGGGGATGAAATCGCTCAACGTGGCGACCGGGCTGCAGTGGCGGCGCGACAACTTCGTGGTTTCGCGCGGCGATCCGGCTTCCTATGCGATCGGGCCGCTGACCGCGTCGGGCAAGGCGTCGGCCTCGAACGGCCGACCGGGCTATGCCCCGCAGGATGAGAACAACCTCAGCCGCCGCAACATCGCCGCGTTCATCGACCTCGAAGCCGACATCTCCGACGCGCTGCTGCTGACCGGTGCCGTGCGTTATGAAAACTACAGCGATTTCGGCGGTAACATCTCGGGCAAGTTTGCCGGACGGCTAAAGCTGGGAGAAAACATCGCGCTGCGGGCCTCGTACAACCGCGGGTTCCGGGCGCCGTCGCTCGCCCAGATCGGCAACCGGGTGAACACCTCAACCGTGCAGAACGGCTTGATCCTGCAAACCCAGCAGATTTCCAGCGATGACCCGCGGCTGGCCACACTCGGCATTCCCAATCCCAAGGCAGAAATCTCGAACGGATACGGCGCGGGCATTACGGGCGATTTCGGAGCGCTGACCTTTACGCTCGATGCCTTCCAGATCGACATCAAGGACCGCATCGCGATCACTGACGGGATCTTGAGCGCCAGTTTCCCGGCAGTATCGGCGCTGTTGCCCGGGGTCCGCGAAATCCGCTTCTTCACCAACCAGATCGATACCCGCACGCGCGGGGTGGATCTGGTTGTGACCTACAAGACCTCGCTGGCTCCCGACCTGAAGCTGAACGTCACTCTGGCGGGAAGCCACGCCGATACCAAGGTGCTTCGCCAGCGCGCTACGCCCAACCAGCTGGTCGTCGGGGCCTCGGCTGCCAACCAGGCTGCGCCGCTGCTGGGATTGACCGCGATCGAACTGATCGAGGTGGCGCTGCCGCGCGACAAGGTGCTGCTGTCGGCCACGCTCGATTCGGGTGACCTGGCGTTCAATGCGCGGGCCAGTTACTTTGGCTCGGTCAAAGCATTCAGCACCGGGCTTAGCGCGCTCGATCCCAACGTCACGTGCAACGCCGCCAATCGCTGCGTGCAGACCTTCGCCGCCAAGACGGTGGTCGATCTCAGCCTCACATGGCGGATGACCAGCGATCTGTCGCTGACGCTTGGCGGCAACAACATCTTCGATCAGTATCCCGACCAGTGGAATGCAAAGCGGAACGGTTTTGTGGGCGAGGCAGGCTCTTATTCAAATGGCCAGACCCCCTATACCCGCAATGCCGGCCAGTTCGGGTTCAATGGCTCGTACTTCTACCTGACCGCTAATCTCAAGCTTTGAGCCTGTCCGGCCCCGCCCTGTGCAGCAATTCCGGGGCCGGGCCGCCTTGGCCAACCTTGCTGTTCCAGACAGAGATCTTCGCGGTCACGGAGTGGAGCGGCCTGCCGTGGTTGGGCGCCTGGATCGCCAGCGCCCGCTTTCGCGCACGCGCCCGATTTTCGCGCACGCACACGCGCACGCGCGTGGCTTGCGCTGCTTGCAACCAACCAGACTGACCTTCTCGCACCTGACAACGTCGCTCCGATCCTTGCCGTGATCTAGCGAGGATCCAACGCTGTTCGAGGGCGACCTTAGGCAGCACCACTTGGACGCTGCCGGACTGAGTGGAAGCGGGGAGACGTCAACGACAGCGCGGTCAAAATCAATTTACGATCGATTTGTCACCTCTACCAAACTTGTATAAACGAACTCACAAAGCTTGGAGAGGCGCATGACCTATATCTTGGGTGGTTGGCAGAGCGATTTCGCAATGAATTGGGATCGCCAGGGCATCGACATGGCGGATGCGTTCGCCGACGCGGTACATTACGGGCTTGCGGCGACGGCGCTTGATCCAGACGAAGTCGAAACCGGTCATGTCGGTAATTTCGTCGGCGAACTGTTTGCTGGACAGGGCCTACTCGGCGGGTTCTTTGGACTGGTCGACCCGGCGTTCGACGGCCTGCCGACCGCACGCCACGAAGCGGCCTGTGCATCGGGCAGCGTGGCGATCCTGGCGGCTGCCGCTGAAATCGAAGCCGGGCGCTATGACCTTGCCTGCGTCGTCGGGCTTGAACAGATGCGCAACGTACCCGGTACGGTCGCTGCTGGCTATCTCGGCACTGCCGCGTGGAACGGTCATGAGTTTGGCGATGCAAGTTTTATCTGGCCGCGGGCCTTTTCCGACCTGACCGAGGAATATGATCGCCGCTATGGCATCGACCACGCACACCTGATGCGCATTTCCGAGATCAACTTCGCCAACGCCAAGCATAATCCGAATGCGCAGACCCGTGGTTACCAGTTCACGCCGAAGAGCTTCACCGCCGACGATGTAGCCAATCCGGTAGTCGAAGGACGGACGCGCAAGATGGATTGCGGGCAGATCAGCGATGGTACTGCGGTCGTGTTTCTCGCCTCTCCGAAGCGCGCCGCAAGCTATGCCGCCAAACGCGGGATCGCGCTCGACAGCCTGGCGCGCATCGCGGGCTGGGGGCATCGCTCCGCGCCGATCTCCTATCGCCGCAAGATCGAGGCGAGCGAAGGAAAGCCTTATGTTTTTCCCCAGGTTCGCCGTGCAATTGAAGATGCGCGTACCCGTGCCAATGTCACGGACCTCGCCCAAATCGATGCGATTGAGACGCATGACTGCTTCGCCATGACCGAATATATGGCGATCGATCACCTCGGTCTTACTGCGCCGGGCGAATCATGGAAAGCGATTGAGGACGGGTCGATCGAGGTGGGCGGCCGCTTGCCGGTTAACGCGTCGGGCGGGTTGATCGGCATGGGCCATCCCGTCGGCGCGACGGGCGTGCGGATGCTGCTCGACGGGTTCAAACAGGTAACCGGAACCGCTGGCGACTATCAGGTCGAGGGCGCGCGTCGCCTTCAGACGCTCAATATCGGCGGATCGACCACCACCACCGTCAGCTTCATCGTCGAACGCGCGGCGGCATGATCGATCGCCGTGCCATCATCGCCACCGGCGGCAGCGCATTGCTGCTAGCCATACCCCGTATTGCCATCGCCAGGGAGAAAGACGTGAACCGCAGGTTCGAGCAGTTCAGCGCGGTCATCTTCGCATGGAAGCGCAAGGACATCGACTATATCATCGACGCGATGGCCGACGATGTCGTGTGGCATTACGCTGCGGCGATCGCACCACCAGCGCGCGGCAAGGCGGAGGCGCGGGCGTTCATCACAAAGTTTGGTGCCAATGTCGGCGCGGTCCGCTGGCGGATCTTCGCACATGCCGAAACCGCAGACCGGCTCTTCGTCGAAGGGGTCGACGAATATGACAGCAAGGAAGGGCGGACGATCATCGCCCCCTATGCTGGCATTATCGAATTCCGCGGAGATAAGATCACCGGGTGGCGCGACTATGTCGATGCCGGTGTGATCGCGGCGATGAAGGCGGGCGGACCGGTGCCGCCACAGGTCGCAGAACTAATCAGACGGCCAGTCGCGCAATGAGCACGGCGACCCTGGCCGAGCCCCAATCGGCGCCGTATCGCGATGCCGACTTCATGCCGGTCGATCTGGAAGTCGAGCGGCGGGACGACGGCACCGTCATCCTCCGCAGCCGTGTGCCACTGGGCGACTATGATTCCAACCTGCCCCGTGCCCTCGCCCAAAGCGCTCAGGCACGGGGTCCTGCAACCGCAATCGCGGTCCGCGGGGCGGACGGCGAATGGGTGCACACCAGCTACGCCGGGTTAAAGCACGACATCGATGCCGCGACCCAGTGGCTGCTGGATCGGGTGCCGCCCGGGCGGACCATGCTGGTGATGGCGGGTAATGGCGTACCCACCGCAACACTGATCTTCGCCGCTTATGCGGCAGGGGTCATCCACTGCCCGGTTGGCCCGGCCTATGGCATGGCCGGTGGCGACCATGCCCGGCTGCGGCACGTGATCGCCAAGATCAAACCGGCGCTCATTTATGTCGATGCCCACTCGACGCTGGCAGCGGCAGTGGCGGAGGTCGTGGGGAATGATGTCACAGTTCTGACGCCGGATCCGGAGTTGTTCGATCGTCCTGCGACGCGCTGGTCGGATGTGCTCGCGACGGTGCCGGGGCCAGCGGTCGGCGCTGCGATTGCCGCGATCGATCCGGATGCAGTGGCGTCATATATGCTGACGTCCGGCTCGACCGGACTGCCCAAGATCGTGCCGCAGTCGCTCGCCAATATCGCCGCCGTCGCGCAACAGGGCACAATCGCGATCGGCGGCGCTGCAGCGTCCGGTACGATGTTGGATTGGCTGCCCTGGTATCACGCGGCGGGCGCAGGCGTGTTGCGGACGACCCTGCTGCGCGGCGGCGCGCTGCATGTCGATGGCGGCAAGCCAGCGCCGGGGTTGTTTGAGGAAACCATCCGTAATCTGCGCGAGATACCGATCCGCTATTTCAACAACGTTCCGCTCGGCTATGCGATGCTCGTCGCGGCGATGGAAACCGACGCGGTGCTGCGCAAAACCTTCTTCGGCGAGATGCATCTGATGCTCTACGGCGGCGCTGGCCTGCCACAGCAGGTCTATGACCGGCTGCAGCATTTCGCCGTCGAGGAGACCGGCCACCGGATCCACATGACAACCGGTTACGGTATGACCGAGACGGTCAGCGGTTGCATGACAATCCATTTCCCGACCGACAAGGTCGGCATCGGCCTGCCCGCGCCGGCGCTCGACGTGAAGCTCGTGCCGTACGACGACCGTTACGAAGTGCGGCTGCGCGGCCCCAACGTCATGCACGGCTATCTCGACGAGCCGGAGAAGACCGCCCAGGCCTTCGACGACGAGGGCTATTATCGTACCGGCGATCTCGCCACCTTCCACGATCCGGACGTGCCGGAAGACGGTCTGGCCTTTGCCGGGCGGTTGGCGGAAGAATTCAAGCTGTCGAACGGCACTTGGGTCTATGGTGGGCAGATGCGCGAAGCCCTGCTGCGCGCGTTGGCACCGCTCGCTACCGAACTCGTGCTGTGCGACGACAATCGTGACTATCTGGCCTTGCTTGTCTGGCCTGCGCCTACCGCAGATGGAGATGTACTCGCTAGCATCACGGCACGACTACGGGCATTCAACAGCGAACAGCATGGCGGCTCGGCGACGGTGCGCCGCGTCAAGCTGCTCGATTGCGCGCCCAGTGTCGACGCGCATGAGATTTCCGACAAGGGAACGATCAATCGGCGCGCCGTCCTAGATTATCGTCGCGACGCGCTCGCGGCACTCTACGCCGCGGTGCCGCGTCCGGACGTGGGTATTGTTTAAGATCGGGTCCAGAGGGCGCTTGTCATGACCATCCTGTCGTTACTCGGCGTCAATGCGCTCGTGCTCGCTGGCACCTTCGTCCTGCTCTGGGCAATCTGTCTGAAGACGCGCGACGTAACGCCAGTCGACAGTTTCTGGGCATTCGGCATGGTGTTGATGGCCGGAACCAGCTTCGCCCAAACCGGTGGCGACCCGACCCGCAAGCGCGTGCTGCTCGGCGTCTGCATGGTCTGGGGCTTGCGGCTCGGCGGTTACATGCTGTGGCGCTGGCGCGACCAAGGGCCAGATCGCCGCTACCAGACGCTGTTAGCCAAGGCCGAGGCGTCAAAGGGCTGGGGTTTTGCCAAGGCGTCGGCACTGCTCGTCTTCGCTACCCAGGCGCCGTTGCTGTTCGTCGTGTGCCTACCCGTCCAGCTCGGCCAGGTCGCCTCAGCGCCGCAGTTCGGCGCGCTCGGGATGATCGGCATGATACTTGCCCTCTGCGGGGTCGCTTTCGAGAGCATCGGCGACTGGCAACTTACCCGCTTCCGTCGACAAGCGGCCAATGCCGGGCAGGTTATGAGCCGCGGCTTGTGGCGTTATACCCGCCACCCGAACTATTTTGGCGATGCCTGCACTTGGTGGGGACTCTACCTGATTGGTGCCGAGAGCCGGCCCGGCCTGTGGGCGCTGCCCGGACCGCTACTGCTGACCTGGACGCTGATGAAATGGTCCGGCGCGCCGACGATCGAGGGGCGCATGACGCGGCGTAAGCCGGGATACAAAGATTATATCCGGCGCACCTCCGGATTTTTCCCGTGGCCGCCAAAGCGCGCCGCAGAGTGACAGGAGCGCTGCTTCGGTTCCACAACGCAAGCCAGTACGCAGACCACATTGCATCCTAAAAATAGCTGCAAAGCGATAAGTTGCGACTTGCATTGACATACCCACAAAAGGCCCATAATTCTCGTCCCACGGTCGGCAAAGTCGAGAAGCCAGTAATGGCTCTGAGCGCGATCGGTTTTAGGGGAGGCCGCTATGTGCAAATTTCTCAGCTCGACATCATTCCCGGTCCTGGCGGCAGCCGGTCTGGCAGCGGCGCCACATCCGGCATTGGCGCAGGTCGTACCGACACCTTCGGCGGCGGCGAGCAATGCAGCCAAGGCTAATGAAGGCCTCGAGGACATTATCGTCACCGCCCAGAAGCGCGAGGAAAGCGCGCAGAGCGTTCCCGCATCGATCTCCGCCCTGTCAGGCACGACGATCCAGAAAAACAAGATCCTATCGCTGGCCGATCTGGCGAGCAGCGTCACCGGCGTATCCTTCACGCAGAACTCGCCGCAATCCAACGAGATCAACATTCGCGGCGTCGTCAACACCCGCCTGAGTTCGCCGACCGCTGACCAGTCGGTCTCGACCTTCGTCGATGACGTCTATGTCAGCCGGGCCGGCAACCTCAATTCCGCTTTCTACGATGTCTCGCGGATCGAGATCTTACGCGGTCCACAGGGCGTGCTGCTCGGCAAGAACGTCGCAGGCGGCGCGATCAACGTGATCTCGGCGCCGCCAGAATTCGCGCCGTCGGGGCGCGTCACGGTCACCTATGGCAATTACGATCACAAGCAGGCCTCGGGCTATCTCACCGGCGCGCTGAACGACACGCTTGCCGCGCGCTTCTCGTTCCAGGGTATCCAGCATTCGGGCTATGCCCGAGACATCCTGCATAATGTCGGTCTTGAGAACCTCGATTCGATTCAGGGGCGGGGACAGTTGCTGTATAAAGCCCCTAATTCGGATTTCACGGCGCATCTGCTCGTCGATATTTCCCGCGATCATAGCGACGGTATTAATCGCGTCGGCATCGCGACCCTGCCGGGGCTGCGCCCCTGGTCGACGGCGCGGAGCAAGCTCGAGGCGATCCTGGGTCGATCGCTCAGCATTCGGGAAAGTCTTCCTGCCTGGCCGAACTTCAAGGGCGATGCTTCGTCAAGCCCGCAGGACATCACGCACAAATCCTGGAACGCGATCCTGCGGCTGGAAAAGGACGTCGCCGAAGGCATCCGCCTGACCAGCATCACCGGCGTCCGCGAAGCACGGGCCTATACGCTCTACGATCAAGCCGGGTTCGCACCGACCAACCCCTACAACATCACCTCGACCTTGCTGTTTGCCGAGCCCGTCAACTTCATCGAGCAAGATCACCAGTTCTCGCAGGAATTGCGGCTTTCCTCGACCCGCCCGAGCGACCGGTTCGATTGGCTGGTCGGCGCCTACTTCCTGCGGACCAAGGTTCACCAGTTGAACCGCTTCTGGGGCGAGACACAGTATCAGCCCGGTCCGGCAGGCGTGCCCGGCGTGTCGGGCGCGTTACCGCCCGGGGCGCTCGCCGTGTTGTCGGGTGAATCGCGCTGGGACGATACTGGCGTGAGCGAGGACAAGGCCGTGTTCGGCCAGATCGGCTTCAAGATCACCCCGCAGCTAAAGATCGAGGCCGGCCTGCGCTATACCCACGACCGCAAGAGCGGCGATCAGGCTGGATTCGTGATCGCACGCGGCGATCGGTTCGTCCCCACCGACACCAAAGCGCTTACGCCGCTGGCGCTGCCGCTGGGTACCGATTCCTTTGCGACGCCGTATGCCGATGCGTGGCAAAAGGTGACCACGCAGGCGACCCTGACGTACACGCCCACTACCGGCGTTCTTGCCTATGCGACCTATTCCACCGGCTTCAAGGGTGGCGGGTTCCAGAACGACGCGCCCAACGCCTTTGCCGCGACCGTTCCGTATAATCCGGAATCGGTCACCAACTATGAAGCCGGCGTCAAATCCGAATTTTGGCAACACCGTGTCCGGGTGAACGTGTCGGTCTTTAGCATGAAGTACAAGGATCTGCAGGTGCAGCAGACCGACGCCGGATGTCTGTGCAACATCATCAACAATGCCTCGTCGGCTTCAATCAAGGGCATTGAGGGTGAAATACAGCTGGCGCCTGTCCGGTGGTTCAAGGCGTGGGCGACGGGCAGTTACCTCGACGCGAAATATAATGTCTTCGTCGATACCAACGGCGTGAATAATACTGGCCACTTTCTGCAGCGGACGCCGCATTGGCAGGCCTCGGTGGGTGCCGAGGCGACGACTGATCTCGGATCGTGGAAGGATGCGCTGACCGGCCGAATCAGCTATCGCTATCAAGCTAAAATGTTCTGGGCCCCTGACAATTTTAACGCGGAAGCCGGCTACGGGTTGCTCGACGGTCGGGTCACTTTCAAGATCCCGGATCGCGACTGGACTGTTTCGGCATATGCGAAGAATCTGACCAACAAGGTCTACCGTACCAACATCATCGCGTTCTTCGGCGACGAGGTCTCCTCGTTCGGCGCGCCCCGAACCTATGGTTTCGAAGTCAGCATCGGGTTCTGATCCCCCAAAGCGCTTGAAGCCGCTGGAGCAATCCGGCGGCTTCGTTTTGTGCGCGCACTGTATGAGACAATCCGATCAGAAGCGGGAATAGCTAAGGTCGCCTTCGCCCTTGGTCCCCATCACCATGCGGGGGTCATCAGGCTTGAAAAGCCCCCCGCACCAGCCCTGGTTCTTCGGCATGTCGTGGTTCCAGTCGAACGCCATCTTGCGGTGCGCGATACGCCATTCGCCGTCCCGTTTCTCGAAGCGGTCGACGATCCGGCCGCCAGTTAGCGTGTCGAGATCGTCATTGCTGCCGAAACGCGCAAAAGTCAGGAGGTAGGTCTCGACCCAGGCAATGTCGTCGGCGAGTTCGATATGGGAGTTGCAGACATAATGCGCGATCACCCCGGTTTTGCCGAGCCGCTGAATGGCGCCGTCGACATAGGCGCGGGCGGGACCAGAATAGGCGCTGCCATGCTCCTCGATCGCGTCGTCGAAATAGCAGCTATGAAGCAGCGCCGCATCGGCACGATCGACGCCGCGTGCATAGCGCGCCTGAACGTCGATGATGTCCTGCTTGGCGAGCATGGTTTCGATGGTGTTGGCGTACATGGCGGGACCTTTCATGCTGTCGGATTGAGACGCTTTGCCATCGACTGGGCAAGGCCGTGTGGATCGCGCACCAGGAAAGAGCGGACCGAAATCGCGTGCGCATCGGTGTCGTGCTCGTCGATATTGTGCCGCACCGCTTCAAGACCGGCCTTGCCGATGTCGCGGGGGGTCGATTTGGCTACCCCGACGACATGCGCGGCCATCCGCGTATCGACCGACCCGACGATCAGCGCGGCGACATGCGTGCCCTGCGGCGCGAGCTCGGCGCGAAGACAGGTAGACGCGGCGCGGGCAGCGAATTTCGATGGGCTGTAGCCGCCCATACTGGGCACCGCGACGATGCCCCCTGCCGACAGCACGTTGACGACGGCGCCTCCGCCATTGCGTTTCAGCACGGGCGCAAAGGCACGCACCATTGCGACCATGCCGATATAGTTCGTCTCAATCTCGGCGCGGAGCGCCGTCATGTCGGACGCGGTCAGCAAGGTTGTCATGCCGAACGATCCGGCGTTGTTGATCACCAGATCGACGTCACCGCACAAAGTGGCGGCGGCCGCGACCTGATCCTCGCGCGTCACGTCAAGTTCGATCCCGACGAGCTTATCGGGGTTGCGTGCCGCGGCTGCATGGGCATCAGCCAGCTGACGTGCCCCGATATATATCCGGTGCGCGCCCTGCGCGATCAGCTCGTCCACAAAACCCTCGCCGATCCCGCGATTGCCGCCCGTGACGATCGCCACACAGCCTTCGATCTTCATGCCGCAACCTTTCCAGGCTTCAGCCAGTCGCCATAAAGAATGTCGTCGGGCTTCTTGCCGCCACGCACGAGCTTCGATGGATCGGACGCGATGCCGCCGCGGCCCCAGGTCTCGTTCAGCGGCATTTCGTGGTTCCACTCCCAAGCCAAGCGGCGATGGGCGATGCGCCATGTGCCGTCGCGCTTCTCGAAACGATCGATAACGCGCGCCATGGTCAGGCTGTCGAACGGATCGTCATCGGCTTCGCGCCGCGAGAAGGTGAGAAAATAGCATTCCGTCGCGGCATGATCGCCGTCGAGCTCGATCATGACGTTTGTCACGATGTGCGACATCCGCGGTGCGTGCGGCAGGATCTTGCGCAGCATCGCAACATAGTCCGACGCGGAGCCCAGGAAGGTGCCGCCGTGATCCTCGATCGCATCGTCGTGATAGGCGGCAGCGATCAGATCGGCGTCGCCGCGGTCGGCCCCCCGCGCATAGCCGACGAGCACGTCTGCAATCTCCTGTCGATCCAGCAACAGCTCAATCGTAAGCCTCGGCATCGCCACTCTCCTTCGTTCTGCTTATGCAATCGGCGTAAAAATCGGCGAACGCGGCCTCGGCGCCTGGATAACTGCGGGCGCCTGCCATGTCGGACAATCGGCCGGAATTGGCCGCCAGCCATTCCGGTGTCGGCGCGGCGATGCCGCCGCCGAGGCTCTCCATCGTGCGGGCGCGGCGAAACTGCCCGCCCCCGGCAATCCACATTGTACCGGTCTCGCGGCAGGCCGCGCCAGTGAGCCAGACCGCCGCTGGCGCGGCAAGGGCGGGCGCCAGCGCCGGATTGGGCGCGTCGCCGGTCTTAGTGGTCATCGTGGTGGCGGCATAGGGCAGCAGGACGTTTACGCCGACGCCGTCGCGCCGTAGTTCGTCGGCGACGGTCAGCGCATAGCCGTTGAGCGCGCTCTTGGAGGCGGCATAGGCGGCGCGGCCACGAACCCCGTGTAACCCGGCGCTCGACGAAACGAACAGAATTCGACCGGTCGGGCTGGCGAGAATAAACGGGAGCGCGGCGCGGACGAGCGCCGTATTGGCGTGGAAATTGATGTCCATCACGTCGCGGATCGCAGCATCGTCAAGGTCTGCGACCTTCGCAGCAGGGCCGTTCACCCCCGCGTTCAGGATGATCGCATCGAGCCGTCCGTAAGCCGCGATCGCTGACGCGACGATCGCGTCAGCCGCACCCCGGTCATCCACCGGATGCAGGTCGGCGATCGCCTTATGCCCTTCGCTGCGAAGCATTGCCGCGATGCGTTCGGCGCTTGGCGTGCCGTCCTCGCCATGGCGGTTGTTCACGACGACGCTCGCGCCGCGCCGCGCCCACGCGGTTGCGAAGGCGGCGCCCAAACCCTTGCCGGCACCAGTTACAAGAACGACCCTGCCGGCATCGGCTTTGGCCTGACTCAAAGCATATGCCTCATCCATGATGTGACGTACGACTATCAGGTATGATAATGAAAGTCTAAAGCGTCGGCGTCAAGCCGCTCACGGTCGTCACCGGCGAGATTGTGTCTGTCGGGCGGATCAACTCGAAGACGACTTCTTCCGCGACCAGCGGCTGATGACATTCCGAGCACACGACGATCGTCTCGAGTTCATGGCCGCATTTCTTGTGAGTCAACAGCAACGGGGGGCCTTCGGGCGACACGTAATATTTGTCTCCCCACTGCATCAGCAGAAGCAGCGCGGGAAAATAATCGAAGCCCTTGCGCGTGCCGCGATATTCGAAGCGGGGCGGCCCCGACGCATATTGCACCTGGCGCAGTACCCCGATTTCGACGAGCCAGCCGAGCCGTTCGGCAAGAATGTTCGTGGCCATGCCGGTGTCGCGGTGGATCTCGTCGAAGCGGTTCAGTCCGGTGAAGATCGATCGCATGATTAGGCTCGCCCAGCGATCGCCCATCAACTGCGCGGATTGCTCGAACAGCATTGTGCTGCCGGCGCTACTGGCGCGCTGCTGTCGGCGCCTGCTGTACAGGGGGGCCATCCAGCCGACGCCGGGTCCTTCCTTCCAGTCGGTCTGGGTCACGTCGATCTCCCCAAGGCAATGCTGGCAGGAAGGTTGGGGAAGAAACACGTTGCCGCAGGTGCGATGCGTCAGCGCGACAGTGATCTTGTCCGCCTGCGCACCCCATTTCAGCTCCCATCGCAGGAGCATCAGCGACACCCAGTAGAGTTCGCGGCCCTTTTGCGTCAGGACATAGTCATATCGCGGCGGCGAGGTCGAATAGAGCCGCTTCTCCATTACCTTGGCATCGACAAGCCGTTTCATCCGGTTGCTGAGCAGCGCCTTCAGAAGCCCCGTCATCCGCCAGAAATCGTCGAACCGCCGCGCGCCGAGCCAACTGGCCTCGATAATCAGCAAGGTCGAGGTGTCGCCCACGATTTCCAGCGCACGCCAAATCGAACAGGTGCGGATAAAGTTGGAGCCTTGCATAACCTGTAGTCTAACGTGGGTGAGCCCCAAAAGTCGATGGGTTTCGGAAGAAAACCCCTTGGCGGCAATGGTCTAAACCGTCAATTTGGCGATAGACCAGCGCCGGATCATCGTCGCCGGTCTCGGTCAGTTGGCGGGCTTGTGAAAATCATCGGTCAGCCCCATCGCGGCGACCAGCGAAGCGCGATCATAATATTCGCGCCATTCGCTGATCTTGTCGCCCTCAATCTTGATCACGCCGACCACCGGCACCTTGCCGTGATGCCCCTTATAAACGAAGTCGTCGACGCGCTCGACCATCACCACATCGCCGACCACGCCCATGTGCAGAATGTGCAGCGTTATCGTTTCGATGCCGGCTCCCATCGCAAAAATTCGCTTGCCGATCGTCTCGCGCCCCACGACCGGATCGAGCATCATAGAATGCAGGGCGCCGTTTTCTGTAAACAGGTCGATCACCCGCTGCCAGTTCCGGGTATTCCAGGCGTCGATCATGTTTTCGACGACGACGATCTTGGGATCTTTGGCCACGACGTGCTCCTTGGCTTGAATTTCACCGGGAGCGGCGATGCCCACGGCCAGCAAGCCACTGGCGAAAACCGAAAGCCAGAACCGCATCGCCGTCTCCAAGTATCATTATGAAAGTTGGATATGCTCGGCATCAAAGCCCCGGTCAACCCATTCGCATTGTTGCTTGCATAAACAAACCATATTAAGATCGAGGAATCGAATCCGTCGCTGCGTAAGGTCTTTTTCATGATTGTAGACCGTCTTGAGCCCGTCCGCTCGTCGCTCTTGCCGTCCAACCATCCGTATCTCAACGGCGCCTGGACGCCGCAGCACGAGGAGTTGACGATCGCCGAACTCAAGGTGATCGAAGGGACGATTCCGAAAGACATCGATGGCGTCTATCTCCGCAATACTGAAAACCAGGTGCACCAGCCGCTGGGCCGGCATCATCCGTTCGATGCGGACGGGATGATCCACCAGGTCGATTTCCATGGGGGCCAGGCCGCTTACCGCAACCGCTTCGTGCGGACGCGATGCTTTGAAGCAGAACAGCTGGCCGGGGTGTCCTTGTGGGGCGGGCTGATGGACGGGCCGGGCATATCAACGCGGCCGGGCTTTGGCGCTCACGGCGGATTGAAGGACTCTTCCAGCACCGACATCATCGTCCATGCCGGAAAGGCGATTTCGACCTTCTACCAATGCGGCGAGGGCTATGTGCTCGATCCTGAGACGCTGGAGCAGGAAGGCGTCGCCCCCTGGGTTCCGCTTGACGGCATTTCCGCCCACCCCAAGGTCGACGACCGCACGGGCGAGCTGCTGTTCTTCAATTATTCCACTTATGCGCCCTACATGCACTACGGCGTCGTCGATGCGTTTGGCCGGCTTACCGATTATGTCCCGGTGCCGCTGCCCGGTCCACGCTTGCCCCACGACATGGCGTTCAGCGCCAATTGGTCCATCGTCAACGATATGCCGTTGTTCTGGGATGAGGAACTGCTGAAGCGCGGGATCCATGCATCACGGATGCATGACGGGTTGCCCGCGCGCTTCGGTTTGATTCCGCGCCACGGCAAGACCGAGGATATCCGCTGGTTCGACGCGGCGCCGACTTATGTGCTGCATTTCCTGAATGCCTATGAAGAGGGCGAAGAAGTCGTGCTCGACGGCTATTTCCAGGAAAATCCGGCCCCGGAGCCGCTTGAGAGCGCCGGTAAGCGGTATAGTCATATGATGGCGTTTCTCGACGAGCACAGCTTCAAGCCAAAGCTGCATCGCTGGCGCTTCAACTTGTCCGATGGCACCACGCGCGAGGAGCGTCTCGACGATCGCATTCTTGAATTCGGGATGATCAACCAGCGCTTCCTGGGGCATCCTTATCGCTATGCCTACAGCACAACGGCCAAGCCTGGCTGGTTTCTCTTCACCGGCTTCGTAAAGCACGACCTGATCGCGGGGACGTCGCAGCAGATCACGCTGGAGGATGGACGCTATGCGAGCGAGGCCCCGTTCGCGCCACGGATCGGCGCCGTCGACGAGGACGACGGCTATTTGGTCAGCTTCATCATTGATGAAAATCGCGGCACTTCAGAATGCGTGCTGATCGATTGCAAGCGCTTCGAGGCGGGACCGGTCTGCCGTATCGCTTTGCCCCACAAGATTTCCAGCGGAACGCATGCGCACTGGGCGGATCGTGTCACGCTCCGCGAGGCTGCGGCCCGGCGGGCGGCAACGGTGCGGGTCGCCGCTTAAGCAGACCAGCACTTCTAAGCAGGCCGGTCCTTCTAAGCAGGCCAGTCCTTCTAAGCAGGCCAGTCCTTCAACGCGGCGAGCACCTGCTCGCGCAGTTGATCCCGAACGACCTTGTTCATGGCGTTGCGCGGCAGTTGATCAACGATCACCAGGCGCTCGGGTCGCTTGAAGATCGCGACATCCTTGGCCGCCATCCAGTCGCCGATGTCGGCAAGCGTGGGCGCAGCGCCAGACTGCGGCACGACCGCCACCGCCACCCGCTCGCCGAGCACCGGATCTGGAATTCCCACGGTCGCGGCTTCCTTCACCTGCGGCTGCCCGATGATCAGGTCATCGAGTTCAGCGGGCGAGATGTTGACGCCGCCGCGCACGATGATCTCCTTGGATCGGCCAACGAAGCGGTAAAACTGTCGCAAGGGTCCGTCGCCTGCAATCTCAAACAGGTCGCCAGTGCGAAAATAACCTTGGTCGTCAAATGCCGTTGCAGTGATCTCGGGAGATCGCCAATAGGTGGAAAAGGTACAGGCCCCGGTGATCCGCATTTCGCCCGGCTGGCCCGGTTCGACAATTTCCGCGCCGGTCGTCAGGTCGACAAGCCGGGTGCGGCTTACCCGTGCGGCCAGTCCTGACCACGCCGTCCCGGTCGCCCCGATGCGCGGAAAATAGCGCGCACGCTCGGCCGGATCGGGAACATCGATCGCGTTCGCGAACAGCGCTGCGCCTTCGTTCGAACCGAACACGTTGCAGATTTGGATGCTGTGCTGCGACAGCCAGCCTTCGATGAGCCACGGTGACAGCGGCGCCGATCCGGAGCCGATCGCGCGGAGCGAGCCAATGTCGGTGGTGCCAATCAGCGTCGGTTGCTGAAGCAGCGCGGTCAGCACTGCCGGCGGTGCGATGGTGTAGGTCACGTGCTCGAACTCGATTTGCTGCAGGAAGATCGCCAAATCGAAGGGATGATGCAGCACGAGACGTCCACGGATGTGCAACCACGTCATCACCAGGCCACCGATTGATCCGATATTGACCAGCGGAAAAGGGTTGAGCAGCGTGTCGCCCGCTTCCATCCCAGTGGCCTCTGCGACCACTTTGGCGTTCAACACCCAATGGTTATGATCGCGTGGCACGCCCTTGGGCCGCGATTCTGTTCCGGACGTCCAGCAGATGGTCAGGACTTCACCACCGTCAGTCGGGTGTTCGACGGCATAGCGGGCCACCCACGACGGGTCCGCCAGCGCACATCGCGCAGAAAAATCGCAAGGATCGTCGGCAGCGTTGAGCACCAAGATCTGCATCGCCGGTCGCGATCTGGCGAGGCGGTCGGCCATGGCTGCATGATCATATCCAGCGAATTGCAGCACCGTAACGAAAGCGCGCGGTTCGGTCTGGTCGAGGATATAGCCGAGTTCGTGTTCGCGATATTGCATCACGACCGGAGTCAGGATCAGGCCGATGCGAGCGCAAGCGAGGAACAGGATGACCGCGTCGACCGTATTCGGCAACTGCGCGCAGACGACATCGTCCTTGCGCAACCCAGCCTCAAGGAGACCGGCGGCGGCATGCTCGACCCTGTCGCGCAGGGTGGACCAGTTCAATCGCTCGGGCGGTTGCCCGTCGAGCTTTTCCCGGTTCGGCGGATCCACTAGCGCCAGCCCGTCGCCTCCCGCGCGCACGGCCGCCTGAAACATCGCATCGACGGTGATGCCTTCCCACCAGCCCCGCCCGACATAATCGGCAATCCGCGCCCTTGATGTCAGGAACACACACGCTCTCCTTGCCCACCAATTGATGCCATTGCATCCGAGTAACTTGCATAACGCGACTTAGTCGTTCTAACAAGCGAACTGGGCGATGGGGCCGAAGGTGGGGCAACGCGATGATCGGCACGATCCAATGGGCGACAGGATCGATGGGGCGAACGTCGCTGCGACGGATCATCGACCATCCCGATCTCGATCTGCGCGGCGTTTATGTCTACGATCCGGCCAAGGTCGGCATTGACGCCGGGATCATCGCGCGTCGTTCGACGACGGGGATCGCCGCGACCAACGATATCGACGTCATTCTCCGCACCGACGCGCAGGTCGTCATCCACACTCCGCGGATTACCCTTCCCTATGCCGCGCTGGTGCCCGATGTCGTGCGCCTGCTCGAATCGGGCAAGAACGTCGTCTCGACTGCGGCCTTCCACTGGCCCGATGCCCAGGGCGCGGTCTATGCTGATCGCCTGCGCGCCGCTGGCATTGCTGGTGGTGCGACGCTGGTCGGTGTCGGCATCAATCCGGGCATGATTGTCGAGCGGCTGGCGCTGGCTGCCACCGCGATGTGCGTCGATCTCGATCATCTCACTGTCCGCGAAACGGTCGATGCCTCGGCGATGGCCTCCCCAGCCTTTGTGTTCGACTTGATGGGCCTTGGCAGCGATCCTGCGATCGACGACCTCCGTGAAGGACCGCTCGCCAAGCTATATACGACATTGTTCGGCGAAGTGCTTCACTTTGCTGCGCAGTCGATGGGCAGCACGGTCGAACGGATTGTGGCCGATCACCGGCTGACAATCGCGCCCGCCGATATTGTGATCGCTGCAGGCACGATCCTGCGCGGCCGCGTCGCCGCGACCGAGTGGAGGTGGACCGCGCATCTGGAGAACGGCGTCGGTTTCACGCTTTCGATCCTGTGGACCGCCGACCGCACATTGCATGCGGATCTGGCATCGGGCCATTGGACGATCGACATTGCAGGCCGACCGGCGATCGCGATGACGATCGATATTCGCGAGAGCGACCCCGCCGCACCACCGTCTCGCGCGCTTACCGATGCCACGATGGCAGTCGCAATCCGCGCGATTCCCGACGTGATTGCCGCCCCGCCAGGGTTGTTCGCCTATCAGCCACCCGCCGTATGGCGCCGGGACCTTTTGGAGCGGCGCGCGTGACGGTCTACATCCACGACGCAGTCCGAACCCCGCGCGGCAAAGCGCGTCCGGACGGCGGCCTGGCACATCGCACCCCGCCGGAGCTCGTCGTGCACCTGATCGACGCGCTCGAAGCTCGTGGCCGCGCCCCGCGATCGGCGCGTCTGCTCGTATTGGGCTGCGTCGGGCAGATCGGTGCGCAGGGTGGCCATATCGCGATGGTGGCTAAACTGACGGCCGGTCTCGCCGCAGCAACCGCGGCGCACAGCATCAACAATTTCTGCGCATCCGGGCTTTCCGCGATCGGGCAGGCCGCTGCCGCGATCGCCGCCGGGACCGTCGACCATGCGCTCGCCGGGGGAGTCGAGATGCCGTCGCGAGTCCCGTTCATGGGCGACGCGGCGGATTACTATACCGCGACCGATATGGTCCCGGCTTTGCGCTACATTCCTGTGGCGCTCGCCGCCGACCTGTTGACGGTGCGCGAAGGCATCGATCGCCCTGCGCTGGACGCCGTCGCGCTGACCTCGCAAGAACGCGCGACGGCGGCCGAGAACAGACCGGCGCTGACCGCGTCGCGGATTGCCCTCGACGGGCTCGATCGCGATGAGACGGTGCGCGCGATTACGGCGGACTCACTCGCCGCAATGACGCCCGCCTTCGCGGCCTTGGCCGATAGCTATCGCTGGGCGATCGGCGACCGTGCGATAGAGCATCGTCATACGATCGGCCATGCGCCGCCGATGGCCGACGGCGCGGGGCTGGCGCTGCTCGGCCCCGCCGATGCGGCGCGGCCGCCGCGCGCGCGGATCGTCGCTTTCGCCGAAGCCGGCGGGAATGCGCGGGACTCGCTGCTGGCCGGGTTCGCAGCAATGGACCTGGCGCTTGCCCGCAGTCGTCTTAAGCTCGCCGATCTCGACCGGATCGAGTTCATGGAGGCGTTCGCGGTTACGATCGCCCGGTTCCTGCGCGACGTTCCGGTCGATCCCGACCGCGTGAATGTCGGCGGCGGCCATATCGCGAAGGGCCATCCGATGGGCGCGACCGGCGCGATCCTGCTCTCGACGTTGCTCGATGCGCTGGACGAGATAAAAGGGCGCTATGGACTGGTGGTGGCTACGGGCGCGCAGGGCGTCGGCGTCGCAATGATTGTGGAGCGACTGGCATGATTGGCAACCGCTGGCCCGGACTCACCCTGCCCGTGGTCGTCGCGCCGATGTTCTTGATCTCGGGGCCGGAGATGGTGATCGCCGCGTGCAAAGCGGGTGTTGTCGGCGCATTCCCCACACCGAATTGCCAGACGACGGAGGAACTCGACCAGTGGATGACGCGCATCGCCTCGGAGACGCACGCGGGCGACGCACCCTGGGCGGCCAATCTCGTCACCCACAGCAGCAACCCGCGACTTGCCGACGACCTAGCAATGGTCGCCAGGCACAAACCACCGATCGTCATCACCGCGCTGGGAAGTCCACGCGCAGCGATCGAAATCGTGCACGGTTATGGCGGTGTCGTTCTGGCCGATGTTGTGACCGTTAGCCTGGCGCACAAGGCTATCACAGCCGGTGCGGACGGCGTGGTCTGCGTCTCGGCCGGGGCCGGGGGGCATACTGGGCAGCTTTCCCCGTTCGCATTCACCGCCGCAGTCCGGCAGTTCTTCAACGGCGCGATCTGCGTCGGCGGAGGGATCGCCGACGGGGCGGGGGTCGCCGGTGCCGTCGCCGCAGGTGCCGACCTGGTCTATATGGGAACCCGCTTCATCGCATCGACCGAAAGCCGCGCGGTCGCGGCATACAAGGCGATGGTCGTCGCCAGCCAACTCGAAGATCTCGTCGTCAGTGCAGCGATCACCGGCACCCCCGCCTCATGGCTCAAGCCTTCCTTGCGAGCGGCGGGCTACGATCCGGAGGCGCTCGCAACCCCTGCCGAGCGGGATTACAGCAGCGATGCCGCTAAACGGTGGAAGGATCTATGGGCTGCAGGCCAAGGGCTACACGCGGTCAACGCAGTGGAGCCGGTAGGAGAGATTGTCGCTCAATTAAGGAGGGATTTTCGTAATGCCGCACAGCGCCTTGAGCGGAACTGACTGGCCATGCCCCGCTGATGGTGCGGTCAATCTAACGCGAGCTCGCAAACTTCGGCCCAAAATGGTTCCACCAGTGCCGCACGGTCTTGCAACAGCTGTCGATCCCGCGCTCGGCCAGCAGATCATCGACGTTGCGGAGCGACAGCGGAACTCCGGTCGGCATCGAACGCGCTCTTTGCTATCCCGGGGCCATGATCTGCCCGGACTGAAGCCGTAAGCGCGGTGGCAAGCAGCAAGCCACACCATCTCGTGGGACACTATCCAGCCAGCCCCAGTTCGCGTTTTTGAAATGACCGACTGAATTGCCGCGCATTCCGCGACGACGGTCCGTCGCGTGTTGCGTTCATCGGACATTCGGTCTCTGCCCTGCATCAGGTCGGACAATTCTGGAGTCGGTCGATGATTTGTGCCCGTATGGTTCGTCTTTTATCCTGTCCCGTGGGTCTCCTCGCGCTCGCTGCCTTTAGCAGCACGGCGCATGGTGCGGCCGATCCTGGAAAGAAAGCATGCGCGCAGGAGGCGCGGAGGCTTTGTCCGAGCGAGATGCGATCGCTTAGCCGCAAAAGAGTCGAGGCCTGCATGATCGCGAAGATCGAGCAGACATCACTGATTTGTCACGCGGCGATGCTGCAAATAAAGGTCGAGCGCGAGGCAGCCGATCTGCGAAAAGGGCCCTTAGCCAGGTAGCGGGCCCACCTCTGGGCCCAACCCATAAAGCGCTTGGGATTCGCTGCGAATCCGAACCCACAGCATCGCCGCATTGAGCAGCGAATAGACGAGTGAAATCCAGATAAGCCCGAACACCAGTGGCAGGATCGCGATTTCTGCGACGACGACACAGTAATTGGGATGTCGCAAAAATCGGAACGGACCGCCGGTCACTAACGATGCGCCGGGCAAAACGATTATCCGCGTGGTCCAGCGCCGCCCCAGCACCGCCAGCACCCAGATGCGCAACACCTGAAGGATCACAAAGACAGCTAGCAGAGGCAAGTTGATGCCGCGTCCACCGACCGACAGCCACAAAAGGAACAACCATGAGGCATGGAGCGCAATCATCACCGGATAGTGGCCGCGCCCGATCTCGATCGCACCTTGTGAGCGCAAGGCGCGCGTGTTCCTGGCCGCAATGACAAGTTCGCCCAGCCGCTGGAGTGTGACCCAACCCATGATTGCGTAGGGAAGGTTCATGGCTGACGGACCAGCGTAAGGGCGCTCGCCGTAAAGCCGGGACCCAGCGCGAAGAGTACTGATCGCGGCGGCAGCCCTTTTCCTTTGCGAACGCGGTCGAGGACAAACAACACGGTTGGTGCAGACATGTTGCCATGATCGCGCAGCACTTTGCGCTCGTAATCTAGCGATCCGGACACAAGCTCCAACGCGTGTTCTATCGCATCGATCACTTTCGCCCCGCCCGGATGGCAAATAAAGCGATCGACATCGCCGATCGCCAGCCCTTGAGAAGCGAGCATGTCGGAGATCGCTTCACCCAAATTCCGCCGCGCAAACGCCGGTATCGCCCGATTGAGCACCACGCCCAAACCGCTGGGTTCGATTTGCCAGCCCATGATATCGAGCGTGTCAGGCCAAGTCTTTTCAGCACTTCCAACGATTTGGCCAAACCCTTCCCGAGCGTCATCTCCAGCGCGCAGAATGCAAGCCGCCGCTCCATCGCCAAACAGCGCCGTTGCGATAATGTCTGCTTTGCCGACTTCGGCTGTGCGCAAAGCAAGACTGCACAATTCGACGGTCACGAACAGAACGGTTGAACCCGGCGTCGCCCGCGCCAGCTGTGCCGCGAGACCAAGTCCAGATACTCCACCCGCACAGCCCAGTCCAAACACCGGGACCCGCGTGACATCGTTGCGGAAATTGATCCGGCCCATGGCCCTTGCTTCAAGACTTGGCGTTGCGATGCCGGTTGAGGAAACAGTGACGATGGTGTCGATGGTGTCGGCTGCCAGCCCCGCCTCGGCCAGGGCTTTGTTGGTCGCCGAAACGAACAAATCGAGCCCGATCTCCAGATAGGCCGCTGTCCGCTCGGTAAAATCGGGGCCAGAAAGATACCAGTCAATGGGACGGGCGAGCTGTCGATGCGCAATTCCAGCATTGGCAAACACGCCGGACATCCGTTCGAAATCACGGAAATTATGCGCCAAAAGCTGGCGCGCCGTGCTTAAAGCGAGTTTTTGATCAAGCGCATAAGGCGCGGTCGCCGTGGCCAAGGAAATTATTGATACCGGCTTTGTCATTCCCGTCCTTTACGACCGGATGTCCGGTAATCAGTATCTAGCGAGGAAACAAAGTTTAAACATTTGCGTTCCTTGCCACGACGACCAAATCTTTGATTTCAGCTTTGCATAGGCCCAAACGGTGGGCTTGTTTAGAACCTTTCAAAAGGCTCGCATGACCCAAGATGCCCTGCCTGCTACAAGCGTGCGGACCTGGATTGGCTTTGTCTTCATGTGTCTTGGCATGTTTATGGCCATCCTTGACATTCAGATCGTCGCGACCTCGCTACCGACGATCAAGCAGGCGCTGGGCATCGATCCTAACCAGATGATCTGGGTCCAAACCGCCTACCTCACTGCCGAAATTGTCGCCATCCCTCTAACCGGTTACCTCACCGGTCTACTTGGCATGCGCCGACTATTCGTTGTGGCCATCACCGCATTCACAGTGGCGTCGGCGGGGTGTGGGCAAAGCGGGGACTTCGCCAGCCTGATCTGCTGGCGAGTGATCCAGGGTTTTGCTGGTGGAACACTGATTCCTGCAGTCTTCTCTGCTGTATTCCTGCTATTTCCCCAGCGATCACAAGGCCTCGCGACGACCATCGCAGGAGTAGCCGCAGTACTAGCGCCTACCGTTGGACCCATCGTTGGCGGCTGGATCACGCAGACCTGGTCATGGCACTGGCTGTTTCGCGTCAACATTGCGCCTGGCATTATTGCGGCGTTGGGAGTTGCAGTCTTGCTTCGCGGCGCGAACAGCAGCCAGCGCAATCCGCGAGGATTCGATGGCGCTGCGGTCCTGGCGCTTGCGGTGGCCCTAACCGCACTCGAAATCGGCCTGAAAGACGCACCTACCCTCGGCTGGAGCGCACCTCGCGTGGCCACTTTACTTTTACTATCCGGGATTTGCGCACTGTTTTTTGTCATCAAGACGCTGCGCTCAGCTTGGCCTCTGGTTGAACTTAAGTGCTTTTTGGATCGCAATTTTACGATTGGTTGTGTGCTGAGTTTCGTCCTGGGTATCGGCTTGTTCGGCTCGACCTACCTGATGCCTTTCTTCCTCGGCTTGGTGCGCGAACACGGCGCATTGCGGATCGGTGAGATCATGTTGGCGACCGGCATCGCGCAGTTGCTGGCCGCGCCGCTGGCGGTGTTCCTCGAACGGCGATGTGATCCCCGAGTGTTGACGTTTGCTGGGTTTGCATTTTTTGCGCTGGGCCTGTTGCTCAGCACCCGCCAGACACCGCAGACAGACACTGTTGAGATGATGCTGCCGCAGATCCTGCGCGGCGCGGCAATCATGTTCTGCCTCTTGCCACCGACCCGGCTAGCGCTCGGAAGACTGCCAACGGCGCTGGTCGCCGATGGCAGCGGATTGTTCAACCTGATGCGTAATCTCGGCGGCGCGGTCGGGCTGGCATTGATCGATACGGTGATCTTTAGCCGCAGCAGCACTCATGCGGCGCACATCGCCAAACAGTTGGAAAGTGGTGACGTCAGTACTGCGGTCGATATTGGTATTCCGCGGGACGCCTTCCTTGAAAATTTAGGCCAGCCTCCTGACGAATTTGCGCGCGAAATGGTACGTCCGCTAGTGGAAAAGGCTGCCCTGACCGATGCAATCAACGACGCATGGCTGCTCATCGGGCTATTGACCCTGCTGGCTGTGCTGCTGGTCGCGCTGGTCCGTCGAACGCGCGACGACAACGAGGCTGGGTGATCTGCTGGCCGACATTAGCTCCGCGGCTGGCGGGCAGGCCCGACCAGGTCCACCGCTGATTGAGAGTTGCCAGCATAGGGAGGGAGTTGTCAGTCTAATGCGAACTCGCCTCCACACGATGGAGTTCGCGCCTTCGACGCGAAAGTTCAGCTCATGGGCCGATTGGTACTCAGCCAATGCTGTGCGGCGATCCTTGCAAGTCTGGCGCGTTCTTGGTTGAAGTGGTTGTGGACCCTGGCGTGGACCGAAAAGCGTCGCGTGCCACGTTGGTCTGACCGCGCCCTGCCATTAACTTCCCCGCTCGAGCGCTGCGACAATATGCTGGGCAAGGCGATGTGCGGTCTTTGACAATCCGGGCGCTTCGATAAGCGCGATTTCGGTATCGTAAAGCGGCGGAAGCTCGGGATCTTCGGTAATGGCGGTAAGGTGGGCGGGCACCATTTCGCGCGGCAACACCGCGATCCCGAGCCCTGCGTTGACGGCCGAAAGGCTGCCGGCAAGACTGGTCGAGGTATAGGCAACACGCCAGGCGCGGCCGATCGCGTCGAGCGTGTCACTTGCGCGCTTGCGATAAACGCAGGGCTCAGGTGATGCCACTAGGGGGATCGTTGCAAGTCCCGCCATGGCAAGCTGATCGCGTGCTACCCACACCAACGGCTCGCGCCAGATCCTAACGCCCTCAAGCGGCGCCGACGGCTCGCGTTTGACCAGAACCAGGTCGAATGTCCCAGCGTGAAACTTTTCCAAAAGGTTGAGCGTGAGGTCGCAGGTTACTTCGAGTTCGACTAAAGGATGGGCTTCGGCAAAGGCTGATAGCACTGCGGGCAAATGCGCCGTGGCGAAATCCTCCGGCACGCCGAGCCGCACTCGCCCGGTAATGTCGGGCTCGAATAATTGTGCAAGCGCGGCATCGTTGAGCCGCAGAAGCTGCCGCGCCGGCCCGAGCAGCCGTTCGCCCTCGCTCGTCAGTTTGAGCGAACGCGGGGTCCGCGCAAAGACAGCGCGCCCGAGCTGCTCTTCGAGCCGTTTGACCTGAAGGCTGATCGTGGACTGGGTGCGACCAAGCCGTTCACCCGCGCGGGTGAAGTTGCCTGTTTCGGTGATTGTGACAAAGCAGCGCAGCAAATCGAGATCGAAGTTTCGGGTTGTGGGCATACCCATGATTGTTACCAAACCATTTGATCTGTCAATGACTACTATTGAAACAACTCGTTTCAGCAATGATCGACCGTGTTTCAAAGGCCTCGGCGAAGGGGTTTTCACCATGTCGTTTGCACGCACCATGCAGCCCGCTCCGCGTATTGCATTCGGACTGGCCGCTTTGTTGTGGGCAGGTCTGATCGCCCTGCTGATCGCGGCAGTTTTTTCGACGCGGCTAGGGCTGCGCGGCGAC
This sequence comes from Novosphingobium sp., assembly GCA_043781375.1. Taxonomy (GTDB): domain Bacteria; phylum Pseudomonadota; class Alphaproteobacteria; order Sphingomonadales; family Sphingomonadaceae; genus Novosphingobium. The sequence goes on from JAYWBP010000038.1 coordinate 32,883, forward strand.
GGACTGGCCTTGGCGATCGGAGCGCTGACCTTGTTCGTCGCCTCGATCGCGATGACTTTTTCGCTACGCTACATGCGGGCCAATCCGCGCCAAGCGGGCTTCTCGATCACGGTCGCTCTGCTCGTCGCGGCGATTCTCGGGTTTGTCTTCACCCGCAACTTGCTGGTATTTGCCGTAGCGTGGTGCGCAAGCGGCTGGCTTCTGGCCCGGCTTATCGGACACACCAGCGGATGGAGTGAAGCGCGGGCGGCGGCCCGGCGCTCGCTGACCTGTTTCGCTATCGGCGATGCAGCGCTGCTGGGCGCGTTCGCCCTGCTCGGCTGGCACGCCGGCTCCCTAGAGCTGGACGCGGTGCTGGCGCATGTCGGGGCCATCCCGACCGCAACCGTGACAGCCGCCGCCCTGCTCTTGGTCGTCGCAGCTGTGGCGCGCTGCGCCCTGCCGCCATTCGCGGGCTGGCTGCTGACTTCAATGACGGCGCCCACGCCGGTTTCCGCACTGATGCATGCCGGTTTCGTCAATGCAGGAGGCTTCCTGCTTATCCGCTTCGCGCCAGTGGTGGAGGCTGCCCCCGCGGTCCGGATCATTGGTACGGGACTTGGTTTGCTCGGGGCAATCTACGGCATCGGCATCATGGTCGTGCGTCCTGATATCAAGCGCTTGCTGGCCGGTTCGACAGTTTCGCAGATGGGCTTCATGATCATGTGCTGCGGGCTTGGCGCGTATAGTGCTGCGCTCTGGCACATCATCGCCCATGGCTTGTTCAAGGCCTGGCTGTTCCTCGGCGCGGGTTCGGCGATCGGTACTGTGCCAGCATCGCGTCGGCACGGTGCGCGCGATTGGCGGATCAGCCTGGTTGTCGCCGCAGTTGCCTTGAGTATCGCCCTAGTCTTGGCGCTGGTCGGGATTTCCAGCGTCGCGCTGATCCCGGGGCTGCTTGCGCTGGCGACCGCGGCAGTAACCCTAACCGGAAGCATCGGCGGGGGCCTGTCGGCGCGCGCTAGCTTCCCGCTTACTGGGTTTCTTGTCGCACTTGGCGCAGTAAATTTACTGGGATTGGGAATTGCCGCAGCTGCTGTGGGCCGTGACGGGCCAGTCCTGCTTGACCCCTGGGGGAACCTCGCTGTGCTCGCGATCCTCCTGGGCGCCTGGACGTGGCAGGGCTTCCGCCAGGCCAGAGGCACCATCTTGCCGCCTGCTTTTTATATCTACTTGCTTAACGCCGCTGCGCTGCGGACGGCCGGAACAGGACAACCGAAATGAACGTCATGCAACAGGTCACAGCCCTCGACCTGGCCCTCACACGGACCGAAGTCGCCGGCCTGGTCGCGCTCGCCGCCCGGACTGTGGCGCCACTCTGGCCGCTGGAGAGCGCCATCGCGGTCAATCCACTCGCGGGGTTCGAGGATCTCCCCTTCCCTGCGGCAGTCCGTATGGCCGCCGCGCAGTTCGGTGCGCGGGAGAGCCTTCCGCTCGGATCGTGGCGCGAGCTGTATGCCGCTGGCCGGATCGAGGAACGGGCGCTGCGCGATGTGGCGATCGGACATCTTGGCGGAGCTTATCGCGCTTGCGCTATTGTAGCCCCCGGTGTGACGATGCTGGACCTGATCATGACGCGACTACTGCATCTTCCGGTTGCGGCCGAACAGACCAAACCTTCCCCACTGGCGCCCGCTGCAGCGTTCTTGGCAAAATGGTGCGCAGCCTTCTTCGATCAAGGCATGGCAGCAGTGCCGATGCCACACCGCGAGCTCGGGCTCTACCGGGCGGTGGTCGCTATGGCCGCGCACGATCCGGAGTTCCGGAGCATTGCCGGCGAGCCCGGCAGGCAATTGTTGCTAACAGTCCCGCGCGATCCGCTCCAGGCGATTGCCGAAGGGCTTGCCGCACTGGAGATCAGCGATGGGAGCGCACTGACCTATCTGGGCGCTGTGGTCGCGCGGCTGCCCGGCTGGGCCGGCCACATCCGTTGGCGCGGCGAGCATGCCGATCCCGAGGCCGCCCAAGGGGCACCGGCGTCGATGGCCGATCTTGTCGCTCTGTGGATCCTATTGGAGCGGGCAGACCCGCGCGCGGCGCCCACTGCGCCTGTGCCGGACGAGGACGTCACGACCCTGCTGGCGACACATTTCGGCTTGCCCGGGGAGTTTTTTGAGGAAACAACGGCGATTGGCCTCGAGCCTTTCGCAAAGATAGCCACAATCGGCGCGGCTGATCTGGGCAAAGTGTTCATGACCGCAGCCGAGTGGACGTACTGCAATGCGCTGGCCCCAAAACTTCAGGCCGCAGCCACGGCACCACCTGCCAATGCTAATGCCGAAGCGCAGTTGGTGTTCTGCATTGATGTTCGGTCCGAACCCTTCCGCCGCGCGCTGGAGGCTCACGGCAGCTATGAAACGCTCGGTTACGCCGGTTTCTTCGGCTTGCCGATCGCCCTCCATCCATTCGGAGGCCAGCGGCGCAAGCGCTTGCTACCGGTGCTGCTGTCGCCGCAGCACGACGTGGCCGAGGCATCAGCCCCCGGCGCGGAGCGCGAGGCCGCCGTGTTTGCCAGCGCAAACGCGCGCGACATTCTTGCCGCGCAATTGTTCGAGAGCGCCAAGCGGGGTACGGCAACGGCATTTGCCACGGCTGAGGCGACTGGCCCGCTGGCCGGCGCGATAATGGTGGCCAGAACCATCGCCCCGCGTCTGGTGAACCGGATCGCCTCGGCGCTGAAGCCGAACCGGGAGGATGCGTTTGCTCCCGATGCTGCCCGTCACGCGGCAGGACACGACCACCCTCCGTTCACTCTCGAGGACAAAATCGGCTATGCCAGCGCGCTGTTCCGGCTGACCGGACTGTCCGCCAAAACCGCGCGGCTGGTGGTGCTGGTCGGGCACGGCGGCCGCGCTGTGAATAACCCTTACGCTGCCGCGCTCGATTGCGGAGCATGTGGCGGACACGCGGGTGGATCGAACGCCCGTATCCTCGTCGCGATGCTCAACGATCCGCAAGTGCGCGCGGGGTTAGCGTCACACAGTATCGCCATACCGGCACATACGCTGTTCCTCGCGGCCGAACACAACACCACCACCGACGAAGTGAGGATCTTCGACCAGGTTCTCGTCCCCAAAAGCCATCATGCCGATCTTGACGAACTCAAATCCGATCTGGCGAAAGCAGGCGATGCCAACCGCCAGCGGCGCGCGGGGCTTCTGGGCCAGTCACCCGAAGGTCTGCTCACCGGAGCAGTCCACTGGGGCGAAGTTCGGCCCGAGTGGGGTTTGGCGGGAAATGCGGGCTTCATCGTCGGGCCGCGCTGGCTGACCAGGGATATCGACCTTGAAGGCCGCGCTTTCCTTCACAGTTACGACTGGCGCCAGGACGACGACGGTGTCGCGCTGGCGACGATTTTGACCGCGCCGATGGTGGTGGCTCAGTGGATCAACTGCCAATATCTGTTCTCGACCCTCGACAACGAGCATTACGGATCGGGCGACAAGACTACGCAGAATGTGCTCGGCGGCTTCGGTGTCGTTCAGGGTAATGGCGGCGATCTCAAAATAGGGCTGCCGTGGCAGTCGCTATTCGCGGACGACGGCATCCCGTTCCATGTGCCGCAGCGACTGTTGACAGTAGTGCATGCGCCTTTTGAGCGCGTTCGGGCGGTCGTCGAGGCCAATGATATTCTCGCCCGTCTGTTCGGCAACGGCTGGGTCCAGCTTGTCGTTGTCGATCCCCACACCGGCACGGCCTTGCGCTGGCGCCATGACCTGGCAACCGGCAGCGAGGGTTCCGGCCCTCTGGCGATTTCGCTCTAAATCAAAAGGACAGAAAATGAGTGATTATGAACAAACCGGCGTTAGCCTGCATCGCCTGCGGAAAATCGAGGTGGTCGTGAGGGCCGAAGACCACCTTTTAATCGAAGATTTGCTCAAATCGGCAGGCGTGGGAGGCTGGACCATGATCCGCGACGTGGCAGGTATGGGGCACGGCGGGTTCCACCAAGGAAAGTCGATCTTCAATGACCAGACCGGCCTCGTGATGTTCGTAGGCGTTGCCGAAGCGAAAGCGATATCGGACGTTGCTCGAGGCCTTACGCGCCTGTTTGCCAGCAAGCCCGGGGTGACGTTTCTCTCCGACGTGGAAGTGATCCGATCGGACTATTTTGCCAAAGACGAAAGCGTTCCAGGATAAGCGCGAGACTCACTTTCAGCCAACGCTGCCTCAAGCGACCCAGGCTTGGCGGTGCCCGGTTCATCTGGCAGTCGTCCTCGTCACTCGGTTGCGGAGGTTGCAGGGTGTGGTCATGTCTTCGGCCGGTGATGACCAATTTTGCTTTCTGGCCGGGCAAGCTTGTTGGCGATGACCACGGCGACCAGCTTGAACGGCTTCGTTGTCATCAGCTTTTGCGTCCAACAGCGGAGCGAATCGGTATGCCGTGCGGGGTAGTCCTTCAGGCGGAGATCGACTGCCACTTGGCTAGGACGCCGAGCGGCGAAGCTTGTATGTCTCGCGATTGCCCGGCTCGCGCATGGCGGCCGGATATAATCGGAGCCTGCCCGGTGATGCGTTAAAATCGCTGAACGGATTGTGGGGCTTTGATCAGCTCGTGCGGTCGCGCCAGCAGCGCTACACCTCCACTGCCGGTTTGCCGGACCTTCCCATTTATATCCCTGCAAAAAGACGGGAGAACAGTCTCGCTCTCGGCCTCAGATCCACTTGCGCTTCAACCAGATCAACGGACCGCTTAGCGAAAGCAGCACCGCAAGCCCGGCGAACAGGTCGTTGAACCACTTGAACTGCTCGTGGACGATCACCCCGGCGTGCAGGTCGGCCATCATCAGGAAAAGTGGTGTTCCAGACGCGGCGTTACGAACGGCGATTTTACTGTCGGCGAAGCTGTCCGGGGTATCACCCGTGCGGAAGATCGCCTTGCTATTCCTGATATACCAAGCTCCGCCATCGCGTGAGGCACCCGTGATCGCAGTCTTGGGACCGTCCAGCCTGCTCCACCCGGCGTCGGCTGGGCCGCGCATGAAATTGCCCTCACGGCCGAACCCGGCGAACACCTGATCCTCAACGCGAAACAGATTACCACCGGCATCGCCGTCAGGGACAGGAAGGCTCGGGTCGGGTCGCCAGCTGCGCCCGCCATCGCGGCTTTCAAGAAGCCCGAAGCGAGTGGCGACTTCAAGATGGGCAGGGTTACCGGGCCACGCCACGACGCCGTCGATTTCGTGATCGAGTGACCGGCCCTGCAATCCCGGGGGAAGGCTTGATCGCGCCACCGAACGGCCTTCGGCCCAACCAAGGAAGCCGTAAATGTGGTTGAGCGGGATCGCGGTGACAGACAGGTAAAGGATCGGCAATACTGCCACGAGTCCGACCAGTGGACCGTGGAAGCGGTAGAGCCAGCGTATGGTGGCGCGTTGCGCGCGCATCGACAGCGCGGCGCGGCGACCACGTCGGGTGACCCACCAATAGCCCAGCCCGGTCAGCGCCAGCATCGCCATCCCGATGCCACCGAGGTCGTTGAGCCGGATCGCCCAAACACCCGGCAACAGTCCGTGGCCGAAGTGCACGTCCATCAGCGCTCGCCCGAGCGGCATCGTTGTCGAGAGGCCCGCAACATTGCGCCCGACCGAGATAGTAGTCACCGCTCCGATCGCTGGCACGATCCGCAGGAGCTCGCTGCGGTCCCGGACTGCGACGAGCGAAGTCGCATCTGCACCGGGACTAATCGCGGTGAGCCGATCTCCCGCCAAGGCGACACGGCGCGCCGACATTCCATCGACCGCCGTTGCCCATAAACCGTCATCGGTTGCGAGATACAAGCCGGCGAATCCCTGCCGCTCAAGTTCGGCGAAGCCATAAACTTGCGGCTGGCCTGAACGGCCTGCAAACGGCACGGGTATCCAGGTTTTGCCGCCGTCAGCAGAGCGCCAAGTGCCGCGCTCCGATGCGCCAAGTACTGTGCCGTTGGCGATAGCGATGTGGCGCATGATGGTGGCGGGCACCAGCCTGCCGATCTGCTTGGAAGTCCATGACGACGGAACGCTGGTCTGGTTGAGCCAGCGCCATTCGCGGTGGTCGAGCGCGACGCCAGTCAACCCCAGCACTAACAGCCAAGCGCACGCTGTCAGGCCGGCGTATTTGTGGATGGCGCGTAACACACGGTGAAAGCGGGGCGCCATCAGGCCGGGGCCGGCGCCGCCGCCTTACGCTTCGGCCTGCGGCCACGCCGCCACATGATGAACCCAGTGGCGACCCAAAGGCTGACTGACACCCCGATGATCGAATAGATCAGTCCGCCGACCGGCCCGATGATATAGCCGCTATGCACCGGAAACAGCCACGCGCGGACCCCATCGCCGCCGCTGGTCAACCCGGTCGGATAGATGCCCACCAGCTTGCCCGTCTGTGGATCGACCAGCACGTCGGTGCGCTTGAGCCGCGGGTCCATGAACGCGAACCAATAGTTCACGGCGTGTGGTCCGGCCGGGCCGAAGGCAATCATATGAAGGTTGCCTACTGCCTTTTGTGCCGTCGCATAGGCAGTATTGGCATCGACGGCGGGCGTCATTGCCATGCCTTTGTGCCCGGCGGCCATCTGCATATTACTCTTGAATACCGAGCGTCCGGACGTTTTCTCGGCCCAGGTAAAGAGGTTGAGCGCGGTGCCGGTGCCTGCGACTGAGATTATGAAAAGTCCGGCGACAATACCGGCGGTGCGGTGGAACTTGACCACACCTTTGACATTGCGGCTCGTATGCCGGGTGCGGAACCAGATGACGAGGCCAAGCGCAGAGAACGTGACGACGCCTACGCCGAGGATGGTCAGGATGATTTTTCCTGGGGTCCCGAAAATCAGCCATTTGTGAATGGCCGAGGCCAAGCCGACCCAGCCCGCCGTGGCCGACTGCTCGGTGATCACCTTGTTCTGGAATTGATTGACGACCACCATACGCGACATGTCGAAGTTGTCGGTATCGCGCCCGCCCATGACGACGATCGCGGTCTTGGGAGATACGGCAGCAGGATACATCATGTGCGCGACCTGAAAGCCGGGCCGCTCGCGCTGAATATCGGCGAGGATATCGCCCGGCGGAGCGGGCGGGCCATTTCCGTCAGCGCGGTACAACTCCGGATTAGTCGCCTGCAACAGCCAGAACCGTTGCTGCGCGATGGCTCCCGTGATGCCCTGGACGACGAAGAAGAGTCCAAGCACCAGCGCAAACCGCCTGTGCCAGCGCCGCAGCTTCAAGGTGGATACTGCCATGCTGTGCTCCAAATGGTCTGCGGACCGGTTCGATCCGCAGCGTTAGGCTCCAACAACCTCAGAAGATTGACCCGAAACGTCGCTAGTATTTGAACGACAAATTCACGCCAAACTGACGTTTGCGGGGTGCCGAAACGAAGAAGTCCCGAAAAAAGGTCGTCTGGTTAAGTCCAGTCAACGGATTGACTCGGGTCAAAAGCCGGTTGAAGTCGAGGATGCGGGTCACCACCAGCGGCGTGCGATCCTGCAACAGGTTGCGGGCGAACAGGCTGACGGACCAGTTGGCCTTCTGAAGGCCGAGACTGGCGTTGAGATTGAAGCTGTCACCCGCCCAGTTGAGGTTATCGACCTGACTGTATCGCTTCGATTGATAGGAAAGGTCGCCGCGCGCGAGAAACTGTAGATCGCCAGTGACAGGCCGATTGATTTCGGCAGTAAAGATCGCCTGATGCTGCGGGGTCTGCGGCAGTCGGTTGCCGCTGACATCGCCTCCATCCGGACCATCGACGTCAAGCGGATTGCGCATGTCGTTGCTGAGGAACGCCGAGCGGCCGTCAGTGTCGAAAATCTCCTCCGTAGTATCGTCGAAGAAGCGCGTGAACTTTGCGTCGACGTAGGTGTAGGCAAGGCGCAGATACAGCCAGTTGGCTGGCTTGCCCGACACATCGAACTCGAAGCCCTTGATCCTGGACTCGCCAGCGTTTTGAATGAAGACCACGCTGTTCGGTGTGCCCGACAAACGGGTGTAAGCCTCGCCGCGACTGAGCTGCTGTTTCTTCCAGTCGGTGTAGAAAGCTGCGAGCGCAAAAGTGATGCCCTTGGTCCGCCCCTTCACGCCAAGCTCATAGCTCCACGCACTTTCCTCGTCGAAGGTCGCAAAACCGGATGCATTAAACGTTGCGATGTCCGCCGCACTCGCATCGGTCGGGAAATTGTTGAATCCCCCAGGCTTGTTGCCCTTCGCCGCGGCCACATAGACGTTTAGGTCATCGTGAATTTTATAGCGCGCGGTGAAACGCGGAAGAAAAGCACTGAATTTGACTTCTTTGACGTTAATCGCGGCCGCGGGCGGACCACCTGCCGGACCCAGGACGCGTGTCGATCCAATGATCCGGTCATATTGCTGCCGCGCCTCGGCGCTCACGGTCAGCTGGGAGGTGACGTCAGCCTCAAGCATTCCAAACACCGATTTGCTGCGCACTCCGTTGGGGCTGTCATAGGGTCGGCGCGTGTTCGTCGCGGCATTGACCTCGAACCCAGGCAACACATCTTCATTGTACAAATACGCACCAATGGCACCGCGAACACGCTTGTCCTGCGGGCTGGCGAGACGGATTTCCTGACTGAAATCAGCGTTCTTCGAGCCATCGATGGCGAACGATGGTGCCGCAGTCACCAAAGTCGCATTGTCTTGGCCGGTGATACTGTAGTTATGATTGTAAGCCGTGTTGGAGGTCAGCGTGGTGCCCCCCTCTGTGGTGTAGGTCATCGCCAGATTGGTGCGATAAAATTTGCGGTCGAGACCATGATACCCAAGCGCCGCAAGCGCATCGTTGTTGGCAAAGTAGGACGGCAGCGTCTGGACTTCGCCGCAGTAAAAGCCGCGGCGGCTTGTATTTGTGCGGGGGAACGGCACCGTCGCGATAATCGGCGGCGCATAGCAGTTGTTTTTCAGCGAACCTTGCGGGTTGTAGGCATAGGCGGTGTCCCGGTCCTTGCTGAACCCGAACGAGGCGATAGCTTCGAATGCGTCGGTGGGCCTGAACAGCAGGCGCCCGCCGACATTGATGCTGTTCTGACCGCCGATATCTCGCTTTCCACTCGCAGCGTTGTCGTAATCGCCGCCGAAATTATAGCTCCGGGCGTTAAGTTCGAACAACAGAACATCTTTGAAAATCGGCCCGGAAATATACCCAGACACCTCTTGATTGTCGAATTGTCCAACAGTGAGTTTGACCCGGCCGGTAAAATCGTTCGTTGGTTTACGCGTCACATAGTTGATCGCGCCCGCAAAAGTGCCACGCCCAAACAGCGCCGACTGAGGACCCTTGATGACTTCGACACGCTCGATATTGTCGAGCTGGTAACTGGAGATGTTGTCCGACACGAACACGCCATCAATGAAAAAGGCTGCATTTGGCGCACCAACGATCGAAGACATGCCGCGGACAGATGGGCGCACGCCTGCGCCGCCGCCACCGCCGGTGCGCCCGAAACCTTGCTTGAACGAGAAGCCCGGCGTCTGGTTGGCGATGTCCGAAATGTTGTCGAGGTTGGCGCGGTCGATGGCCTCAGCCCCGACCACCGAGATGGTAAGTGGCACGTCGACCAGTCGCTCTTCCTTCTTGCGCGCAGTCACAACGATGACATCACCGTCTTTTTGGACGAGAGCTACGGCGTTCGGCGTTCCCGTCGTCTGACTGACGGGGGCGGTCTGCGCTTCTGACATGGCTGGAACCGCACACATCGCCGTCGCAGCAAGCCGCAGAGCCTTGCGAGTAACCATTGTCATCCCCCCGAATTCAATTTCCCCTCCAAAAAGACTACGTGACGATAAAAATTTGTCCAGACAAATTTTAGATCAGGCCAGCGATGACGGTTAATTACCGTTACATTGGTGCTGTCGGTCCAGCAGCACCGAGAAAGACGTAATGCTGTGATATCAATTGGTTATGATTCCCCATCGTTGTGGACACGATGGAACAATACATGGTTTGGACTTATGCCACTGAGGCCGGAACATAAGCGAATATGGCTGCGCCATCCTGTGACTGAATACCTACCGGCTTGCGCCGGTAGGTTCGTTTCGAGCGGCTGAAGCCATATTGACTGGCGCAGTGTGGGTCTGGAGGTAGCGCGTGATCACAATTGGCTATCCAGACGATATGGTGGCGATCAGGAAATGTCAGGTGGCGGAGGTTGCACGCTATCGTGCGAGTCTGTGGCTGAAGCTAGTATCCCACTAAAGTCAGAAGGGTTCCTCCCCAAAGAGGAGTCTAAAAATTAGCGGAGTAGGTCTTCGATCTTTGCCGGACAGTTACGAAAATACGCCTTGGTCAAGTGATCCAGGGTTAGAAGGCTGGAACCGGGAATGAGCGCCGCATCGGTGGCCGCAGCTTCGACTTTCTCTTCATCGAGCACCACTCAGAGCGTCGGTTGGCTGATCCTGATGAAATTCCCTTCACTGTCATCCGCCAGCGCGGCCACCAAGATAGACGCGAGGGCCGACTTTGTTCGAAATTTCCAGATCATGCCCGCTGGCTGGCAGCGCCCAGCTCACGATGCCACGTTCGTCTGACAGGACCCTTAGTGGGGACCGCTCCCGTGGTCTGACAGAGCCCTTTTATTGAACGCTGCGATCACCCGTTCCAGAAAAATTCTGCAGGCAGCAGGCAGTATGCTCCCCGCGCGAGTCACGGCCTTCAGGTCAAGGCTCCAGTCAAAACGCTCGGGATGGATGACTGCCAGGCTTCCTGAATCGATGTCGGGACGTGCCATCGAAAGCGGCATGATAGTAAAGAAGTCGGTGTGCATTAACATCGCCCGGACTAACGTGAGATCACGAACGCGAATCGCCGGATCGGGCGCCGCCACGCCAGCTTGCTGGAAAGCGAAGCGCCAGTGAGGCAAGTTGGCATCAAGGTCACCGATTGCCAAAAGGGGATAGCAGGCCAGCTCCGCAGCGGTCACGCAGCGACCATCGGCCAAAGGATGGCGGGCTCCAGCTACGACCCGGAGAGGCAGTTTAGCCAGGGTAGAGATCTCGAGCATCTCATCATCGAAGTCGGGCGAAACAGTGCCCAGGTAAACAGAAAACTCACCGCTCCGAACACGCTCTGCGACGGCAGGAAGAACGCCAGTGAACGCTTGTATTTCGGCCGCTGGAAAATCGGCCACCATCGAACTCAGCACGGAGCTGATTTCCACCCCCGCGGCACTTGGGCCTAGGCACAGGTTGAGACGACCGATGGTGCCGCTGTTGAGAGCGGAGATGGCGTCCCGAGCATTTTCAAGATCGTGCCGGACCTGCTGCGCATAACAATGGAAAATTTCGCCGAATTCGGTCGGATGCAAAGGGTGCGAGCCACGCTGGAGCAACGGCACGCCGAGCGATTTCTCAAGTTGCGACATCGCGATGCTCAATGCAGGCTGGCTGATATTCAGCGAAGCGGCGGCCATCGTGAACGACTTGGACTGGACTACCTGCAAAAAGTAAGTGATTTGCTTAAGGCTGATGTCCATCGTTATCCCTGCCGAAGAAATGCAACACGCGGTCAACAAAGGGAAGTGGGGATTTTGACCCCTGCGAACGACCGTTTATCGACCTTCTTCAGGGAATGTAAATTGATCATGCGCGCTGTCCAGTGTCGCGATGCGGACCACTTGTTTGCCCGTGTTATCGCGTTCGTATAGCCGGATCAAAGCTTCCGGCATGCGCTCCAGGCCCACGAGCATGTCTTCCGCGACCGGCAACAAGCCCGCCCGGAACCACTTCGCCAATTCGGCTTCGGCATCGCCAAAGCGATCCGCATAGTCGTAGATGAAGAAACCCTCCATCCGTGCGTTTTGCTCACCGATGCGGTAGTAGTTCACAAGCCCGCTGATCGGTCCTTCAACATATTCCGAGATGCGACCGCACATCACTACGCGCCCCCGCAGCGCGATCTGGCCAACGCAGATATCAAGAAGTTTACCGCCAACGTTGTCGAAATAAATGTCAATTCCGTTCGGGCTTGCTTCACGCAACCGCTGTTCAAACTGCTCTTCGCGATAGTCGACCGCGATGTCGGCGCCAAGCACCTCAGTTACAAACTTACATTTCGCAGAACCGCCAGCGATTCCAATGACCCGGCAACCAGCAATTTTTGCAAGCGGCACGACCACGGACCCCACACCTCCAGCCGCACCGGAAACAACGAGCGTCTCGCCTCGCTTTGGCCGTCCAATATCAAACAGACCAAAATATGCGCTCAACCCCGTCATCCCAAGGGCGCCGACCGCAGTCGAAATAGGCGCCTCGCGCTGTTGCACCTCAAAAGTAAGCGATTCAGGATACATCGACAGGACAGCGTAATCTTGCCAGCCGACGGGACCGTGGACGATTGTGCCATCCGCTACCTTCGGTGAACGAGATTTGACAACCATGCCGACACCGCGCCCACGCATCGTTTCACCCAATTCAAGCCGCTTCGCGCGCCCTGCGTCGCGCAGCATATAATACCGCATGACCGGAGACGCCGAAAGATAGAGTGTGCGAACGAGAAACTCGTCAGGCCCAGGCTCGGGAACGGGCGCAGTTTCGAGGCGAAAGTCCGACGCCCGCACTGGTCGGCCTTCGGGTCTTTCGGCCAGCACCCAGCGCCGGTTTATCCGGCCGTTCACGGCAAAATGCTCGCCGCCGCGTTCAGACATGTCAGCGAACGTCAAACCCGAGCACTTGATTGCCTCGGACTGTGCAAGCTGCCGTTTTCGGTAAGCCAGCAGACGTGCCGTTTATGGCTATATCGAAGCCGTTTGGTGCAGCTGTCGAAACAGGGCTAGCTGTCAAAAATGCGTTAGGAATCTCGCGTTCGAATTTCGTTCGGCATAAATACACAGCGGTCTGCTGAGGCGAGAATGCACTTTGCGAGGGAGGAGGAAATATCAAACTGTGAAGGAATACCACAACGGCCGATCCTGCCGCGATGACGACAATCAAAAAGCTGGCCGCCTTGGCCCATTCTCCAAACCTCGTACCCGAACGCGCCGCATCCATCTTAGTAACGGTAAGTTGCGGTAACGCCGAACTGACGATCGGTGCGCAGCCCCGTCAGAAAGGCGCGGGGGGTCTGGAACCCGTTAGCCGGAGTAAACAGCCGGAAGTCGCGGAAACGCAGAACGGAAAGCACGGCATGTTCGTTGGTGAGGTTTTTTGCAAACACCGTCAGCGAGAAGTGGTCATCTTCGATGCCCAAGCGAGCGTTGGCAACCAGCGACGATGGTGCATAGTTGAGATTGTCCACTTGCGCATAACGTTTGTCTACAACGCTTAGATCGCCGCGCAGGAATGCCCTGAATTGGCCCAAAACCGGCTCGGGCGTCTCATAGCCCGCGCGAATCGAAAAGGCGTACTTCGGGACCCTGGGGATCTGTTTGCCAGCGATTGATCCGTCGCCGACAATAAGAGGCGTCAAACGATCCTGCTCGGCATCGCTGCCTGCGTCTATTTTTGCGTCAATGTAAGTTAAGGTCAATCCGATGTTGAAGCCATCAGTCGGCACGATTTCCGCTGATATTTCAAAACCCTTGACGCTCGCACTGGGAAAATTGCGAACGTAACTGGTGGTGCGCTCGGGGACATTGTCGGTCAGCTGGATATTTTTGATATCGTTATAATATGCGGCAATGTTGAAGCGAAGGCGCCGGTCCAGAAGCGTAGTTTTGGCGCCGACTTCGTACGACCATTGGGTTTCTTCTTTGAAGGTGCTTAAATCTATCGGGATATAGCGGCGCGCATCGGCCGCAGTGCCTCGCTGGATACCGCCCGGCTTATTGCCTCGGGCAACCACTCCGTAGAAAAGAATCTCGTCACTCGCCTGATAGTCCAAGGTAAAACGGGGATTGAAGCTGTTGTTCTTAAAACTGTAACTTGTGCCCGCAGCCTCGGGCGGTCGAAATGTCGGGAGCGCAATGTTCCCGCTGCCTGCCCCGACCACTGTAACTTTGGTTTCCTGAGCGTAGCGCGCCTCGGCAGTCGCGCGCAGCCGGTCAGAAATATCGACCCCCAGTAGCCCGAAAACGGCTTTGTTGGTGGTCGTGTTATCTTCACGGCGAATCCCGGTAAAGCCGTCGTCAAGCGAGCCTTTGAACTGATAATAATAGCCGCCGATAAGCGCGCGGACAGGCGAAGTCGCATTGGTGGCAAGGCGAAACTCCTGGCTAAAATCCTTCTCGCGATAACGCTGCTGGTTGACGTTTGAGGTCGTTACAGCCGTACCATCGCCATCGAACCCGTCGTGTCGCTTCTCATCTCCATAACCGGTCAGGGACGAGAACGTTACTGGACCGAGATCGTAACTTGCCGATAGGATCGCCTGAAATCTGTCGCGTTCGAGCCCGATGAAGTTGGAATTGACATCCCCAGGACGCTTGGCATCATAAGACAATGGGCCCACGGGCGGCTGCACTGGGCCGCAAAAGGTGAGAAAACCGTTGGGATTGGAGCGCCTGCGAAATTCGATAGGAACAGTAATGTCCGTGCGATCGACCGCATAACAGTTGTTGAACTCTGCGCCCTGAAGATAAAGTGCAAAAGGGCCGTCGCGGTCGGAAGCGAATGACGCCCGCCCGGAAGCCTGGAAGGATCCCAGATCGAGCGTCAGCGATCCGTTGACCGACTTCGTCCGCTCGTTTCCGATGCGACTGCCGTCGAACGCGTTCCGAAAATTATTGTCGAAATCATAATAGCGGCCCCCAACCGAGAAAAACACCTTGTCGGCAATTAGGTGGCCTCGAAGCGTCGCACTAACCTCTTTTTCGCCGAGCGTCGCCAGCGTGCCAATTAGCTGCGCGTGCAGATCGTTGGACGGTTTGGTGGTGACGTAGTTGATCGCACCAGCGTAAGTGTTGCGACCATATAAGGCAGATTGCGGACCCCTGATGATCTCGACCCGCGCAAGGTCAGTGAGACCAAACGAACTGACCGCGCCCGAAACATATACACCGTCCACAAAAAACGCGACGCCCGATTCAGTCCCGAAGTCCGAGGTGGAGACCGCAGCGGAGCCCCGCATGGATGGGCGATCGTCGCGCCTGCCGAACGCTTTTTCGAATGATAGGCCCGGGGTCTGCCTGGCGATATCGTCGATATCCTTAAGGCCAAAGTCGGTAATGGTCCGCTGGGTAAACACTTCGACGGCAACCGGAGCTTTTTGGAGGCTCTCCTCCTGCTTTCGCGCCGTGACGATAATTTCTTCCACCCCTTTTACGCGGGTTTCCTCGGCGACAGCCACAACGGGCAAGGCAACGACAGTTGCGGCGGTGGCGATAAGCCAAACCCAACGATGCGCTCGATTGCTCATGTTTCCCCCAAAAACTGCCATTAGCCTCAACGGCTGTAGAGCCCTTAATTCGCGAGCATAAGGGCGAATGCAAGTAGATAATAGTTTTTATTATAAAAATAAAACAGTGCACGTAAATCTATAAAAAAAACTTTTAGGGCTATAAATTTAATTAAAATTGTGCATTCACAAAATTAAACGGCTTCAGATATATTGCAATGGCAAATTTTGGTGTTGCAGAGTCTACATAATAGCAATATGTATGCCGTTGATACTTTGAAAGGTTGCGGAACGCCAATGAGCTTTGTCTTTTGCAACCAAAGGTCGGGCAAGGGCTCCTTGGTAATTGTGGTCTCGGCAGTCCTGGCGGCGCAGGGCGTTTCAACGCCGGTTGGCGCGGCTGAGCCGCTGACGGTATATGCTTACCGGCAAATGGCGGTCATGACGCCGCTGCTCGATCAATTCACCCGGGAAACGGGCGTCGCAATATCAGTCGTAAGCGGGCAGCCTGACGTTCTCTTAGGTCGTTTGGTCGCTGAGGGTCCAAATAGCCCCGCCGATGTTTTGCTGACAATCGACGTCACGAACCTTGAGGCCGCGCGCATTGCGGGGGTACTGCGGCCCCTGCAGTCTTTGGAGCTTAACGCACGCGTGCCAGCGTGGCTGCGCGACAGGAATGGATATTGGGTGGCCCAAAGTTTGTGGCCGCGCGCGATATTGACTGCAGTGGGGGAGCCTGCCCGCACTTGGTCTTACAGCGACCTTGCTGATCCGGCGCAAAAAGGCCGGGTGTGCGTCCGGTCTTCATCTGACATCTACAGCGCAAGCTTCATGGAGTCAGCGGTTGCAAATCTTGGCAAAACGGGAGCGAGCCGCTGGGCCGAAGCGGTCATCGCTAATCTTGCGGCGGCTCCCTTCAAAACCGGAAAGGCACTCGTCAACGCGTTGGAGGCCGGTTCGTGCCGCATTGCGCTGGATAATGCGTTCTACATCGGACGTATGCGCCGCGATCCTAATGCTTCGACTGCAGCGGCTGCGCGGACCATTGGCGTGATCTGGCCAACGGGCTGGACATCCCGGCCGAGCGGTGCGGTTTTTGCCGTAAGCGGCGCGGCGCTGGCCAAAAACTCTCCACATCCAAACGCGGGCCGCAAGTTAATCGAATTCTTGGCGAGGCCAGACATCCAGCTGCGTTATACCGATCAGACATCGGAATTTCCGGCACTAAGTGCGCCAACGCTGCCCCCCTCTTTTGCCAGTATGCCGCTACCGCAGTTTGACCGCACGTCTCTCCGCAACAAGTCACGCACCCGCGAGGCCGACTCCATCTACCATGCCAGCGGCTGGAATTAGGATTGTGACCATGAACTCTGGCAAACCCAAAGATTCTTGGGGCTTCGTGTCGAAGTCGTTTCACTGGACGATCGGCGTTCTCATAATCATGCAGTTGCTGTTTGGTCTTTTTCTCAGCACGCTCAATCTTTACCTGCCTGCCGATCTCAAAACGTATGTCGCAATAATTTCGCCCCACAAATCGCTTGGTCTGACGATCATGGCCTTGGCAATCCTGCGCTTGGCCTGGCGGCTCGCCAACGTGCGTCCGGCGATGCCTGACTCGAGTACGCCATTTGAGCGCCGGGTAGCAAAATTGTCTCACGGATTGATGTACTTTCTGCTTATCGCCCTTCCGCTGCTTGGTCTGATTCAGTCTTCGGCATATCGGGCGAAAACGACATTCTGGGGCCTGTTCCAGCTTCCCGACATTGTTCCGGCGGCTTACGCCAGGCCTGGCGCGCGGGGAGTCTGGAAAGTCGCGCAGAATGGCCATACGGCTTTGGCGGTGATCCTGTTCGTAACGATCGTTCTGCACATTGCAGCTGCGCTTCGCCACCACTTCGTCAAGCACGACGACGTTCTTATCCGCATGCTGCCGGGCGGCTACCGCGCAAATGGCTCGGCCCCTGTCGCTTAATCTTGCACGTACACTGGAGACCTTACCATGCGTTTTTCGGCAACTCTGCTTCTCCTCGCAGGCCTCCTGTGCGCGCCGGTTCAAGCGCACGAGGCGCATCGCAAGATGACCGCACGCGATATCGTTGCGAAGGCTATCGAGCAGGCGGGGGGGGAAGCCTGGCGCGGTGCCAGGACTATGCACATGAAGGGCATTGCGACGCTCTATCGTGGTGGCACGTATGACAAGGTGACCGAGGCGACGCGCTATGAAATGTGGCGCGTCTATGCCGCAGCCAACAACAATGCGCATCAGGCCAATGGCAAATTTCGGCTCGATAGCGAAAAAGACGGCCATATCCTTTTCCAATCCGCTTTCGACGGGCAACAGGCGTATGACGCAAACGGGCCCATCGCCAACGCTGATGACGGCCGGCGCGACGAATCCGGTGCTTACGGATTTGGGATCATTCGCTTCGCCCTGAACGAAGGCTTCAAGCTTGAGCGATTAGCCGACGACCAGGTTGAAGGTAATCCCGCGCAATTCGTCAAGATTACCGACCCGACGGGTGGGGTAACAATTTTCGGTGTCGACATGCGGGATTATTCGATCCGCACTGTCGAGTACGACACGTCGCGCGGCTGGCACCAGCGGATTTATTCGGACTTCGAGACCAAAGCCAACCCTGGCTTTCGCCAGGCAACGCGGGTCAGGTTCTACTATAACGGCGTGAAGACTGTCGACGCCAAGTGGCAAACGTGGACTGTGAATGAGCCAATATCGGATACGGTTTTCGAGTTGAAGAAGACTGCCAAGTGAGCACTTGCGTCGCGGCTGAAACACAGAAAAGACAAACCGAGCCCGGTTGATACCAAGTCCCTTGGGCTCTGACTCAACACGGGGTTTTCCCAAGCGGCGATGATCTGATTCAACATCGCAAGCTGCAGGAGGTTTGCGCGGGCGGTGCTTTACGATGGCGGCGCTTTACGATGGCGGCGCGAGACACGAAGCGGCGCGATTCGGCGGCGTTGGCTTGCAGACGGTTCGGGACTGGGTTTTGCGGCTCAATGCCCAAGGCCCTGACGGCTTGCTGGACGGTAAGTGGCGCGATAATCATGGCCACCTTCAGGCAGAAACTTCACTCAACAAACTGTTATCCGGTAAAGTGCGGTCGCGGCGGCACGGCCGCGCTGGATGCCATTCGCAGCATAATCTCTGACCCGGCGAGGGGTAAATTCACCGCGCGAGTTGAAGCACATCCTGCCGTGAATGTTCCTCGTGAACCGGTCGCCCAATATTTCGTCGGCGCGTTCATGGCCGTTGTGGTCTGGTGGCTTGACGGAGGTGCAAAGCGCGCACCCGCTCAAATCGAAGAAACATTTTGGCGCCTGCGCTCGGGGGCTGGCGTGGGCCAAATGGTTCCGATCGACCTAACCCGGTTCCAAAGGGGCAGCTGAGTAGTATAACCTTCACGCATAAACTCTTGATCACACGTCAGTTGTCTTTCTAACGTCATCGCCACATCCTCAACTCGACAAAATAGACCTTGGGGAGGTTCGTCGTGGAAAAAAATGCGTATCATAGGTGCCGTCGCACTCAGCTGTTGACCTCGTCGGCGCTCGCGCTTTTGACGATGGCGCCGTTGAGCGCGCACGCCCAGACGGTTCCACTCCCGCCGCAACCGGCCGTGGAGGCAGTAGACGCTTCGGCCATCGTCGTCACCGGCTCCAGATTTGGGCCACGCGTCGTCACCGATTCGCCGACGCCGATCGACTCGATTTCTGGCGAGGAACTGACCAAGACCGGCGGCACTGATCTTCAGACCAAGCTCAAGGTCGTGGTTCCAAGCTTCAGCACACCGCGGCCGGTTGGCGCGGGGGCCAATGACTTTCTGACGCCGCCGACGCTTCGGGGGCTCTCGACTGGCCAGTTGCTGGTCCTTGTGAACGGCAAGCGACGCCACACCAACGCGGAACTCAATGCCAACAACCAGATTGGCCGCGGCGACGTCGCCTATGACTTCACCGCGATTCCGGTCGCCGCGATCGGTCGGGTCGAGGTGCTGCGCGACGGTGCGGCCGCGCAATATGGCTCCGATGCCATCGCCGGCGTCATCAATCTCCAGCTTGACAGCAGTCTGGGGTTCGCCGCCCAAGCCCGCTACGGCATGACGACGCATGGCGACGGCGAAGATACGCAGATATCGCTGTCTGAGGGATTCCGCGTTGGCGCCGACGGCTTTGTCCGGATTACCGGCACTTTCCAAGACCATAATACGACAAACCGCGCACTGTTCGATACCCGCCAGCAATATTTCGGAAACCCCGGCGGCGTGCTGGTCGCGCCATCGGGCAACTTCGGTTCGGGAACGGGACTGACGCCTTCCAATGGCACGCTTGACCCACGCGAGGCCACGTTCGACCGGAACACCTGGCTTTATGGCGAGCCGGCCTATCGAAACGCGGGGTTCTTTGTGAATTCTGAAGGGCCTTTGTCCGACAACATCACCGCCTATGCGTTCGGCGGTTATAACCAGCTGAACGGCGTGAGCTACAATTTCGTCCGCCGCGCGGGCCAGACCGAAAACGTGCGCGCGATCTACCCCAACGGCTTCCGACCGTTGCAGCTTTCGAGGCTGGAAAATGCCTCGATCGCCGTGGGCCTGAAGGGCGATGATCTCGGCGGATTCGCTTGGGATTTGTCGACCGAGTTCGGCACGTCGTTCGATCGGCTGCGCGTCGTCAATTCGCTCAACACCTCGTTTGGCGCGGCCAGCCCGAAAGAGTTCCTTCGCGGCGGCGCGCGGTTTCGCCAATGGACCTCGAACCTCGACGTGACGCGCGAAATCGACCTTGGGTCGGGCTCGCCGCTGAAAGTCGCGGTCGGGTTCGAATACCGCAGGGAAACCTATACGCTCACGGCCGGAGACGCGCCAAGCTATAGCAATGGGGGGGTACCGATCCTCGATGGGCCGAGCGCGGGCCAGCCGGCCCCCATTGGCGCCCAATCCGCCATCGGCGTATCACCATTGGATATTATCCCGGGATCGCGCCACAGCACCGCTGAATATGTCGAACTGGAAAAGAAGTTCGCGGACCGCCTGCTGATTTCTGCGGCCCTGCGCCACGAGAATTTTTCGGACTTCGGCTCGACGACCGATTACAGATTGGCGGGTCGCCTCGAGCTGTTCGGGGGGCTGGCGCTTCGCGGGTCTTTCGGCACCGGTTTTCGTGCTCCCGCGCTTGCGCAGTCCTTCTATGGCCAGACTGACTTTCTGTTCATCAGCGGTGTGCCGATTAGGGTCCGGATATTTTCGGTCAACGAACCCGTGGCGAAGCTTATCGGTGCTAGCCCGCTCAAGCCAGAAAAGGCTAAGAACGTCTCATTGGGTGTGATCTTCGACCGCGGGCCATTCGCGGTTACCGTCGATGCCTACCGGATCAGGCTCAAAGACCGGATCGTGATTTCCTCCAATTTCCAAAGCCTCGCTTTGACGAACTACTTGGCTGGGCAAGGATTCCCTGGCATCGGCGCGGCGGCATTCCTGACTAATGCGGTCGATACGACGACCAAGGGTCTCGATATTACCGCTCGCTACCGCCAGTCGATAGGCAGCGCGGGAACGCTGACGGCGACCTTCGCGGCGAACTTCAACGACACGAAGTTCGACCGGATAGTCGGTACACCTCCCCAGCTTGCCGCGCTCGGCTTCACCACCCCACTGGTCGATCTGACGCAGCAGATCCGGCTGAGCCAGAGCACCCCCAAGGACAAGGAAACGTTCAACCTCAACTGGACCGGGGGCAAATGGTCGGCGAACTTCACCGCCACGCGTTACGGCAAGGTCGCACAGGTGGTGCTTACCAATGTCACGCCGGCGCGTGTCGCCGCGCTGCTCCTTCCCGGCTACGATGTCACGCTGGTGCCAAACCCGTCGAACGCGGTCAACTCGGACATCATACAGCGATTCCGGGCTGATGTCATCGCGGACTTTGATCTCTCCTATGCTGTGACCGATCACTTCACGCTTGGAGTTGGCGCGGCGAACTTATTCGACAAAACTCCCGAGGGACCGGTAGCCTCGACGCTCGCTAGCGTCGCGGCGGGAACCAACGGTGCCGACAACGCCGGGATTTTTCCCTCGGTCAACATCTCGCCGTACGGGATCAGCGGCCGGTTCCTTTATGTAAAAGGGACGTTCCGGTTCCGATGAAGCGTCCTTTCGCGGCCTCGACAAAGGGCCACGTCTCACGCTCTTGATTCACCATCAATCCGGAGTCAGCCATTGACCCATATTCGGCAAAATTCGGCGCACGCGATTTTTCTGGTTACAGTCTGCACCGCGCTGGTTGGCGGCACTGGCTTTGCGGAAGCGCACGATATCTGGCTGACGGCAGACAAGATTGGCGATCAATATACGGCGCAGGTCGATTTCGGCGAGCTTGAGGCGCGCGAAAATGCTGATTTCGGGAAAATCGTCTCGCTCGATCTAGTCACACCTGGCGGCTCGACCGATCTTCGCCATCCGCTCACTGCGGGCGAGCTGAATGGAAAACCGGTGCTCACGACCAGACCGTTTTCGGCTCCGGTCGGTTCGGTGCTGGCGGTTTCTTACGACAACGGGTTTTGGATGCAGTTGGGAAAGGACAAGAACGAAACCAACACCAGCAAGCTAATGGTTCCGGATGGCGCATCGCCACACTGGACCGTGAAATTTAGCAAGTTATTATTGGGGCCTGGTTCTTTCAATCGCGTGCTTGGTATGCGTCTCGAGATCGTTCCGCTGAAGGATCCCTATACGCTGTCGCCGGGCGCGAAGCTGCCCGTTCGCTTATTGCTGAGCGGCAAGCCATACGCCTGGGCGGACATCGCCTATACCGACGGCTTGATGCCCCTGCCCGACGCGCGGCAGCCGACAGTAAAAACGAACAGCGACGGCGTGGCGGAGATTCCGGTTGCGCGCACCGGTCCAGTGCTCCTGACGACGGACCTGCACACCACACCCCTCCACAGCGCGCTTGCCGACGTCGATCATATCTTCGCTTCGCTGACCTACGACACATTGAAATAAACGGGGGATACTTATTTGGGTTTGGGAAGCGGGAGGGTTCGCCCCGGCGTCCCAAACTGGACGTCGCACTTAGCGGCAAGCGTATTGCGCTCGGTTTCGAGCTGGCGGACCAGCTCGTCGAGCAGCTTCGACCTGGCTCGTTGGGGCGGCAAGATCATTTGCTGGCGAAATGCGATCCGCGGCTCGAAAGGCTTGGCCACGAGCCCGAGCGCAGAGAAATTGTCCGAGAGATATGTTAGCGAGTTGGTCAGGCCGATACCGGCGCCTTGGAGTGCCAATTGGCAAATCGTGGCGGCAAACTGGGTTTCGACGACGGTTTGCGGAGTTGCGCCGCTGGCACTGAAGGCCCGATCCCATTGCTTGCGCGCGGTGTCGTCGGGCGCGAGTGCGATCACACGCTGACCGTCGAGCAGTTCGGGCGTGATGACATCATGTGTTTTCAAAGGGTGGTCCGAAAGCATCACGCAGATGCCGCTGGTTTCGATGAACGGGTTTACGATGAGATTCGAGGGATCGATCTCGTCGCCGCACAGGCCAATGTCATAGGCGCCGCTGGTCACGAGATTGCGCACGGAAACCGAATTACCGATCTCGAACCGGATCAAGACGCCCGGCCGCGCCGCGCTGAAGCGCGCAAGCACCTTCGGCACGAACGACAGCCCGAGCGCTGCCGAGCTAGCGATGCGGATCGAGCCGGTGCCGACCGCGCGAATCCGCGCTACGCTCTGGCGGATACGGTCGAGCCCGACGAAAGTGTCCTGGATCTCCTGATAGAGCAGGTGCGCCTCCGGCGTCGGTGTGAGCCGTGGGCCAGTGCGCTCGAAAAGCTTGAGCTTGGTCGTGTCCTCGAGCCGTTTGAGCGACCGGCTGATGGCCGGCTGCGAGACGCGCATCACCGCCGCCGCAGCGGTCGTTGAGCCGGTCTTCATGACCGCGCTAAAGGCTTCAAAAAGCGTCAGGTTCATAGCAGCGGATTATAACACGAATGCATACGAACGCGCCAACGATGGATTTGAATCAGTTTCTCCCGCACGCTACTCCTTCGAGCAACAGACCGAAGGGGCGGACTCAATGGAAATGCACGATTCTACCTTATGCCTCAACGCCATTGCGGACGACGGCGTCGGTTTTGCGAGCCTGACCGTCCCGGTTCACCGCGCTTCGACCGTCGTTTTTCCGACTGTCGAAGAATATCAAAAGCGCCGGGGTGCAATCTATGACGGTTATTCCTATGGCCTCTATGGCACACCCACGTCGCGCAATTTGGAGCACCGTATTGCGCTGATCGAGGGCGCGGCGCGCACTCTCGTGCTGCCTTCCGGATTTGCCGCGATTACGTTGGTCACGCTAGCCTTCGTGCAAACCGGGCAGCGCGTGCTGTTCCCCGATTCGATATATGAGACAGTTCGGCCGTTCGCCGAACAGTTCCTCTCCGGCCTCGGCATTCGCTCGACCTATTATGATCCGATGATCGGGGCCGGAATCGCGGACCTTCTCGAAGAAGATGTGACGCTGGTCTGGGTCGAATCGCCCGGTTCGATGACGCTCGAGGTGCAGGACGTGCCGGCGATCGTGAAGGCAGTGCACGCGCGTGACATCAAGGTGGCCGCAGATAATACCTGGGCGACCCCGCTACGGTTTAAACCTTTAGCGCATGATGTCGATTTCTCGGTCTATGCGATCTCCAAATATCTTGGCGGCCATTCCGATGTAGTGATGGGGTCGATTTCGATGAACGATCCAGCGCTCTATCGGCGCTTAAAAGATTTCAGCCGCTATATGGGATACGGCGTTTCGGCGGATGAGAGCAGTCTCGTCTTACGCGGAATCGAGACCCTGGCGATCCGCCTCGATCGCTGCGAGCAGACCGCGCTCCGCCTTGCCGAATGGGTTGCTGAGCAGCCGTCCGTGGTCGAAGTCCGCTACCCGGCGTTGCCAAGTAACCCTGGGCACGACATCTGGACCCGCGATTTTTCCGGCGGAACTGGTCTTTTCTCGATTTTCCTCCAGCCTTGGACGCGGCCATATTTGGCCGAAGCAGTCGAATCCCTCAAGCTCTTCGCGATCGGCGCAAGCTGGGGCGGCACGCGCAGCGTCGTCGCGGTGCTTGATCGTCCGCCTTTGCGAAGCGCTACCGTCGTCGGTCATGACGGTCCGCTCTTGCGCTTGAGCATCGGGATTGAAGATGCCGATGATTTGCATGCTGATTTGAAGCGCGCCTTTGCGCTTATCGACCGGCGGCATGACGAGAGGGCCGACAAGCTGCCGACGTCACGAGTCGCCGCATCGTGAAGCAGCCGTACCGCGTTCTCTCAGCTTGCGCGCTTGTGGCGATGGCGGAACCGAAGGGCGTTGAATGAACCAGCCGCTCATTTCTGATGCGCTCCTGCGTCGCGAGATCGGAAAGTTCGGAATCGCCACGATCGCCATGAACGGGGTCATCGGGTCGGGGATCTTCGCCTTGCCGGCCGTGGCCATTATGAAGGCGGGCTATTTTAGCCCCTGGATCTTTGTTCTTTGTGGGATCCTTATATTATCCGTCGCCCTGACTCTTGCACGGGTCGCCAGTTTTTTTGATACGACGGGCGGACCGATTGTTTACACAACCCACGCATTCGGACCGTATATCGGCTTTCAGACCGGACTTTTGATCTACATAAGTCGCGTCGCGGCGATTGCCGCGAGCGCAAATCTTATTGTCAGCCATGCGGCTACCGTTTGGAGCCCCCTCGAGTCGGGTATTGTAAGGGTGGCCGCGATGGCCGCTTTCGTTTCTCTCGCCACGCTGCTGAACGCCACCGGGGTGCGTGCGGGAATGGTGGCGGTCTACACGCTCAGTGTCTTGAAGCTGGCGCCGCTGTTCCTGCTGATCCTGGTTGGTTTCCCGTCAGTGGAGTGGAGGTTAGTGGCGGGCGCGGAGATATTGAAGCCTGAGCCTTTGGGGCAAACTATGCTCATCTTGATGTATGCGTTCATTGGCTTTGAGTTCAGTCTGATCACTGCGGGCGAGACGCAGAACGCGAGAACTCAGATACCCAAGGTGCTCGTCCGCACCGTGGTCGCCATAGCGGTCTGCTATGCTCTTATTCAGCTTGTGGCCGTGTCGGTGGGGCCCGATCTGGGGGCGAGCAAAACCCCGCTGATTGAGATTGCAAGAAGGCTCATGGGTTCCTGGGGAGCACTTGCCCTCGGAATTGGCGTCGTATTTTCGATGAGCGGATCGACCTTGACGTCATTACTTACAGCGCCGCGCGTTACTTTCGCGCTTTCACGGGATGGCAGTCTGCCGGCTTGGTTTGGCAAGATAAATGAGAAAAATGGCGCTCCAGTAAATTCGATCTTGTTTTGCGGTTTGCTAAGCATAGGAATGGCAGTTAGCCAAGGTTTCGTTTGGCTTATAATCCTGAGCACATTTATTCGGCTGTTAACGTATGTGTTGTGTATCGCATCCTTGCCAATAATTGAAAGAACAATACCCACTCAGCCGAAACAGTTCAAGTTACCCGGTGGCCTTGCAATCCCCATCGTCGGGTTTGTGCTTACGCTCTGGTTGATCAGTCAATCCACGGTCGACAATATTTTGATCACTGGTCTTTTGATCGCCGCAGGAACCTTGGTGTTCTGGTTCTCCTCGCGCAGAAAAGTCGCTATCTTTCCGAGCGCGCTCATAACGGACTGAAACTGCGTGGCGGTGCTGTCAGTCGGACGGCAACAGGTCTCCGCTGAACGCACTGAGGCCGCAAACGGCCTCTCGGCCCGAACCGCTTCCACCAGTGCCACACCATCTCATGACATATGTCGACCCCGACGCCCGATCAGTGTCATTGCAGCCTTGCGCTTCCCAATTGTTATACCGGAACTCGAACACGGCCAGACATGCTCAAACATAGTGCCAACCTTGCCCGTGAACTGGCCCTTGCAGTGGCCGCAACGGTGCAGGCCAACACGAATGCGCGTGGCCGGGTTCGCTTTAACGGTGGTCAGGCGATCCACAGTGCGGACAGACCATGCCGACCCAGATGATCTTTTCCAAGTGGGCGAAGGCCGCTTTTTCGCTCTGGAACTCGGGGCGGGAAAGGGCAGACATTGGCTTTAATCCTGATAAACGCCATACCGTCACCGTGTTTGCACGGTATATAATCGCCAAACCTTTGGGGTGTATCCCCTTAGCATACGTGAATCGGTGGTTCAGGTTGTGTTAGCGTCGCAGCCGCTAAATCCGGGGGAATTATGGCTACGCTGACGCTCACTGATAGACCCCCGATTGCCCCTAAGGCTGACTTCGGTTTCGAGATCGATTTTGTTCGGGGGGTTGGTCCAGCGTCGCGTGTTTTTCTGGCGACCCACGACTTCATAAAGGCTTGCGAGAGGCTCGATGATGAGCTGGTGCTGTCGATTGATTCGAACATCGAGACGGTGCTTGTCCTTGAAGACATCGAAGCCGGGTCAATCAAAACGTGGCTTCGCAATGGCCTAACCGCTGTCGAAGACGATGCCCTGAAAGCGCTCGATTGGAAGCCTCTCGTTGGCAAGTATCTGGTGCGCGCCAAGTATGCCGTCATCCGTTGGATCGATGATGACGCGACGCCGCGAAGCCTGACGGATTTGCGGCGCGAAATTCAGCAGATCGCGGCGGACACCGATGTGCGCCACCTGCCCGATTACACCGCCCCGTCGCCCGGAGCGTTAATTACGGCGATAAAAGACTTCCAGGCAGTGAAGGGCCGGTTGCTCCCCGGCGACACGGCTACCCTGTTAACCGAAGACGGCAATATCCCTTTCGATTTGTCCGTGATTCTGAACATCGAAGACATTGAGGCACTTGCGGTCGCGCGCACCATCCCAAACCCGCCAGTAGAGATGATCCTGCCCGTCAAGAAGCCCGACTATCTTGGCGAAAGCATGTGGGAGCTTCGTCACGGCAAGCGGAACATAAGCGCTAGGATCGAACATCAAGATTGGCTTCGCAGGTTTCAGCAGCGCCAAGTGGACGTTAGGCCCGGCGATGCGTTGCGGTGCGTCGTGGCAATCGAAACTTTATATGGGTTCGACAACGAACTTCTGGCTGAGCGGTTCACCGTCACCGAAGTTCTCGAAGTGATGATGAATCGCTTTGTGATCCTTGATCTGCCCTTTGAGGAAGGTGCCAATGACAAACCTGCGTAAAGCCCGCGAAGAGGGCAAGCTGGACCAGTTCGCAGCCGACCGGGAAGCCGACGCTCCCGGCGACGAAGAGGCGTTTAACCGCGCTTTGCAGTCAATGTCCGGAACGTCGAAAGCAGTTCCGGAAGCATTGTCTCCGCCCGATTGCGACGATTGAAGCGATACTCAAATTCCTTGACGTAGCGGCCAAGGTATTTGGGGCTGACGCTGGTGTGGGTGCCGTTGATCGAGCATTTGAGGTGACGCCAGAAATTCTCGATCCCGTTGACTGAAACGACCTCTGCGAGCCGGTAATCGTAATAGGCATACTCTTCCGCGCCGTGGTTGACGGTCACATGGCGATAGCCCTCCGCGCCAAGGCTCTTGTAGCTGTTCAGTTCGTCGGTGTGGACGATCCCGCCAGTCTGGACGTTGGCGATCACGAAAGGCTGTAGCGTCGAGCGGCGCTGATTGGGACAACAGCGGTGATAACGTCGCCGCCGCGCTGTAGCGCCCCGACAACGACCGTCTTGGCGTGTGAGCCGCGATTGTGGGTTCCCTTCTTGACGCCGCCGAACAGGCTTTCGTCTATCTCGACGTTCGTGCCGGGTCCGCCGATGGGGCGTTCGCCGTCAACATCGGCCATGTGCTGGCGGATCAAGCCAGTCATGCGCCAAGCCGTCTTGTAGGTGACGCCAAGCTGGCGCTGCAATTCCTTGGCGCTGACACCGTGCCGCGTGGTGGTGAACAGGTGGATGCCATAGAACCAAAGCTGCAAAGGGGTGCGGGTCTGCTGGAACGGTGTTCCAACCGTGGGGTGCAAATGGTGGCCGCACCACTGGCAGGAATAGGCCCGCTCCGCCTTGATGCGGAACCATTTGGACGGGCGCTCGCATGACGGGCAAGTGAAGCCCTGCCCAAAGCGAACCTCAAACAGGTGCTGAAGGCAGGTTTCGTCGTCCGGAAACTTGCGGAAGAAGGCGGTGGTGGTGAAGGGCTTCGTGTCCATGCACCATCATATAGGCGCGTGGATTACGTATGTCAAGGGGATACACCCCAAACCTTTGTAAACGCTCTCGATTTAGCGGTTAATCCGTTAATTATATAATTGACGGAAACGTCAAGCACCTAATTACCTTAACTACGATTAATCCTGATTGCGAATTTGTCCTTATTTAGGTCAGTTAGAAAATTAACCATGTTTGTATACTGACAAGCTTTTTCGCGTGATCTAGCGCCGTTGTGGGCATCAGCCTGAAAACGAAAATCCAGGAGAAGAACATGCGCGATCTCAACATTGATGAACTTGAACAGGTCTACGGCGCTGGCGGAAGCGGAAAGTGCGGTTGCGGTTCTTCGCCGACACCTCCGTCGGGCGGGAGCAAGTCCAAGTCCAACAAGTCGAAAACCAAGAGCAAGAAGTCCAAGTCGCGCAGCCATGGCTCCAAGGGCTACTGCTGAATCTTTTGCGCCAACGCGTAGAAAATATTGAGGGCGGGGTAACTCCCGCCCTTACTGTTAGGTAAGATACGCATGTTATGTATGCGTCCTGAAACCCATGGTGGCCAGGAACATAACTTGCAGGAAATCCGACAGCACTCCCAGAAAAGCAGCGGGTTTGCAGACGCAGACCAAGACCATCTGGATATGGTCTGGCTTCTCGGGCAACCACATCTGCAGGATTTTCTTTCTTTCTGCGAAACCAAGGTGGTTGGTGGCGAGCAAATGGACCCGCGCGGGCTTGCCGAAGAATGGCGCGCTGCGAACGATTTTTATGGTGAGCTGGAGAAAACTGAAGCGGGCATTGCCGATACCATTGACTGCCGACCTTTGGATGGCCGACTTGCCCGAATGGCATCGGCGTTGGAAGCCAGTAACTGGTTCCGCACTTCATTCGACAATCTGCCCTACTCCATCGAACTCGTCGAACTGGACAAGCTGGTAGTTTCGCAAATTCAGGTCGAGTGCGGATATGCGCACGGAATTGCGGCCAGGTTGGGTAAATGTCCATCGCCAGCTGAGCTGTTTCGCTTTTGTTTGCCGCTTAAGCGCGAGCTTCCGCCTGTCGCAATCAAGCGCCTTGCCTCCAATCGCTACCAGTTTACATCGCCCTCCAGCGACTTTCGCCAGCACGACCCCATGTTGCTGCGCGGGGCGGACATTGCCGATCTCGATCTGCCTGGGGCAGCAGTTGCGTTGCTTGGCATTTCGGTGGGCTTTGGCTCGAATTTGATGAGCGGCATCCGCAGCGGCAATCGCGTGTTACTGCAGAACGGTTACCACCGGGCCTATGCACTGCGCAGTGCAGGCGTTACGCACGCTTGGTGCGTGATCGAGCTTGTGACCCGAAAGGACGAATTGCGTCTGACGGCCACCGAGGGTGTGTTGAGCGATCCGGAATTCTATTTTGCCGCAAAGCGACCGCCGATCCTGAGCGACTATTTCACTCCGCGGATCGCAAAGCGGCTGCGAGCAAAACGCATGGAATGTCTGGTCGAATTGGAGATCAAGGTCCGAACGTCTACCGTCACTTCGGTCTAGGGGGAACCGGTCACAGTTCGGATGATAGCCAACCTGTAACGCTGAATCGGCGCCTGGGAGCCGCACGTGTTACCATCGATACACTGTGATAACGCGGAATCGAAAACAGATCGAGCGTGTTGAACTGGGGTATCAGTCCGGCGCAATCCACGCCGCCGAGTTCATGGAACAATAGTAATCCGCCCCATTCGAGGCGCCATTGCGGAGTAAGACCCAGGACAAATGCTACCTTGCGACCCGAGCTGGCAAGGTCGTCGTCATGGCCCGTCAGGAAATCACCCGCGCCATAAGCCGTTACCTGGCCGTCGGTGAAATCCGGCGAGCTCACGCCTGTCACCGCTTGCAGCGCGGCAAGCATCGGCTGGCTGCGCATCAGTGCTGAAATTTCCGCCAGAACAGGATCCTCGCAAACCTCCCCAGAAACCGGGATTCGCAGCGCGGCATAACTGTATTGAAAGCCATTGCATGCCCTGGCGAAAATGCCTGGCTCCAATTCACTTCGCGAACGGGATCCGGGCAGGTGCCATTCCCTCCACGGGACTTCGTGCGCCCCGGCATCATGATTTGCCAGCTGGACCCAGTATTCGTTGCCCTCCAGATAGTGGTAAAGTTCCGGCGCGCCGGCTGCGAAAACGTGTTGGATCCGCACCCGGCCGTCACGAAAAAATTGTTCGCGCAGGCTGACAAGGTCGAGCTCCGGATTGAGCGTGAGAAGACGAAGTTCAGTCACAGGCGCAGCCTTGTTGCTGCCGGATATTGAAACTGGGCCAGCGGGCTCGGCCGCACTTTGTTTTCGATGCGCTCAACTTTTCCGCCTTCGACATGCAGAACAATATCAGCCAAATCGACCAGCGCCGGGCGGTGCGAGATGGCGACCCGCGTAATCGGCATCACGGCAATGGCTCGGGCTATGATATCCTCCGTCTTCACATCCAGATTGGCAGTGCCTTCGTCGAGCAGAAGGACATCGGGATCGCGATAGAGCGCGCGCGCCAAAAGAATTCTCTGGCGTTGGCCCGACGAAAGTGCGGCGCCCATGTCGTTCACAAGGGTGTGATAGGACATCGGCATCTTGGCGATGTCGTCATGAACCCGCGCGAACCGAGCGGCGGCTTCGATGGCTTGGTTGTCAGGTTGAGGATGGAAGAAGCTGATATTGTCCGCGAGCGTGCCGGAGAGCAGGTAATCGTCCTGCAATACCGCCCCGATGCGCTGTCGCCATGACGCCATGGTTGATCCGTTCAGTGCCAGATCATCGATTTCGATTGTGCCCGATTGCGGGGTCAACAGTCCCAGCAGCAGCCTCATCAATGTCGTCTTTCCAGCGCCGGAGGGGCCGACAATGGCGACCAGGCTTCCTGCGGGAATATCGAAATTCACCCGGTCCAGCACTGCTCCGCTGGCGGTGTCATAGGCGAAGGTCAGGTTGCTTACCCGAATTGCCGGAGCGATGCGGCTGGGACGATGCTGGGGCGTGACGGTCAGCACTTCCTTTTCTTCGCCGACAATGTCTGACAACCGTTCGAGATGAACGCTCAGCAGCCGCCACTTCTGCCATTGTTGGACCAGCGAGGTGGCGCTCGTTGCAAAGCTGCCGCGATAGGACAGAAAGGCCAGCAAAAGTCCCACAGACAACTTTTGGGATATTACGGCAAGTGCACCGAAATAGACTGTGAGCAGGAAGGAAACACTGAAAATTGCATCCTCCGCAAATGCCAGCTTCACGCCGATCATCCGCGACTTGTAAGTAGCCGAA
Source organism: Novosphingobium sp. (assembly GCA_043781375.1). Lineage (GTDB taxonomy): Bacteria > Pseudomonadota > Alphaproteobacteria > Sphingomonadales > Sphingomonadaceae > Novosphingobium. The sequence goes on from JAYWBP010000038.1 coordinate 64,647, forward strand.
ATGACCTCGGCATAGCGGTTGCGCCATCCGCTTTCGCGCATGGTTTCAAAGCTGTGCAATTTAATTGCCCGCATCGCGCGTAAGGATTCCATCTGATAGGATTCCTCCTGCGCACGAGCGACGATTTCTTCTTCGGTCCGCGCCCTCATGGCGGGATACATGACCTGTGCGAGCACCAGATAGGCTAGGGTGCAACAGAACACGATCGCCGTGAGCTGAACGCTGATCACCAGCATCACCAACAGTGTGGCGACCAGCAATGAGGTGTCGATTAAGGAATCGACCAGTCCACGCGTCAGCAGTGTCTGAATAGGCTGGATCGAGCCGATGCGCGACAGGATGTCTCCCACGTGCCTGCGCTCAAAATAGGACATGGGTAATCGCAGCAAATGACGGACAATGTTTCCGCCAAGCTGGAAAGTCAGCGATTCACCAAGGCACAAAGTGACCCAGCTGCGCAGCATGCGCGTAACGGCCTGCAGCCCATAGATGAAGCCGAACCCGACAAGCAGCAAAGTGAGCAGGCTGGAATCACCCTGATTCACCCCCTCGTCGATCACCAATTGAATGAAGAAGGGTACGGCCAGTGCCGTGACCTGAACCAAGAGAGAAAGCAGAATTATCTGGCTCAACGCGGAACGGAAATTTGTCAGGTTGCTCCACAGGTCTGACAATCGTGTCCGCACTTTGGCGTTGATCGGCTTGAAGTCGGACGTGGGCGCAAGTTCGAGCGCTATGCCGGTGAAGTGTTGCCCCAGTTTGCCAAGCGCCATCCGTCTGCTACCGCGAGCTGGATCGAGGATCGTTGCAACACCGCGTTCGACTTTCTCCAGAATCACGAAATGGTTTAGGTCCCAGTGGAGGATCGCTGGAAGCTGGAGGCAGTCGAGTTCATCCACTTCGAGCCTCACCGCGCGCGCGGTGAGGTCGAGGTCGGAGGCAACGCCGATCAACTGACGTAATGTCGTGCCCTTGATCGAAGAGGGAAAGCGCCGACGCAAACCAGCCAAGTCGAGCCTGTGACCATGGTAGCGTGCGACCATGGTTAGGGCAGCAAGCCCGCACTCAGCCGCCTCGGACTGCAGAACGCAGCGCATACGCTCGTTCCATGGCCATTCGAAGGATGCCATTAGCTGAAAGTTTCCAAAATCGGCCCAAGCAATATCTGCCATAGGTTACGGCGCTCAAGCACCAGCTTGCCGGACAGCGTCATGCCTTGCCGCATCGAACCAATATCGACCTTTGTGCGCGGCGAGAACTTGACGATGTTGGCCCTGATGCGAAAAACCGGCTCATCGAACTTAAGACCCGGATCAACATTCGACGGTTCAGTTGGCACTTTGGCGATTTCGGTGACCAAGCCCTCGCTCGTACCGAACTTCTCATACGGGAAGGCATCGAATTGCAGGCGTACCTGCTGTCCCGCGCGCGCGTTGCCGACCGCCCGCGAAGGAGCATAGAGCCAAATTTCGAGCTTGCTGCCTGAAGGGATAACCGTGGCAGCTGCTCGCGCCGGGGTCGCCTGCTGGCCGACTTCCACGCCGATGTCGCCCACGGTTCCTGCCACAGGGGCGGTGAGTACAATGTTCCCGGTGCGCGAAAGCTCAAACTGCTGCTGCGCCAGCACCGCCCGTTGAACGATCAAGACTGATTGGGTCCGCTGGGCTTCCAGCTGCCGCCGACTTTGGTCTGCTTCATTTGCGCGCAAAGCATTGCGCTGGACGATTACCTGCTCACCCAACCCCTCCAGTTCTGCCCGTCGGGTAAGCAATGCTGATCGGCTATCCTCGACCTGTCGCTGCGTTCCTGCCCCTTCTTTCGCCAGACGTTCGGCGCGAAGGGCTGCGGATTCTGCAAGTCGAATCTGGGCAGCAGCAATTGCGTGCTGTCGCTCCAGCGAGGCAATGGCCGCCATTAGCCCGCCATGTTGTTCGGCGAGCGCGGCGACTTCGGAACTTGCCTGGTCGGCTGCCAGTCCGACTTGCCGCCCCAGCTCTGAATCCTGGTTGCCCATCTGATTGAGCTGTGGCGAAATTCCGCCCTGGCCTTGCGCGATCGCCAACGTGACGAGCGCCTGTCCTGCCTCCACATGCTGTCCACTTCTGACGTGAATGGCACTCACTTCGGCAGCCGATCGCGGGTAGACTCGTGCGATTCCGCCATCGTAAGCGACTATCCCGCGCACATCTGCGGTCATCGAAAAATGCCCAAACATCAACAACGCCAGGAGCAACAGTGCAGCCACCGCGACGAGACGCGTATAGAGGCGCGACGACGGCGGAACGGCAGCGATCACCGTCCCGGTCAACCGATTACGGCTTGCCTCAATAACCTCGTTTCGGAAAAGTCGATCTGCCATTTACCCCGACATCGCGCTAAGTGCTGAATTAGAGCAATTAAACGCTAAGCCTGAAAACTAGGTAAAGATCGTGTGAACCATAAGGTTCGACTGCCAAGGCGTCTCATTGATAGTCAACCAATCTTAACCACTCCGGGCTAATCCCCGGATATGCAATCAGTCCGCATAGTACCGATGATGGCATTTCTCCTGACGGTCGGTGCCTGTGCGCCGACCGCACAGGTTACTGGGCCGCCGTCGCTGGCCTCTGCTTCCTGGAGTGGCCAGGTCGAAGCCAGCGGACCGATTAAAGCTCCGCTTGCCGAATTGTTGAATGCGCCTGAATTGCAAGCGCTGACCGCTCTGTCGTTCAAGAATAACAGCGACATCCGGCTTGCGAGAGCGCGCGTTGAGCAATCTCACGCGCTGCTGCGCGCTGCCCGTCAGGCAACCTTGCCGCAAATATCACTAGCCGTCGGCGCCAATAGGCGCTTCGAAAAGGCAGGAAGTAACGCGCTTGATTTCAGCGATGCGTTCGCGCGCCTGGATGTGGACATCGAGCTGGATATTTTCGGGCGGCTTAGCGCCGGCAAGCGTGGGGCAATCTCCCGGGCACGCGCCACCGAACTGCAACGCGATGCTGTTGTTCTTGCCATCGAAACCGATGTTGCATCAGCATTTGTGCAGCGCGCCGCCATTGCCAGGCGGATTGCCATTCTGGATAAGAATATTGATCGTGCGGTCGAACTCGAGCGGGTGATCCGCGTTCGTTTGGCACAAGGCGCCGCGACACGCGTGGATCAGGGATTGCAAACGATCAGGCTGCTAAATCTGCGCGAAGAAGGATCGCGCATACGTCAGGCGCTGGATCAGACGCGAACGGCATTGGCGATTCTGACCGGAGCGGAAGCGCCGCAATTCTCTGTGGGCACGGCAAGCGTGGATACGATTGTCGTGCCTCAGCTTTATCCCGCCCCGCCGCGGGATTTGCTGGCAGCCCGCCCCGACGTGCGGGCATCGGAAGCGCGGATCCAAGCGGCAAAGGGCGATGTGAGCCAGGCACGAGCCGCCTTCTACCCCCAGATTAGCCTCAATGCGCAGTCTATGCTCAATTCGGCAGCCTCCGGACCGCTGGGCACCAGCTTAAACCTGAGCTCGGCATTGCTGGTACCTATCTTCAGCCGCGAGCGATTGCTGAGCGCGTTCCAATACGCGTCAGCCGTGCAGCTCGAAGCCGTTGAACGGTTCCGCCAGACGATCCTAAATGCCCTCGCCGAAGTGGAGGATGCGCAAAGCGCACGACAGCGGTCAGCAGAACGGGCGAAGCTGCTTGATGCCATAGTAGAAGAAGCGCACCTCACCGCTCGTCTCGCTAATGTTCAATATATCGAAGGTGAAGAAGATATACAAAATGTCCTGAATGCAGAAACCGCGATGAGTAATGCTGAGGACGCCCAAGTCATTAGTTGGCAAGAACGCTTGTTTGCACAAATTGCGCTATACCGTGCAATGGGCGGATATCAAAAGCAAACCCGTTTATCCCCAACACCCATCTAACGAGGCGTTTTACCGCTGATGGCTGGACGACATTCCATATGCAGGCACTGTCAGACCAAATGCACGGGGATGATGATCTGAAGTACCCCCAGAGCCTCAGGAACGCCGAAGATCTTCTCTTTGAACGTGGGATCGACTTCTGCCATGAACCTGTGCGGCTGTGATGGCACAGGTTCGGTCCGCTGTTCGCGGCGGATAACCTGCGCCACGCCCTAGGGACTGTCTGCGTATCGAAGCGCGGTGGTCTGCATAGAGGCCAGCAGCTCACCGGACAAACATCGGGACCGGTGGTAAAATCCACCATCAAAGGCCCAAGACATGACCGCACCTGCTCCTCTCCCTAACCCGAGACAAAGTCAGTACGTTGATCAAAGAAGAGTGAAGCGGGCGCGTGCCCGCTCGACGAAAAATTCGGGCAGGGGGCGGGAGCGTCGGGCTTCCAAGTCAAAGCACACGGTCCGCCCTGCCAGCGTGGCGCGGGGACGAGTCTCACCAAGTTGATACAGTCGAAAACTAGTGCTCAGAGAAGAGTTGCCCAGCATCGTCACTTTGCCGTCGATGGTGACCAGCGCCCCGGACTGCAGTTCGCCTTTGTACTCGATCTCATGACGCACATCGGCCCAGCCGATGCCCTGCCATTCGGCGGCGAGGCTGTCATAGCCCAACGCGGCAAACAGATGGTAGGACGCATCATCGAACATCGCCAGATAGTGGCGCGTCGTCAGGTGGCCCATGCCGTCGCATAGCCAAGGGTGGACAACCGCCAGCCCGCAGGCAATCGCGCCATCGGGCGCTGACTGCTCGTCTTCGACTTCAGCCATGCGCCCCAATCTCCCAGCCATGCGCGCGCAGATTAGTTTCGGCAAAGCCGCGCGGCGTGGCCTCCAGCGGCATCGCCAGGCTGTCGTTCCAGCGGTTGAAGAAGCCATACATCGCCACCACCGCCAGCAGCTCAACGATCTGCGGCACGTCGAAATGGGCCTTGAGCGCCGCCATGTCGGCATCTTCCACGCCCGAAGGCGACTGGCCCGCCAGCATGGCGAAACGCAGTGCGGTGCGTTCGCGATCGTCGAACAGCGGGCTGGTTTCGTAGCCAAAAACCGCGGCAACCTTGGCATCGTCGCCGCCATGACGGGCGGCATTGCTGGCGGTATGCGCCGAGCAATAGCGGCACCCCGCTGCCATGCTGGCCATGTAGCCAACAAGATATTTGAGCTGCGGCGTAAGCGTGCCGCCGTCCATCACCGCAGTCCACAACTGCAGCGTGGCGGCCAGTATGTCGGGCCGGTAGCCGAGCGTCGCGACACTGCCTGGCAGCTCTGCGAAATCCTTGCGGAACGGCGTGACGTCCACCCCGCGTTCGGTCAGTTCGTCGATCGACAGTAACTTCAAACGTGCCATGATCAGCCCTCCCATTCCGCATTTCCGTCAACACCGATGATCTGCCCGGTCACATGGCGCGCCGCGTCTGAGGCCAGGAACCAGGCGGTTTCGCCGATCTCGTCAGGCTGGATCTTCGTGCGCATCGAAATGTAGCCCAGGGCCTCGGCCTCGACCGCTTCGGTACTGCGCCCGCTTTCCTCGGAGATGCGCGCCACGATCCCGCGCATCCGCTCAGTATCCATGAAGCCGGGGCGGATCGCGTTGACCCGGATTCCGTCGGGCCCCAGCTCACGTGCCAAATTGCGGGTCAGACCTTCCAGCGCCCATTTCGACGCGACATAGGCGCTGCGGCCAGGAATGCCGGTGACGGTCGAAGCGGTGGAGATGTTGATGATCGCGCCGCCGCGCGCCGCGCGCATCGCGGGGACAGCGGCGGCGATGGTATGGAACGCGCCGTGGACGTTGACCGCGAAGCAGCGCGCCCATTCGCCGGGATCGGTTGTCTCAATCCCGCCGACTGGCCCGGCCACTCCGGCATTGTTGACGAGAACGTCGATCCGCCCGATTTCCGCCACCAGTGCAGCAACACTCAGCGGATCGGCGACATCGGCCTTGATGGCAGTCAGACCCGGGATTGCCGCGCGAGCCCGGTCCAGCGCCGCGCTATCCACGTCGCATACTGTAACTCTGTCGCCCCGGCCGGAGAACATCCCGGCGATGGCCAGGCCGATCCCGGCGGCGCCAGCGGTGACGAGGACCGCGCGGCTCATGCCATGGTCTCGCGCGCAGCGGCAGTCTCAGCGAGCGCGGGGGAACCGTCTGCCGCCAAAGTTACGCCATAGACGTTGCGCGCGCGCTCGGCGCTGAGCAGCCCGGCCAGGACATCGGCGGCGACCAGTTCCGCCGCGCGCTTGCTGGGCGGACCATAGCCGCCACCGCCACAGGATATGGCAAGGATCCGCTCCCCCTCGGCGATGCGCACTTGGGTACAGGCCGGCAGCGCGCTGACCGAGCCGTCGCGCGCAATCAAGTACTGGTCGGCCGGACCGCCAGCGCCGCCACCGCGCACGCCAAGCGGTGGGTTCTCACGGCCATCGGACAGGTAGCCGATATCGATCGCGCCACCGATTGGTCCGAACTCAACGATGGTGGACGGCGCGCCTGTGGTGGTCCCGGCGCCTTCGGTATCGGCAAGGAACGCGCGGCGGTGGACCATGATCGGCTGGGCGAGTTCGGCCAGTTCGACGCCGTCGATGCAGCACAGCCCGGCGTTGCCGACATGGCCGATAGTCCACCAGGCATCGCTGGTTGGGCTGGCAGCGCCGCCACTCATCGCCAGGAAGATCTGGTTGACGAAGGGTTCGGCGGTGCGGGGGTCGATGCCCGAGATCACCCCGGCCGAAGGTGCGATCACCGATCCGACCTCCGCCATCCCGACCTTGTCGGACAGGCCAGCCAGCGCAGTCTGCACGCTGTTGGCCACGCGGTCGGCGATGTTGGTTGTCGCTGCCGAACAGGAGAAGGGATGGACCGGGATTCCCGCAATGCAGCCTTCGCGCAGCAGCACCTCGATCCGCCGGAACGATCCGGCATTCTTGGGCACGCGGTGATCGATGCTGTTGAACACGCCGATCATGGCCGCCGTGCGCGAGCAGGCCTCAGAAAGGTTCATCCCACAGGGCAGGCAATCGGGATTGCCGGTCAGATCGACTGTTACCTTGCCCGCGCCAGGATCGACCTCAACGGTCGAGACGATCTTCAACCCTGCTGCCGGGAGGCCCGGAAAGGCATCGTGAGTGCTGGTGCCGGTGACCGTTCCGGCAGGCAGCGCGCCAATAGCCTCGCTCGCGACGGCTTCGGAATAATCGAACCATTGCTCCGCAAAGGCATCGAGCCGATCCCAGCCCACTTCGGCGGCAAGCTGGGTCAGCGCACGCTCGCCGATCCGGGCCGCGCCGATGGTGGAGAGGTAGTCACCGTGCCACTGATGCGGCACGCGGATCCGCATCAGGCACATGCGGACGATATCGTCGATGTCCTGCCACTCGCGCTGGACCTGCACCGCGGGAAAGATCAGTGCGCCTTCGTGATACACGTCGCGTGCCTCGGCCATGTAAGTGGTCGGCTGCGAATTGCCGATATCGGCTTGGTGCGCCTTGGCCAGCACGGTGAAGCGGTGTCGGCCTTCATCGTCCATCACCGGCACAATCACGCTAAGATCGGCGGCGTGCGAACAGCCATGGTAGGGGGAATTGTGGAGGAAGGCATCCCCGGCGCGCAACTGCGGATGGAACTGCATCATCGAACGGGCCATCAGATCGGGACCTGACAGGACGTGGATTGGCAGGCTGTCGGCCGCGGTTAGCAGATCGCCGGTCCGGGTCAGCAGACAGCACGAAAAATCTCGCGCCCGATTGAGGACGCCCGAGCGACCGGTGCGCAGCAAGGTGTTGCTCATCTTGCGGACGACACCATCGAGTCGGCTGTTGAGCACGGCCATCTCGGCGCCGTTGCGGGGAGCTTCGGTCATGGTCGAACCTCGATCAAAAGAGTGCCTCCGTCGGTCCGCCGCATCCGCGAACCCGGATCGACGACGACGGTAGTGAAGGCCGATTCCACGATCGCCGGGCCTTGCCGATCGGCCCCCTTGGGAATCGCTTCCCATTGCAGCACGGGAGTTTCGACCCAGCCGCTGCCGGCAAAAAACACTCGGCGTGGCGCTGGATCGGAGCGTTCACCCGCAGCTTCGGCTAGACGGAAACCGGTGTCGGGCCTGGCGCGGCAGCGAACCCGGGCGCGCAACCCAATCAGTTCCACCAGCGAAGTCTCGTCGCGCACCGCGAACAGCTGCTGGTGGACATCGTCGAAGGTCCGGCGGAACGCGGCGACTTCGTCGTCGGTGGAGAACCCGGACGAGGCCAGCGGCACGTCGATATCCCAAGCCTGCCCGACATAGCGCGCCTCGGCGACGAATTCGACAATTCCGGCCAGCCCGGCACGGGCGGCGAAACGCTCAGCCTTGGCCTCAAGCCCCGCCAGCGCGACGTTGACGCGGGCGGTATCGAAAGCACCTGTGGACGTATGCACGGTCACCGCGAATTCGCTGGTGATGTCAGACAGTAATGCTCCGGCGGCGCTCATCGCCGCGCCAGTCTCGGGTATCAGCAACTGCCGACAGCCGAGCCGCCGGGCGACGAATACCGAATTCAGCCCGGCCCCGCCACCACCGCCGATCAGCAACGCCTGAGAAGGGTCGATGCCCTGGTTCAGGGTCTGCTCCTCGATCGCCTGGACCATGTTCTCGGTCGCCAGGTCGAGTATCGCCCAAGCCGCTTCCTCGAGCGAGATTTCCAGCGGTCCGGCGATGTCATCGAAGATCGCCCGGCGGGCCAGCCCAGCGTCCAGCGGCATAGCCCCGCCCAAGAAATAGGCCGGGTCTATATAGCCCAGCACAACCGCCGCATCAGTCACCGTCGGGCGGTTGCCGCCGCGGCCATAGCAGGCAGGCCCCGGGGTCGATCCGGCGCTATCGGGACCGACATGGAGCAGTCCGGCCTTATCGACCACAGCAATGCTGCCTCCGCCCGCGCCGACGCTCTTGACGTCGACCGAAGGATATCCTGCCAGGTGCCCGCGATAGGGCTCGCCGATCCACAGGTCGCGGGTCATCGGAATGCGGCCCTGCGAAACCAGGCTGATGTCATAGGTGGTGCCGCCGGTGTCGGCGATGATCGCGGTGTCCCAGCCGCCCTCCCGGTTGGCATAGTACCGCCCCGCGACCGGCGCCATGGATGGCCCCGAATTGATCACCCTGATCGGCGAAGCGGCAAGCTCGGCGGCATCGACCATGCCGCCAGCGCTGGTCAGGACCATGACCTTGCCAGCATAGCCGGTATCGGCCAACCGCTGCGCCAGCCCATCGAGATAGCGCGTCATCAACGGCTTGAGTGAAGCATCGATCGCGGTGGAAGACGCGCGGCGGAATTCGCGCAGGGTGGGGTTGACCTGATGCGACAGGCTATAGGGAGTGCCCGGCAACTGCTGCGCGATCAATTCACCAATCCGCAGCTCGTGGCAAGGATCGAGCGTGGCCCATAGCAGGGTCACAGCCACCGCCTCAACACCCGCCGCACAAGCGGCCTGGAGCGCGGCGATGACCGCATCTTCGTCGAGCGGGATAGCGATACTGCCGTCCGAGCGAATGCGTTCGGGCACTTCGTAGGTCAGGCGGCGAGGGATATATGGCTTGGGGTAGGGGACGGTGTGGTTGAACGGCTCGCTGCGCCCGCCCTCGCGGAATAGCAGGATGTCGCGGTGGCCCGCCGAGACGATCAGAGCGGTGGGCGCGGTGCGTCCGGTAATGATCGCGTTGATCGCATGGGTGGTGCCATGGACGAAGCTGGTTGCGCGGCCCAGCAGTGTTCGCACGTCGATTCCGCGTGCATCGGCCGCTACGCGCAATGCATCGAGCACACCCGCGACCGGATCGGCCGGCACGGTCGGTGCCTTGTGCAAAGTGATCGAGCCGTCGTCCTCCTCAACGATCAGGTCGGTGAAGGTACCGCCGGTGTCGGTTGCCAAGCGCATCGTCAGAAGCCCACCGCATCGCCACCCTTGAGACCCAGCATTTCCCGCGCCTCTGCCGGGGAGGCGACTTCGATGTCGAGCGCATCGAGGATGCCGCGCAATTTGATCACCTGCTGGGCGTTGCTCTGGGCAAGTTCGCCCTTGGAAATGTATAGGCTGTCCTCCAGTCCGCACCGCACGCTGCCGCCGATCAGCGCGCATTGCGCCAGAAACTTCATCTGGGGGCGCCCGACGGCAAAGCAGGAGAGCAGGTAATCCTCGCCGAACAGGCGATCTGCGGTCTGCTTGAAGACCATGAAGTTTTCCAGGTCCGCGCCCATTCCACCCAGGATCCCGAAGATGCCCTGGATCAGGAAGGGCGGCTGGATCAGCCCGGCATCGGCGAAATGCTTGACCGTGTAGAGGTGGCCCAGATCATAGCATTCATATTCGAAGCGTGTGCCGTGGCCCTGGCCCAGCTCAACCATAATCCGCTCGATCAGCGCAAAATTGTGGTTGGCTGGGAATTGCCTGGACCCCACCATCAGCTCGCGCTCCCAGGCGTGCTTCCATTCGAACTTGTCGGCTAGGCCGAAGAAGCCGAAATTCATCGATCCCATGTTGAGCGAGGTCATTTCGGGCTTGGCGCGCAGGGGGCCGGCCATGCGGTCGTCCTCGCTGAACCCGGGGGCGCCGCCCGTGGTGATGTTGATTATCGCGTCAACCGATTGTTTGATGTGCGGCAGGAACTGCATGTACAATTCCGGATCGGGCGAGGGTTTGCCGTCGGCCGGATCTCGCGCGTGGAGGTGGAGGATCGCTGCCCCCGCCTCAGCCGCGGCGATGGCCTGCTCGGCGATCTGCGCAGGAGTGATCGGGAGGTAGGGCGACATCGAGGGGGTGTGGATCGATCCGGTCACCGCACAGGTGATGATCGCCTTGCTGGTCTTGCGCATGGGTTCTCCTAGGATTGCGGGGCGAGCACTGCCTGGGCAGTGCGGGCAAAGGGTGCACGGCTGACCAGGGCGAGGGCGATGCCCAGGACCGCAACCGTCGGCATGATCAGCGTCAACGCGGCGCGCAAGCCCTCGGCCCCGCCGATGCTGTCGCTGGCCAGGCCAATTAGCGCCGGTCCAAGGCCGACGCCCACGAAGGTTGTGACCGCCAGAAACATCGAGGTGATCACCCCGCGCAGCCGCTCGGAAGTCAGCATCTGGACCCCGGCGAGCGAGGCCGGGGCCGACATCGTGCCGAAGAAATTGAGCAGGCCATAGCCCGTAAGCGCGACCGGGAGGCTGCGCGCCTGGGTGAACAGCAGCGCGGCGGGAATCACGCAAACCAGGCCGAGCGCGATCACTGGCGCCGCCGGAGCGCGGGTGCCGCGCTTTTGGAACAGGTCGGTCAGCAAACCTCCGGCAAGATGGCCGAGCGGCGCGGCAAAGAGGATGATCGTGCCCACCGTCACCCCCGATTGCGCCGGGGTCATCGCATAATAGCGCACAAAGAACGAGACCGCCCACGCCGCCAGACCCTGGATTTCCAGCACCACCAGCGCCGCGGCGGCAGTGTGCAGGCCATAGGCGAGGCGATTGGCGCGGAGGGTTGCCAGGGCCGTGGCCAAGTTCGGGCGCGCGACGGTCGAAGCGGCACGTTCCGGCTCGCGGACCGTCAGCAGCAGCGCTGCCAGCACCAGCCCGGGCAGCGCCATGATGATAAAAGTGCCCTGCCACGGCTTGAACGTATGAGCGCCGAGATGCAGGCCGCCACTCGCGACCAGCAGGGCGAGAACGGTCCCGCCGCCGATCAACGCGGCGCTTTTGCCCAGCGACGCCCCGGCGGTGAACAGCGATACCGCGCGCCCCAGCTGGCGCCGTGGGAACAGGCTGGCGAGCAGCGACATCGCCGAAGGCACCAGCGCCGCCTCGCCGAAGCCCACCCCGATCCGCGCCAGAAACAGGCTGCCGAAGCTGGTCGCCAATCCGCATGCGGCGGTGGCTATGCTCCACAGCAAGATACCGGCGATGATCAAATTGCGGCGGTTGACCCTGTCGGCCATCAGCCCCAGCGGGATCGCCACCGCCGTATAGAGAATGACGAAGCCGGTGCCCTGCAGCAACCCGAGCTGCGCGTCGCTGACGCCCAAATCGGCCTTGAGCGGCTCCATCACCAGGCTCATCACGAAACGGTCGACGAAAGAAACCAGATGCCCGGTCGCCAGCAGGGCTGCCACATACCACGCATAGACTCCGGCCGATGACGGCCGGGACATGACGTGGGACGCGGCGCTGGCCATCAGCCGATTACCGCCGATATGCCTTCGTCGGCGAGCCACACGGCACCATGCACGGGGCGCGCCTCGTCCGAGAGCAGGAACAATACGATTCGAGCAATGTCCTCGGCGGCACTGAAGGCGTTGCCGCTGGGGGTCAGGCCGAGCATGTAATCGGCCATCTTCGGGTCGGCGCGGACCGCAGCGTTCATCGGGGTAGCGGTATTGCCAGGGGCGACGGCGTTGATCGCGATGCCCTGCGGAGCAAGCTCGGCAGCCAGGGTGCGGGTCATCATTACCACGGCTGCCTTGCTTGCGCTGTAGAGGGCAAAGCCCTTGACCCCGGTCAGTCCAACGACCGAGGCAAGGTTGACGATGCGCCCCCCGCCGCGCCGCTGCATTGCCGGAACCGTCGCGGAAATGGCGTTCCACAGCCCGCTGACATTGATGTCGATCAGCCGCGCGGAATCCTCCACCGAGGTCTCCCCCACCGGTGAGGGGTAGAAGACGCCTGCCGCGTTAACCAGCAGGTCGATCCCGCCGAAGTGCTGCTCGATCCGAGCGACCGCGGCCGCGATCGCGGCGGCGTCGCGCACGTCGGCGGCCAGGCCTAGCGCCTCGCCGCCGCTTGCGACGATCCTCTGCGCCACCGCTTCAGCTTTGGCCGCAGAGCTGCTGGCCAGCACTGCGACCCGCGCGCCGCCCGCGCCCAGTGCCTCGGCCACGGCCTGGCCGATGCCTGAGCTGCCGCCGGTGACGAGTGCGACCTTGCCTGCGAACCCGCCGTTCATACGTAAGCTGCCGCGACAAGGGCCAAGCAGCGTTCGCCAAGTCCCGCGCCCCCGCACATCAACGAGGGGCTGTAGGAGAAGGCAATTTCATTCTCCGGGTCCGCAAAGCCCAGCGCACCGCCGGCCCCCGGGTGGCCGAAGGCACGTGGGTTGCTTCCCATTGGCGACATCAGCGGTTCGCTGAGGAAAAAGCCATGGCCGTAGCGAAACGTGCGGTCGGTCATCGCGCAGCGGCCGAACCAGCTTTCCTTGCGCATCAGTTCGATAGTTTCGGGCGAGACCACGCTCACCCCGTCGAGCGAACCGCCGCCCGCCAGCACTGCGAAAATCCGCGCCACGGCGCGCGCGTTGCCATGGCCGTTGGTGGAGGGCATCAGCCCGCTGCGCAGCCGGGCATCGTTGTAGTGATCGGGCGAGTCCGGGCGCATTCGCCAGGCTCGGCCCAGCTTGGTCGAGCGGTCCCGGGTCTGGACAAAGGTGTGGCTTTCCGGATTGGGCACGATGTCGGCGATGAGGGCCGGATCCGCCCAGTCGGCACCATAGCCGTAGGACACGCCGAGCGGGCCGGTGATCTCTTCGCGCAGGAACTGATCGATCGCGCGCCCATCGACCCGGCGGACAAGCTCACCCAGCAGATAGCCGGCAGTCGCCGAATGGTAGCCATGGTCGGTGCCGGGCTCCCATTCCGGGCACTGGCGCTCCAGCGCCTCAATCATCACCTCCCAGTCGAAGCCAGCGCCGTCGGGTGCGTGATCGGCGTAGAGCAGCCCGGCTTTGCCAGCGAGCAGCGTGGCAACGGTAATCCCAGCCTTGCCCGCCTGGGCAAAGCCCGGCCAATAGCGTGCGACCGGTGCATCCAGCGCGATCTGTCCGCGTCCGATCAGCATCCATACGCACAGCGCGGCGATGCCCTTGCCGACCGACATCATGCACACGATCGTATCGCGCTGCCACGGGCGGCTACGCGTGGCATCGGCCCAGCCGCCCCACAAATCGACCACCGGCTGGCCGTGGCGATAAATGCAGACCGCCGCGCCAAGTTCGTCGCGCTCAGCGAAATTCTCGGTGAAAACCTTTTCCACCTGGGCGAAGTCCGGATCGCAGAACCCGCCGATGTTCGCGACCGCTTCCTCCTGCCTGTTCGCCATCACCTTAGTAGCGGGCGACGACGCGAACGCCGTAGGTCCGCGGCTCACCGACCCGGCCGACGATCCCCGACGCGAAGCTCGCCGTACTGGTGACATAGGCGGTGTCCTGCAGGTTGCGCCCGAACGCCATGATCTCGAAGTGATCGCCGGGGAAAGTATAACCCGCGCTGGCGTTGATCAGGCTGTACGGCGCTTGCTGGTCGAGCCCGGAATTCGAGGCGGTGAAGAACTGGCGCGTGCGGTGGCTGTATTCGCCGCGCAGGAAGGCCGATCCTGCCCCGACCGGCGCATCGACCTGGCCCCACAGCGTGTACGACCATTTCGGCGAAAGGTTCAGCCGGTTGCCCGAGGCGTTGTACGGAATGTTCCCCGGCAACAGCGCCGAGGTGTAGTTCTGATAGCGCGCGTCCAGGTAGGCAAGGTTGCCGCCCAGCCGCAGCCAAGGTGTCGGCCGCAGCTGGCCCTCGATTTCGACGCCGTCGACCTTGGCGTCGGAGGCGTTGGTGATGTCGATCACCCCAGGCGAAAGGAACGACTGCACCTGAAGGTTCTTGTAGACATAATGGAAATAGGTCGCGTCCAGGCGCAGGACATGGCCCAGCAGGTCGAGTTTAAAGCCACCTTCGTAAGACCACAGCGTTTCGGGAGCGAAGCCCTGCGATGTGTTGAGGCTGGAGAAATTGTAGCCGCCCGACTTGAACCCCTTGGTCGCCGAAGCATAGAGCAGCACGCCCTCGGTCGGCCGGACTTCAATGCCGAACTTGGGGGTCCAGGCATCAAAGGTGGTCTCGCGCTGGTACGTACGCGGGTAGGTCGGCCGCAACCCGCCGGAGCTCAAGAAAAATTGGCTGGCGATCTGGTCGAAGCGCTTGTGCTCACGGGTGTAGCGGATGCCTGCGGTCAGTGAGATCATCGGGGTCAACGCGTAACTCGCCTGGGCAAAGCCAGCCCAGGCCGAGGTGTTGATCGTCGGGTTGAAATTGGCGCGGATGTCGGCGGCGTAGGTGGTCACGCTGGAATCGACCAAGATTTTCTCCTGGAAGTAATAAGCACCCAGAATATAAGACAAACTGCCGGTTTTCCCGGTGAGGTTGAACTCCTGCGAAAACTGGTGCTGGTCCTCGAACTGGTCGGTACGCCGCACGTTAAGTGCGGTGCCATCCGTATCGCCGATCTGGATCAGACGGTTGGTCCGATAGGCAGTCAGCGATTTGAGCTGCACGCCAGCGCCCAGATCGTAATTGATCTCTCCCGAACCACCCCATTGGCGGCGCTTCGAGCTGGAGCGGATGTTGACCGCAACCTTGCGGTAATCGCCCAATATGCTGTTCGCTAGCGGATCGGTGGTGGTCTGCAACAGCTTGATATAGCCGGCCAGCGCATCGTCTGAATCCAGGTAGTCGGCCCGGACCAGGATCTCGAGCTGCGATGACGGGGTGAACCGCAACTGCGCGCGCCCGCCCATGGTCGCTTCGTCGTCGACATCGCCGACGCCCGGGACGATGTTCTTGAGGAAGCCGTCGCGGCGCGAGGCAATCAGCGCGATCGAAGCGGAGACCTTGTCGGTGACCAAGGGTGTGCTGAAATAGCCCTCAAGCCGGGCGGTATTGTAATTGCCATAGGTGGCCTGAAGCTTGGCCTTGATCGTGTCGCCAGGCTTGCGGCTGACCACGTTGATCGTGCCCCCCACCGAATTGCGGCCATAGAGCGTGCCTTGCGGACCGCGCAGCACTTCAATCCGTTCAACGTCGAGGAAACCCGTCAGATAACTGGCCGGCCGCGCCAGATAGACCCCGTCGAGGTGGATTGTCGACGATGGGTCCGATCCGCCGAAGACGTTATTGGAGCCGATCCCGCGGATATATACCTGCGCGAACGATGCATTTTGCGTGACCTGGAGACCGGGCGTCAGCGAAGCCAGGTCGCGCACATCCTTGATCCCGGTGCGCGCCAGCGTTTGCGCGCTCACTGCAGTGATCGCCAGCGCGGTGTCCTGCAGTCGGGTTTCGCCAGTTTTCGTAGCGGTA
Source organism: Novosphingobium sp. (assembly GCA_043781375.1). GTDB lineage: Bacteria > Pseudomonadota > Alphaproteobacteria > Sphingomonadales > Sphingomonadaceae > Novosphingobium. The sequence continues at coordinate 80,726 of JAYWBP010000038.1, forward strand.
ACGATGATTTCGGAATCGTTGGCGGCGGGGTCTGGCGCTGCTGTTTGGGCGTGGACCGCCGGAGCGACCAGCAAGGCGATACCGAATTCAACCGAGCGTGAGAAGCGCATGATCTGGTCCCCTGTACCTCAGCGGATCGAAAGCCGCCGTTGGATTAGAGGAACATGGAATCATGCTGGATGCAAGCATATTGTCGACGATTTATCAAATATATGCCAGAAGGAAGACCTATTTGTGATCTATCGTCGACGATCCTTGATCGCGAATCATGCTGATTTTGAGAAGCGTGATGCACCAGTCGGCATGATAGCGCATAATTTCCCCGGCCGAGCGGCCATCACCGTCGAGCACCGCATCGGCAATGCGCTGGTAGTTGCGGACGTAGTGGGCAGCGTGCTGACGTAGATCAATTGTGGCCACCAGCAGGCGGTTCCAATATTCGATGTTGATCGAACGCAGCACGCTGGTGACGTAAGGTTTCTCGCCGATCAGATTGAGCAGATAGTGAAAATCATTGAGCACCAGATAGAAGCCGATGCCCGGATCCGGACTGTCGCCGGCCTCACGGATCGCCGCCATCGCCGCGGTGACGCGGGCTGCGTTTTCGCCCTCGCCGATCCGCCCGGCAGCGGCGCGTAAGCCTACGGCAGCGACCGGGGCGCTGACCTCGTAGATCTGGACCAGGTCGTTGGCATTCATCAGGCGCAAAATCGCTCCGCGGTCGGGTAGCAGCTCGACCAAGCCCTGGCCCGCCAGCACACCCAGCGCCTCGCGCACAGGGGCGCGGCTCACCCCCAGCTGCTGCGCCAGTTCGGCTGCGATGATGCGGCTGCCCGGCGCGATTGCGCCGCTATCGAGCGAGGCCATGATCGTCTCGTACACGCGCTGCACCAGCGAGGTCTTCTGACCCCCGTCCGACATCGGTTTGGGCGAACCGAACGGCAGGCTCCCGCCCCCCGCCTCCAGTTTGCGGCCGGTGCCTGACACGCCCTTGCGTGATGCCATCATAATTTTTCAATCCCCGAATTGATTACCGATCGTCGACGATCCTATACGCAAGCCAGCGCAGACGCGAATTGCAAACTTCCTCGCCGGCGACGGTGGGGCCAGCCAGGGCAGGTGCGATGAACCAGCAGAACGATGCTTTTACTCCTGCACTTTTCGCCGCGCTGGCCGATGCTGGCGATCGTGTCGTGATCGAAATCGGGCAGCGGGTTCTGAGTGGGCACGAACTGGCCAAGGCGGTCGAGCGCTGGGCTGCCGCGCTCGCCGCAGTGGGGATCGTTCAGGGCGACCGGATCGCCGTACAGGCAGAGAAATCCCTCGAATTGGTGCTTCTGTACTTGGCCACGCTGCGGTTGGGCGCGGTTTATCTGCCGCTGAACACCGGCTACCGCCGCGACGAGATCGCCTATTTCATCGCCGATGCCGAACCTCGGCTGTTGATCTGCGATCCCTCAGCGGCCGAGGCCTGCGCGGGCTTGGGGCCGATCGTCCTTACGCTTAGCAGCGATGGGTCCGGCACCATTGCCGACCGCGTTACGCAGGGCCATCCGCCGGCTCCCCCGCATATTCCCCAAGGATCCGATCTGGCGGCGATTGTCTACACTTCAGGTACGACCGGGCGGCCCAAGGGGGCGATGATCAGTCAGCACAATCTTCTGGCCAATGCCCGTGCGCTGATCGCCGGCTGGGGCCTGTGTGCCCAGGATGTGCTGCTCCACGCCTTGCCGCTCTACCATATTCACGGGCTGTTTGTGGCGTTGAACACGCTACTGCTGGCGGGCGGGCGGATCGTCTTGTTGCCCGCATTCGACACGGCTGCGGTGTTTGATCGGCTGGCGGGTGCAACCGTGTTCATGGGTGTGCCGACCTATTACACCCGGCTGCTCGCGGATCCGGCCCTCAATGTCCAAAGCGCGCAAAATGTGCGGCTATTCGTTTGCGGCTCCGCGCCGCTAAACGTGGCGACTTTCGCGGATTTCGAACTGCGCACCGGGCACCGCATCCTTGAGCGCTACGGTATGTCGGAATGCGGGATCATCTGCTCCAACCCGCTAAACGGGCTCCGAATTCCCGGCGCGGTCGGTCGCCCGGTGCCCGGCTGCCGGGTTCGGATTGCCGACGGACTGGCGTTGGGCGTCCTTGAGGTCGCCGGCGACAGTGTGTTCGCCGGTTATTGGCGCAACCCGGAAAAGACCCGTCAGGAGTTTCGCGACGACGGCTATTTCATCACAGGCGACATCGCCCGGATCGACGGCGACGGGGTCGTGTGGATCGTCGGCCGCGACAAAGACATGATCATCTCGGGCGGGCTAAACGTCTATCCCAAAGAGATCGAAGTGCTGATCGACGCGTTGGACGGCGTGGAAGAATCGGCGGTCATTGGCCTGCCGCATGACGACTTTGGCGAAGCCGTCGCTGCTGTGGTCTGCTTGCGTGATGGCGCGGAGTTTACTGCCGAGGCGATCATCGCGGCGCTGCGCGGCCAACTGGCCGGTTTCAAGCTGCCCAAGGCAGTGTTCGTGGTTGACGAACTCCCGCGCAATGCCATGGGGAAGGTTCAGAAGGTTGAACTTCGCAAGCGCCACTCAGACTATTTTGGCACCTCAGGGCTCGCTTAACAGCTCAGTTCCGGAGGCGGCGAGAACCAAGATATTCGCCATAATAAGGGCACTGTCAGGCCAATGTGGCAGGTGAAACTCTGCTTTGCGACGGGACGCCGATGAACCGCAAAAGCCTTGTCAAAGTCACTGGCAGTGGACTTTGCAGGGCAGCTAGCCTGGCGCGGCCGCACGCGCCGATCAAAGCCTCGCAATTCGTTTCTCTACTTCAACTCGCCACTTGAGGTGATCCGGCTGTGGCAAGGATGATGTAGGCTTTTCAAACGCGGGATCAATAATTGCCACGAGAATGGCTGACATCATTCCATGATTCAGTTTCACGCCAAGTCGCGATTTTCAAGCAGGTAACCCAGCAACGCGCGATACTTTTGGCTGACCGGGATGATGAGTCCGTTGCGCATCTGGAGGCGCAAGCCACTGGCATCATGCTGGACGTCAGCAATACATTCCCGGCGCACCCAGAACGAGCGATGGACTTGCAAGCCGTCTGTGCCGCGCACTTCGGACAGGATGTCGGCAAACCGAAAGAAAACAAGACGGCTACCCTGCGCGAGATGGAGGCGTACATAGTGATCTTCCGCCTCGATGACCTCGATCGCCCCAAGTTCGCTAATTCCATTCTTCCTGAGCTGCACCAGCAACCGGTCGGATGGAGCCGCTGCAACACTCATGGCGACCGGCGAGGCGGCGTCACCAAATTCCTGACGGGTTTGGGCGGAGAACCGGATTTTTGATTGGCTGTCTTTGTATCGCTCATAAGCCCAGCGCAAACTGCACCAGCTGAATAGACCATAGCTTCCGGACACCAACAGTCCGGAGAGATAGCTTGGGTCGGCAAGATCGATCTGTTGGCTCAATACCGAGGGAGGAACATCAATACCACCGATCTTGAAGCAGATTCTGCTGATCATACCGACATAGAATGGAGAGATCAGAATCGCTCCGATACCGGCGATCAGAAGAAGGGGGAGCAGACGTGGCTGCCATGGCTGGAGCAAGACCCGTGCCACCCTGAAGAAAATCTCGGACACGAACCAGGTTGCCAGCCAGGCTGCCGACCACAACAAGTAGGCGGCGGGCGCTGTCATGTAACGACCCAGCCCGGCGTGAAATATCCCCAGGGGAATGCTGATGATGATCGGACAGCCGACATAGAAGGCCACCGCGAGCCAATGCCGGTCAAACAAGGCCCGCGCACTTTTCAAACTCAAAAACCTCCGTGTTGATCTAAGCATATCTTATCGAAAGTGGAAAGGCGACGGCCGGGATGGCAGAGCAGTCGGCTCGATCGGCCATACGGCAAAGATCGTTTACGGATTTCGCGCTTCGCGAACGGTCATTCGCGAAGCGCGAAACAACCGGCACGTTTTCTCCTTAGCGGCCGCAACAATCACCTGCCATCAATTGTCCCAGCAAATCGATCGCGCAACCAGGGGAAATTGAAATGCGCTCATCATCTATCCGCGCCGTTTTGGCGGCTTCAAGTGCTGGCTTTGCGCTCATTGGCGCGCTCACACCCTCCTTGGCATCGGCGCAGAGCACGCGGTCGGCAAGCACGCCGGACGCTGCCGTTGATGGCGCCGATCAGGGAGAGATTATCGTTACCGCACGCAATCGCAAGGAACGTCTCTCCGACGTCCCGATCTCCATCACTGCAGTTGATTCCGGTCAGATCGCGCGACAGAAAATTGAGACGTTTGCGGACATCGTCCGGCTCGATTCCAGTCTGGTGTTCGATAAGGGATCGGGCCTGCAGGATACTCGGCCCGTCATCCGCGGCCTGCCTTCGTCGCGCGGGCGCCCCCCAGTCGGCATCTTGATTGACGGCGTCGATGCTTCCACCGAGTCGATGGGCGCCTCGGCTGGTGGTTCGACGTTGTTGAATGCTCGGGCGGTCGAAGTGGAGCGCATTGAGGTGGTCAAGGGCCCACAATCGGCATTGTACGGACGGGTCGCGTTCGGCGGCGCCATCAACTTCGTGACCAAAAAGCCTTCGAGCACGTTCGGCGGCGAAGTCAGTGCCGAAGTCGGCAATTATGGCACTTATGAAGGCCGCGCCGCGTTAACGGGTCCGTTGGCCGATGGGCTTTCGGTGCGGGTCCACGGTTATTACAGCAGGTCTGACGGTTATTATCGCAACCAGATTTCCGGACAACGGATCGGCGGCTACAAAAGTTATGGTGGTGGGGGCTCGCTCCTGTTTGAGCGTGGCATCGGCGATGCTTTGCTGAGCGTGAACTACAGCCATGACAATATTGCACCCGCAGCACAGGAATATGCCGGACCGGTTGTCGTACCAAACGTGACCATTGCCCTTGCCCCTGGGGTTGCCGGGGCGCAAGTCGGCACGGTTGGCAACACGACAGCCTTGCCATTCAGCGTACAGGCCATTCCGTTTGGCCTGATCAAAGACCCCAAAAACGGCGTGCTTCTGAGCCTCGATCCCCGTACCGGGAAGGATTATCCTGGTGCGGTCGTCAACACCCTGCGGACGGCGCTTACGGTCAATCTCCAGGTCTCTGACCAGGTCAAGTTGACGTCGATCACCGCCTATACCCACTCCACGTTCAACGAGCGCGAGGATATCGATTTCTATGCGTTTCCGCAGGCGACTGTCGCGGGGCCAGGAGGCGCCGGGCAGGGCGAGAACTTCAACAGGTTCTTCGAGCTTAACATTTTCAACGGCGACGTCAGGCAGTTGAACCAGGAGGTTCGTATTGGCCATCTTGACGGAGCCGGCTTCCGCTGGGCGATTGGCGGCCTGTTCTGGTATGAAAAATATCAGCAGGACAATACCTCCGCGGCCTATGTCGTCCCAGTCGGCTTCAGCGGTCAGAAGGACGTCACTCTGGTCCAGGGCAATTTGCCCTACACCCATGGCAGCCGGACGACCGACCACGTTTCGGGCTATGCCGTGGCAGATTATGACATCACCCCCCAACTAACGTTGAGTGCAGAAGCGCGGTATGCACACGAGAGCTACAATTATGTCTTCAACCCGTTTCTGACGACATCGGCAGTGCCATTGGCGAATGGCGGATATCCCATCGTCGTTCTGGTACAACCCGTTCCTCAACAATCATCGACAAACTATTTTGTGCCCAAAGCTTCGCTTCGCTTCAAGCCGAGCGACAATTTAATGGTTTACGCATCTGTGGCCAAAGGCGTGAAACCGGCGGGTTACTCTACCGTAGCCGTATTCGATTCATCTTTGGCAGGATTTGGTACAGAGAAACTCTATAATTATGAAATCGGCATGAAGGCGAATGCGTTGGACCGCCGTGTTATATTCAGCGCGGCGGCCTTTTACATGAAATATGACGGCAAGCAGGTCAGCGTTGCGCAACCTAATCCGCTGACGCCGTCCGGCTTCTCGAACTTTATCCGTAACGCAGGCTCGGCACGAGTTTACGGAATTGAAGCTAATCTAACGGTAGTACCGATCAGAGACCTCACGCTTAACGTCGGCTACACTTACCTCGACGCTAAATATACTGACTTTGAGGTTAATGTGAACAATCCGCTCACTGGATCCTTCGTGTCGAGTTGCGTGCCCAACACGATCATCGGAAACGGCGTGTTCTGTCGCGCAAATCTTGGCGGCAACCGGCTAGAGCGAACCCCGAAGCACTCTATCACGGGATCAGCGCGCTATAATGTCCCGTTGGGGAACCGTCAGAATCTTTTTGCGGAAGGCGACGTTCGCTACACCAGCAATCGTGCCACTGACGAGTTTAATGTGCGGTTCATTCCGGCATTCACCACCGTAAATGTCAGGGTTGGTCTCGAGACGCCAAAATACAGCCTTCTGGCATATTTGGACAACGCGTTCGATAGCGACACGATCCAAGGTGCGGTCGGCGTTGGAGACCAGAACAAGCCGGGCAACCTGGCCCTTATCCTGCAGCTGCCCGACAGGCGCCATTTCGGCGTTCGTGCGTCATACAAATTTTGAAGCGGTGGTCGCCATTCCGGAAGGAATGGCGACCTTGCTGCGCCTGATCTGACAGGAGTGAGCCATGCTGCAGCGATGGTTTATCACATTGTTATTATTGAGTATTGCACAACCTGCCTGTGCGAGCACAAGCCGGTCTTCCGTTGCTCCGGCGCAGGCACTTTCCACGGTGCGGGCCGCTGACGGAACTGACCTGCTGGTCGCGCAGGAAGGAGATGTCGATGCACCGGGGATATTGATGATCCACGGTTTTGCGCAAAGCTATCTGGCGTTTCGCCGTCAGTTCGGTTCGGATTTGGCCAGGCATTTTCATCTCGTTTCGTTTGATCTGCGTGGACATGGTGGATCAGCCAAGCCGAGCGACCCCGCAGCCTATACCGACGTGGGACGCTCGGCCGACGATGTTGCTGCGGTTATAAAGGCAACCGGGCTGCATCGCCCAGTCATCGTCGCGTGGTCCTATGGTGGCATTGTCGTGGGTGACTATGTCCGCAAATATGGCGTCTCGAATGTTGCTGCGGTGGTATTCGCGGGGACCCTGGGCGGCCTGGTAAAGCCGGTCGCGGCCACGTCACCAGACGCTGGTGCGAAGGTGAACAATGCCCTGCCAGTGGTGATCAAGATGGCGTCGGCTCAGTCCCGCTCGCTTGATCTGGCCCAGAACATTGCCGGAGGCGACGCGATCAGCCGCGCCTATTTGGCGCCGACGATGAACGAGGGCGACCTGCGCATCTTCTTCGCAACCGAAATGATGCTTCCCGCCTACGCCCGTCGCGCCTTGCTGCAGCGAAGCAATGACAATTCCGATCTGATCGGCGCCTTTGCGACGCTGCCTTCACTGTTCGTTCGCGGCGATTACGATCTGGGGATGGCCGAAGCAGAACTGGCTGTCCTGACCGCACGCCTGCCGCAGATGAAGCTTTCGCGGTATTCGGGCATGGGCCATGCAACTTTTCTTGAGGCTCCGACGCGGTTCAACGCCGAACTTGCCGCCTTCGCCGCCGCTGCGCCAGCGCGCTCAGGCGACCCCGCTGCGACGATCCCGCGACCGACCCTGCCGATGTCGGCCGCCGCGCACCGCGCCTTTCGCGACCTTGAATTCGCGGCGCGGGATACGAATGGCGACGGGGTTCTGCAACCACCCGAAATCGAGGCGGCCAGCGGAGGCCCGCTTCCGCCCGAAGCCATCGCCCGCGCTATCCGCGTCAATTGCGGGGCCGATCTGCCGAACTGTCCTTTGTTGCGGTTCCGCGCGCAGGGCGACGCCGAGTTCAGTCGGGTGGATCGCAATCATGACCGAATCGTGACACTGGACGAACTGAAGGCAGCTGGCGGCAGCTTCCACACTGAAACGCCGTGACTACTCGAGCGATGCGCAAGAAGCCCGCCCATGAGGTGCTACTGATGACCGAACAATCTTTCCGATCACCCGCCATGTCGCGGCGCATGGCGCTGGGCGCTGTTCCAATTGCGGCAACCGCATTGCTGGTGCCGAACGCGCTGGCCGCTGCAGGACCGAGACGGGCTGTCTTCGACTGGCAGAACCCGGCGGACAATCTGAAGGCTTACATCAAGTTGCAGTACAGCCTGGTGAAGGAGCCGGTCTGGAGCTATTTCGGCGGCACGATCTATGCGCTGGAGGGCGACCTTCCGCCTCGCCGGTTGCTGGAGGTCGACGGGATGGGCCAGGGCTGGGTAGATCGCCAGCCGGATGGGAGCTATCATCTGGCGTGGAAGGAGCTTGGCCTCCTCAAGGATCCGCTGACCGGCGAGGTGGTTGATCGCTGGCACAATCCGTTGATCGACGAAACCGTCGATGTCCGTCATATCATGAACCCCGCCGCAAACGCGACACTGCGCAGCAGCGAGCCTGAACTTGACCCCTCGTTTGTGACTGCGGAAGTCGATATGCCGCCGCGCAATTATCGGCATCCGGAGCGCCCGACCGACTTCATCCTGCCGTGGCAGACGATCGGGGACTACACCTCGGTGTGGAACGACACGACGCTGGCGATGAAGCACACCCTCGAACCAAAGATCTGGGTCCGTGAATCGAGCGGCCCCCGGATCAGCATCGGCGAGTTCTTCCAACTCGTCACGCGAACCGATGATCTGCTTGATGCGCGGCGTAACCAGGTCCCCTATACCGGCTCATGGGCCCGGATCGCCTCATGGCATCCGTGGATGCTGATGGGCCAGCGGCCGGGCAAACTGTTTTACCGGTGCACGACCCAGCGATTGACCGGTCCGGAGCAGCTTCCGCCCAAATTCCTGGCAACGATCAAGGAACGCTTCCCAACCTATCTCCAGCAACCGACCACCTGGGGACCGCGATTTTCGACGTGGAAAGACTTTTTCGCGACGCACAAACCCATGCCGGTGGCAAAGCCGTGACGGCAAAGACCACAGGCTCGCTTGTCGCTCTGATCGCCGGGGGAGCACTTCTGTCGGTTGGGCTTGTAAGCCAGATAGCGGCTGCTGCTGCCCCCGTCCCCCCCGCGCCCCGAACGGACCCGCTTGCCGGACTGGCGATCCATCATGTCCAGATTTCGGTGAAAGACGCGGATTCGCTTGCCGCCTGGTATGTCGAAACGCTCGGCTTTCGCATCACGAAACGGATCGCAGGCGCTAGCTTTAAGATCGTGTGGATCGATATTCCCGGCTTTCGTCTAGGGCTGGCACAGATTTCCGGCTCGACGCGGGAGGCAAGCGCATCGATCGCACCGCCAGCCGACGTCATGAAGCAGGGCTATCGGCAGATTCATTTTTCTGTCGCGAACGTGGACACCGCCTATCGCGCGCTGATCGACAAGGGCGTGAAGTTTGCCATTGCGCCGACCAGCTACACGATTAGCGGTATCAGACTGGCGACGCTGTGCGATCCGGAGGGAAACGTAATCAGCCTTTACCAAGACGTGGATCCAGCCAATCCGCCAGTGGGCAAAGCAACTTTGCGCAGTTCGGGAGACAAACGGTGACAGCCCATCTGCTTAGTCGGCGCGGGAGCATGACGCTGATGGGGCTGGGAGCCGGCGCGCTTCTCGCGCCGACGACCACCATAGGCGCAATTTCAGGTGCCAACGACGACCTGCGCGCTTACTTGCGCATCCGGTCCCGTCTCGACGGTAAGCCCGTCTTCTACCCCTACCAAGGCACCATTTTTGGAAAACCATTTGGCAAGGTGGCGGTCCCGCTGTTCGACGTCGAAGGGTTTAGCTGGGACTACCTGACCAAGGTTGGAAACGGTCATTACCGCATCGATACGTCAGAAGCCGGTTATTTTCTCGACCGGAAGACAGGACTTCCCTTGGCCAATTGGGTCAATCCGATGAACGGCGTCACGACCGAGGTGAAACATTACCGATCGTCGGCGCATATCGTAGTTTCAAGCGGCAAGCTCGAACCGATCATGTCGACCTCGGCTCCGCACAGCCTTGAATTCTCTGCCTCGATGTCGGCCATAACCCGGATGAACGGCAAAATTTGGGTGCACGAAGACATCATCGCGCAAATCCCCAACAAGCCGCAGTCATCGTTTACCGATTTGAGGGAATATGTCGGCCCCACGCTGGAAGCGACTTCGCTGGCGACCTGGTCGGCCGATCTTGCGCACCTTGCAGACGCGCGACGACAGTTCGTACCAGCCCTTTTTTCATATCAGACGCTGGGGAGCTGGCGGCCGTTCATGCGCATGGGGAACACGCCCGGTGTGATCAGTTGGCGGTTAATTGGCACCAAGGAGCCGGTTATCGAACGAGTGCCCGCTAAATTGCGCGCCCGCGTCATGCAGGAATATCCCGATTTCCTTGCTCGCCCGGCTTGAAACTACAACCTGAATCGTGTGGCAGTTGATCCATATCGTGACGGCGCGCAGCGCGCCGCCAAGCCGATGGCGAGGTGATCCGCCTGGTGATGATCGAATGGACACTCCCGACGGCATTTTGTGTGAACGTAGGTCTTGAAGGGCACCTAAGGACGGGAGCCATCTGTCGAACAAGTTAGCCCGATTGGTCTGAATCTCGCGATGGCTGTTTGTCACGCGCAAGGTGCAGATGCTGCCGGGCGCCGATTGTTCAGTCGCCGGATCACGAGAGGGAACATCGTTGCTCGAGGTGGCGATTCAAGCATTCAGTGCGGCTCATCACTGCGCGCGCGGGTTCACCCGGATTAGCCATGAGGTTCGGCTCAGACGATCTATCCTCCAGGCTGCCGATCAGCCGCATGAATGATGTCCCGCGAGTCCGTACAGTCCTGCAGTGGCGCGCATGACCGCAGGGAATTGCGCAGCGGTTCGCTGAACGGCGGCGGATGGTGCGCTCGCTGCGCAGGCGCTTGACAGACGGGCCTGAATAACGGCTCTGGGTGCTATCGGCGGGAGACAATCGCTTGACCTTGATCCGTTTCTTGATCGCCATAATTGCCGTTTTGACACTCGCTACCGGCGCTCTATATGCCTATTCGCCCGCTCGTTTGCTGGATGTGTTGAACGACCTGTATCCGGGTGATGGCGGGGTCCAGCGGGTGGCGAGTGCGGTTCAGTTCGAACCCGGTCCGCGCGGCCTGCTCGATGTGTGGACGCAACCGGCCAACATTCAGGATAGGGCCCAAGGTGCGCCGGGCAAGCCAGTGCTGGTGTTCTTTTATGGCGGCGGCTGGGCCAACGGCAGTCGGCTCGACTATGGCTTTGTGGCCAAGGCCTACGCAGCGCGTGGGTTTGTCGTGGTGCTGCCCGACTATCGCCTGGTGCCTCAGGTGCGGTTCCCTTTGTTCCTCGAAGACGCCGCAGCGGCGGTGCGCTGGACGCATGACAACATCGCCCGTTTTGGCGGCGATCCGGACCGGATCGCCGTCGCCGGTCATTCGGCCGGGGGCTACCTGGCAGTCATGCTCGCACTCGACAGTCGCTATCTGAGGGCTGCCGGGGCCGACCCCTCTGTAATCAAGGCAGCGCTGGGGCTGGCCGGTCCCTATGACTTTTATCCATTCGACAAGCTCCGCTCGATCGATGCCATGGGTCGAGCGCCCGATCCGCTGGCGACCCAGCCGATCACATTCGCCCGGGCCGATGCACCGCCGTTGTTGCTGATGACTGGAACCGCCGACACCGAGGTCCGGCCGCGCAACGCGATCAACCTGGCGGCGCGCGAAAAGGCGCTGGGCAGCACCACCACTCGGCTGCAACAATATCCGGGGCTTGATCACAACGATTTGATCATGGCGTTATCCAAGCCATTCCGCGGCAAGGCCCCGCTGGTTGAGCAAAGCGTGGCATTCCTTAGCGAAAGTCTGCAAGGTTCGCTGCCCGGCAAACCGGTCCGATAGCGCTTTGTCGCAAAAGCCGAGATGATACTGTCAGACCCACGGGGCAGGCGGGACTTCGCGTTGCTAGTTTTGATGAATGACCCGCAAATCTCGAGCTAAGCCAACCGCGACTTTCCGCTATTTCAACGCGTCGCCCGAGGAAGAAGGCGCTGAAGCGCTACGGCTCACCTGACGCGATTATTACCGACGGTTTTCGCTCCAACCTTGCGGCAATGCGCGCGTTGGGCAATTCCGATAGGCATGAGGTCGGCCGCTGGATTTCGCGCATCCGCTGCCCGCCCTGACCATGCGCTATCCGTCTTGCGGGACCGAACAGGGCGATCTTATGGGGCTGCCTGGCCTAGGCGGAACGGTTTGGATAGAACTCGGTAAGTCGGGCAGTCTGCTATGCGCAAATCTGTCGCTGCATTTCTGAGCGAATCCAGTCTTGCAGAAGCTGGGCAGAGGCGTTTGCTGCATCCCCTGTCCTTCGAACCAGGTAATATCCGTTCGTATCGGCGATTGTTATACGGAAAGGGCGCACCAGACGCTTTTCGAGTAGCGCATTTTCAGCGAACCGTTCCCGGACTAGCGCTACCCCCAACCCTGCTGCTGCTGCCTCAACAAGCATGGCAGAATCAGAAACAACCAAGCCGTCGGTTGGTTCGCGCAAGGCAACTCTTGCTGTGCGAAGCCACGGTGCCCAAGGCTGCCATGCGTGACGCAGCAGTTTGCACTGCATCAGGTCGCCGGGCTCCGTGAGACGCATCAGGTCGCGATATTGGGGCGAGCAGACCGGAAACAGAGTCTCGTCGCCGACATGCTCACTGGCGGTATTCGGCCACGTGCCAAGCCCGTAACGGATGGCAAAGTCGATCCCGGAAGCCAGGAAATCTCCGAGATCGGCCGTCGATTTTATTTCAACGTCAATCTCCGGATTGGCATGGAGAAACGTCGCAATGCGTGGCAACAACCAGCAAGTTGCCAAACTTGGGTGAATCCCCAGTACGACTCTGCTGAAACTCGCAGACTTTACGGGAAAGGCGTGATGAAGAACGCCAAGCGCCTGTCGCACGAGTGCAAGCAGCGTTGTGGCTTCGCGCGTGGGAAGCATCGAACGGCCCGAGCGATGGAATAAAGAGACGCCAAGCCTTTGTTCCATGTCCCTGATCTGATGACTTATCGCGCCGTGCGTCAGGCCCAATTCGTCAGCTGCGGACGAGTAATTTCCATGACGCGCAGCAGCATCGAGCGCTTGCAACATCTGCATGGAGGGGAGTCTGCTCACGGCTCAAGTGTGAGCGCGGCTCACAACAAGAGTCAATTCTTATCGTTTGTCATACGCGGGCCTGTCTTGCAACCTTGACCATCGATTTCAGGATAACCATGGACCGATCTCAGGCATCTTCGGTTGACGACGATCAAGCGGCCCGTCGCTATGCCTGGTACGTTGTGGCCCTACTGACGCTGGTTCAGATCACGTCCTATGTCGATCGCTTCCTGCCCAGCCTGCTTATCGATCCGATTAAACATGATCTGGCGCTTACCGATTTCCAGATTGGACTGTTGATCGGCCCTGCATTCGGCGTGTTTTACGTCCTCATGGGCGTTCCGCTGGGATGGCTCGCGGACCGGTTGAACCGGCGATCCATGCTGGCGGGCGGGATCGCGGTGTGGAGTCTGATGACTGCGGCAGGAAGCCTGGCGACAAGCTTTGCTGCGTTGTTCGGGGCCCGACTTGGCGTGGGGCTCGGCGAAGCGACAGTGGCACCGTGTGCGATATCGATGATCAGCGATTACTTTCCTCGGGCGCGACGAAGCCGAGCGATGAGCCTGTTTATGTCCGGCACGTTCCTGGGCGCCGGGCTCGCATTTCTCGTGGGTGGGCCCTTCGTCCACATGATGAGCGCCTGGCCCGACACCGTTGTCCCTGGCATTGGCAAACTGCGCCCATGGCAGCTGACTTTCCTGATCATGGGTTTACCCGGATTGGTGCTTGCCCTGCTGATGTTCACCATCCGCGAGCCGAGGCGGCTGGAGCGGACCACCGCTGGAGTTGCGGGGACTTTGCGCGAAGCGGGAGGCTACGTTGCCTTGCGCTGGCGCGCATTCGGCACCTTGTTTCTGGCATCTGCCTGTACCGTCACGTTGGGATCGCTTAGCTTTTGGAACATCACGCTGTTTTCCCGAAACTTCGGGTGGAATGTGCGGGAAGTTGGAATCGCGACCGGCGCTCTGTTCCTTGCTGGGGGCCTTACGGGAACGCTGCTCGGCATCCGCCTGACGAACCGCGCGGTCGCTGCCAGACGGCCCGATGCAACCTTGCGGGCATTATGGTTTGGGCTGTTGATCGCGGTTCCCGGGTTCGCTCTTTATCCCGCAATGCCCAGCGCCCAGCTGGCATTGGTTCCGATGTTCTTCGGCTTTGTCGGTCAGGCGATGGCCGCCGCTGCGGGCCCTGCTTCGATCAGCCTCATCGCCCCTGGGCAAATCCGTTCTCAGGCGATTGCGATCTACTACCTCGTTATCAGCGTCAGCGGGCAACTGCTCGGCCCGCCCCCGGTTGGTGCGATGACCGACTTGTTCGGCGATCCTGCGAAGTTGCACATCGCGATGACAATCGAGGCCTTGGTGATCGGGTTGCCAGGATTGATCCTGGTCCGGCTCGGCATGCCCGCGTTTGCGCGCCAGGTCACAAAGCTTGAAAGCGAGATTGCAACGCATCAAAAACTGGCGGCACCGCATGGGTGACGCGGATAAGCCGACGATCTGCGCAATCGAGTGCGTGGTCCACCTCGTCCCGGATCTTGCGGCGATCGAACGTGCCTATGTCGAGTGGCTCGGATACCGGGTTATCGACCGAAGTCCGGTCGGCGAATTTGACGCAGGCGGTTGGCACGCCCCGGCGTTGGCTGGCCGCCCATCGATCGCGCTGCGCCCGGAAAGTGGCGAACCCTGCACCTTGCGCTTCATTCTATCACCATCGGCGGCACAATACCGTGCGCTGACGACACATGGCTGGAACGCGACAGAGATTGTGGTGCAGGACGTTGATGCGCTTGCCCAACTGTTTGGCCAACCGGCTTCGCCATTTAAGATCATAGGCGGCCCGGCCGGGCTGACCCGTTTCCCGATGATCCGCGCCATGCAGGTCATCGGGCCTGCTGGCGAGTGCCTCTACCTGACCGAGGTCGGAGCAGGCAGCGGCCTGTCGCTGGCTCCTGCGCTGTCATTCGTCGGAAAGGTATTCATCGTCGTCGCCGCCGGGCCCGATGCCGATGCAATGTTCGAGCCCTATCGCCCTTTCGGCAATGTTATCGACCCGCCGGTCGGCACACCGGTCGGGGTCATATCTGCTGCAAATGGACTTCCGGCCGACACGCTGCATCGCCATGGACTTGTCCGCCTGGGCGGCGGCACGATGATCGAGCTGGACGGCTATCCGGCGGTAACCGTTCCGCGCGAAGCTGCCCCCGGCGAACTGCCGCCGGGTATGGCCCTGGTCCGGTTTTCCGTTCGCGGACTGACTGCACCGAAGATCACTATCGGGAGCGGCGGCGAAGCGATCGAATTCTTCCCGGCGACGACCGGGGCGGAGCATGACTATGACGCTTGAAAATCGTGCCGAGCTGGACTTCGTCCTGACCCTCCGTCGGCTTTGGGCGAACACGGTATATCCCACATTGCGGCGTGAGTTCGATGCGCAGTCGCCAACAGCCAAAATGGGTGAAGAGATCGCGACCATCCGCGATCTGCCCAGCTACCGCTTGTTTTCCTGGCTCGAACGCGGGTCGCAGAAAATGCTGTGGCGCGCGGTCACTGGGGCGGTGGACGCGTCACCTCCTGCGGCACAAGTCGACTGCGCCTCCACACTTACTCTCGACCCAGCACTTCAACTTCCCGACTGGTACACCCGGTGCGACATACACATTCAGCCAGGCGGGGTCTGGTCGAGTGACCGTAACGCCCGGATCTATGAGCTTGGGGCTAAGCTCGTCATGCTGGGCGAAAACGATGATTATGCCTTCCACCGGCTGTTCGTCGACACCGCCATACCCAAGCGCGACTATGCCCGGATGGTCGATCTTGGTTGCGGCTTCGGTAAATCGACTTGGCCGCTCAAGCAGAGGTTTCCCGACGCGGAGGTCATCGGGGTTGATCTGTCCGCGCCCTGCCTCACTCTGGCGAAGGAGCGCGCGGACGAACGCCAACTTGGCATCGCCTTCATCCAGGCCGACGCCACCGCAACCCCGATCCCCGCGAATTCGGTCGATCTGGTAACGGCGACGATGCTGATCCACGAGTTGCCAATCGATGAGCTTGGACGACTGTTCGCCGAGGCTGCGCGGTTTCTCGCTCCGGGTGGTC
Source organism: Novosphingobium sp. (assembly GCA_043781375.1). Classification (GTDB taxonomy): domain Bacteria; phylum Pseudomonadota; class Alphaproteobacteria; order Sphingomonadales; family Sphingomonadaceae; genus Novosphingobium. The sequence goes on from JAYWBP010000038.1 coordinate 96,974, forward strand.
TGGTCCGCATCCTCGACTTCCAGCGCACTGGTGACGCATTTCGCGATTATGCCATGGTCGAACATGGCACACGCAATAATGAGCCCTTCCTGCCTCCGATGATGGCAGCAAATCTTGCCCAAATGGCTGCTGCGGCTGGGCTTGAAAACGTGCGCTGGCGCGCTTTCGACGAGCGCGGCGTGGGCCTGCTTCCCTCGGATCAGTGGCCTCAACGTTCCGAGTGGCACTTCCCCTGGGCAGTGCTCGAAGCGGAAAAGCCGGCATGACAATGAGCCCGACGCCTGTGGTTGCGCTCGATTGCGACCAGCTGACTACTCTGGTTTTCGAGCTTGCCTCGCAGCTTCATGTCGAACGCACCCGCCGCCTCGCGCTTGAGCTGGCCCTCGAACGGGCAGGAGTCTTGGGCCGGGAGACCATCGCTGAAGTTGGCCAGCTGGCGCAGCTTCGCGATGCAAGCCTTGTCGCTGCTGATCACGCATTGGGCAAGCTCTTGCAAGCAGTGGCTGAAGCAGACTCTGCCGCCCCGGATTTGGGTCGCAGTAATTCGTCCATCAAGGAGTAAGGCTTTGGCGCGTCAATGGGTGGAGTTTGTTCAATCCCAGCACATTGTCTGGGCGGAGGATGGCATGGCCGGTATCCGCCCCGGCATCGAGGTGAAGATTCTCAGTCGCGACGCCACTAGCGGAGCCGTCAGCATGCTGACGCGCTACCCGGCAGGTTACTCGGCAGCTGCTGCAACCCTGGCCGTGGACGAAGAGTTTCTGGTCCTTGAAGGGTCCGTCCATTTCGGCGAACTGCGCTACGATCGATACGCCTATGCCCATTGGCCTGCGGGCTATCGGGGTGGTGCCGTCCGTTCTGAGGAAGGTGCAGTCTTGCTGCATTTTCTATCGGGAGCACCGCAAGCGATGCAGGGTTCTGTAAGCTATGATGCGCGTCGAACCGTAGAACGGCTCGACGCGCTCGAAGTGCCTTATACCGGCAATTTCCATCCCGAATTCCCGTTCGGCGCGGGGCGCAAGGTCCTCTTCACCGATCCCGAAACCGGCGACACGACCTGGATTCTGGGCACAATGCCGCTGCGCTGGGCAGCGCGCCCCGAAGTGCATCCCGTGGTCGAGGAAATGTATCTTCTGAGCGGTGAGGTGCACGGCAATTGTGGGGTGATGCGGCCGGGCGCCTATTTCTGGAGACCACCGGGCAAGACCCACGGGCCTTACGGCTCGCTGACCGGCAACGTCTATCTCTTCCGAACCAAGGGCGGCCCGTTGTCGACCGAATACGTCGACCACGGATCAGCGTTCAAATGGTGGCCGGCCTATACGCCGATCCTGCCGGCAGACCTTGAATATGCACGCGGTGAAACGCCGCCGACTGTGAATAACTGGTGAAATCAACACAATTTACAAAAGGGCAAGTCATGAATAGGAAGATTTTGGCATCCGCATCGCTTCTGGCCTTCTACATGGCCAGTCCGGTTATGGCCCAGACAGCGTCGGCGGTAACTGCAAAGCCGACGGACAGCGCTGTCGGCGATATCATCGTGACAGCACAGCGTCGCGAGCAATCGCTGCAACGTGTACCCTTGGCCGTTACCGCTTTTGGCTCGACCGATCTTGCACAAAAGCAGATCCGCGACACGGCCGACCTGATCCGATTCATCCCGAACCTTGTCGGCAACAACAATGTCGGTCTGGGCAGTTCAAACACTTATTACATCCGCGGGATCGGCAACACCGAATCAATCGCCACCCAGGACGTGCCCGTCGGTACCTACGTCGACGACGTGTTCATCGCCCGCCAAAACGCCAACAATTTCGGTCTTTTCGACGTCGAACGGATCGAAGTGCTGCGCGGGCCTCAAGGGACGCTGTTCGGTCGCAACACGACCGGCGGCGCGATCAACGTTATCCTGCGCAAACCTTCCGATCATGTCACGGGCTATGTCGAGGGTGCCTATGGAAGCTTCGAACGCCGCGAACTGCGCGGATCCATCGACGTGCCGCTATCTGCGCAAGTCCTCACCAAGTTCTCCGGATTCTATCGCGCAGACAACGGCTATGTCCGCCAGCTTTCCACTGGCAATAGGCTCAACAAGCTGGACAGTCTCGGCGTCCGCGGAGCGATACGCTTGCTTCCCTCGGACACGGTGACTGTCGACCTCAGCGCGGATTACATTGACGAGACCAACTCCAACCTCAACAATTCGGTCGCGGCAGATGGGCATAGCCGGGTGACCACGCTCGGCATCGTCCAAGGCGCGCTCACGCCGTTCTTCGTCGGTCAGAAACGGCTCAACGAGCCCGGTAACAAAACGAAGAGCTGGTCGGCAACGGCCAACATCAAGCTGGATCTGGGCGGGGCAACGATCAATTCGATTACCGGCTATCGCCACTTGATCCAGACCTATTTCATCGACTCGACGCTCGCTGCACCCAATCCCGTGCCTTACGGCGTTTCGCCGATCCTCGACTACGGTGTCCACCGCCAGTTTTCGCAGGAGTTCAAGGCGAGCGGGACCATATTCGACGGTCGGCTCGATTATGTCGCCGGCCTTTTCTATCTCCATGAGGACAACAATACGGACTTGGGAACAGGCGCGGGAACCGCGACCAGTTTCCGCCTGACTGGCGATCGCACAGTCACGAATACGCTGGCCACTTACGCTGGCTATGCCCAGGTCGACTATAAGCTGTCGGACGCGCTTACGGCGACCGTTGGATTGCGTTACACGCATGAAACCAAGCAACTCAGCGTTGCCACCAATCCAGGCGCTGCCGGTCCGCTTTTTTCCACCGCGCTGATCGAAGCTGCAGGCATCCCGACGACATTGAAGCGCAATTTTCTGACTCCGCGCTTTGCCCTGACGTATCAGGCCAATCCTGACCTGATGTTTTACGCCTCGGCCACGCGTGGGGCAAAATCAGGCGGTTGGAACGGTCGGGCGCTCGCCAACAATCTGTTTCTTCCGTTCAGTCCCGAACTCGTCTGGTCCGAAGAAGCTGGCATGCGTGCGCAACTCTTTGATCGCAAGCTTCGGCTGAACGTCACCGGTTTTTATGTCTATGACAAAGACGTTCAGATTTCGGCGGCATTCTTCAACAATGGAGCCCGCATTTTCACGACGACTAACCCGGCCGATCTGAGAAATTATGGTCTTGAAGCCGAATTAAACGCCGAACCGGTCCACAATCTGAACATCGGCATCGGGCTGGGCCTGCAGCATGCTCGCTACACCAACGTGTCAAGCGAGGTGCAACTGCAGATCGGCCAGTGCCAGACTGCGCTTGCAACCAGCAATGCAACCGCAATCACGGCGAACTGCAATCGCGGTTTCGTCGATTTCAAGGGCCAGATCGCGCGCCCGGTCCGCACACCCGGGCTCACCTTGACGACTTCAGTGAGCTACCGTGCCGAGCTGGGTGCTCTCGCGCTGACTCCCGCGATAAATGTCAGCCACAACTCGTCCTACGCGATCGGCAATGTGGGAAGCCCCGAGAGTACCGATGGATCTTGGACGCCCGAACAGACGTTCGTCGATGCGAGCCTGGCGATCCAGCCCCTTGCGTTCGACGGACTGGCCCTGACCGTGGATTGCAAGAATTGCTTCGACAAGGCCTATCGCGTGTCCTTCCTTTCGCCGACCGCTATCTACATCAATCCGCCGCGGACATGGTCCGTTCGGGCGAGCTACAAGTTCTGATGTTGGGAACAACCCGCGACGGCGTTGTTAAAGTAACTGGCACTGGCCCAGGCAGTCTTGTCAGAGGGGCGTGGCTGTCCGCCCGGGAGGGTAATAATCGGCGAAGATGAGACGGACAAAGCCCGGAAACCCGTCCCGGAATTTCCATTGTCGCCGGAGATAATCCGGCTTGTGGTGATGATGTATGTGCCATTTCCACTGTGGCTGCGCCCGCTCCGCAAGGTGTTGATCGGGGGTGGAGCGACGAGCCTGGTCATGAGTATTGCCGACTTTAGGGTGGCAATCGCCCGTCTGGGGGGAACTTCTCTGGCCAGCCTCAATCGCCTTGCGCTTGTGCCAGTGTTTCCACGGGCCCTGAGCCAGGACGACGCTCGCCGGGTTTTGTGCGTCGGAAAATCAGCAGGACAGCGGTGAGCGCTGCAAATCCGCCACCTGCGATGAAGGTGGCCGATGGCCCTGCGCGATCCCATAATAATCCAGCCACCACGCTTGCGGCAAGCATTGTCAAGCCCGTCGCAAGGTTGAACACTCCGAAAGCCGAACCGCGCATGGCCGCCGGCGCTCGTTCCGCCACGAGCTGGGCCAGCAGCCCTTGCGTCAGCGCCATATGCCCGCCCCACAGCGCGATCCCGACGAAGGTGCCGATCAATCCCTGCCCGAATGCCAAGCATAGATCTGCGGCGATGAGGCACGCAAGCCCAAGCACCAGCGGACGGTGCGCGCCGCGGGCATCCGCAAAGACGCCTGCGGGGTAGGCACCGACCGAATAAACAAGGTTCATGACCACCAGCACTATCGGCGTGAGTGCCAGCGGCAGGCCATCGGCGTTGGCTTTGAGGACCAGAAACGCCTCGCTGAACCGAGCCATTGTGAACAGGACCCCGATCCCGACCACCGCCCAGAAGTCTTTGCTCAAGCCGCGAAGATCGCGCAGACGAAGCGGCACCTGCGTCTTGCGGATCGTCGATCCCTGCGAGCGGTCCTCAATCCCGAAGATAACCAGTGCGACCGCGATAAATCCTGGGATTACCGCAAACCAGAAGACCGAGCGCATGTCATTGGCGAAGACAAGCATGAGCCCGATAGCAGCAAGCGGCCCGGCAAAGGCACCGACGGTATCCAGCGACTGGCGCAAGCCATAGGCGCGCCCGCGAATTTCCAGCGGTGTCACATCGGCGACCAGCGCATCGCGCGGCGCACCACGCAGTCCCTTGCCGATCCGATCGACGAAGCGTGCGCCAAACACGAGGCCGGGACTGCCCGCGAGCGCAAACAAGGGTTTGGAGAAGGCACCAAAGCCATAGCCCAGCAAAATCAGCGGCTTACGCCGTCCGATCCGATCGGACAGGTAACCAGAAAACGCTTTGGAAATAGATGCAGTCGCCTCTGCAACACCGTCGATCACGCCAACAAGTGCCACGCTCGCGCCAAGCGTCACCGTGAGAAACACCGGGAGCAAAGCATGGATGATCTCGGACGAAATATCCATGAACATGCTTACCAGGCCCAGGACCCAGACCGTACGCGGTATCAATGGCCTTTGGCCGACGGGCCAAATTGGGAAGCCGCCGTCTTTTTTCAAAGCCAGTCTCCAAAGACACGCGGCACAGTAACAATCGAGCCAACCATTTAGTGGGCGATACTACTCAGGTTAAAGACGTTCGCGCTTAGCCGAGCACGAAGGGAATCAGACAGGCCGCGTTCGACCCTTTGCTGATTTTACACCCCCATCAAACGAGGCGCCATCCCATGCCACCACTCCGTGCCCCACAATCCATGAACCACCAGCGCGAACGGCAAATTGACACCCAGCCAAATCAGATAAGCAGGATGCACACTCCGATTTCGCACAATATCCCAAAGGAACATCGGGGTCACGGCGAGCAGCGTGTAGAGATCGGTAGCCATCGGGCTTTCCGGAAATGTAGTTGGCAGCCACGCGATCCGATCAATCGCTGCGGGCAGGGCCATAGCGGTTGCAAGGATCATCATTCGCTTGTGAAGCCCGGCGTTGCGTCCACGCGCTCGCAGGCCGATCAGAAGGAACAGCGGGAACAAGACGCCGATCCGCAATTGTATCAGCATGATGTCGTCGCGCTTGAGAACGATCTGCTGCAGTTTCTCGCGGGCCTCGGGTGAGGCAACTTGCGCTGCATTCCAACTTTGATGGTACATCGTGGGCACCAGGACGAGTCCCACCAGCACCAGAGCCGATGCAACCCCGAAGGCTGCAATTCCAAGGCGCTGATGCATCTGGCGCCGGCCTGTTGCCATCAGTGTCGTCTGGGCAAGCAACAACACCAGGAATGAACCCATGAGGACCGCGTGCATGTGCAGGACGAGCGGGAACGGCGACCTCTCTCCCGCTTGGACCGCCGCGATCTTCATCAGCGAGTCGGGAATGAACCCGGTTAGCGTAATCACGATGAAGCTCGCCGCCGTGAAAACGAAGATCCAACGATCTATCGTGCCGGCACGCGGCGTCCCCGATAGCTGGTCTGAGCGTCGGCTATCGTCCGAAAGTGTCTCGGCTATAGTGGGCACAGCGCTTCCCCTCGCTCTACGACTCGGCGAATGGATATCATTCCTTGTGACCAAAGTGAAATTGCGATGACGCCAGTCAGAACGGCTTGGCCGCGAGCTCGCGACGCGCGATGGAGAAGAGCGGCAGTACGCTGAGCGCCGATGCGGGCACGCGCACGATGGCTGGGGAAACCAGGCAGCATGTCGTTTACAAGATCACCCGCGTGGGATTTGCAGGTGGGCCGTTGGTGCGGTTTGAAATCAGCCCCTGAGGCTCTGCATCCGCTGGAGATAGCGCGCCAGAACATCAATCTCGAGATTGACCTTATCGCCTTGCGCCAGCGCACCCAAGGTGGTGACTTCGGCGGTATGAGGAATGATGTTGAGCGTGAAATGGGTGGTGCCGCCGGGCTGGTCGATCACTTCGTTGACGGTCAGCGAAACCCCGTCGACCGTGATCGAGCCCTTGGCCGCGAGATAGGGTGCGAGTTCGGGGCCGATCGCGATCCCGATCCGTAGCGAATCGCCTTGGGGGGTGACGTCCAGCACCTCGCCGACTCCATCGACGTGGCCCGTCACGATATGCCCGCCCAGCTCGTCGCCCAGCCGCAGCGCGGGTTCCAGGTTGAGGCCGCGGCCTGACTGCCACATGCCGGGCACGCTGCACGAAACGGTCTCGCCCGAGATATCGACCGCGAACCATGCTTCGCCCGCCACGCCGCCGCGCTCAACCACGGTAAGGCACACGCCCGAACAGGCGATTGACGCTCCTATCGCGATGGTCGCGGGATCGAACGAACAGGCGATGACTGCGCGCAGGTCGCCGCTCGGGCGGGTTTCGCGGATCGTGCCGCGGGCGGTGACTATGCCGGTGAACATGAAGTGCGCTCATAGACTTCGAGACTGTCGCTGCCAAGCTGGCGGCGATCTTTGAGGACCCAGTGGCCATGCGCGGCGTCGAGTGAGGTCAGCCCGATGTCGCCGATGCCCGGCTTCCCACCGCCGATCAGGATCGGGGCGCGGTAGAGGAGGAGGGTGTCGACCAGATCGGCGGCGAGGAAAGCCGAAGCTGCCCCCGCGCCGCCTTCGATCAGCAGATACTGGGTGTCCGCCATTTCCGCGATAGCTGCGGGCGAAGGCAGGGGGCGCCAGCCCTCGGGTGCCGCGCCGCGGGTCAGGACCCAGGGCTCCGGGCTGCGTTGCTCCAGCCCGGGCAGGCGAGTGTCGAGGCGTGGCGCATCGGCGCGCAGGGTTTCGCCGCCCACCAGAATCGCGTCCATCCGGGCGCGGATCGCGTGGGCATGGGCGCGGGCTGGTTCGCCGGTGATCCACTGGCTCTCGTCGCTGGCCGTGGCGATGCAACCGTCGAGCGAGGTGGCGAGTTTTAGCGTGACGTGCGGGCGGCCGAGGCGGGCATGAGACAAATATCCGGAGAGGGAAGCACGCGAGGTTGGCGATTCGATCAGTTCCGCTGCGATTCCGGCCTCGCGGATGCGGGCCAGACCCCGCCCGGCGGTGCGCGGATCGGGGTCTTCGCAGCCGGTCACTACGCGTGCAAGACCGCTTGCTGCGACCAGATCGGCACAGGCCGGGCCGCGTGCGCTGACATGAGCGCAGGGTTCCAGCGTGACATAAAGCGTGCCCCCACGCGCCGTATCGCCCGCTTGGGCCAGCGCCACGGCCTCGGCGTGGGGGCGACCACCGGGCTGGGTCCAGCCGCGCCCGATGACCCGGCCTTGCTTGACGACGATCGCGCCGACCGCCGGGTTGGGTCGGCTCATCGGAACAGCGCGCGCCGCTAGTGCCGCTGCCGCATCGAGCCAGCGCTGATCGTCAGGGCTTGGAGCTTCAGGGCCTGGCAGGGGACACCGGCTGTCCTGCCGCGACCGCCGCAGCAGCGGCGCGATCATCGGCTTCCTGGTCGGCTTTGGCCTGCTTCTCGATTGCGTCGACGTCCATTCCTGACATCCGGCCGAGCGTCTTATACATCTGGCGAACATCTTCGGCGCGCTTGGCCAGAGCGACCGCTTCGGCTTCCTTGCGCTTCTGGTTGGTAATGTTGGAAGAAATGATCTCGGCCTCGGTCCGGTCGGGGCGGAAGGTGGAGATGTAGATGATCTTGTGCTGGCGCGGCGGTCCGCGCCCGCCCTCGGCCGCCATCACCGAGAAAATCCCGGTGGTGACCATTGCGGCGGGAATCATGAACAGCCAGCGGTTGCGCCCGGCATCGCGGAATACCGTGATTAAATCGGAAATAGCGCCGCCGGGACTGACATTCTTGGCGAAACTGCGGGGACTGAACAAAGACATGGCTGCTAGATAGTGCGCCGCGCCAGCCTTGCCAATCGCGGCGTCTAACCGAATCGCGTGTAAAGCGTCCGTCCGTGCGCTTTCAGCCAGCGGTTGGCAGCATCCAGATCGCCCTCGAACAGGGTGCCGAGCAGCGCGTGGAAGCGCGGGCTGTGATCGAAGTGCACCAGATGCGCGACCTCGTGTGCAACCACCGAGCGGCGGATCGCGTCGGAGGCCATGACCAGCCGCCAGTTCATTCGGATGACCGGGCCGGTCGCGCTCGATCCGGTCGAGCAGCTGCCCCAGCGCCGCTCGGCCCGCGACAGCGCAAGCTTGGGCACAGGTACGCCGGCGCTGTGGCAGTAATCGGCCAGGTCCTGCACGAACAACCGCCGCGCTTCGGTTTCCAGCCAGCGCTGAAGTCGCGCCGAAAGCCCGGGTTCGGGGCCGCCGAGCACTATCGCCTGCTCTTCAAGCATCGGTCGTCTGCGGGCCTTGGGATCGTGGCGGACAGTCAAGGCCTGGCCGCGGTAGGGCAGGGTCGCGCCTGACTCGACCGCGCGACGCTGCGGCAGGCGGGCAAGCTGCGCGGCGATCCAGGGGCTGCGCGCGCGGGCAAAGGCCACCGCCTCGGCCGTGCGTCCCCAGCGCGGCATTGAGACTCGCACCTCGCTGCCGTCGGGCGAGAGGCGCAGGGTCATGCGCTGCGACTGCGCGAGCCGCCGGATCACCACCGGCAGTGTCCGGTCGGCCAGCTCGACCTGCGGCACTTCGTCCGCGCGGCGACGCAGCCATTCAATCATCGCCGTCGTCCAGCAGGAGCAGTTCCTGACCGTCGGGCCAGACGATGTGGTTTTCGAGCGGACCAGCAATGACCTCGCTGATCGCCTTGCCGCGCACCGAGATGCCCAGGCGATGCACTGCCTCACGGTCGCCGCTGATCAGGTAGTGCCAAGCCGGCAGGGGCTCACCCTGGGCGCGCAGGCGATAAGCGCAGGTGTCTGGCAGCCACGCAAGCTCAGCGGCGAGGCGCGGGGTCAGGCGCAGGCAATCGGGCACGAACGCGCGGCGGTTGGAATAGTCGGAACAGCGTGCAGTACCCAGGTCGAGCAGCTTGCAGGCCACGTTGGTAGAATAAATCCGCCCGGTGTCGTCGTCCTCGACCTTGTGCAGGCAGCACTGGCCGCAGCCATCGCACAGAGCCTCCCATTCGGTGCGGCTCAGGCTTTCGAGCGGCTGCTCCCAGAATGCGGCGGGCGCAGTTACCGCACCCATCGCGTGAGCACCTCGGCGACCGCGTCGGGCCCCTTGTCGACCGGCAGCATCGCGATCGGCTCGCCCCGGCGACCCATCAGATAGGCGATCCGGCTGTGGTCCATGATATAACCGCCCGGACTCTGCGCGCCCTTGGCGTAATAGACCGCGAAGGCCTTGGCGGCCTGAGCGATCTGCTCCGGCGTGCCACTCAGCCCGAGCAGGCGCGGCGAAAAGGCGGCGGCGAACTGCCCGGCGATCACCGGTGAATCGCGCGCTGGATCGATGGTGATGAAGATTGGCTGGACTTGCGCGGCAAGCGCGCGATGGGCTTTGTCGAAGCGGTTGAAGCCCTGCATCATCGCCGCCACGTCAGTCGGGCAGGCATCTGGACAGAAGCTGTAGCCGAAATAGACGATCCGGTAACGCCCGTTGAAATCAGCCCAGCGCACGGTCTTGCCAGTCTTGTCGGTCAGCGTGAACGGACCGCCGATGCTGGCCCCGGCCAGCGGCGGTGTTTCGGTCGGAGTCGCAGCAGGCTGTGCATGGCAGGCCGCAAGGGACAGGGCGAAAATCGCCGATAAGGTAGATCGAAGCGGTAGGGTCATGGCGTGCCGGTTCATGCTCTGCTAAAGTGTCTGGCGCAAGAGAGCGCGGGCGGTTCGGCCACTCGCAGCGACGCAAACCAGGAGGTTCCGGCGTGTTGAGGTTCAGGCATGTGTCGCGTTGGATGAACAGAGGCACAATCGCCGGCCTGGCGGCCGGTTTCGTTGCCGCACTGGCGCTGACCGGGCTGGTCGTGGCCAGCCCTGCGCAAGCGCAATTTTCGACGAGCTACAAGTTCCTTGACGCGGTGCGCAAGAAGGACGGCAATGCCGTCACCGATGCGCTCAGCGCCCCTGGCACGACGATTATCAACACCCGTGATATCACGACCGGCGAAACCGCGCTGCACATCGTCACCGCGCGGCGCGACCTCACCTGGATCACTTTCCTGCTGGCCAAGGGCGCGAACCCGAACCTGCGCGATGCCCATGGCATGACGCCTTTGGTAGTCGCGGTGAGTTTGGGATTCGCCGACGGGGTGCAATTGCTGATCGACGGCGGGGGCAAGGTCGACGAGCCTAACAGCGCGGGGGAAACTCCGCTGATCTCGGCCATCCATCGGCGCGATACCGGGCTGATGCGGATGCTGCTCAAGGCTGGCGCTGACCCCGACCGTGCAGACAACTCGGGCCGCAGCGCGCGCGACTATGCGCTGCTCGACGGGCGCAGCAGTCCGCTGGTCAGCGAAATCCAGAACAATGCCAAGCCGCGTCAGGCGCACGGCACGGGCAAGCCATCCTACGGCCCTTCGCTGTAACTGCCATGACCACAGCCCTTTCTGACATGACTCTGGCTGACTTGCGCCTGGCCCTGGCCCCAGCAGTGGCTCAGGCTGCGGTGTTCGACGGGTGGAGTGCAACTGCCATCCGCACTGCGGCGCAGGATGCGGGGGTCGATCCCCACGTGGCTCGGCTGGCTTTCGACGGTGGGGCAATGACGATGATCGCGGCGTGGATCGCCAGCATCGATCGCGACATGACCGTGGCTTTGCCCGAGACGACACTCGCTACTTTGCCGATCCGCGAACGCATCCGCCGCCTGGTCCAGTTCCGCCTCGATGCCGCTTCGCCTGACATTGAAGCCCTGCGCCGGGCGCTGGCGATCATGGCTATGCCGCAGAATGTGCCTGCCGCGCTCAAGCTGAGTTGGCAGAGCGCTGACGCGATGTGGCGCCTCGCCGGGGACCGGGCGACGGATTACAACCACTATACCAAGCGCACGATCCTCGCCGGGATCTACGCCGCGACCCTGACGGTCCTGGCCGAGGATACCAGCGAGGACCACGCCGATACTCGCGCTTTCCTCGAACGGCGGATCGATGGGGTGATGAAGTTCGAGAAAGCCAAGGCTCGCCTCCTGCGCCCGCGCGACGACAGCTTCAGCGTGATGCGCCTGCTTGGTCGGCTGCGCTATCCGGCGCGGTGAGGGGGCGGCAAGCTCGCCCTCCCTTTGCCTCGACACTGCGAGCGTAGCGAAGCAATGCAAGGTTGTGCGTCCCGCCTGGGGTTGCCGCGCTACGCTCGCAATGACGAAATGATATGGGACGGTATGCGCAGCGCCTCTAATGAGAACCATTTGCAATTAGCCGCGTGATATGGCAGCGCAAAGTCATGACGCTCGACCTTCTTCCCCTTGGCCAAGTTGCGAAAATCGTCTCGGTCGACTGGGCCCAGCTCGTTGCCGAAGAGGGCCAGCGGTTGCGCGCACTCGGGCTCGACGCAGGCGCAAAGGTTGAGGTCGCGCATCGCGGGGTCTTCGCTGGTAGCGATCCTCTCGCCATAATAGTAGGGCGGATGACTGTTGCGCTGCGTCGGGTTCATGCCCGGGCGATGACGGTCGAAGCGGCGTGAGCACATTGCGCAGTGCGGCGTTGGTCGGCAATCCCAATGCTGGCAAAAGTGCGCTGTTCAACGCGCTGACCGGCGCGCGCCAGAAGATCGCCAACTATCCCGGGGTAACGGTTGAGCGCAAGGGCGGTCGGCTGGTGCTGCCCTCGGGCGAGCCGATTGAGCTGACCGACCTGCCGGGCAGCTACAGCTTGCATCCGACCAGCCCGGACGAGGCGGTGACGCGCAAGGTCATCCTCGGCGAGTTTCCCGGCGAAGCCCGGCCCGACGTGCTGATTCTGGTGCTCGACGCGTCGAACCTGGAACAGCATCTGGTCTTCGCCCAGGAGATCATCAACCTCGGCCGACCTACCGTGGTCGCGCTCAATATGGTCGATCTGGCCGAGCGCGACGGGCTGACGATCGATCCGGCCGCGTTGCAAAGCGCGCTGGGCGTCCCGGTGGTCGCGACGGTGGCGGTGCGCAAGCGCGGTCTGGGGGAACTGGCCGAAGCGATTGCCGTGGCCGAAACCCGCCGCGCCGAACCGGCCCATCCCCACGTCGATCTGGCCGAGCTGCGGCTCAGTGCCCATGCCATCGCCGGAGCCGCGATTCTGTCCGAGACCCGCCAGCACCGGATGCACGCCCGGCTCGACCGGGTCTTGCTCCATCCCTGGTTGGGGCCGTTGATCCTGTTCGCCTTGTTATTCGTGGTGTTTCAGGCGGTGTTCGCGGGAGCGCGGCCATTTGCCGACGTTTTGCAGGCCGGGGTCGACTGGGTCTCGGTCCAGGCCAAGGCATTCCTCCCTTCGGGGCTGCCGCGCGACCTGCTGACCGAGGGCATTCTGTCGGGCGTTGGCTCGGTGGTAGTTTTTCTGCCGCAGATCATGATCCTGTTCTTCTTCATCCTGGCCATGGAAGCCTCGGGCTATATGGCCCGTGCGGCCTTCCTGATGGACCGGATGATGGCTGCCGTCGGCCTGTCGGGGCGCAGCTTCATCCCGCTGCTGTCGAGCTTTGCCTGCGCCATTCCCGGAATCATGGCGACGCGCGGCATCGCCGATCCCAAGGACCGCCTGACCACGATCCTGATCGCGCCGCTGATGACCTGTTCGGCCCGGCTCCCGGTCTATGCGGTAATCATCGCCGCGTTCATTCCCAACCGCACGGTCGGGGCGGGGATCGGGCTGCAGGGGCTGGTGCTGTTCAGCCTCTATGTCTTCGGGATCATCGGGGCGATGGTTGTGGCCTTGGTACTGCGCCGCTCGATCACCAAAGGCGCGGCCTCAGGCTTCATCATGGAGTTGCCCAAGTACCAGATGCCGCGCGCTCGCGACCTTGCCATCGGCCTGTTTCAGCGCGCCTGGATCTTCCTCCGCCGGGCCGGGACGATCATCTTTATCGTCACCGTAGTGCTGTGGCTGCTGCTCAACTTCCCTCGCGCCGAACCCGGGCAGAACCAGGTCGACGCTTCGATCGCGGGCAAGCTGGCCAACGGCCTGGCGGTGGTGGTCAAGCCGATCGGCTTCAACCGCGACATCGCCCTGTCGCTGATCCCGGCAATGGCTGCGCGCGAGGTGGCGGTAGCATCGCTGGCGACGACCTATGCAGTCTCGGCCAGCAATGATGCCCAAGCCGCGATCAAGCTGGGCGATCAGCTCAAGGCGCACTGGACCTTGCCGACTGCGCTGGCGTTCCTGGCGTGGTTCGTCTTCGCCCCGCAATGCATGTCGACCATCGCCGTTACCCGGCGTGAAACAAACGGGTGGAAATGGCCGGGGTTCATGTTGCTCTACCTGTTCGTGCTGGCCTATCTGTTTGCGGGAATCACCTATTGGAGCGCAGTGGCGCTGGGGTTGTAAGAGAGGCACGAGTTTTCATGGCAGGCAGCGTCAACAAGGTCATCCTGATCGGCAATCTGGGCGCCGATCCCGAGGTCAAGAGCTTCCAGAACGGCGGCAAGGTCTGCAACCTGCGGATTGCCACCTCCGAAAGCTGGAAGGACAAAAACACCGGCGAAAAGCAGGAACGGACCGAGTGGCACTCGGTGGCGATCTTTTCCGAAGGGCTGGCCGGGATCGCCGAGCGATTCCTCAAGAAGGGCAGCAAGGTTTATATCGAAGGCCAGCTGCGCACCCGCAAGTGGCAGGACCAGCAGGGTAACGACAAATACAGCACTGAAGTTGTGCTGCAGGGCCCCGGGGCCACGCTGACCATGCTCGATGGCCCTCAGGGCAGCGGCGGTGGCGCTGGTGCTCGTTCGGGCGGTGGCTGGAATGAGGGCGGTAGCGCTGGCGGCGGCGCACGCACTTCGGGTGGTGGCTCGGGCGCCGGCTCGGGTGGTGGCGGCTGGAACCAGGGCGGCGGCGGCCCGAGCGGTGGTGTGGGCGGCGGTGGCTTCGCCGATGACCTGGACGACGATATCCCGTTCTGAAATTTTCCGTCATCCCGCTCGCCTCGGGGCCGCTGGCTTCTTCATTGCATCTCGGGCTGATCCGACTTGCAGCCCCGGCGTGTGCCGGGATGACCGGTGCGTCTATTTCTTCTTCAGCGCGGCCAGCCCAGCAAACGGCCCAGCCGCTTCCTCGCTCAGCAGTCCAGCCTCTTTCCGTACCCGGTTAGCCTCAGGCCCTTCGGCGAATGGATCGATCGCCAGGAATAGGCTCTGCGCGACGGCTTCGCCCAGATCGAACCCGGTGCCGGTGAATTCGATCTCGTCGAGCGAGTCGGCCTCCAGTTCGATTTCCTCATCGGGCCGGGGCGGGGCGGCGGCGGGAACAAAGCGCAAGACGAGAGCCTCGTCGATACTGACTGGCAAATCCTCGGCCGAGATCGCGCAGCTCTGGACAATGTCGGCGTGCAGCCGCCCGGTGCCCATGATTGCCGCGCCGTCCTTGGCCAAGGCCAGCTCAGCCTCCAACCGGTTGATCCGGACCAGATCGAAGCGCTTGGCCAGCGCCGCGCGTTCCACCGCGTTCGCCACCAGCCGAACTGGTGCTTCGTCGATCTGGCGCGTGTCGGCACGGCGACTGAATTCGGGCGTTGGGAGGGCGCTCACCGGGGAATCTCTCCAGCCAACAGCGCCTCGTCGGACAGGCTCTTGAGCTGCCCGGCAAGCTGGCGCGCCGCTTGCACGAGAGCCGCAAGATCGGCGCCTTCGTTCATGCTGACATTGCGTTCCAGCGCCTGGCACAAAATGCTATCGTCCTGCGCGGCAAGGCCATCGCGATAGGCTCCCAGGCGCCCGCCCAGCACGCTCATCTGGCGGCCGATGCGTTTGCCCACCACCAGGTCACCGACCCCGCTTTCGCGCAGTTGCCCGTCCATATCGGAGACGAACAGCTCGGTCAGCAGCGCCGCCGAAGGGATCAATGCGGGCACCCGCTCGATCCGCAGAAGGACCAGGCTAAGCACCAGCGTGATCGCGTCGAAGCGTCCGGCCAACGTATCTTCGACACCGCACTGCGCGTACCATTGCGGCTCGCGCGCAATGGCGACGATGCGGTGCCACAATGGGTGCAGGGCCTCGCGATCGGATCCTCGCAGGCGCAGGAGGCGGGAGAGCAGCGACACGGGTTGTTGCGTCCTTTCGTTCACCGGCAATTCAAGCTGCCGGTGCCAAGCGCCATTGCGATGTGTGGCAAGGGGCCTTAAGGCTCGCGCAGATACAGGAACCGGCGCTCGGACCGCAATGCTTTTGGCAATGCTTTGGCGACGTTTGCTCTGAAACGATTTTGGAAGGCAAGGCATGCACTCGATCGCGCGGATGGTTCTGGGCCTGGCAAGTGCAGGAGCACTGGTGGCGCTGGCAGGCGGCTGCACCTCTATCCGCGATCACCGCGGCTATCTGGCCGATGCGGCGCTGCTTGATTCGGTCCAGGTCGGGGTCGACAACCAGCTCTCGGTCGAACGCACCCTGGGCCGTCCAACTTTTGTTGCCCAGTATGGCAAACCGGCCTGGTATTACGTCGCAGTCAATACGAAGCAAGCGGCGTTCACCCGCCCGCAGACCGACAATCAGACGGTTGTGCGGATTCGCTTCAATGCCGCCGGCAATGTCGCGTCGATCGATCGCGCTGGTGCGGACAAGGTCGTGCGGCTCGATCCGGACAGCCACAAGACTCCGACCCTGGGCCGCGATCGCGGGCTGCTTGAGGATCTGTTCGGCAACATTGGTACCGTTGGCGCACCCGGCGGCGGCGGCGGGCCTGGCGGCGCGCCCAAGGGCAGCGGTCCGAACGGGAGTTAAGAGGAGGGGTTCGGTACCGTGCCAGCCGTCAGGCTGGAAAAGAACGCTGCTTGAACTCCGTCGCGCGCGGCATATATCCGCCGCATGAACGAAAGCGCGGCCAGCCACGGCCTGATCCAGTGGCACGGCACCACCATCATCGGCGTCAAGCGCGGCGGCAAGACTGTCATCGCTGGCGATGGCCAAGTCTCGATGGGCAACACCGTGATGAAGCCCAACGCCCGAAAAGTCCGCCGGATCGGCGAGGGCGGGGCTGAGGCGGGCAAGGTTATCGTCGGCTTTGCCGGAGCGACTGCCGATGCCTTCACGCTTTTTGAGCGGCTCGAGCGCAAGCTGGAGCAACACCGCGGCCAGTTGATGCGCGCGGCGGTGGAGCTGGCCAAGGACTGGCGCACCGACAAGTACCTGCGCAACCTCGAAGCCCTGATGATCGTCGCCGATGCCGAGACGATGCTTATCCTTACCGGCAACGGCGACGTGCTTGAGCCCGAAGGTGGGATTGCCGCGATCGGTTCGGGCGGCAATTATGCCCTGGCCGCCGCCCGCGCGCTGGTCGACTACGAGAGCGATCCCGAAGTCATCGCGCGCAAGGCAATGGCGGTGGCGGCGGAGGTCTGCGTGTTCACCAACGATCGGGTGACCGTGGAGACCATCGGCAGCTAACCTGGCCCTCTCCCGATTACGGGAGGGGAACGGGGTGGGCCTGTCCTAAACCACAGCCCCGCCCGAATTTCATTCCCACCCCCGGCCCCTCCCGCAAGCGGGAGGGGGGAGATTTGAAATGCAAGACAACCTCACTCCCAAGGCCATCGTCGCCGCGCTCGACGAGCATATCATCGGCCAGGCAGACGCCAAGCGTGCGGTGGCAGTTGCGTTGCGCAATCGCTGGCGTCGGCAAAAGCTCTCGCCCGAACTGCGCGATGAGGTCACGCCCAAGAACATCCTGATGATCGGGCCGACGGGCTGCGGCAAGACCGAGATCAGTCGGCGTTTGGCCAAGCTGGCCGAAGCGCCGTTCGTCAAGGTCGAGGCGACCAAGTTCACCGAGGTGGGCTATGTCGGGCGTGACGTTGAGCAGATCGCCCGCGACCTGGTCGAGGAAGCCATTCGCCTGGAAAAGGACCGCCGCCGCGAGGCGGTGCGCGACGCCGCGTCCAAGGCGGCGATGGACCGATTGCTGAAGGCGCTGGTCGGCGAGAATGCCTCGGAGGCGACCCGCGAAAGCTTCCGCCAGCGCATCGTCGAGAATGCGATGAATGAGGTCGAGGTGGAAATCGAGGTTGAGGAAAGCCAGGCCGGGGCGATGGAGATCCCCGGCATGGGCGGCGGAATCGGGATGATCAACCTGTCGGACATGATGGGCAAGGCCTTCGGCAAGCAGAACCTCAAGCGGCGCAAATTGAAGGTGCCCGATGCGTGGGACCGGCTGGTTGACGAGGAAGCCGAAAAGCGGATGGACCAGGACGATGTCGCCCGGGTCGCGCTGGCCAATGCCGAGACCAACGGGATCGTGTTCATCGACGAGATCGACAAGATCGCGGTGTCGGACGTGCGCGGTGGCTCGGTCAGCCGCGAGGGGGTGCAGCGCGATCTGCTACCTCTGATCGAAGGCACGACGGTGGCGACCAAGTACGGCCCGATGAAGACCGACCACGTGCTGTTCATTGCCAGCGGCGCGTTCCATATCGCCAAGCCTTCAGACATGCTGCCCGAATTGCAGGGCCGACTGCCGATCCGGGTCGAGCTGAAAGCCCTGACCGAGGAAGACTTCGTCCGCATCCTGGCCGAAACCCGGGCCAATCTGGTCGAGCAGTACTGCGCCCTGATCGCGACCGAGCAGGTCACCCTTGAGATCACCCCCGAAGCGGGACGCGCGGGCGGGCGGAGA